>JAKPDL010000060.1 GCA_029552825.1 Bacteroidota bacterium
GGCGGCCCGCTGATACTGTTTATGAAGTTCAGGGAGTGATGCCGTTTTTATTCCCCCTTCACCCGGGAGTGTTTCCGGTTTGATGTCAGATCTGGAAAAATTTCTGCATTACGATAAAATTTTACTTCCGCATCTTATTAAAATTGCCGTAGCACATTATCAGTTTGAGACCATACATCCTTTTCTGGATGGCAACGGAAGAAAGGGCATTGATATCACCTCACAGAAAGCCATTGATTCTTTTCAGCGAATTATTAGGATTAAAGAGTATTCTCAAAACATTCTGACTGCAATGGTGAAGCGGCAGAAGAAGGCATTACGGCTGCTAGAATATTTATTCTCCAGGCCGGTTGGGGATATTAAATCGGTTGCGGAGTTTCTGGAAGCAGATTTTTCTACGGCTAAACGTCTCGCAGATGAGCTTGTGAAAAACAATTTGTTGACAGAAGTAACGGGTTATAAGCGAAACAGGTTATTTATATTCGAAGAGTATTTAAGATTGTTTAAATGAAGGAGGTATGTTGTTTACGTTTTCGGGCAGTATAGAGGAACGACATAGATTTTTCTGGATAAATCACTACCGTTTTTATTTAAATATCGATCCGGTATTCAATGTCCCGCATAGGCGGGATAGGCGGGATGAAGGTTTACCCTCCAGGGAATTTGATTGGTTTTGGTAGTGTAAATGTCTGTGTCAGGATAGGTTAGGTTTAAAAAATTTACTCAGGTCATATATATTCTGGAAGAAATTTCTTAACTTGGGATGGAATTGGAAGGTGAAAAGGCATAAGGGCGTAAAGGCAAAATGGCGAAAGGGCAAATGACAGTAAGCAGTAGGCAGTTGGCAGTAAGGAAATTATGTGCATATTGGGTTTAAATTGGTCAACTGAAGGGTTGTTGGAGTTGGGGGCGTGGTTTGCCGGAGAGAAGATCCCGGTAGCGATACATATCGGAAACTATTGAATTAAAGCGAAGCTGAATGAACTTATCAGAAACAACAGGCTAGTTGAACTATTTTACTGCTCAATTGATGGAAAGAGGTAATGATATAAGGTTTATTCAAAAGTTGTTGGGTTCTTCAGAGCTTAAAACGATATTGATTTATACTTATTTGAGCAAGAAAAGTCTTACAAATATTGCAAGTCCGATTGATGCAATTTTCAAGCATAATAAACTAATTAACAATGATTTGACAAACGATGATGTATATCCATATAAATGTAATTTTACTTTTACAGGGATGTTGTGTGAAAATGCTATAGGAAATAAATATAATTAATTATGCACAGAGAAGAATTAAAAAATAGACTAATAGATGCTTTGAAAGCACAGGGATTTAAAATTAATCCTCATGTTCAACCAACTACACAAAATAAATTTACTTATAGATATTTACAGCAAACGTCTAGACTTGAACAAATTTCTTTTCATAAAAAATTCTTAAAGGCCAATGCCAAAAAAGTTAAAGAATTTCTTTTAAATATAAATAATTTCAATCCTCACAATATTGATTTAGAGTTACGAGAAGTTAAACCAGATAGTATTGAAGAACTAATTTTTAAATGGTGGAATCTTGTATGGTGGAGTGTACCATATCAAAGAGCTTACGGGCGTCAAATGCGTTTTGTACTTTGGGATATAGGACATAATGCTCCATTTGGGCTTATTGGACTTCAAAGTCCTGTTTTAAAGATGGCAGTAAGGGATAATTATTTAAATATACCAAAAGATGAGTTGGATTTGTGGGTAAATAAATCTATGCAAGCTCAACGGCTTGGTGCACTGCCTCCGTACAACTACCTCATTGGTGGGAAAATGACAGCTTTAGCAATGACCTCCAATGAATTAAGAAAATGTTATAGAGAAAAGTATAAAAACTACAAAACAGAAATACAGGGCAGAATAATCGAACCAGAATTACTTTTTATAACAACAACCAGTGCTTTTGGGAAAAGCAGTATTTATAATAGGTTAAAATATAAGAATCAACCTGTAGCAAAAAGTTTAGGTTATACAAAAGGGGCTGGTTCTTTTCATATTCCCGAAAACTTGTACAAGGAAATACGGGAATTTCTTAAAGACAATGGTGTTAATGTTAGTACTACTTTTGGTAACGGACCATCCCGCAAAATTAAGTTACTTTATACAGCATTCAGATTGTTAAAAGTACCTGATTATTCATATCATAACTTAAAACGAGAATTTTTCTTGTTTCCGCTTGCTTCCAATTTGCAAGATATCATTCAAAAAAAGGAAACTCCAATTTATTATAATAGGCCTCTTAAAGATTTAGTTGATTTCTGGAAAGAACGATGGTGTTTACCAAGAGCAGAGCGAAAGGAAGAATGGAAACGATATAAAGGGGAATTTTTTTTTAATCAATTACTGCAAAAACACGATTTGAATTAATATGGAAAATATTGAGCAGCCTTTTTACCAGTTACCAGAAGCATTAGTTGAAGAAATGCTTTTAAAAAGTCAGAAGATTGGGGATTTTCTTTTGCAATCATTAACTGAAGTAAGTAAGAAAAAGGAAATATACAGAAACGAATTATTTAATACTGGTCTATTAAAGCGCGATGCAGATTTACCTCATATTTCACCTCCCACAACCTGTGGAATTGATGGTTCTTATGTGGTAGAACGGTTGATGGCAACCGATTTGGTTGCTGTAGCAGCAGTTGCAATAGAAGGATTAACACCACCATCAGAAAAAAGGGAATGGGGAAAGCCATATCACAAAGTTTTTATTAGTTCAGTAAGTCATAATCCCGATACAACTGTTGTTGTGAGAGGAATTATGTGGGAAATGGAATTAATACTTGCAGCTGAGGCACCTCACGATATAGTATTTCTAGATGGTTCTATTACAAACCCTTTTTTAAATTTAAATACTGCGATAAGTAAGTTTGAAGATTTTAGAAACAATGAAGTTGGAAAAACTCTTGCAGAAAATTTTGAAAAATTTTTAGATAGTTATTTAAAAATTGTTTGTTCCAACCGAACGGATAAACTTTGGGTAGGTCTTCCAAAATATACATCTAAAAGAGAAATTGGAAAGAAATTCAATTGGCCTACAAATTTTGATGATAGAGCTATGCTTACCTCTTTGTTGAAAGCTGGTGAATACATCACTCCTATTAAATATGAACAACCTAACGAAAAATGGCATATTGGAATGGAAGGTTTAACAACATACTATAAATCAGAATTTGATAAAAAGTTGGAACAAATTGTTAATTCAATCAATAACTTGCATGTTTGTTATTACAAACCACACCCATATACGCCAGCCCTTCGTATTGAAGTCCCCCAATCAATTTGCACCAATAAGTATCAATTAGCAACTTTGTTAAATGCAATTAATTTTCAATGTGGTACGCCAGGAATATTAGAACCGTATCCGCTTTTCATGTCAGACAGAATGGTTAAAAATCTAAGTAAAGCTATTCCTGCTTTTCGCCAAACAGCAACGAGACAAATAGCGGAAAAATATGAAGATGACTTATCAGAAATTTTTTTCAATATGAATAGTTATAGAACCGAAAACGGAAAATGATATGGCAGAAGAATTAAACATAAATAAGATCATTGATGCTGCTGAGAGGATTGGAACCATTGGTTCTCCGTCTTCAACTAAAGAATTGACTTTAGACATTCTGGGCTCTGCAGTAGAAAAAAAACTTGTAGGCGAGTTGGCATTCTTCAAATACCTGCAGGATGGTATGGAAAATTATGCACTTGGACAAATTACAGATGTGGAACTTAGAAATGCTTGGCTGGAAGACCCTACCATGCGCTCATTGGCAAGACAAAGAGGCCAGGTGAATCCTATTAGCGGACAGCAGGATACTCATCTTGGTATAATGACACTCAGTGCAGTGTTTGCAAACAATGGCAATGGTTATGAGCCAAGTATTTTAGGTACAGTTCCGCAAACAGGAACAAATATACAATTAGCAAATGATGAGTTAATAAAAACTTTGCTATATCAGTATCAGCAAGAAATATTCTATTTGGGAAATGTCTATGGTTCAAAACCACGGCTGCCATTATGGTTCAAGCATTTCGATACTGGAAAAAATGGAGCAGGAGAAGCATATCATCTTGGAATTTTTGGAAAAACAGGATCTGGTAAATCTGTATTGGCAAAAATGGTTTTGACGGCATATATGCGTTATCCAAAAATGGCAATATTGGTTATTGACCCTCAAGGAGAATTTTCAAAAGATTTTCGAGAAGAAGTAACAACTGGGCAATTTAAATTACCATTAAAGAAGATTGCCGATTATAATGGTAAAGAAACATTTGTTATATCAGTAAAAAACCTTGTACTAGACAGATGGGAGTTGTTCGAAGAAATCTTGTATGAATCACTTTTTTTTGAAAGATTGTCTGTTCCTTATGGAGAAAACCGGGCACTAGCTTGCAATGTCATACGTGAAAGATTGGAACGCCAGAATTTCAAATTGGAAAACTTATATGAAAGAAAAACCTTTGATGCTGCTTGGGAAATACTTTCCAATACTGATGTACAAGTTGAATTTTATCGTTCAGAGGCCTCTCGCACAAGATTTAACAATAAACTAATTGCATCAAATAAAGACGATTTTTTTAACCAATACTGGACACCTGTAACAAAACTATTTCGAAAAGATAGAGAAAATGCAAGAACCGCAGACTCAGCACTTACGTGGCTCTTGTCTGTTGAAGATAAAGAGGGAAATCAAAAGAAAACTAGGCCAATGCTCATAATTGACTTATCAAAAGAGCAAGCAGAAGGACTTTATTGGACAGAAAAAATACAGGCCCTTGTAATAAAACGAATATTGGATGGTCTAAACTATACGGCAGAACAATTTTACAAAGGAGGAAAAAACCTTAATACTCTTGTCGTAATTGATGAAGCACATCGTTTAGCACCTCGAGAAACCCCACAAAATGAAAGTGAAGCAAGAGTTAGAAGTGTACTTGTTGATGCAGCAAGAACTACACGAAAATATGGTTTGGGATGGTTATTTATCAGTCAGACATTGTCCAGTTTGCACAAGGAAATTATTTCGCAATTAAGGATTAATTTCTTTGGCTTTGGCTTATCAATGGGAACAGAGTTTATGGCATTGAAGGAGTTAGCAGGTGGTGACCAAAATGCTCTTAAATTATATCAATCATTTCGTGACCCACATAGTGCTTTTGACTCTAAGTCAAGGCAGTATTCCTTTATGACAATAGGTCCGGTATCTCCATTATCATTTGCAGGAACACCTTTATTTTTTACAGCATTTAATGAAGTGCAACAATTATTAGATGCAAATAATATTAGAGTATAGACATCAGCACACAACAAAGCGTATATGCCATAAGGGTTTCAGTGGGTATTCAGGCGTTGTAGCCCGCTCAAACTTTCGTGTAGGCGGTCAGGATACTGCCCCGCAATCCCTTACGGCACAAACACTCAGCCGTTAGGTGGAATAGAAAAAATCTGTTAAAAAATTAATATATATACAATTAGGATGGTAAACCAATCAATAATTAGCCACGTCACATGACGATTAAATATTAAACATAAAATGGATAGGAAAGTACATCAAACTCAATGGGCCGAACAATTCGACGTTGCTCATGAAATGACACGTCGAGGTTATCTTGTAGCTTTTACAATGGGAAATGCTCCAACTACGGACTTATTATGTAAAAGTCCACATGGAATCGAGTTTTCAGTTCAAGTAAAATCTCTCAGATCCAAAAATTATTTCCTTTATCAGGATTCATTAATTAATACTAGCTCAAATTTGTTTTTTGTTTTTGTACTAGTCCCGACAACAATTGGATTCAATAATCTTAATCCACCAGAATACTTTGTTCTGAATAAGCAACAATTCTTGAAAGTGGTTGAAGAGGAAAATTATAGGCTTAAAGAAGAAGAAAAGAGAAGGGGTCGCCCATTTGCCAAATTTTCTCCTGGGATAAATTATAGAACAATCAACAAAGACGAATTCCGTAATGCTTGGCATAATCTACCTGCATAAAAGGTAGTGTCCATAATTTTTTGTAAATGAAAAGGCAGCTGCATTTGGGACACCAACCAGGCTGGAGCCGGAAAACGAGCTCAAAGTCTGATTAGTTAGGAGGAAAAATTTGTTTTTCAATATATCGAGCTGGTTGTTATACTTGTAATAGTCGTAGTAGTTACAGTTCTGCCTTAAAAGCTGTTTATCTGGCTCTTGCTAATGTTGAGTCTGGATATTTCATAGCAACCTAACCCCGGTAAATGGGAAAATATTTCACCGCTTTCCGAAATAAATATTTATTACAAAATCCAAATCTGATACTCAATGTTTCAATTTTGATATTGGACGGATTCTAAAACCAAACCCCCGTCATCCAGAAAATTACGACAATTGAGAATCAGGGAGCAATGTTAACACCCTTTGGGCCTGTTTGCCTTTTTTAACCCCCTGTAAATCTGTCCAATTTACAGTTTTCAAAGCCAACAAAAGTGAATAGAATAACACAATAAGAAAATGTATTAACTTAGCAGGATGCCGTTAACTTCTGTAAGGCGAGTCAGATATAACGAGGGGCAGGCTTAAAAGTGTCATATATGAAAAGATAATACTTGTTTATGTCTCAAAAAGAAGCAAAAGCACGGATAAAAATAAACAAACTCCTAGAAGAAGCAGGATGGCGATTCTTTGACGATGAAAATGGAAAGGCAAATATTCTCCTTGAGAATAACGTTAAAATCACAAGAGAAAAATTAGATGAGTTAGGTGAGGACTTTGAAAAAACAGGAAACGGATTTATTGATTTTCTGCTGCTCGATGAACGGGGTTTCCCTTTCATCGTTTTAGAGGCAAAGGCAGAGGACAAAAACCCACTGTTTGGCAAAGAACAAGCCCGCCGTTATGCTCTGTCACAAAACTGCCGCTTTATAATTCTTTCCAATGGAAATATCCATTACTTCTGGGACCTTGAAAGAGGCAATCCTCACATCATCAGCCGTTTCCCTTCGCCTGAAACAGTTAAAGGCTATGCTGATTTCAAACCCGATAAAAACAGACTGGTCGCTGAAACCGTAGAAGATGACTATATTGTTCTGACTCAAAAACCAGATTATAAAACAGATCCTTCATATATCAACGCAGAAAGCCGGAAGAGCTATATCGAAATCAACAAACTACGATTTTTACGAAAATATCAACTCAATGCTGTCAGGGCAATTCAAAAAGCTGTAGAACAAGGGAAAGACCGTTTTCTGTTTGAAATGGCTACAGGTACAGGAAAAACTCTTGTATCAGCCGCAGTTATAAAACTATTTTTGAGAACCGGCAATGCCCGGCGTGTTTTGTTCCTGGTTGACCGTCTCGAGCTTGAAGACCAGGCTTATAAAGCTTTCGTATCATATCTGAAAAATGACTACCAGACTGTTATCTATAAAGAAAACAGGGATGACTGGAGGAAAGCAGATATTGTAGTTTCAACAGTTCAAACCTTTTTATCAAAGAACCGATATAAAAGGCTTTTTTCACCCGATGATTTCGACCTTGTTATTTCCGATGAAGCTCATCGCAGTATCGGAGGTAATAGCAGAGCGGTTTTTGAATACTTTATAGGTTATAAATTGGGTTTGACTGCCACACCCAAAGACTACCTGAAACATATCGACATGGCACAGCTTGGCGAAAATGATCCGCGACAGCTGGAACGCCGTTTATTACTCGACACATACAAAACTTTTGGGTGTGAAAACGGGGAACCTACTTTCCGCTACTCTCTTGTTGAGGGTGTAAAAGATGGTTTCCTTGTTAATCCGGTTGTTGTTGATGCAAGAACGGAAATAACCACACAACTGCTTTCTGACGAGGGTTATGCAGTAATAACGCAAAACGAAGAAGGAGAAGAAGCAGAAGAAATATTTGTCCATAAGGATTTTGAAAAAAAGTTTTTTTCCGAAAACACAAACAGAGCATTTTGCAAAGCCTTTCTGGAAAATGCTTACCGCGATCCAGTAAGCGGAGAGATTGGAAAAACAATTGTCTATTGTGTTTCGCAAAACCATGCCGCAAAAATTACACAGATTCTCAATGAAATGGCACACCAGATGTTCCCCGGGAAATATCAGTCCGATTTTGCTATTCAGGTAACTTCTGTAATTCCCGACTCTCAGCAGTTTGCTATCAATTTTACAAACAACCGCCTTTCAGGCACGGGAAATTTTAATTCGTCTTACAGAACAAGCAAAACACGTGTTTGTGTTACTGTAGGTATGATGACAACAGGCTATGATTGCCCTGATATTTTGAACCTCTGCCTTATGAGACCAATATTTTCCCCAACTGATTTTATTCAGATTAAAGGACGGGGAACAAGAAAATATAACTTTTCAATTGATATAATTGACCCGCAACTGAAAGCTCAAATAGGAGATAAGCAAAAAGAAAATTATAAGATGTTCGATTTCTTCGCAAACTGTGAATACTTTGAAGAGAAATTTAATTACGATGAAGTGCTTAAACTTCCCAGACCCGGTCCGGGAGAACCTGCCATATCAGAGGTCTGGGAGCCATCGGGCATTGATGAGTATGTAAGCACACGAGCGGACCAGATAACACATTTGCAGCATACCATTGTTGGTCCCGACGGCATGAAAATTGACAGAATGTATTTTGAGAAATTTGAAAAAACAATTATCCAGCACCCGGTTATTAAGGAACAGGCTGAAGCCGGCAAGTGGGATGAACTGATGGATTATCTGGAAAAGCATATACTTGACAAACCTGAAGAATATTTTACCCTTGAAAAACTCCGTGCTTCCATTCAAATCGACCGCCGTATTACCATGCGGGAAATTATAGAAAAGATTTTCGGCATGATCCCCTATTTCAAAACAAGGGATGAACTTCTGGATGAAGAGTTTGACAGGTTCGACAGCAGATATTTGCCAAAAGAAGAGTATTTTACTTATGCAAAAACTGTTTTTAAGGCATATATCCTCGACGCCGACTTCAGAGCTATTATTGATAACAAAAATTTTGCACTCTTAAATGTTTCTCCCTACGGCGAGGCATATAAAAAGTTACCTTACGACCTGCGAAAAGCAATCCCGGAATATATTAAGGATTTTGTACCACTAAATAAGTTTGTTGCATAAATGTGAGCCTGTTATGAACGCTTATTCATTGTCACCAATTCCACCTCACCGTGATGTGGAAACCAAGCCAATACTTAAACAGCTTGCTTTAGCTCATCGCCACCTTGCAGAATTAAAAGGAACCGCTAAAACTATCCCTAATGAAGTTATTTTGATAAATACTTTGCCACTTCTTGAAGCAAAGGATAGCTCTGCAATTGAAAACATTATCACTACTCACGACGAAATTTATAAAGAAGACCTTTTTGAAAATTTTATATCTAACCCAAATGTAAAAGAAGTACATAAATATGCCAAGGCAGTACAGGTAGGTTTTAAATCCCTGCAACAAAACGAATTAATTACCAATAAAATAATTTTATCTCTTCAGGAAATTATCGTTGAAAATAATGCAGGTTTACGAAAGTTGCCCGGAACGGAGCTTAAAAATCTCGCGACAGGTGAAACTGTTTACATCCCCCCACAGGATTATAACACCATTGTAAGCCTTATGCAAAATCTTGAAGAATATATTAATGACGATTCTTTGCACCCTGTTGACCCATTAATTAAAATGGCAATTATTCATTATCAGTTCGAATCAATTCATCCATTTTACGATGGAAACGGACGAACAGGTAGGATACTTAATATCCTCTACTTAGTCCAAAAAGGTTTGCTTGATTTACCCATACTTTATTTAAGCAGCTATATTATCAAAACTAAAATAGATTACTATCGTTTACTTCAGGAGGTCAGGGACAAAGAAAATTGGGAAGACTGGATTTTGTATATGCTCAAAGGAGTAGAGATTACATCAAAAGGTACAATCTATCTTGTCAAAGAAATATCAAGACTTATGATGGAATATAAACATAAGATAAGAACACAATATAAATTTTATTCACAGGACTTAATCAATAACCTTTTTAAACATCCATATACTAAGATTGAGTATTTGCAGAAAGATTTGAATATTCACCGTCATACTGCTGCCAGTTATCTCGAAGAGCTTGTTAAAGGCGGGTTGCTAAGAAAAGAAAAAGTAGGACGAAACAATTATTTCATTAACGAACCTTTGTTTTTATTATTCAAAAACTTTGACTTAAGTGCAGAAATTTCATCATACCCCGTTTAATATGTCGAAAAAATTAAATATTTTCGACATATTATAATAAATATGGTGAAAAAATTAAATATTTTCAATATTCAGAAAATAAAACCATGCTTGACAACGAAACCAAACGACGAATTGATACCGCCCGCGATATTCTTGTAGGTAAAATACCCGACCCAAAAAGTCAGGTAGAGCAGATTACCATTGCTCTTGTGTATAAGTTCATGGACGATATGGATAAGGAAGCCGTTGAACTAGGCGGCAACCCCCTCTTTTTTACCGGAGATTACGAGCGTTACGGCTGGAGCAAGATATTTGATCCTCGCATCGGTGGATACGAAATGCTCAATCTGTACGCCGAAGCCATTACCCGCATGAGCCAGAATCCCAATCTTCCTGAACTCTTTCGTAATATTTTCAAAAACGCCTACCTTCCTTACCGCGACCCCGAAACGCTCAAGCTGTTTTTAAAGACCATCAACGAATTTACCTACGACCACTCCGAGCGACTGGGTGATGCCTTTGAGTATCTGCTATCGGTTATGAGTAGCCAGGGCGATGCCGGGCAATTCCGCACTCCGCGCCATATTATCGATTTTATGGTGGAAATAGTGAGTCCGCAGAAACACGAAACCATCCTTGACCCTGCCTGTGGAACTGCTGGATTCTTGATTTCTGCATACAAACATATTTTAAGAGAAAACACCTCACCTAAATATCGCAATCAGAACGGTACCAATAGAGGCGACTTACTAAATTCTGAAGAACGTAAAAAACTACTCACCAATTTCAAAGGTTACGATATATCGCCCGATATGGTGCGGCTTTCGCTGGTGAATATGTATCTGCATGGCTTTGTTCAGCCGCAGATAATGGAATACGATACCCTGACCAGTGAAGAACGCTGGAATGAATACGCTGATGTGATACTTGCCAATCCGCCTTTTATGACACCGAAAGGCGGCATCAAACCTCATAAACGCTTTAGTGTACAGAGCAACCGAAGCGAAGTACTTTTTGTTGATTATATTGCCGAGCACCTTACCCCTGCTGGCAGGGCTGCGGTGATTGTACCCGAAGGCATTATCTTCCAGAGTGCAAATGCGTATAAGCAACTGCGTAAAATGCTGGTCGAAAACCATCTTTATGCGGTAGTATCGCTTCCTGCAGGTGTGTTTAATCCCTATTCCGGGGTGAAGACCTCTATACTGCTTATGGACAGGCAACTTGCAAAGAAGACCGATTCTATTCTATTTGTAAAGATCGAAAACGACGGCTTTGATCTTGGTGCCCAGCGCCGACCAATAGACAAAAACGACCTGCCCGATGCGTTGAATGTTATTAAGGATTATATTACTGCTGTCAGAAATAATACACCGGAATTATTTATTGCAGAAGAAAAGCCCTGTAATGCTTTGCTGGTAAAAAAAGAAAAGCTGGCAGAAAATGGGGAATACAACCTGACCGGGGATAGATACAGAATTGTAGAAAAACGAAAACACCAGAAATGGCCGATGGTGAGGTTGATGAAAGTATGTGAGATTGAAAGTGGTTCTCGCCAAAAAGGAGGTGCGGTAAGTGAAGGTGTCTATAGTATTGGCGGTGAACAGATAGCAGAAGATAGTTCAATCCGTTTTGATAAAATGAAATATATCACCAGAGAACATTTCTCAGAAATGAGACGAGGAATTCTCAGAGAGAACGATGTATTAATGGTAAAAGATGGTGCAACCACTGGAAAAATTGGATTTTGGAAATATTCCTACGAAGCGGCAGTAAATGAGCATGTTTATATTTTTCGTGCTAATGAATATATCGAAAGTTATTTTCTTTTTAGAATATTACAGTCGGAAAAGTTTCAAGATTTATTGAAACCGTATAAAAAAGGAATAATCGGTGGTGTGAGTTTGGAGATTCAAAATATCCAAATCCCCCTTCCGCCGCTTGAGGTCCAGCGCGAGATTGTTGCCGAGATAGAGGGTTACCAGAAGCTGATTGACGGCTGCCGTCAGGTGGTCGATTCGTGGAAACCGCAGATTGATATTGACCCCAAATGGCCAATGGTGAAGTTGGGGGAGGTGTGTGAATTGATAAGGGGAATTACTTTTAGTAAAAAAGATCAAGTAGAAATAGAGAATGATAACACCGTAAGAATAGCAACAACAAAAGCTGCACAAGAGAATGGAATTGTTGAAAAAGATTTGTATTATGTAAACAAGAAACTTGTTACAGATGAAGAAAAATTACTTAGAGATAAAGATATTTTGATATCTACAGCAAATAGTTTGAACTTATTAGGTCGTACTACTTTTGTAAGAAATATAAATTATAAATGCTCATTCGGTGCTTTTATGACTTTAATTAGAATTACTAATGATAAAGTTTTACCGGAATACATATATTATCAATTAAACAGTTCTAAATCAAAAGAATATTTTTTAAAAGTTGCAAATACAACAACAAATATTTCTAATTTATCTCATACTGACTTAAAAAACCTCCAAATCCCCCTCCCGCCGCTTGAAGTCCAGCAAAAAATTGTTGCCAAAATCGAAGCCGAACGCAAGGTGATAGATGGCTGCAGGGAGCTTATCAAAGTTTACGAGGAGAAAATTAAGCAGGTGATTGATAAGGTGTGGGGTGAGTGATCTGGGAACTGTCTTTCTTTGAATGATATAACTACTGAATGTCGGAATCCCGGCCTGCCGGGGCGATGATTGCGATAACGAAGCGTATCGGGTAAAAACGAATTAGATAGATCTCTCTTCCAGGATATTAAAAATTCTTTATTCCATACTCGAATCAATTAAAATAGTTTAACTTTATGTTTTAAAATCAGATAGTATGAAAACAAAACTGTTTCTGTTATCACTGGCGGCAATGCTTGTTTTAGGTACTTCCGCCGAGGGCCAGATAGGAAGGGCACTGAAAGAAAAAGCCTCACAGGCTATAGGAAATATCGGCAAAAAAGCTGCCGGCAAGGCTGAAAGAGAAGCCGACTCGCTTGCACAGCAGAAAGCCGAAGAGCAAATAGACCGCCAGGCCGAAGCCGCCGTAGAAAAAAGAGAACAGAAAGGCATAAATCTTGGCGGCATATGGGGAGGTAAAGTAACTCTTAAGTACGAAAACGAATATTCGTTCAGAAACTATATGTATATGCAGTCGGAGATATACAGCGATAAAGACATCATAAAAGTGGACTATTACATCTATTACAACAATGATAACCTGAACGGATGCGTTGAGACAAGCACCTACGTTGACACTCAGGACAATTCAACTCCGATGAAAACCTCCATCGTATACGATGCTGCCAACAAATGCATGCTTATGCTCACCGACATGGGCACCACGAAAATCGGAATGATAAGCGAAGTACCCGATGAGGATAAACCCGGAGCCGGCCAGGAGGCAACATCAAAGCCCACCATAACCAAAACCGGAAATACCCGCACCATTGCAGGATACAAATGTGATGAATATATATACAGAGAACCTGATGAGAAGGGCTACGGAAAGTTATGGGTGACACGCGATTTCAAAATGAACACCAACCAGAAAGCAATGAGCAAATCGGGTCTGCCGGCTTACTACAGCGAACTGCCCGAAGGCGGTGTGGTGCTGGCAATGGAAGCTTACGACGAGAACAACAAAATGACAATGAAATCGGAAACAAAAGAGATAAAGAAAAATATTTCATATGCCGTTAATGTGAGCGGCTATCCTCTGCGGCAGATAAATATCAACCAGATGGAGAGCCAGCAGCCAGGTAAAAAATAGATATAACGGCTATAATTTCTTCAGTCGGGCAAACCTGAGCAGCAGCTTCTTGCGCCCGCTCTCCTCAAACTCCACAACAGCTGTCGTGTTTGGCGGTTCCCCGTCTATCTCCACTATTGTACCCGTGCCGAAACGCTCATGAGACACCACGTCACCTTCCCTGAGCGTGGAGTTCATTGCGGAATAGGTTTCATTATTATGCTCGCTCCTGTTTTCAGTAACTTTCAGCAGCTTCTTTTCTTTTGGCTTAACGGAATACTCAGGTTCCTCTTCGTCGAAACGGTAGCTACGGGGTTTTTCCTGTCTGTTGTTGAACCTCGAGGCAAGTTGCGGAAACTCAATATACGAAGGGTCTATCTCCTTCAGAAACCTGCTAGGCCTGCTGAATTCAAGATTCCCATACCTGTACCGGTTGAGTGCATAGGTAAGAGTCGCCATCTTCTTTGCCCTGGTAACAGCAACATAAAACAACCGCCTCTCCTCCTCAAGCTCTTTTGGATTATCAAGTGACATTGGCGAGGGGAAAATGGATTCCTCCATACCGGTTACGTAAACATGGTCGAACTCGAGACCCTTAGCCGAATGCATGGTCATAAGGGTAACCTTGTCACCACCCTTGCGGTCTTCAGTATCCTGGTCGGTGAGCAGAGCAACATTCTGCAGATATGCCCCGAGTGAGGCGGGCTCGCCATTGGTCTTTGCCGACTCGGTAAACTCCTTTATGGCATTCATCAACTCCTCGAAATTCTCAAGACGGCTCACCTCCTCGGGCGTCTGACCCTCCTGCAGCTCTTTCATCATCCCCGAAGCTGAAGCAATCTCACGCGCAGCCTGATATGCATCCATATCCTGTGTGGTGGCTGCAAAACCTGCTATCATCTCCCGGTAAGCAGTGAGCTTTTTACGTGTCGACTCATTGAAGTATGCACTGAAATCATCTATTCTGCAAAGTATGCTCCATGATGAATCCCCGTACATCGATGCAATATCAGTTACCTTTTTTACCGTTGTGTCGCCTATCCCGCGCTTCGGGTAATTAATCGTCCGTTTGAATGCTTCCTCATCTTCGGGGTTGATAACCATCCTGAAATAGGCAAGAATGTCCTTTATCTCCTTCCTCTCGTAAAACGATAAGCCACCGTAAATGCGATAAGGAATATTCTTCTTCCGGAGTGTCTCTTCAAATATTCTCGACTGGGCATTTGTACGGTATAATATCGCAAAATCATTCCATCGGAGCTGATAGGTATATTTTCTGTCGAAAATATCGGAAGCGACCATAAATCCTTCTTCCGTGTCGGTCATTGCCTGAAGAATCCTTATTTTTTCTCCGGGTTCGTTCTTTGAAAATACTTTTTTATGTATCTGTTCAGTGTTATTGGCGATAATTGTATTTGCAGCATTGACAATGGTTTGTGTGGAACGGTAGTTCTGCTCCAGTTTGAAAACCTTTGCTTCAGGGTAGTCGTTCCGGAACTCTAGAATGTTTTCTATGCGAGCACCTCTGAACGAATAAATGCTCTGCGCATCATCACCCACCACACAGATGTTTTTATGCCTCTCGGACAGTTTTTTGACAATAAGATATTGTGCATAGTTGGTGTCCTGATACTCATCAACAAGTATATAATCGAACTTTTTCCGGTACTTCTCGAGCAACTCGGGGAAATCCCTGAAAAGTATGTTTGTGTTGAGCAGCAGATCGTCGAAATCCATAGCATTGGCTTTGAAGCATCGGGCAGAATAGGTCTTGTAGATTTCTGCCAGAAGGGGCATCCTTACGGCTCTGTCGTACGATGTAAGCTCCGGACTGGCAGCATACATTGCCGCAGTGATAAGATTATTCTTTGCTGCGGATATCCTTGCGGCAATAACTCCGGGCTTGTAAACATCATCACCAAGGTTCATCTCCTTTATGATGCTACGTATCAGACTCTTGCTGTCGGTGGCATCGTATATGGTATATGATGGTTTATATCCGAGTTTTTCGGCTTCGTTGCGCAGTATACGGGCAAATATCGAATGAAAAGTGCCCATCCAGAGGTGCCTGGTTATCTCTTCGCCAACAATCCCTGCAATCCGGTTTTTCATTTCTCCGGCAGCCTTGTTCGTAAAGGTGAGGGCAAGAATACGGTGCGCCTTAACCCCCCTGCTCAGAAGGTAGGCAATCCGGTATGTCAGTACCCTGGTTTTACCGGCACCGGCACCCGCAATTACAAGTGCAGGTCCTTCAGTGTTTATAACAGCCTCACGCTGAGCCTCGTTCAATTCATCAAGAAAATCTTTTACCATCGCTGTTCTCTCCAGTATTTTATAGTGCCGGTCACGGCAAAATTAACAATAAGCATCCGATAACTTCCAGCTGCATCAGGAAAAAGATAAATATTTATAAACAATAATGACTTTATGAATATTAAACCGTTAATAAATTGATATAAAATGAATTATTTTAATTGTATATTTCAGTTAACCTCTGTTTCGCGGGATTTTATTATACTTGCCTGAAATATTATAACAAAGAGTGACATTTGTCGTTTTAACTTACAAAAACCTGTTGTTCTGTGCGTAAAACACTGGCAGCATATACATTAATAATTATACACTCTGTCTGTGGAGCACAGATCTCTTCGCCTTCTGCCAGCGCTGTCAGATATACCCAGTATCCTTCTCTGCCCGGTGTGAAACATCCTGTGTTTATTTTCTGCAACTCTACGGGAAATGTAAAGGGTGTGCTCGAGGCTGTAAGCCCTGGAGGGACTGGCCCGTTCACTTTTACATGGCACCGGTGGGATGTGGCGGCTAAAGATTTCAGCATATTCATCAAAGCAGATGCAAATGTTCTAAGTTCTTCATTGACAGGTCTGGATGAAGGCGGTTACAGAGTAAGGATAACAGACGGTGGAGGATACGACACATCGCTTGTGGCATGGGTTCATCTCGACAGGCCGTATGCCGAGGCAAAACTTCAGAACTTCACCTGCGACTACGTGGCACTGTCGGGTAAAGTTGCCATTGATACCTTTTATTATTATGACCCTGTAAACGGTTTGCCTGTGAGGCTGAAAAACGCAGTCTCGTTTCTATGGTCTTCCACTCCCGAGTCTGCCATACCTTACCCGTCGCTTGAACTCAATCCTGTAACCTATAGCCCGCCCCTCGAAGATGTAGTTTACAAACTGCAGGTTGCCGACAGCTTTCAGTGCACTTCCGAATCATCGTTTCCCTATACCTCAATACATGTAAAAGCCGATTTTGAAGTGAGCCCTCTGCAGGGCGAGGCACCGCTGGAAGTAACTTTTACCGATAAGTCAATAAGAGCCTTGCATTATGAGTGGAAATTCGGCGACGACTCAGTATCATATCTTAAAAACCCGCCTCCGCATATCTATTACAAACCCGGAGAATATTATGCAACTCTTATTGTGACGAGTGAACACCTTTGCATCGATTCAATCAGAAGTGAAAAAATAACAGTCGACCCGTCTGAACTCTCCATACCCAATGTGTTCACACCCGACGGCGACGGTATAAACGACTATTTCATTGTGAAAGGAAAATCACTCAGAAGTCTCAGCATTCAGATATACAGCCGCAGCGGAATGATGGTTTACAGTTTCGAGGGCGAAGGTGAACGGCTTTCCGAATGGCAGGGATGGGACGGCTGTATCAACCGCTCCTCAATCAAGGCTGCACCGGGGATATATTTCTACATCGTAAGGGCCAGAGGCTGGGACGATGTCATCTACGACGGCAAAGAATACAGGGGATTCTTTTACCTCTACCGGTAACGCCATTTAAAATCTATTCTCCATTCACCGGTGGTTTTCACCCGTTTACTGATTTTAACAGATTTTTAACGGAAAAAACTTTGTAAACGAAAAAAGTTTTCTCATTTTTGCGAAGTTTTTTAAAGCTATAGACTACAGGACAAAAATACTCGAAGGGGCAGCTGAATTGTTCCGCAGGTACGGAATAAGATCAGTAACCATGGATATGATCGCCTCACATGTCGGAGTATCGAAAAGAACAATTTATGAAATTTTTTCGGACAAGAATGAACTTCTTGCCGGAGTTCTGAGTTTGATGGCGAGCAAACAGAAGAACCTCATTGAAAAAATACTCAGCGAGTCGGAAAATATTATTGCAGCCATTTTCAGACTGATGGAAGTTCACATCGAACATATCCAGTCAATGAGTCCGGGGTTCTTTGACGACATGAAGAAGTTCCATCAGGAACTTGCCGGCAGAAAAGACCTCAAGTGTGAAATACCCGACTACAGAAACAACAGGCAGGCAATTGAAAGGGGAGTTAAAGAGAAACTCTTCAGAAAAGACATTAATATAGATATTGTGAACAGGACACTTTACGGGATGATGTTCAGTGTTATGAACAATGACCTTTATCCCTTTGAACAGTTCAGCAGGCGAGATGTACTGAAGAATACTATCGTAATATACCTGAAAGGTATAGCAACGCCTGAAGGATTGGAAATAATTCAAAAACTTGAAAAAAATCTTTAAAACTCTATAACATTATGAAAACCGTGAAATATTTTTTTGCATTGATTTGCGCTTTAATGCCGTCTCTGGCACTTTTATCCCAGAGCAGCAGCACGATGGAGTTGAGTCTGACACTCAAGGATGCACAGGATTATGCCGTCAAAAAGAACAAGATGGTTGCTGCTGCCAGGATGGATGTAATTGCTTCGAAGGATGCTTTGTGGGAAACCATTTCTAATGGTCTTCCGCAGATAAATGCTACAGGTTCATTTACCGACAATCTTAAACTGGTGACCACACTGTTGCCGGGCGAGTTTTTCGGGCAGCCTGGCGTGAAGATACCTGTGAGGTTCGGTTCGCAGTTCACCTCAGGAGCCACTTTTCAGGCTTCTACCCTTATTTTTAACGCACCATATCTGATTGGTGTAGAAACCGCCAAACTTGCCCAGAAACTTAGCGAACATAACCTGACTCGAACAGAGCTTGATACCAAGGAAACAGTTAGCATGACATATTTTCTGATACTTGTTTCGGAACGCTCTCTGCAGATTGTTGAGCGCAATCTGGCAAATCTCAATGAGACACTCAAAGCCACGCAGGCAATGCTTGCCGCGGGTATGGCAGAGCAGACAGACGTGGATCAGATGATGGCAAATGTGAAGAGTGTTGAAAACACAAAAAGCCAGCTTGAACGAACAATAGAACTAAACTATAACATGCTCCGTTTCCAGCTTGGAGTTCCTGCCGATACAAAAATAGTACTTAAGGAGACTCTAGAAACGATTGAATCACAGGTCAATGTCGAAGCACTTCTGTCGAAGGAGTTTGATTACAGGCAGAATGTGAACTATATACTTTCAGAAGATCAGGAGAAACTTTCGCTTCTGGCTCTTAAAAGCCAGAAAGCAGCGATTCTTCCTACACTTTCAGGCTTCTATAATTATGGTGTTAACGGAATGGGAGATAAAATAAGCGACCTGAGATGGTTCAAAAACTCAATGACAGGTCTTCAACTCTCGTTCCCGATATTTGCAAGCGGACACAGATATGCGGGAATCAGGAAGGCGCAGATAAATCTTGAGAAAGCCCGCACAACAAAAGAGATGGTGACAGAGCAGCTCCTTATCCAGGAAAAACAGCTCAGATATAACCTTATCAATGCCAACATGCAGTATAAAACTCAGAAAGAGAATGTTGAGCTTTCGAAAAGGGTTTATGAAAGTATGGAAAACAAGTACAGGCATGGCATGGCTTCAAGTATTGAACTAACCCAGGCAAACAGCCTTTACCTGCAGGCCGAAAATAATTGCATCTCGGCTCTTATGAGCCTTTTACAAACCAAAATAGCACTTGATAAACTTCTTAACAACTTGTAAAATAATATTTTGTATAACCTTTAAACCGTAATATAATGAAACGTTTTGGAACATTAATCGCTGTAGTGATTTCAGGAGTGATATTAGTATCATGTACCTCAACTCCCGGAGAAACAACGGGAGAAAGCAAAACAGCAGCACCAGTAAAGGTAACACCGCTTACCAGAACAAAAATTGCAAAGACGATAGATTATTCTGCTACCATACAGGCTTTCGAGGAAGTTAATGTAGCACCTTCTTCACCCGGAAGAATTGAAAAGATATATGTGGAAGCAGGCGACAGGGTGAATAAGGGCGACAATCTTTTCCTGATGGACCGTACCCAGCTTTATCAGTTGAAGCTCCAGCTCAGCAGTCTTGAGAAAGATCTCTGGAGACTCGACACTTTGCTGAAGGCGGGCAGTGCAAAACAGCAGCAGTACGACCAGCTTAAAACCCAGTACGAGGTGACAAAAACCAATGTCGAATTTCTTGAACAGAATACTCTGCTTAAGGCACCCTTCCAGGGGATCGTCACTGGGAAATATTATGAAGATGGCGAGATGTACTCCGGAGCCCCATCAATGAGCGGTAAACCTGCTGTTGTGACACTCATGCAGATTAATCCCCTTAAAGTTATAGTAAGCCTTTCAGAACAGTACTATCCGCTTATTAAAAAAGGAATGGAAGCTGTTATTACTGCAGATGTGTATAAGAATGAAAAATTCACCGGCAGGGTTTACAGGATTGCTCCTACCATAAACGCCGTAACCAGATCATTTAATGTCGAGATTGAGGTTCCCAACAGAAACGAAATGCTCAAACCCGGCATGTTTGTAAGAGTATCGCTGAACCTCGGTGAGGTTGAGACATTTGTGGTACCTGCCTTTACAGTATTGATGCAGGAGGGTACCAACAGAAGGTATGTAATGATTGCAGGTGACGGCGTTGCAAGAAGAGTGGATGTAGCTGTCGGAAAAAGATTTGATGATAATCTCGAAATAATATCCGAAACACTTAAAGAAGGTGATTTGCTGATTACTGAAGGCCAGTCGAGACTTTCAGACGGCGATAAAATTGAAGTTGTTCAATAATTAAATTAAAGAAGAAACAAAATGAGCATATACAGTTCATCGGTAAAAAGGCCGGTTACAACTATCCTGGTTTTTGTGGCAATGATAGTAATAGGTCTGTATTCTTTAGTACAGCTCCCGGTGGATCTTTATCCCGAAATTGAATTGCGATATATCACTGTACTTACCACTTATCCGGGTACAAGTGCATCGGATGTCGAAACAAACGTAACCAGGCCCATTGAAAACGCTCTTAACAGCGTGGGTAATCTTAAAGAACTTACATCAACATCGAGCGACGGGCTTTCGGTGGTCTTTCTCCAGTTTGAGTACGGAAGCAACCTCGATGAGGCGATGAACGACATCAGAAGTAACCTGAACTTTGTCAGGAGGACTCTTCCTGACGGCTGTGAGGAACCAACCATTATCAAGTTCAACTCGAGCATGATGCCCATAATTTTCTATGCAATAACTGCTAAGGAGAGTTATGAAGGGCTCGAGAAGATACTTGATGAGAGGGTGGTTAATCCGCTTAACAGGATTGATGGTGTCGCTGCTGTGAATCTTTCGGGCGTACCGGGCAGAAGGATTTATATTGATATTGATCCCCAGAAACTTGAAGCTTACCACCTTACTCTCGAACAGGTGGGAAACGTTTTGAGGTCGGAAAATATAAACATGCCTGCAGGTTCTCTGGAGATGGGCCAGAGCGATTATGCCTTGCGTGTCCAGGGCGAGATACCCGAGAGTGACCTGCTTCGCGATCTTGTTATAAGCAATTATAACGGTGTAACCGTTTACCTGAAGGATATAGCCGAAGTAAGGGATACTATCCGCGAATCGAAATTCGACACAAAGGTCAACCGCAGCTTCGGCATGGGACTCTATGTGCAGAAGCAATCGGGTGCCAATACGGTGAAGATTACAAAGGAAATTGAAAAGACTATTGAAAGCGTCAAAAAGGATCTGCCGCCCGATGTGAAAATTGAGAAGCTCTTTGCCAGTGCTACATTCATCCAGGATGCAATACGCAACCTGTCGGAGACGCTCCTTTTTGCTGCAATCTTCGTTGTGCTTGTTGTGCTTTTCTTCCTTGGAAGGTGGAGAGCTACATTTATAATAATATTAACAATACCAGTCTCACTAGTTGTAGCATTCATATACCTGTTCGTTGCAAACGCCTCAATAAATATCATATCACTGGTATCACTCTCGATTGCCATCGGTATGGTTGTTGACGATGCCATTGTAGTGCTTGAGAATATAACGCGGCACATTGAGAGGGGCAGCCGGCCGCGCGAAGCGGCTATATACGCAACAAACGAAGTATGGCTTGCGGTTATCGTGACATCACTTACCGTTGTAGCCGTCTTCTTCCCTCTAACATTCGTAAAAGGACTTACCGGCGTCCTGTTCAAGCAGCTTGGTATGAGTGTTACAATAGTTATTACCACCTCCACACTGGCTGCCATTTCGCTTACACCAACACTTAGCGCACTTCTTCTTAAATATACCCCCATTAAACCAGATGCACCTTTCTGGACATACGATGGCAGCATAAGAAAAGGGCTCGACTGGTTTGATAAATTCTATGAAAAAACACTGCGCTGGGCACTGAGGCACAAAACCTTTGTGATTATTATGTCTTTTACAGTTTTTATTTCGTCGATGGCTCTCTTCGCATTCGTTCCCACTGAGTTTTTCCCTCAGGCCGACGAATCGAGAATAATGACGACCATCGAATTGCAGACCGGTACACGGGTTGAAAACACTATCAAGGTAGCCGACCGGCTCGACAGCATCTTCAAGGCAAAATACCCGGAGGTGAACCTTATTTTAACCTCAACCGGTTCAGACGATCAGGGTGGCTGGGCGTCGATATTAAGTGCCGGAGGTACTCACGTCATACGCCAGAGAATCAGATTGGTCCCGTTAGAGGAAAGGCAACGCTCTGTATGGGATCTTGCCGAGGAGATGAGAAAAGATATCTCTGCATTTCCTGAGGTGATAAACTTTACGATTTCAACCACTGCAAGCATGGGAAGCTTCGGGGGAAATACCGTAGAAGTGGAGATTTACGGATATGATATTGCAGCCACAAATATCGTTGCAAATGAACTTGCTGAAAAGATCAAGAAGATACCCGGAGCAAAGGATGTTGCAATAAGTCGAGGAAAATCAAAGCCTGAGCTACAGATTATTTTCGATCAGAATAAACTCAGTGCCAGCGGACTCAATACCGCAATGGCGGCTTCAGCATTAAGAAACAGAATAGGCGGACTTACGGCAACCCAGCTGCGCCAGGCAGGTGATGAATACGATATTATTGTCAGATTCAGGAAAGATGCAAGAAACACACTTACCAAAATTGAAAACATTGGCATACCCACGCCATCAGGTCAGCTTGTTCGGTTGGGTGAGGTTGCACAGATTAAGGAATACTGGGCACCGCCAAGCATCGAAAGAAAGCGGAAGGAGAGGGTGGTAAGAGTATCACTTACACCATACAAGCGTTCGCTCACTGCTCTTCAGATGGATATACAGAAAGCCATCGATTCAACACCGAAACCTGCTGGAGTAATGGTCCAGATATCAGGTGCCATAAAGGAGCAGATGGAAGCATTTAAAGATCTAGCTATGCTTCTCGTGGTCAGCCTTATTCTAGTTTACCTGGTGATGGCTTCTCAGTTTGAATCACTCAGAATGCCATTCATCATCATGTTCTCAATACCTTTCGCCTTTTCAGGTGTAGCAATTGCGCTTTTCCTGACAGGTACTGCCCTTAACGTCATCTCCGGTATCGGTGCAGTACTATTGATAGGTATTGTTGTAAAGAATGCAATTGTGCTTGTTGACTTCATTAACCTTATGCGGGGAAGAGGACTTGAACTGTATGAAGCTATTGCCGTTTCCGGAAAATCAAGACTGAGGCCGGTTTTCATGACTTCTGCCACAACAATTCTTGGCATGTTCCCTCTTGCCCTCAGACTGGGTTCAGGTTCTGAGCTCTGGAGTCCAATGGGTGTTGCAGTTATTGGAGGCCTGATTTTCTCAACTTTTGTGACACTTGTTCTTGTTCCTGTGGTATATGCCATCTTTGTAAAGAAGGGAATAGAGAGAAGAAAACGGGCTGAGTATGCCGACATTAATTTCCTTAACGGAAACGGACAGGCCTGAAATACAAACTTTAAAACATATTTATTATGAAAGCGATAATGATAGTATATAACCAGGCTCTCACTGAGAAAGTAGAATATATGCTCGAGAAACTGGGCATCAGAGGCTACACATTGTGGGAAAATGTTCAGGGACGCGGTACTTCAACAGGTGTTCCTCATCTCGGAACTCATGTATGGCCCGAAATTAACAAAAGCCTGCTTACAGTGGTTGAGGATGATAAGGTTGACAGAGTACTGGAGGCAGTTAAAAAGATCGACAACATCAATGAAGAAGTTGGCATAAGAGCCTTTGTGTGGGATGTTTTAAAAACTGTTTGATGTGGAAAGGTATTTGAAAAAAGAAAGCCGTTCATTTGTGAACGGCTTTCTTTATATTATTAGGAATAGTAATTATTCTTCCTCCTGTTCGGCCTGGTAAGCCTTGATAACAGCCTCCTGGACGTCGGGTGGAACCTGAGCGTACTCGGCAAATTTCATTGTATAGAATGCTCTTCCGCCGGTAAGTGAACTCAGTGCAGTGGAGTATTTGTTCATCTCAGCAAGCGGTACTCTTGCCTTGATCACTTCAAACCTTTTTTCGCTCGACATACCCAGAACCATTCCCCGCCTGCTCTGAAGGTCGCTTATTACATCACCCATTCTGTCGGAAGGAACCATTATCTCAACATCATATATAGGTTCCAGAATCTTCGGGGCTGCATTTTTGAAGGCGATGCTGAAAGCATTTCTTCCTGCCAGCCTGAAGGAGATATCGTTCGAATCGACAGGGTGCATCTTGCCATCGTATACGTAAACTCTGATATCCCTTGCATAGGAGCCGGTAAGCGGACCGACTTCCATCTTTTCCATTATTCCCTTAAGGATGGAAGGCATAAAGCGTGCATCGATGGAACCACCTACTATGCAGTTTACGTATATCAACTTACCGCCCCACGGCAGGTCGATCTCTTCTTTATCGCGTATTGAAAGTCGATATTCTTTTCCTCCGATCTTAAAGAATGATGATTCGGTAGAACCTTCTTCGTAAGGCTCGATAATTAGATGCACTTCACCGAACTGTCCGGCTCCACCCGATTGTTTCTTGTGCCTGTAATCGGCCTGGGCTATCTTAGTTATAGTTTCACGGTAAGGAATTCTCGGCGGGTTAAATACTACGGGAATCTTATAAATATTGTCAAGATGCCATTTAAGAATATTTAAATGGTATTCACCCTGTCCGTGAACTATGATCTGTTTCAGCTCTTTCGAGTATTCAACTATGATTGTCGGGTCTTCAACGTGCATCTTGTAGAGTGCTTCGCCCAGTTTTTCATCGTCCCCTTCCGAAACTGCCTTGATGGCTGTGCGGAATTTCGGCTCGGGGAATTCTATTCCTTTGTAAGTCCAGTCGTTGCCCGGTGCATTAAGTGTATGATTGGTTTTGGTGTTTTTGAGTTTTACAACGGCACCGATATCACCGGTATGCAGCTCGGGAACTTTTGTCCTGTTCTTGCCGGCGCATACAAAAAGCTGGGCAAGCCTTTCCTTTGTGCCGTTGCTGGTATTTATCATATCAATGTTTTCGGTGAGTTTTCCTGAATATACTCTGAAATAGTTGATTTCACCGATATGTTCTTCAATTGATGTTTTGAACACGAAAACTGAAGGTGGCCCTGCGGGGTCGACTTTAACAGGCTGGCCGTTGCTGTTAAGAGGTGCAGGGACATCAGTGACAGTGGGTACTTCAGATACTATGAAATCCATCAGGTCGTCAACACCGATATTGTTCTTTGCCGAGATGCAGAACACCGGGAACATTGTACGGGCAAGGAGGCTCTTTGTGATACCTTTTCTTATTTCAGCTTCCGAGAGGGTGTCGTTTGAAAAGAAGAGCTCCATAAGTGATTCGTCACACTCAGCAGCTTTTTCAACCAGTACTGAATGAAGTTCTGCTGCCCTCTCGGCCTGGTCGGCAGGAATATCGAGAACCTCAGCTTTACCTCCGTCTTTTCCGTATTTCAGCATCTTCATCTTCAACACATCAATAACAGCATTGAATCCGACACCTTCGTTAACAGGATACTGTACAATAACAACATCATTACTGAGGCGCTCTTTCATCATTTCGATCGACTTTTCGAAGTTCGCCTTCTCATGGTCGAGTCCGTTAATCACCATTATCACCGGTTTGTTTAGCTGTTCGGCATAACGGAAATGGATTTCGGTACCCACTTCCACGCCGTTCTGGACGTTGATAAGCATCAAGGCGCAGTCGGATGCAAAAAGAGATGAAATTACACCTCCACAGAAATCATCAAGTCCCGGTGCATCGAGTATATTGATTTTTTTGTTCTGATATTCGGTATAAAGAACTGTTGAGAAGATTGAGTTTCCGCTTTCCTGTTCCACAAGGCGGTAATCCGAAACGGTGTTTTTAGATTCAACTGTGCCCCTTCGGTCAATTACTCCTCCGTTAAAGAGCATTGCTTCGGCCAGGGTTGTTTTTCCGGAATTTGAATTACCAATCAGCGAAATAGTTTTAATCTGGTCAGTTGTGTATGTTTTCATTCTGTAAAATTGTTATTGATGTTATACATTATTACTATATATATCAATTTGGAGAAATGAGGGGACAAAATTAATAATTTTTTAAAATCTTCCCTTGTAATGCATTATAATTCGGGAAATTTTATTTTCTTTGCACCAGTTTTTTGAAAAGAAACAGGAGTACCGGTGTTTCCCTCCTATGTAAGTTTACAAAAGAATTCAATCGGGAAAGATCGGGAAGGAACCTGCTGATAACTTACACAAGAAGTAAGTAAATAGTAACTGAAGTAATTGCAAATGCCGGACTGGCATTTATCTGTTCGGCTTTTGCGTGATTATATATATTGTTTTTGAAAAAAGTAAAATAACGATTTGCAAAAAAGAAAATAAAATTAGTAACTTTGCAGCCCGTTTTTTAATGAAAAATTAATGTTAAACAATTGAATTTATGCCGACAATACAGCAATTAGTAAGAAAAGGCAGGGAAAAGCTGATAGACAGAAGCAAGGCTCTGGCTCTTGATTCTTGCCCGCAGCGAAGAGGTGTTTGTATCAGGGTTTATACCACAACACCCAAGAAGCCCAATTCAGCAATGAGAAAGGTGGCAAGGGTGAGGCTTACCAACCAGAAGGAGGTTAATGCCTATATCCCGGGTGAAGGACATAACCTGCAGGAGCACTCAATTGTTCTGGTAAGAGGGGGTAGGGTTAAGGATCTGCCAGGAGTCAGATATCATATCGTAAGAGGTACTCTCGATGCTTCAGGTGTTGAGGGACGTTCCCAGCGCCGTTCGAAGTATGGTACTAAGAGACCCAAGAAACAGTAATGAAGTTTAAGATTTAAGATTAAGATAATGAGAAAAGCAAGAGCAAAGAGGAGAATATTGCCGCCGGATCCTAAATTCAACGATCCGCTCGTTACAAGGTTTGTTAATAACCTTATGAAAAACGGCAAGAAAACGGTTGCTTTCAGAATTTTCTACGATTCGCTTAACATAATTGGCGAAAAGTTAAAGGTTGAGGGCAAAACACCTATCGACATCTGGAAACAGGCGCTCGAAAATATTACTCCTCAGGTTGAAGTAAAGAGTCGCAGGGTTGGTGGTGCCACTTTCCAGGTGCCGGTTGAGATCAGACCCGAAAGGAAGGTTAGCGTCAGTATGAAAAACCTGATCTTTTTTGCACGCCAACGGCCCGGTCATTCTATGGCCGAGAAGCTAGCTGCAGAGGTGATAGCCGCATACAACAACGAAGGCGGCGCCTTCAAAAAGAAGGAAGACACCCACAGAATGGCTGAAGCCAATAAGGCATTTGCTCATTTCAGGTTCTGATAAAAGGCTGAATACCACAGACAGGAATGGATAAAAACCTGAAATATACCAGAAACATCGGGATAATGGCCCATATCGACGCCGGTAAGACTACAACTACCGAAAGGATACTCTATTATACCGGCCGTACTCACCGCATGGGTGAGGTCGATAATGGAAATGCCCAGATGGACTGGATGGTTCAGGAACAGGAAAGAGGTATAACAATCACATCAGCTGCAACAACAACATACTGGAAAGTTAATAACGAGGAATATAAAATAAATATAATTGACACACCGGGACATGTCGACTTTACTGTGGAAGTGGAGAGGTCGCTGCGCGTACTCGACGGCGCCGTGGCTATATTTTGTGCTGTCGGAGGTGTTGAACCCCAGTCGGAAACAGTATGGCGGCAGGCAAATAAATATCACGTCCCGAGAATAGCCTTCGTAAATAAAATGGACAGAATCGGTGCCGATTTCTTCGGTGTAGTGCACCAGATACACACTAAACTCGGAGCCAAACCGGTGCCTGTCCAGATACCTATTGGCGCAGAAGAAACATTCATCGGTGTGGTAGATCTTATTGAAATGAAGGCATATATATGGGACGATGAAGCTTCTCTCGGTACAAAATTCAGAGTTGACGAGATACCTGAAGAACTTGTCGAAGAGGCTGAGGAGTGGAGAATGAAAATGATCGAATCGCTTGCCGAGGTGAATGATACCATCCTGGAAAGATATATAGAAGATCATCACTCAATAACAGAGAAGGAACTTATTGAAGCATTGAGAAAATGCACTATTTCGGGTATAGCTGTACCCGTTCTGTGCGGGGCTGCTTTCAAAAACAAAGGCATTCAGAAGCTCCTCGATGCTGTGGTCAACTTCCTTCCATCACCTCTCGATATAGGTCCTGTGCAGGGAACAGACCCGAAAACCAATGAGAAGATAACGCGCGAGCCTGATAATGATGCTCCGCTGGCTGCACTTGCATTTAAGATAGCCACCGACCCTTACATGGGGAGGCTGGTATTCATGCGGATATATTCAGGAAAGATGCGAACTGGAGATATGGTTCTGAATGTTCGCACAGGTAAGAGGGAACGCATCAACAAGCTTTTCCGCATGCATGCAAATAAACAGCAGCCGGTGGAAGTCATGGAAGCCGGAGATATATGTGCAGGTGTTGGTCTGAAAGACCTTCGCACAGGCGATACGCTGTGTGCCATCCATAAACCCATCGCACTTGAATCGATGGATTTCCCCGAACTGGTTATAGGTGTTGCTATTGAACCAAAAACGCAGGCCGATTACGACCGTCTTTCAAATGCATTGAATAAACTCGCCGAAGAAGATCCTACTTTTAGAGTAAAGATTGACCCCGACAGCGGGCAGACAATTATTCAGGGAATGGGCGAGCTGCACCTCGAAATACTCATCGACAGGCTTAAGAGGGAATTCCAGGTTGAGTGCAATCAGGGTGTTCCTCAGGTGGCTTACAAGGAAGCTATCACAACATCGTGCGAATATCGTGAACTCTTCAGAAAGCAGACAGGTGGTAAAGGAAAATATGCCGATATACTTGTTGAACTTATGCCTGCTGACGACGGTTTTAAAGGGCTGCAGTTTGTAAATGAGGTGAGTGGAGGCAATATACCAAGGGAGTTTATACCGGCAATAGAAAAGGGTTTCCGTGAGGCGATGATGAATGGCCCGCTTGCCGGCTTCCCGCTCGAAAGTTTGAAAGTGATACTCAAAGATGGGTCGTATCACCCGGTCGATTCTGATTCACTTTCCTTCGAGATAGCTGCACGCCAGGCTTTCAGACGTGCTGCCGTAAAATGCAACCCCGTGCTGCTCGAACCAATCATGTCAGCCGAAGTCGTTACACCCGAAGAATATGTCGGCGATATCATAAGCGACTTCAACAGAAGAAGAGGAAGGATAGAAGGCATGGAGACGAGAGGGGGCGCACGCGTGATAAAGGCAAAAGTGCCTCTTGCCGAAAATTTCGGTTATGTAACAGCACTGAGAACAATAACATCAGGAAGGGCCACTTCAACAATGGAGTTTTCACACTACGAAGAAGTGCCCGAAGAAATTGCAAAGAGAATAGTGGAAATAACAAAAGGAATAATTCTATAATTATATGAGCCAGAAAATTCGCATTAAACTTAAATCTTACGATCATAATCTGGTGGATAAATCTGCCGAAAAGATCGTAAAGACTGTAAAATCAACAGGTGCCGTTGTAAGCGGACCTATACCGCTTCCAACCCACAAAAGGATTTTTACAGTAAATCGCTCACCCTTTGTTAACAAGAAGTCAAGGGAGCAGTTTCAGCTTTCGTCATATAAAAGGCTGCTAGATATTTACAGCTCGACTCCAAAAACAATTGATGCACTGATGAAGCTTGAACTGCCCAGCGGTGTTGAGGTTGAAATAAAAGTCTGATAACAGATAAAAACTTTAAATATGCAGGGATTAATTGGAAAAAAGGTGGGAATGACTTCCCTTTTCGATGAAAACGGGAAAAATGTTCCCTGTACAGTACTGCAGGCCGGACCTTGCGTTGTGACCCAGATAAAGACTGTGGAGAAGGATGGCTATTCGGCGGTGCAGCTGGGCTTCGACGACAAGAAGGAGAAAAACACTAATAAGCCTGAGCTTGGTCATTTCAAGAAGGCCGGCGTTACTCCGAAAAGAGTACTGATTGAATTCACCGGTTTTGACACCAGCGAAGTTAAGGCCGGAGACGTTCTGACAGCCGATATCTTCAAAACAGACAACTTTGTCGACGTAAGAGGCTGGTCAAAAGGAAAAGGGTTTCAGGGTGTAGTAAAGCGCCATGGTTTCGGAGGCGTAGGCGGTCAAACCCACGGCCAGCACAACAGGGGCAGAGCACCGGGTTCGCTGGGAGCTTCTTCATTCCCTTCAAGAGTCCTGCCAGGAATGAGAATGGCAGGCCGTACAGGCGGAAAGAAAGTTATGGCCATAAGCCTTAGAATAATGAAACTTATACCTGAAGAGAATATATTAATAGTGAAAGGATCAGTACCTGGTCCGAAAGGTGGTTACGTAATAATTACAAAGTAATGGAAGTAAGTGTATATAATATCAACGGTGAAGAAACCGGGAAAAAGGTAAAACTCGACGATACCATATTCGGCATCGAGCCTAATGACCATGCCATTTACCTCGACACCAAGCAGTATCTTGCAAATAACAGGCAGGGCACTGCAAAAGCCAAGGAACGCAGCGAGGTATCGGGCAGTACCCGGAAGATCAAACGTCAGAAGGGAACCGGAACCGCAAGGTTCGGCGATATCAAGAACCCTCTATTCAGAGGCGGCGGAAGAATCTTCGGGCCAAGGCCAAGAGATTACAGCTTTAAACTGAATAAAAAGGTCAAGGACCTTGCACGTAAATCGGCCCTTTCATATAAAGCCGCATCAAACAATATCATCGTGGTGGAGGACTTTAACTTCGAAGTTCCGAAAACAAAAGAGATGAAGAAAATAAGCGATAATCTCAAGCTTTCCGATAAAAAATCACTCTTTGTTTTACCGGAACAAAATAAAAATGTATATTTGTCCTCTCGTAATTTGCCGGGGGTTGAAGTTGTAACTGTCAGTGAATTAACGACATACAAGATAATGAACGCTTCAACTCTTGTACTTGCAGAGAGTGCAGTTGAAGTTTTGCACGGGACTTTTAAAAACTAGTAACTGAAAAAAACAATGAGTATTCTACTGAAACCGATAGTAACAGAGAAAATGACAGGCCAGGGGGAAAAGCTGAACCGGTACGGATTTATCGTGGCAAAAAATGCCAACAAGATACAGATAAAGAAGGCCGTGGAGGAACTTTATGGCGTCACTGTTAAATCGGTTAATACAATGCGATGCCCTGGCAAAGAAAAAATAAGGTACACCCGTTCGGGGATGGTAAAAGGCAGGACTGCTTCAGTTAAGAAAGCAATAGTAACTCTTGCCGAAGGTAATACTATTGATTTTTATAGCAATATTTAAAAATGGGAGTAAGGAAATTAAAACCTGTTACACCAGGTCAGAGACACATGCTTATCAGTGCATTTGATGATATCACATGCGCTGAGCCGGAGAAATCTCTGCTTGTGCCGCTTAAGAAAACGGGCGGAAGGAACAATGATGGCAAAATGACGATGCGCTATATAGGCGGCGGGCATAAGAGAATGTACCGGCTTATTGATTTCAAAAGAGATAAGGATGGAATTCCGGCCACGGTGAAGACCATTGAATACGATCCAAATCGTTCGGCACGTATAGCTCTGGTCTGTTATGCTGATGGAGAAAAGAGATATATTATTGCTCCTCAGGGACTTAAGGTAGGGCAGCAGATAATGTCGGGCAAAAATGTTGCACCCGAAATAGGAAATACTCTTTTTCTCAGCGACCTGCCACTGGGTGCAATGATACACAACATTGAACTTAAACCCGGCAAGGGAGCAGCTCTGGCACGCAGTGCCGGAACTTATGCTCAGCTGATAGCCCGTGAAGGAAACTATGCAACTATAAAACTTCCTTCGGGCGAAACCCGTATGGTACTGGCATCATGCCGTGCAACAGTTGGAATCGTCTCCAACCCCGACCATAACCTTGAAAAGTCGGGCAAGGCAGGCCGCTCACGCTGGCTGGGAAGGAGGCCGCGTACCAGAGGTGTCGCAATGAACCCGATCGACCATCCGATGGGTGGCGGCGAAGGAAAAGCCTCGGGAGGCCACCCGCGCTCCAGAAAAGGTATCCCTGCAAAAGGTTATAAAACAAGGGATAAGAAAAAATATTCGACAAAGTATATCGTAGAAAGAAGAAAGAAATAATAAGGATATTATGAGTAGGTCACTCAAAAAGGGTCCATTTATCGATTACAAGCTACTGAAGAGAGTGCTTGAAATGAACGAATCAGGTAAGAAATCGGTTATCAAAACCTGGTCGAGAAGATCAGTCATTTCACCCGATTTCGTGGGACATACTATTGCAGTCCATAACGGAAATAAATTCATTCCGATTTATATTACCGAAAACATGGTAGGCCATAAACTCGGTGAATTTGCTCCTACACGTACATTCAGAGGGCATTCCGGAAATAAATAGTGAATGGTATAGATTATTGATACAGTAAAAAAATGGGTGCGAGAAAAAGAAAAAGAGCCGAACAGATAAAAGAGGCAAAAGCCAGCCAGACAAGGGCTATACTCAGAAATTGCCCTACCTCACCGCGCAAAATGCGCCTTGTTGCAGACCTTATTCGCGGTGTGGAAGTCAATAAGGCACTTGATATTCTGAAGTTCAGTAAGAAAGAAGCTTCACGCCGTCTGGAAAAACTGCTCCTTTCTGCCATATCAAACTGGCAGCAGAAAAACGAGGGAGCCAAGGTGGAAGAGAGCGGACTCTATGTCAAAGAAATTTATGTTGACGGCGGACGTACTCTCAAACGACTCAGACCGGCACCACAGGGCAGAGCCTACAGAATCAGAAAACGCTCCAACCATGTAACAGTGATACTGGGCAGCCGGCTCGAGGAAAAACCTGAAACAGCTGAAGTAGTAGAAAACAGTTCAAAATAAAATAAATGGGACAAAAAGTAAATCCGATAAGTAACCGACTGGGTCTCATAAGAGGCTGGGATTCAAACTGGTATGGAGGTAAGGACTTCTCCGGCAAGCTCCTTGAGGATACAAAAATCATAGAGTACCTCAATGCAAGACTTGCCAAAGCCAGTATCTCAAAGATTATTATCGAAAGAACACTTAAGCTCATAACCATCACAGTCAATACCGCACGCCCGGGTATAATTATAGGTAAAGGAGGGCAGGAGGTTGATAAGCTGAAGGAAGAGCTCAAGAAAATAACCAAAAAAGAGGTTCAGATAAATATCTTCGAGATAAAGAGACCCGAACTGGATGCCTGTATAGTTGCAAATAATATTGCCCGTCAGATTGAGGGCAAGATATCGTATCGCAGAGCTATCAAGATGGCTATAGCATCTACCATGAGAATGGGAGCCGAAGGCATTAAGGTGCTGATATCTGGCAGGCTCGGGGGAGCCGAAATGGCACGTAGCGAAACTTACAAGGAAGGCCGCATTCCTCTCCATACTTTCAGAGCCGACATCGATTACGCTCTTGCCGAAGCCCATACAAAGGTTGGACGTATCGGCATCAAAGTATGGATATGTAACGGAGAGGTTTACGGAAAAAGAGACCTCAGCCCCAATATCGGAGCAAAAACAGCTAAGGTAAAGGGACTGAAGAGAAAAGGAAAGAAATAAATCAACGCTGATTAAAAATTTTATAGAATACTGCAATGTTACAGCCAAAGAAGACAAAATACAGGAAACAGCAGAAAGGCAGAATGAAGGGCAACGCCCAGAAGGGCACTCAGCTTGCTTTTGGGTCGTTCGGAATTAAAGCGCTGGAGTCGGCATGGATTACTGGCCAACAGCTTGAAGCTGCCCGTCAGGCTATTACACGCTATATGAAGCGTGAAGGCCAGATATGGATAAGAGTCTTCCCCGACAAACCCATCACAAAGAAACCTGCTGAGGTACGAATGGGTAAAGGTAAAGGTGCACCTGAAGGATTTGTGGCACCTGTAACCCCGGGCAGAATACTTATCGAAGCCGACGGTGTTCCCCTCGAAGTGGCAAAAGAAGCTCTACGATTGGGAGCACATAAGCTTCCGATAAAGACAAAATTTATAATCAGACGCGATTACGTAACAGCTTGATAAAAATATATAAAGATGAAAATGTCGGAAATAAGGGAATTAAGCACACAGGACCTTCTGGAGCGTCTCGACTCGGAAAGGTTGATGCTTACACGCATGAAACTTAACCATGCGATTTCTCCCATTGACAACCCGCAGAAAATAAAACAGACAAGAAAAAATATAGCACGTATTTTAACCGAACTGCGGGCAAGAGAACTTAACAAGAAAACAAAATAGCCAGATTCTGATCATGGAAAGGAAATTAAGAAAAGAAAGAACAGGCGTTGTCGTAAGCAATAAGATGGACAAATCTATTGTCGTGGCCATAAAAAGAAGGGTTAAACACCCCGTTTATGGAAAATATGTTACCAGAACAAAGAAAGTTATGGCTCACGACGAGAATAATGAATGCAACATTGGAGATGTTGTAAGAATTGCAGAGACAAGGCCTCTCAGCAAAAATAAAAACTGGAGATTGGTTGAAATAATTGAAAAAGCCAGGTAACTATGATACAGCAGGAATCGAGACTTAACGTTGCCGACAATACCGGAGCCAAGGAAGTATTGTGCATCAGGGTATTGGGAGGTACCAAAAAACGCTATGCAACCGTAGGAGATCAGATTATTGTTACGGTAAAGAGTGCTTTACCTTCAGGTGAAGCCAAAAAGGGGATGGTTAGCAAAGCTGTGGTGGTAAGAACAAAGAAGGAGATACGCCGGCCCGACGGCTCCTATATCAGATTCGATGATAATGCCGTTGTGCTTCTTACCAATCAGGATGAGGTAAGGGGAACACGTATCTTCGGACCGGTTGCAAGAGAATTGCGCGATAAATACATGAAAATTGTATCCCTTGCTCCGGAAGTTTTATAACAGAATATTAATAAAAGAATTATGCAGAAGAAGCTACATATTAAAAAAGGAGATACAGTAATTGTGATTTCGGGCGAGTCGAAAGGACAAAAAGGCCGAGTTCTTGAGGTTGACCGGAAGAAAATGAGAGCTATTGTTGAGGGTGTGAATATGGTGCACAAGCATACAAAACCCAATGCAAAAGCACCTCAGGGCGGCATAATCAAGAAAGAAGCCCCGATTCACATTTCGAACCTTATGCTTATCGATCCTACAAGCGGAAAACCCACAAGGATCGGCCGGAGGCTTAATGAGAAAAACAAACTTGTTCGTTATTCTAAAAAATCAGGGGAGGAGATCAGATAATGTATATACCTGAATTGAAAAAGAAATATAAGGAAGAGATTGTTCCTGCACTGATGAAGGAATTCAACTACAAGTCAGTGATGCAGGTACCAAGGCTCGAAAAGATTGTTATTAGCCAGGGTGTCGGAGCAGCCATTGCCGATAAGAAGATTCTTGAAGCAGGTTTGAAGGAGATAACCGATATTGCAGGGCAGAAGGCTGTGGCAACTTATTCGAGAAAAGATATATCCAACTTCAAGCTGAGGAAGAACATGCCCATTGGCATTATGGTGACTCTCCGGCAGGACAGGATGTATGAGTTCCTTCAGAGGCTCATCTGTGTTGCACTCCCGCGTATCAGGGATTTCAAGGGAATCAATCCGGTGCTTGACGGCCGCGGTAACTATACACTGGGAATTACCGAGCAGATAATCTTCCCGGAAATTGACCTTGACAAGGTTGTGAAGATTATGGGTCTTCAGATAACTTTTGTAACATCAGCAAAGACCGATGAAGAAGCTCTTGCGTTACTCAAGCATTTTGGTTTACCGTTTAAAAACCTTAAAAACTGATAATATATGGCAAAAGAGTCGATGAAGGCCCGCGAGGTGAAGCGCGCAAAACTGGCTCAGAAATATGCTGCAAAAAGAGCACAGCTCAAGGCAGCAGGCGATTATATAGGATTGAGCCGTCTTCCCAGAAACTCAAATCCTATTCGCCTGAGAAACCGCTGCAAAATCACCGGAAGGCCAAGAGGATATATACGACAGTTTGGACTGAGCAGAATAACCTTCAGGGAAATGGCATCAAAAGGCCTTATCCCGGGAGTGAGAAAAGCCAGCTGGTAATTTATAATTGTGTGAAAATAATTTGATATATGATGACTGATCCCATTTCAGATTTTTTGACAAGAATAAGAAACGCTATAATGGCGGGACACAAGGTAGTGGAAGCACCTTCATCAAAGATGAAGATAGAAATAGCACGGATCCTGCTTGAAAAAGGTTATATCCGCGCCTATAAGGTTGTTGAAGGTGAAGGACCATATGATGTTCTGAAAATTGCGCTCAAGTATCACCCGCGAACCAAAATGCCTGCAATAAAAGGTATTGAAAGAGTTAGTACACCGGGTTTGAGAAAATATACCAATGTAAAAGATATGCCAAGAGTCCTTAATGGCCTTGGAATTGCAATTATTTCCACCTCAAGAGGTCTTATGACCGATAAGGAAGCCAGGAAAGAAAATATTGGCGGTGAGGTGGTTTGCTATGTTTATTAACAGAGGAGGATAAACAGATGTCACGCATAGGAAAATTACCGATTAATCTGCCCAAAGGGGTGAATGTAAGTGTTGATGAAAACAATGTTGTTCATGTGCAGGGCCCTCTTGGAAAGCTGCAGCAGGCTGTTGACCCCGACATCAAAGTTGAAGTGACTGATAATCAGGTCAGAGTCATCAGACCATCCGATTCGAAGAGGCACAAATCTCTTCACGGGCTCTATCGTGCCCTGATTGCAAATATGGTGGAAGGGGTTTCGAAAGGATATAAGAAAGAGCTTGAAGTTGTTGGAGTAGGCTACAGGGCTGAAGCCAAAGGGCAGAATCTTGAACTGAGCCTTGGATATTCCCACGATATCATTTTCGTTATGCCACCGGAGGTTAAGGTGGAGACAAAAACCGAAAAGAGAAGCAACCCGATTATCACACTGACGAGCCACGACAAGCAGCTCATTGGTCAGGTTGCAGCCAAAATAAGATCTCTTCGTCCACCTGAACCTTTCAAGGGCAAGGGTATACGGTTTGTTGGGGAATACATCAGAAGGAAAGCTGGTAAATCGGCCAGCGCTTAATTTCATTATTAGATAATTTTTAAAATTATGGCTTTAACAAAACTGGAAAGAAGGACAAGAATAAGGAAAAGGATAAGGAAAAAGATAACCGGGACACCAGAACGCCCGAGACTGTCTGTTTTCCGCAGCAACAGGCACATTTACGCCCAGCTAATTGATGATACCAGGGGTGTAACACTTGTTGCCGCCTGTTCACGCGAAAAAGAGGTGGCTGACAAAAAGGGTATTAAGAAAACTGAACAGGCTTCACTGGTAGGAAAACTGATTGCGTCAAAATGCCTTTCAAAGGGAATCGAAAAGGTAGTTTTCGACAGAGGAGGCTATAAATATCACGGAAGAGTTAAATCACTGGCAGAAGCTGCAAGAGAAGGCGGACTTAAATTCTAATGAAATTATGGCAAACGGAATACGAAAAGTAAAAACCACGGATATCGAGCTTAAGGACAGGCTTGTAAGTATCAACAGAGTGACCAAAGTCACTAAAGGCGGACGAACATTCAGTTTTTCGGCTATAGTGGTTGTTGGCAATGAAGATGGTATAGTGGGTTACGGGCTTGGAAAAGCCAGTGAGGTGACAGCCGCAATAGCAAAAGGAATTGAAGATGCCAAGAAGAACCTTGTCAGGATTCCTGTAATAAAGGGGACCATACCGCATGAACAGAGTGCAAAATTCGGGGGAGCAAAGGTTTTTCTGAAGCCTGCATCAGAAGGTACCGGAGTAAAGGCAGGAGGTGCTATGCGTGCTGTTCTCGAGAGTGTCGGGATTAGAAATGTGCTCGCAAAATCGAAGGGCTCATCAAACCCGCACAACCTGGTTAAAGCTACTATTAAAGCACTTCTGCAGCTCAGGGATGCCTATACAATAGCTGAACACAGGGGAATCCCCATCGAAAAAGTGTTTAACGGATAGAAAATCTGCATATGGCAAAGATCAAAATAACCCAGATAAGGAGCAAGAACAGAAAACCTGAGAGACATAAAAGAATTCTTGCTGCACTTGGAATACACAGGCTACACCAGAGCGTGGTGCATGAGGCTACTCCTCAGATTCTAGGAATGGTTGAGAAAATAAAACATCTCGTCAAAACAGAAGAAGTTGAATAGAATTAATTTTTAACAAACAGGGTATGGATCTTAGTAATTTAAAACCGGCAAAAGGCTCAGTAAAGGCGAGGAAAAGAATCGGACGCGGACAGGGTTCAGGTAAAGGAGGCACCTCAACCAGAGGTCACAAAGGAGCCCAGCAGAGATCCGGTTATGAAAGAAAACTTGGTTTTGAAGGTGGGCAGATGCCACTGCAGAGAAGGGTACCCAAATACGGATTCACAAACAGAAACCGTGTTGAATATAAAGCCATCAACATTGGTACACTTCAAAACCTCGCTGAAAAGCTTAATGCTGATAAGATAGATATACCGACTCTTTTATCGGCCGGGCTCATATCTAAGAATGATCTTGTTAAGATACTTGCAAAGGGTGAACTTAACAGAAAACTCGAAGTTCATGCCCATGCATTCAGCAAAAAGGCTATTGAAGCAATAGAGGCAAAAAATGGTACAGTAGTAAAAATCTAACCAGATGAGGCTGATTCAGACCATAAAGAATATTTTCAAGATAGAGGACCTGAGGGCCCGGTTGCTATATACTCTTAGTATAATAATGATTTACAGACTGGGTAAATATGTGACACTGCCGGGTATTGACCCTGCCCAGCTGGAAAATCTGAAAAGCCAGACTTCGTCAGGTATTATGGGCCTTCTCGATATGTTTTCGGGAGGCGCCTTTTCCCAGGCTTCGATTTTTGCCCTCGGTATTATGCCATATATCTCAGCTTCAATCGTTGTGCAGCTTCTCGGAATAATTTTTCCTTATTTCCAGAAACTGCAGAAAGAGGGCGAAAGCGGCAGAAGAAAACTGAATCAGTACACAAGATATCTTACAGTCCTCATACTTGTTCTCCAGGCACCGACGTACCTCTATAATCTGCAGGCACAGCTTCCTGCATCAGCATTTATCATATCAGGAACCTTCTTTCTGGTTTCATCGGTGATAATTCTTACAGCGGGAACTATATTCGTAATGTGGCTCGGGGAAAAAATTACTGACAAGGGTATAGGTAACGGCATTTCGCTGCTCATAATGATAGGTATCGTTGCACGACTGCCTGCAAACTTCATATTTGAAGCAGGTGCAAGAATGAATGGTGCAGGTGGTGCAATTGCCCTTGTTGTGGAAATGGTTTTCCTCTTTGTCGTGATCCTCGGCACAATACTGCTTGTGCAGGGTACCCGCCGGGTGCCTGTTCAGTATGCACGCCGCATAATTGGCAACAAACAGTATGGCGGTGTAAGACAATATATACCTCTTAAAGTAAATGCCGCAGGCGTTATGCCAATAATCTTTGCCCAGGCAATTATGATGCTTCCGATTATTATTGCAGGATATTCAAATTCAAGCTCGGGCTTTGTTGTGGCATTTTCAAATATGTATGGATTCTGGTACAACCTTGTGACAGGATTGCTTATAATCCTTTTCACATACTTTTACACAGCTATCACTATCAATCCGGTTCAGATGGCTGAAGATATGAAGAAAAACGGAGGGTTTATACCCGGCATCAAACCGGGCAGAAAGACGGTTGAGTTTATTGACCAGATTATATCGAGAATCACACTACCCGGTTCCATTTTTCTTGCTATTATAGCCATACTGCCGGCAATAGCTGTTAAAGCAGGTGTATCTCCTCAGTTTGCGCAGTTTTACGGTGGCACATCACTACTTATTCTTGTTGGTGTGATACTTGACACCCTGCAGCAAATTGAGAGTCATTTGCTTATGAGACATTATGACGGCTTGATGAAGTCGGGCAGGGTGAAAGGCAGAACAGGAGCTGTTGCAGCATATTAATCTGCTTAACGTTCTTTGATGTTGATTTGCAGAACAAAAGAAGAGATCGAACTGCTGAGGGAAAGCAACCTGCTGGTGTCGCGTACACTGGCTGAGATTGCAAAGCACATCGCCCCGGGAGTTACAACGAAAAGCCTCGACAGGATAGCAGAGACATTTATCCTTGATCATGGAGCTGTCCCTGCTTTCAAAGGCTATAACGGATTCCCGTCAACATTGTGCACTTCAGTTAACGAGGAAGTGGTACATGGCATACCGTCAGATTACATCCTGAAAGAAGGAGATATCATCTCGATCGACTGCGGAGTAATTCTGAACGGTTATTACGGCGACAGTGCTTTTACTTTTGCTGTGGGTGAAGTAAGCAGCGAAATCAGAAAACTGCTCGAATATACCCGGGCTTCTCTTGAGGATGGAGCAAAGGAAGCCGTGGCAGGAAATCGAATAGGAGATATTTCGTTTGCTGTACAGACCAGAGCAGAGAGCGGAGGATTCTCAGTGGTGAGGGAACTGGTTGGTCATGGCCTGGGAACGAAGCTTCATGAACCCCCCGAAGTGCCCAATTTCGGCAAAAGGGGAACAGGGCCAAAGCTGCTGAAAGGTGTGGTAATATGCATCGAACCCATGATAAACATGGGAGTTAAAGAAACACTGCAGAAGAGCGATGGATGGACTATCGTTACAGCAGACGGTAAACCTTCGGCACATTTTGAGTATGCCGTGGCAGTAGACACCGGAAAAGCAGATGTGCTAACAACATTTAAATACATCGACGAAGTGTTAAACAAAAAATAAACCTATGGCCAAGCAACCCCCGATAGAACAGGACGGAACCATTATTGAGGCCCTGTCAAATGCCATGTTCAGGGTCGAACTCGAAAATGGACACGTGATAACAGCACATATATCCGGTAAAATGAGAATGCATTACATTAAAATTTTACCGGGCGATAAGGTCAGGGTTGAAATATCACCCTACGACCTGACTAAAGGAAGAATAACATTCAGATATAAATAGGATATATGAAAGTAAGAACATCAGTAAAAAAACGCAGCGCCGACTGCAAGATAGTCAGGCGGAAAGGACGTTTGTACGTTATTAATAAGAAAAATCCCAGATTTAAACAAAGACAGGGATAAAATGACTAACTTTGCAAACTATTAAAAAAGAGTTATGGCACGTATAGTTGGGGTAGATTTACCAAGAAACAAGAGGGGTGAAATAGCCCTCACATATATCTATGGTGTTGGACGGAGCACCGCTCAGAAAGTGCTTGATCAGGCAGGTGTTGACCGTAACATCAAGGTTAAGGATTGGACTGATGAACAGGTTAATGCCATCAGAAAAATACTGAGCGAGAATTACAAGCTTGAAGGTGAGCTTCGTTCGGAGATGCAGATGAACATCAAGAGGCTGATTGACATTAACTGTTACAGAGGCATACGTCATCGCCTTGGCCTTCCGGTACGTGGACAGAGGACCAAAAACAATGCCCGTACCCGTAAGGGAAGGAAAAAAACTGTTGCAAACAAGAAAAAGGCTACTAAATAAGATTTGAATTATGGCGAAGAAGACAGGAGCTTTAAAGAGGAAAAATGTACGGATAGAACCAGCCGGACAGGCTCACATTCATTCATCATTTAACAATATTATTGTAACCATAACCAATAACTCGGGTCAGGTAATTTCATGGTCATCAGCCGGGAAAATGGGTTTCAGAGGTTCAAAGAAAAATACTCCTTATGCAGCACAGATGGCTGCTGAGGACTGCAGCAAGGAGGCTTATGACCTTGGAGTGAGAAGAGTAAAGGTGTTTGTGAAAGGACCCGGTGCCGGACGTGAATCGGCTATTAGGGCAATAGCTAATGCCGGAATCGAAATAACAGAAATCGTAGATGTTACACCACTTCCACATAACGGATGCCGCCCACCAGGAAGAAGAAGAGTTTAATTAACTATAAGATTAACAATTGTTTAAGTTGAATTTTAATATAATAAAATAAATGGCTAGATATATAGGACCAAGAACAAAAGTTGCGAGAAAATTCGGAGAACCTATTTTTGGACCTGACAAATACCTGGAAAGGAAAAATTATCCTCCAGGCCAGCATGGTCAGAACAAGAAAAGAAGAAAGGTATCGGAATACGGTCTTCAGTTAAGGGAAAAAGTAAAGGTCAAATATCTTTACGGATTGCTTGAAAGACAGTTCAAGAATGCATTTGAGCGTGCTTCCAGAAGCAAAGGCGTAACTGGTGAAGTACTGCTTCAGATTCTGGAATCACGTCTTGACAACACTGTTTACCGTCTGGGTATTGCACCTTCAAGGGCTGCAGCACGCCAGCTTGTTTCGCACCGCCATATCACCGTTAACGGAAAAGTTGTAAATATTCCTTCATACCAGCTTAAACCTGGTGATATTGTTGGCGTCCGCGAAAAGTCAAAATCACTTGAGGTTATAGTAAACTCCCTATCCGACCGCAGATACCAGAAAGTGCCCTGGCTGGAATGGGATGAAAACCTTATGGCCGGAAAATTTATGTCGGTTCCGCAGCGCGCCGATATTCCAGAAAATATTAATGAACAATTAATTGTTGAACTATATTCCAAATAAAATAACCATGGCCATCTTAGCATTCCAGAAACCTGATAAAGTCATAATGCTTGAAGCGAACGACAAATTCGGCAAATTCGAATTTCGTCCGCTCGAGCCAGGATATGGCATTACAATCGGAAATGCCCTGCGGAGAATCCTTCTTTCTTCCCTCGAGGGTTATGCTATAACACTGGTGAAAATCGAAGGAGTCGACCATGAATTCTCGACAATAAAAGGCGTTATTGAGGATGTAACAGAAATATTACTTAACCTTAAACAGATCAGATTCAAAAGAAAAACAGAAGATATCGAGTCGGAAAAGGTTGTAATAAAAGTTACAGGAAGGGATACCTTCAAAGCAGGCGACCTTAATTCAGTGCTTGCACATTTCGAAGTACTCAATCCCGACCTTGTAATATGCAGAATGGAACCCTCGGTGAAGCTTAATGTTGAACTGTCAATTAACAAGGGAAGAGGGTATGTGCCTGCTGAAGAGAATGAACCTGCCAACCCTGAGTTCGGGGTAATTGCAATAGACTCAATATTCACGCCAATCAGAAATGTAAAATACACGGTCGAAAACTACCGTGTTGAGCAGAAAACTGATTATGAGAAACTTATCATTGAAATAGAGACAGACGGCTCCATTCATCCGAAAGATGCTTTGAAAGAAGCAGCCAAGATTCTGATTTACCACTTTATGCTTTTCTCGGATGATAAGATTACCCTCGATTCGGGTGAGAAGATGGCAAGTGAGGAGTTTGATGAAGAGATCCTTAAGATGCGCCAGCTGCTCAAGACAAAACTTGTTGACCTCGACCTTTCGGTCAGAGCTCTCAACTGTCTGAAAGCAGCCGAAGTTGAAACACTGGGCGACCTTGTGAAATTCAACAAAAATGATCTGTTGAAATTCAGAAACTTCGGGAAAAAATCTCTTACCGAACTGGATGAACTTCTCGAATCACTGAATCTCTCGTTCGGTATGGATGTGAGTAAATATAAACTTGATAAAGATTAAATAAGCCATGCGACATCAGAGAGTAATTAACCATTTGGGAAGGACAAGTTCTCACAGGAAGGCTATGCTTGCGAACATGGCTGTATCGCTAATTCTGAATAAGAGAATAACTACAACAACGGCCAAGGCAAAAGCACTTCGTTCATATATTGAACCTCTTATAACTAGATCCAAAGAAGATACAACACATTCCAGAAGAATGGTATTCAGGTATCTTCAGGACAAAAAGGCTGTAACAGAACTCTTCAGGGAGATCTCCCCCAAGGTTGCAGATCGCCCCGGAGGTTACACAAGAATACTTAAAACCGGCAACAGGTTGGGAGATAATGCCGAGATGTGCATTATTGAACTGGTTGATTTCAATGAAGCCAGACTGGCGGCTCAAACAAAACCGGAAAAGACAACTACCCGGCGCAGAAGAGCTCCAAAGAAGAAAGCTGCAGGAACGGCTGAAACAGCTGCCACAGCAACCGGAACAGCACCGCAGGATAATGCCACCAAAGATGTAACTACTGATAAAGCAGAACCCGACCAGGAAAAAAGTAGCGGATCAGCTACGGGGGAAGATGCAAATAAGGCAGAATAAACTGCTATCTCACTGAATATTAGCATATTATCAACATCGAGAGTTATTAACAATTGTTAATAACCCATGTTGATATTGCGTTTACAACAACGGTGTTTTTTATTTTATTATTCGAGATACTTATTCTATTTTTGATTCAGCAGGCGAGAGATAAAAGGCTGCTCAAAGATGTGGAACCCGATAAAGGGTTGCTTAAGTGTGACTCTGAAGGGTTCGGTCAGACCTCCGGGTCTGCGCATCAGAGAGCCGAAGCCTGAACTAAGGAACCCTGCAAAAGAGTTCCCGATGTTCAGCAGGTCGCTGAAAACGCCAACGCTCTTTCAACGACTGGGTCACAGGGCTGCAGGAGACAAAGGACTTCGGTCCGATGAAACCTGCAAACTGAACAACCCTACGGGGTTGATCAGCGCATGCCTGAATGACGCTTCGTCCCGGAATCCCGAGTAATCGGGAGAAAGGACGGCTGGAAGGCACCGCCCTAAAAAGCAGTGCCGGAAAGCTCAGGGTTGCCTCCCTCAGATCGTAAGACCTGAAAGGCAGCCGGCCAGAATAACTGTAGCCTGCCACCGTATGTGGCTTCGGCTGCAAACGGTGAGTGGGAACTAATCGAAAGAATAGTTCCCATTACTGTTTTTATACCCACCTTCATTCCAGTCCGGACAGGAAATACCAGAAAAAACAACCATTCCTGACCCCTGACACAAATCCTGGAAAACCAATTACAGACCAAAATGTATTTTCCCCCGAAAATGTTACTAATTTAGCCCATACAAAAAAACATTGTTATTTCCTGATGACATCAAAAGGACTTGCTGGTTTTATCCATGTGCTTGAACGGGAGGGAGAACTTAAAAGGATATCCGTTTTCGTTGACCCTGTTCTTGAAATTGCAGAGTTTGCCGACCGGACAATAAATTCAGGTGGTCCGGCCCTATTATTTGAAAACAACGGAACATCATTTCCGGTACTCATAAATGCTTTTGGATCAGAAAAAAGGATGAATCTGGCACTTAAAACGGAAGAGCCGGAAAATATATACAGCGAAATTGATAAAATATCTGATCTTCTTACACCGGGAAGTAGTAACCCATTAAGCAAAATTTCAGATTTTTTTACCCTCTTTCGCCTGAGAAAATTCATACCTGTAAGAACCTGCCGGAGAGGCCGATGCCAGCAGGTTATTCTAAAAGACCCCGATCTTGATATACTTCCTGTTCTGAAATGCTGGCCGCACGACGGGGGAAGATTTATTACCCTTCCGATTGTTCATACATACAACCCATTCACCCTTGCACCCAATGCCGGTATGTACCGGATGCAAATACTTGACAAATGCACAACAGCCATGCACTGGCAGCTTCATAAAACCGGAGCAAACCATTACAGGCTGTGGAAAGAAACAGGGAAAATGATGCCTGTCTCAGTCGTTCTCGGAGGCGACCCTGTTTATACCTATGCGGCAACAGCACCCCTTCCGGAAAATATCGACGAATATATCCTTGCAGGATTTCTTACACGGCGTAGAATAAAAATGGTAAAATGTGTTACAAACGACATCTACGTTCCTGAAGATGCCGACATTGTAATTGAAGGTTATGTCGACCCTTCCGAACCCCTGGTTTCAGAAGGTCCTTTCGGCGACCATACCGGCTTCTACTCTCTGTCCGACATGTATCCAAAGTTTCATGTTACCTGTATCACCCATGCCCGCGATGCCGTATATCCCGCTACTGTGGTAGGCATACCACCTAAGGAAGATCTTTTCTTTACCAGAGCTACTGAGAAAATTTTTCTCAAACCACTCCAGATGGTGCTTAACAGTGAAATAACCGACCTGCATATGCCCCCTGCAGGAGTGGCACATAACCTGGTGATAGTCAGTATGAAAAAAAATTATCCCGGACAGGGACTTAAGGTAATTAATTCGCTTTTAGGAGCAGGACAGATGATGTTCTCAAAATACATCATTGCAGTAAGTGATGGCATTGATATCAGAAATTATAGTGAGGTTCTCGAGGAGGTAATTAATAATACTGATGTAGAAAAGGATGTAATTTTTTCACGCGGACCGCTCGATGTACTCGACCATTCATGCGACGTCCCTGCATTCGGAGGTAAAGCAGGTATCGATGCAACAAGGAAATTGCCTTCTGAAACAATTCCCGGTAATAAGAACATAACAGATGAGAATAAAATTACAGATGTTCTTAATGAAATGGTAAAACATCAGATGATTTCATCATACCATATTTTAAGAAATAGATCATTTTATCCGGTAGCTGTTATTTCAGTAAAAAGGGAAGGAAAGCTCGTAAATATTGAAAAAATTGTGCAATTCCTGAATAATACCGGAGCAGGGGATGTTTTAAAAGTTGTACTTGCCGTTGATGAAGAAGTTGACACAGGGGATCTGAATATGGTAGCATGGCAGTTGCTTGGTAATTCGGATCCTTTGAGGGACCACAGGTATTTTGGGACATCTTCAATACTTTTTGATGGCACGGTGAAAGCTTTCAGACAGGGAGGTTTCCCAAGGCCCTGGCCTGATATCGTTTGTTCGGATAAAGGTACTATAACATCGGTCGATGAAAAATGGAGTGTTGCCGGAATGGGTAATTTAGTGAACTCTCCTTCATTGAAATACTTAAAATTACGGAAGGGAAATTCGGCAACCGTAATGCCGTAAATTATTGATTTTACCCTTTACCTTCTCTTCAATTAAATGTATTTTTGAATTAGAATGATTCTTACTTTAATATATGATGTTTTTTCAGTTGATTTTCTGAGGGAATTGAACTGTGAGACGTCATTGAATCCCGGTAAGGTAAATTCACTCAGTAATTTATATTTTATTGTCTTTCTGCTTATTACGATTATTTTAATTGCATCATTGATTTATTTATGGAGGGGATTGATAAGAAACCGGAAAACTCTCACCAGTACAATTTCAGAGCTCAATGAAACAAAGGAAAACCTGTCAATTCTGGAATATAAATTAAGGAATGTTACTGACAGTCTTGTTTATGCACGTCATATTCAGAAAGCTCTTCTTCCTTCCGAATCATTTCTTGCAAATCACTTCAATGACTATTTTATATTTTATCAGCCACGCGATGTTGTTAGCGGTGATTTTTACTGGTTTGGTATTACGGGTGATAGAATTTGTGTGATTTCAGCCGACTGTACCGGTCATGGAGTACCGGGGGCTCTGATGTCAATTATAGGACAGAATATTTTGAATCAGGTTATCAGCAATGGCATTTCTGATAATCCTGCAGAAATTCTGGAAAAGCTTGATGCATCAGTCAGAAATTATTTTTCCAGGGAAGGGGAGTATTACATCAGAGATAGTATGGATATCGGCATCTGTATGATAGATTATAAAAAGAAAGTTATTGAGTTTGCGGGTGTTTTTTCATCTATGTATTTCATAAAGGATAACAGACTTAAGGAGATTAAAGGAGACAAACAGATTCTGGGAATGAAGCCTGAGAAGTTCAGATTTACCTCACAGGTTGAAAACTTTTCAGGTGGTGAAGTTGTCTATCTTTTTACCGACGGATATGCTGACCAGTTTGGAGGTGAGGAGGGCAAGAAATTTATGTACCGCCGTTTCAGGTATCTTCTTACAACAATAAACATGCTGCCTCTTCACGAACAAAAGACAATTCTGGAGGAAACACTGAATTCATGGAAAGGAAATAATGAACAGGTTGATGATATACTTGTTATCGGATTAAGGCTGTAATTGTCAGGTTTTAGAGGTGTTTCTTAATTATATCGATTAGTGAAGAGGGCTGGAAGGGTTTGCTTATATAATCATCCATTCCTGCTGCAAGGCACCTTTCTTTGTCACCCAGCATAGCATTTGCCGTTATAGCAATAATTGGTGTATGCCTGCTGGTGCTTGCTTCAAGTGCCCTTATTTTTTCAGCAGCAATAATTCCACTCATAACTGGCATCTGTATATCCATAAGAATCAGATCATAGGAGGAACTTCCGAACTTTTCGAGAGCCTCCCTTCCATCAGAAGCAGTATCAATGCTATTTACCAGCGGTTTAAGAGTGAGTAATGTAATTTTCTGGTTTATGGGGTTATCTTCAACAAGGAGAATATTGGCATCTTTGAGTTCTTTTTTATGTTTTTCCTTAACCCTTAGTGCTTCTATGGCTGGTGAAGCTATTGGTTTTTTCTTCTCTTCAGCAATAGAAACAAACTTCAGTGTGAAAGTAAATACTGAATAATTCTCGCTCAGTTCCTGGGTATAATTACCTCCTCCTGAACTGATAAGTTTAATCATGTGATTGCTTGTGGCATTCCGGTCATCTAAAAAAATAATCCTTCTATCAGTTTGTATCCTGAACGATACAATGCATTCACGGTCTTTTTCCTTCTCCTTTTTTATACTGGTGGTTACTTTTGTAAGAAACTCCCTGCTCTGTTCACTGATAATATTAAAAATATCAAGAAATATTTGTTTTAATATTATAGGATCCCCCGTTACTTCAAAGTTGGCAGCATCCTTTTTATGTAAAATAAAATCAATATTCTGAGGACTTTTCAAACGAAAAAGGTCAATAGTGTTTTCTATTGCCGCCCCTATGTTGAACCGGATTTGTTTTCTTTCTTCATAGCTGGCCACTGCACTCTGCACTGTCAGATCGTTCAGAATGTCGGCCATGTTGTTTGTTGATGCTATTAATGTTTCGACAAGATCTTTTTGTTTTTTGCTGAGTTCAGAACTTGCAAGCATTTCACCAACAACGACCAGGTTGTTAAGTGGTTCCCTGATATGATGTGAAAATCTGCTTATTACATCTCCTGTTTTTTCGTTCAATTCAGAAATTTCTTCAATCGTGTTTTCCAGAGCCCTCGTTTGTCTTAAAAATTGCTGTAACAATAATATTTCAAGTGCACATACTGCTATAAGTGTTACACCAGCAGCCAGAACCAGCCTTAAGAAAATAAGTATAATTGATGCAGTCAGAAGCAGTAATATTATCGTAAAAAGATTCTTAATAATGTATCTTTTTGATTCTGAAAGCATTTTCAATCCCCGACTTATGTGGCCACTTTCGCCTTTCTTCCTGATTTTAAACATAACAGGCCTCATTATCAGGCGTAAAATTATGATATTTTTATTATCTCAGCTAAAAACGATGAAAAAATAATATATGTTAAAAACATTCTAATTTTGGATTAATTCAAAATTCAAATTGTTTATAGGAAGTTGAGTTGAGGTCAGGAAAAACAATACCGTTAGTTGTTTTCGCGATACTGTTTCCACTGTCGCTGGAAGCTCAGTTTACTGAATCCAGAATAATACTTCCTTTCAGGTTTAAGGACGGTATATACAAAGATTTTGATCAGGTTCTCAGGAATGAGCCTGTCCCCAAGTCCAGTCTTCTTATTGCAGAAGATTTTACTGATGCTAAATTTTACAAAAGAATTTTAAAATCAAAACAGATCATATATTCAACTGCTGAAGGAAAGCAAGAGTATATTGATAATAGAAAAGTATGGGGATTTGCTTCGGATGGGATTTTATATGTACACTGGAAAGGGTATTACAGTCCGCTTTATATGCTGGGTACCATTAGTTGCTTTTTTTTGCATGACAGTCAGTTTGAAATTTATGAGAGTATTATTTCAGAAAATTATGGAAATGAAATGGAGTTAACTGCGGGGGATGGGAAGCTGGTGGTAAGATACAGGGATTTGAAAAAATATCTTCTTGATTTCAGGACAGGAAAAATCATGAAGCTGAATGTCAGAAATCTCAGCAGGTTATTGAAAAATGAACCGGAAATCTTTTCCGAATACCGGCAGCTTCCACAGTACAGAAAGAGATCCAGGATCTTTTTATACATCAGAAATTATAATGAAAAAAACCCTTTATCTTTACCTTTGAATTAAAATATTTCAATATATACGGTATAATTTTTGATATATGAATGAGGAAAGGAGGGCTGGAATATGAAGAAAACCAGTAAAATATCATGGAATGCACTGCTCTATTTCATTATATCTTATTTAATAATACCAACTGCCGTTGCACAGGAGACTTCAGAAGAGAAAGTTAAATATACTTCTGATTTTCGTTTTAAGGATGGCATTTATCTTAATTTTGAACAGGTTAAAGCAAACAGTCCCATTCCGAAAGCAAAGATTCTTACATCAGCCGATTATAACGACAGGGACTTTTTCAATAAGGTTTTTGCCTCAGAGAAAATTTACTTCTACGATGAGATGGGTGTAAGGCAGGAAGTTAAGAAAGAAGATATATGGGGATTTGCGCGTAACGGTATCCTTTATGTGATGGTTCAGGGAAATTTTAACAGAATTACTTTCTTCGGAAATATATGCCACTTTGTGGCAGACGTAACCACTTACGACAACAGATATTACTCACCTTATGGCTATTACGATCCATATTATTATCCTTACTCATACTACCCGTATTATTATCCATATGGTGGATATCCTTACGGTTATTACCCGCCATATTACTACCGTCCATATACAGCGAGCCGTACAGAGTTGAGACAGTATCTGATTGATTTTGAAACTGGTAAGATATATGAGTTTGATGTGGAAAGCGTTAAAGTTCTGATAATGAGAGATCCAGAACTATATGAAGAATTCGTAAAACTGACAAAGAAGAAACAGAAGGAACTTATGTTTGTTTATATCAGGAAGTTTAACGAGAGAAATCCTTTATATTTACCTGCAAAATAGATAGATTCCATGAAAAGATTATTGCTTCTTTCAGTTTTTTGCTCCGCGGTTCTACTGTCCAGAGCTCAGGCTCCGTTTCCAAGCGCTGAAGAGATCAAGCAGTTCATGAATTCCAAAACCTGTGTCGTTCTGGAAGATGATCCCTTTTCGGCATGGAATTCTTTTATTAAAAAGGCTGTTACTTCTTTCTGGACAATTACTCCGTATGAATTCATAAATATTGTTGAATTCAACAAAAGGCGCACCGACCCTGCATACTCTTTTATAGTACTTACTCAAACTCATTTCGAGAAAGACAAGACAGGCGGATTGTTTAATTTCATCAATCTTATACAGGGGAAAAGGGTGAGGGATCTGAGTGACAATCCCGAGATATGTGCTGTTCCTCTCTCATTTGCAGATGAAGATGATACAGGCTATGGTTATAAGCTCGGTATTATACTGGCTTTTATTCAGAAACATGCAAAGCTTATTTCGGAGGATCCATCAATCACCGGAAGAAGATATCTGAGGTATTACAATGTAAATGCCCCTGAAGTTGTCAATAAAACCATTCTGGCAAAGAAAGAGGATCTGGCTCCAGAAATAAATACAATTGAAGCTGTAAAGGCAATCTACCCCTTCTCGTTTAAGATTGTGGAGGAAGAAGAAATTGTAAAGGCAATAAATGATAAGGCACCTGCCACTCTGATTCTCCATAAAGTGGGGCCTTCAGACAATCGTACAGGGAGCTTTTGCTTTAAAATACTAATTGGCACCGACGATTCAAATATGTACTATTTCGGGCAGCACAGGATAAATAATAGTAACCCCAATGCTTTCCTCGAATCGGATCTGCGTCGTCTTGCCAGGTATAAATGATGCAGCAAAGTAAGATTATTTCCGTCTTTAGTTAAAAAGAAAGACCATGAAAGAGATAAGAGTTTTATCGGAAAGCGAGCGCACCTGGGCAATGTTCTGCCACCTGTCGGCATTTGCCTGTTTTATTTTTCCTTTCGGGAATATTCTGGGTCCGCTTATTTGCTGGCTTTCACGACGTGATGATTCTACATGGGTGAACGAAAACGGAAAGGCTTCACTGAATTTTCAGCTCTCGTTGTTGCTATACACACTACTGCTGATACCGTTATGTTTTATCCTTGTTGGAATTCCGCTTCTGATTGCCCTCTGGATACTAAATATAGTATGCGTTACTATTGCATCAATCAAGGCATCAAGAGGCGAAGAGTTCAGATATCCGCTGGCAATTCCGTTTATTCAGTAATAGTAACAGATCATTCCAGTTGTTATCTTACTGAGAATAGTAAATTTGCCCTGGTTTTTAGTCGCGCAGAGAGCTAATATCTTAATATTTTGTTCATTGTCAATATTTTAGCTATTGGCAAGATATTCTTTTCTCATACTGCTAAAAATTTTAATTACCTGAGGTAGTATGTATTAAAAAAATTGTCTAACTTTCTGTTATTAAAACATTAATGCCATGGCTTCAAAAAAGAAAACCAGGGAAGAAAAGGAAAAGAATAAAAAGGATGAAAAGCAGAAAGTTGACAAAATTGAAGTGTTTGATAAGGATGAGCTCTATCATGATGAGGAAGTGAAGATAAAGAAAAAGATGAAGAAGAAGGTCTATTTTAAAGAGCTCAGAAAACTTGAAATAGAGCTTATTAAACTTCAGGAGTGGGTTAAGGCTAAAAAGCTGAAAGTTGTAGTAATATTTGAGGGCAGGGATGCTGCAGGCAAGGGAGGAGTAATAAAAACCATAGCCGGATGTCTAAATCCTCGCATCTGCAGGGTAGTTGCTCTTGGTGTTCCTACAGAAAAGGAGAAAACACAGTGGTATTTTCAGAGATATGTTGCTCATCTTCCGGCAGGGGGTGAGATTGTTCTCTTCGACAGAAGCTGGTATAACAGGGCAGGAGTGGAAAAAGTAATGGGCTTCTGTACAAACGAAGAATATGAGGAATTTCTGAGATCATGCCCGGAATTTGAAAAAATGCTTATTCGTTCAGGCATAATATTAATAAAATACTGGTTCTCAGTAAGCGACCATGAACAGGAGAAAAGATTTCAGGACAGAATAAAAGACCCGACAAAACGATGGAAGATAAGTCCAATGGATATTGAATCGCGTGATAAATGGGTGGAATATTCCATGGCAAAAGATAAAATGTTCGCTTATACCGATACGAAACAATCTCCATGGTATGTGGTCGAGGGAGATGATAAAAGGAGAGCAAGGCTTAACTGCATTCACCACCTGCTTTCATTAATCCCTTATGAGGATCTGACACCAAAACCATTCAAACTGCCTCCCTTAAAACACGACGTTGCCTATGTGAGACCACCAAAAACAGAACAGACATACGTGCCTGAGGTATATTGAATTTTGACATTTAAATTACCGCGTTGTCTTAATATTTACTTTTTACTTTCAAAGTATATGTATACTTTTGCCCGTTACATTATGCATTATCATGGCTCTTAAACCGTCAATACCAAAAGGCACCCGCGACTTTTCACCGGCAGAGGTTTTAAAAAGGGACTATATATTCGGCACCATAAAGGAGGTTTTCAAACTGTATGGTTTTCAACCACTTGAAACACCGGCAATGGAAAACCTCTCGACACTGCTTGGGAAATATGGTACAGAAGGCGATAAACTTCTTTTCAGAATACTCAATTCGGGAGATTTTCTTGAAGGTGTTTCAGAAAGTGAACTTCAGAATCCCGACCATTCCGTTCTTTCATCAAAAATATGCGAAAAAGGTTTACGGTATGACCTTACAGTACCATTCGCAAGATATGTGGTGCAGCACAGGAATGAGATTACCTTCCCATTTAAGCGCTATCAGATACAACCTGTATGGAGAGCCGACAAACCTCAGAAAGGCAGATACAGGGAGTTTTACCAGTGTGATGCAGATATTATTGGCAGTGACTCACTTTTGAATGAATATGAGCTTATCAGGATAATTGATGATGTTTTTTCGAAGCTCAATATACCGGTTGCTGTCCGTCTTAATAACCGCAAGATTTTGATGGGCATTGTCGAAGCTGCAGGTGTGTCAGGAAGGTTCAGTGAAATAGCGGTAGCTATCGACAAACTTGACAAGGTGGGAATGCAAGCAGTTGAGGAAGAGCTGGTTGGGAAGGGGATCCCGCGCAGTGCTGTTGAGAGTCTGAAAAACATTCTTGAAGTTGAAGGCTCAAATGCCGGAAGGATGGAAAAGCTGAAACAGTTTCTGGTTAATTCAGAAACAGGGAAGAAGGGTATTGAAGAAATGGAAACCATGTTCCGGCTTATAAATTCCGACCCGCCAAGCTCGGAGATAGTTTTTGACCTTACGCTGGCAAGGGGGCTTGATTACTACACCGGAACAATAATTGAAGTAAAGGCAACCGGTGTTAACATTGGCAGTATTTGCGGTGGCGGCCGTTATGATAATTTAACTGGAATTTTTGGACTGGAAGGAGTCTCAGGCGTTGGGATATCTTTTGGAGCTGACAGAATTTACGATGTGCTTACCCTTAAAGAAGGTTTTTCGTCATTAGGAACATCTGCATCGAAGGTACTCATTGTAAATTTCGGTGATACAGAACTGCAGTATGCACTCAGGATACTGAAAATTCTGCACAGTCATGGGATTAGTGCCCAGATTTACCCTGATGCAATAAAAATAGGGAAGCAGTTTGCTTATGCCAATTCGTTAAATATTCCTTATGTAGTTGTTGCGGGTGAGGATGAAATAAAGGGAAGTGAAGTTACAGTGAAAAACATGGCAGAAGGCTCCCAGACAAGAATCAGTATCGAGAAACTTGGTGATTTTTTAACCATGCAAACCTGACAGTAAGTCAGTTATTTCTCAGTCGGCGTTGCGGAACCTGTTCAGCCGGTGCAGCAGGTGCATTTCTTAATTCCCTCAGAAGTTCAAGCCGGTACTGATTTTCAGCCTGATATAACCTTATGATCTTTACCGGTGATAGTATCTCTCTAAATTTTTTATGATATTCGGCGGTAAGGTTTGCATCCTGCAGTTCAAGAGAAACAAGACGGTCGGCAGCTTCCGTAAGCTCTTTTTCTGACATGTTGAGTTCATTCTGAGCAGCTCTTCTGATAATTGAAGTTCGCTCTTTCTGAAGTTCATTCTTTTTCACCTGAAGCTCATTGTATACAGGCCAGAAGCGCTGTGCTTCCTCAGGTGTAAGATTTAGCCTTTTTGTCAAAAATGCCACCTTATAAGCGTAAAGCCTGTCACCCGGTGCATCTTGCTGTGAAAATACGAACTGAAACGCTGCGAACAGGAGCAGAACAGTTATTATAAGTCCCTTTTTCATACCCTGTATTTTTTATAAAAGTTCATAAATTTCAGATGGTTCAATATTTTCATTGATAAGATAATCAATTATTTCTTCACTGTCTAACCCTGTAAGTCCGGTTTCAAACCATGAATCAGAAATTTCCTGTTCGAGGGTTGGAATGTCAATATCGTAAATTATTGTTTCAAGAACCTGTTCAGAATTCAGGTCGATGAAAGCGATATCCCGGTTACCGTTTCTGGTGTTGGTGAGCAACCCGGTAATACCTATAATTGTAAGTGCGGCAACTGAAGCTGCAATTGCAATTATATACCTTATCCTGATTACTTTTCCGGGATGTTTCTGTTTTCCTCCGGCTTCCGAAGTTGCCGCAATTATTTTTTTACTGACATCCTCGAAATAGTTATCAGGCACCCTGAAGGGATTCTGTTTCGGTATTTTGTCGAGATTTTTCATTGTTGTCTTTTAGATGGTTCAAAATCATTAAAGTTTAAAGTGTTTGCAGATATTCTTCAATCTTTTTTACTGCATGATGATAAGAAGCTTTCAGAGCGCCTACTGAGGTATTAAGAACTTTACTCATATCCTCGTAAGGCATTTCGTCATAATATCTCAGGTTGAAAACCACCCTCTGTTTTTCAGGAAGCTTTAGAATAGCATTCTGCAGTTTCCTCTGGGCTTCATCGCCGTCGAACCAGGTACTGCCCTCAACGGATCTTGCAAGGATGCCGGCAAGGTCATCGAGCGATGCGGTACCGTTTTTATTTCTTCTGTTTAATATTGCAAGTGCCTCATTAGTGGCAATGGCATATAGCCATGTGTACAATGAACTTTCGTGCCTGAAGCTGCCCAGATTTTTCCATGCGTTCATGAAAGTGTTCTGGAGAGCATCGTCGGCATCCTCGTGAAGAATAACCAGTCGGCGGATATGCCAGTATAACTTCCGGCTGTAGCGTTCAACCAGAAGCCTGAAGCCTTTACTGGTATCCTTTTGAAGAAGGTCTGTAATATCCCTGTCGCAGTCTTTGCCTTCCAAATTGAACCTCCTTTTGAATTATTAGATTGTAATTTTCAAAAAAGTTTAAAAAGATGTAATCCAAATTTCAGTAAAAAAATAATCTCAAAGAAGGAAATTGTACCTTTGTATGATCTTTCTTAAACGCTTATGGCACTGCAATGCGGAATTATAGGGATTACAAATGTAGGTAAGACAACGATTTTCAATTGTCTCTCAGGCACAAGGGTTGAAACCAGTAGTGCGGCTTTCAGTGCGTCGAAATCTAACATAGGTGTCATTCATGTTCCCGATCCCCGGCTTTATGAGCTCAGGAAGTTTCAGGTAACGGAAAAGATAGTCCCCACAACTGTGACTATAGTTGATATACCGGGGCTTGTACGTGGCTCAAGCAGGGGAGAAGGTGTGGGAAACAGGTTCCTTGCCGATATAAGAAACACAGATGCACTTATACATGTTCTCAGATGCTTCGACGATGAGTTACTCCCGCATGTTGATGGTTCGGTTGATCCCGTAAGGGATATTGAAACTGTAAACCTCGAGCTGCAGGTCAAAGACCTTGAATCGGTGGAGAAGAAAATTGAACGACTGTCGAAAATTGCCAAGTCGGGAGATAAAGATGCAAAACGGGGGATTGAAATTTTGTCGCATCTGAAGGAACATTTTGAAAATTTTGGCAATGCTAGAGACCTGAATCTGACCGGTGAAGAGAAAAAATATATTGATGACCTGTTTCTTCTCACAATAAAGCCGGTGTTATATGTATGCAATGTGGACGAAAAATCGGTGCACACCGGCAATAAATATGTTGAACAGGTTAAAGAGTATCTTAAGGGGAAGGACGCTGAGGTGCTGGTGATTGCAGGTAAAATGGAAGCTGAGATTGCCGAACTTGAAAACGATGAAGACCGGATGGCTTTCCTGAATGATGCGGGTCTTGATGAACCTGGTGTCAATAAGCTGGTAAGGGCAGCCTACCGATTGCTTAACCTGATTACATTTTTTACTGTGGGACCAAAAGAAATCAGGGCATGGACAATAAAAAAAGGAACTAATGCCCAGCAGGCTGCAGGTGTTATTCATTCTGACCTTGAAAGGGGATTTATCAGGGCTGAAGTGATGAAATACAATGACTTTGTTACACTGGGCTCTGAACATGCCTGCAAAGAGGCCGGGAAATTTCATGTGGAAGGGAAAAATTATATTGTAGAAGACGGAGATATACTTCATATCCGTTTTAACGTTTAAAGGATATGAACACCCGTATCATCATAATATCCTTGCTAATTTTTCTGTTATCTGCTGTTTCTTTTTCACAGGTTACCAGGAATGAAAAGCTTTTTGAGGAAGTTAAAAAGTACGGCGAGGCTGAGGTAGTTATATCATATCCGGGCAGGAATGCTATAGAGCTGATAACAAGGAATGTTTCAATTACGGCAGTGAAGGATAAAAAAGTTTACATTTCTTTGACGGCTGCCACTTTAAACTGGTTTTTATCGCAAAAGTTTGATTATGAGGTTGTTGAAAAAGAGCCTGCAAAAGGTATCATATCTGCTTCTTCGGTAAGCGGTGCAATGGAGTGGGACAGCTATCCTACTTATACCCAGTATGATTCGATAATGAGGAAATTTCAGGCAGACTATCCCCAATTGTGTCGTCTCGATACAATTGGCACAAGTATTATGGGACGCCTTGTTCTTGTTCTGAAAATTTCTGATAATGTAAACGATGATGAACCTGAGCCTGAGGTATTCTATTCATCAACAATACATGGCGATGAGCTGGGAGGCTTTGTCTTGATGTTAAGGTTGGCAGATTATCTTCTAAAAAATTACAATACAGATTCAAGAGTAAGAAATCTTGTAGACAACCTTGAAATCTGGATAAACCCACTTGCCAACCCTGACGGAACCTACAGGACCGGGAATGAAATAATTTCTCCCACAAGGTCGAATGCAAACGGTATCGACCTTAACCGAAATTTTCCCGACCCTATGAATCCTTCTATTGTTCCTGAGAAGGAAAACATCGACATGATGGCTTTTATGCGTAAAAGAAGGTTCGTACTCTCTGCTAATTTTCATTCCGGCTTCGAAGTGGTAAATTTTCCGTGGGACAGATGGCTCAGTAAATATCATGCTGATCATGACTGGTTTTATTATATAAGCAGAAAATATGCCGATACGGTACATGTATATTCTGGCCCGGCCTACATGAATTATTATGACAACGGGGTTGTAAGAGGTGCTGAATGGTATATAATATATGGAGGGAGGCAGGATTTCATAACCTGGGAGTTACAGGGCAGAGAGGTAACCATAGAACTGGATGACATAAAGCAGACTCCTGCAGCACAGCTGGAGCTTCTCTGGCAATATAACCGGCAATCCCTGATTGGTTATCTGGAAAATGCTCTTTATGGCATTCACGGAAGGGTGGTAGATGCAGTTACTAAGAAACCTGTACCCGCTAAAATATATATTGCCGGACATGATAAAGACAGCTCTCATGTTTATGCTGATTCGTTGACAGGATATTTTACCAGGTTTCTGGCCCAGGGTAGCTGGAACCTGACTTTCTCAGCCACAGGGTACAGAGACACTGTTGTTCAGGGAGTAAACGTTGTAAATAATCAGCGTACTGATCTGTATGTTGAGATGAAATCTACTCCTACCGATATCGATTCAGTAAACCCGGAGAAACCACTTCTGTTTCCCAATCCATCATCTGATATAATCGAATGCCGGTTGCCTGATTCTATCACAGGTCAGGTAAAAGTCTCAGTAATAAACAGCAATGGTGTAAAAATACTTGAGTACTTGACTTCAGATAGACCGGTGATATTAAACGTCGCTTACCTCGATGCAGGTGTATATACTGTAGTTTTTAAATCAACGGTGACCGGACACTCAGCAAGCAGCCGATTTGTTGTATATTCAAGACATTATTGATACTGACTGAAAAATTTTATTCGAATCGTAGCCTGCTAATTGCATCTGATGTTAAAAAGACTATTTTTGCTGATTCGGTTTTTTCTGTAATTAAATGAGTTTAACCTAACAGGGGAAAGCATGGTTTTTTCAAAGTATGAGAAGCATTTAGCATTTCTTTTTATTGTAACATTCTTTTTCCGGTTTTTTTCAGTAACAGGTCAGGTTGCGTATATACCTCCTGAAAAGCCAAAGCTGATTGTTTCGATAATTGTTGAGCAGCTCAGATATGATCAGATAGAAAAGCTGAAGGACAGGTTTGGGGAAGACGGAATCAGAAGGTTGATTAATGAAGGCACAACATTTAAGAATGCAAACTTTAATTATGTACTGACACAATCATCTACAGGTCATGCCACCATTGCTTCGGGTACTGAACCCTCTTTTCATGGAATTATATCCGATTACTGGTATGTGCCGCTCAAAAATGAAATTATTTATTGCACACAGGATAAAGAAGTTGGACCCGTCGGTGGCAGCTACGAGCAGGGGTTACATTCTCCTGCACAGCTTCTCACTTCGACATTTTCTGATGAGCTTGCTTTAGCCACAAAAGGAAAGGCAAGGATTTTTTCGATTGGGCTTAAGGAGAGTTCTGCTATTCTCTCGGCAGGGCATGCTGCAAATGGTGTTTTCTGGTTCGACAATACAACCGGGACGTGGATGTCGAGTTCATGGTATATGAAGGAGCTTCCTGCATGGGTTAATGATTTCAATGCAATGAAGCTTTCCGAGACGTATTTAAATAATATATGGTCGCCACTGAGGGGAAAAGAGGTCTATTCCGACTTTTTACCCGACTCAAACAGTTTTGAGGCTGGTTTTGGAGGCATATGCTGGTTCCCGTATGATCTTAAAAAGATGCGCTCGAAAGGCATACCCGACGGCATGAAGGATTATTACCTTATCAGGGAAACCCCTTTTGGCAACAGCTTTACCAAAGATTTTGCAATCAGGCTTATTAAAGAAGAAGCACTCGGACAGGATGATATAACTGATTTTCTATCAGTATGTTTCTCTGCAAATGATTATATAGGGCACCGTTTCGGACCTTCATCGGTTGAAGCCGCTGATGCCATACTCAGGCTGGATGCCGACATTGCAGAATTGATAAAATTTCTGAATGAAACCATAGGTAAGAAAAATGTACTGGTATATCTTACAGCATCACATGGTGTATCTGAAATACCTGCTGTGCTTGAAAGTAACAGAATCCCTTCGGGCTATTTCAGGCCGAACCAGGCAATGCAGTTGCTGAGGTTATATCTTAATGCTGTTTATGGCCAGGGAGACTGGGTAAAAGGATACTGGCAGAATCAGGTGTTTCTGAACCGTACACTTATTGAAGATGCCAGAATTTCCCTTGATGAAATGCAGAAAAAGGTAGCAAGGTTTCTTGTTCAGCATTCGGGTGTTGCTGCTGCATTTCCCCTTTCGGTTTTCGAAGCAAATGAATTTATTTCAGGTAGTCTTCCGGATAAAGCTTCTAACAACTATATTCCACAGCGTTCAGGTGATGTTTTAATAGTGTTGAGTCCGGGATGGGTGGAGAAATCAGATAACAGGGTTACAGATCATAATTCTCATTATGATTACGACACGCATGTGCCACTTATATGGTATGGCTGGACGGTAAACAGGGCAACTGTTACAAGGAAAGTAAACATGACGGATATTGCACCTACTCTTTCGGTAATGTGTGGTATACCATTGCCCAATGCCTGTACTGGAGAGCCAATTAATGAGCTGGTTATAAGGTAGTACTATTTTCTTTTTCTGTAGGAATCTCTTATTTTGCATGCTTCTGCCAGCAGTGCAGGTCGTTTTTCGCATCCGTTTCCAAGGATAATGAGGTCGGCACCTGCATTAAAGGCTTCTTTAACCTGTTCAGCCGTCTTCAGTCCGCCGCCAACGGCTAAAGGCAATGTAATGTTCTCTTTAACTGCCCTGATGACTTCTGATGGGATGGGTTTTATTGCTCCGCTGCCTCCCTCAAGATAGATCATTTTCATTCCGAGCATTTCTCCTGCTAGAGCTGTTGCGGTTATTATGTCAGGTTTATCTGAGGGTATTGCTTCTGTCTGACTTAAATACTCAACTGAAGTCTTCGAACCGCAGTTAATCAGGATATATCCTACCGGAACAACCCTGTCGCGAATATCTTTAAGAAAAGGTGCTGCAATAACATGGTTCCCTATTAGAAGCTCGGAGTTGCGTCCGGAAATGAGTGATATAAAATATATTCCGTCAACCGATGTATTCAGCTGTAGAAGATTGCCAGGGAAGAGAATAACCGGTATTGAGCATTTATTCCTGACGTGTTTTATTAACGGATCAATGTTGCAGAAGGTTAAACTTCCACCTGTAAGTATGTAATCTACTCCTGCTGAAACGGCTGTTTCAATTATATTGTCGAGCGCTTTTCCCTTCGCCTTGTCGGGGTCGAGCAGAAGGGCGACCGACTTACGGGATGGGAGTATGCCTGATTTCATAATATTTTCTTTTTTGTCCACACAATTGCGTAGTTGTCATATTTTGCGTATGAAAGGTCGAATGTAAGGTTTATTTTGTCAGTTTTAACTATTCCCTTCATTTCTCCTGAGTCTTTCAATTCAAAAGGCTGAATGATAATATTATTCTTTATGCTTATACCTTCTTTGTCACAAATTTTATAAAGGGCTTCTTTGGCACACCAGTGAAGATAGAGGTGATACTTTGCTCTTGCATGGTCTTTTACTATTTTTTCTTTTTTGTTCATGAATTTTGAAGCGAACGCAGCAATATTTGCGTTCATATATTCAAGATCTATTCCCACCTGTTCGTTGGTGCTCAACAGTATTGCGGTAAGGCGGTATGAATGGGAAATACTTATAAAATGACTTCCATCTTTCAGAAATGGCTTGTTGTTTTTATTGTATACTATTTTTGCTTCTTTGCCAAGAAGTTCAGCAAGGAGTGCTCTCACGCTCAGAAATTCAAGCTTTCGGGAATTGCTTCTGAATTCACGAAATCTTTTTCTGTCATCGCTGTCGAGCTCTACCATCCCCAGCAGTGTATCTATATCTTCTTCAATTTTCCAGACACCAAGGACAGAATACTCGTTCAGATAATGTTTTGTTATGCACCCCATGTTTGCTTTGCTAATTTTTCCAGCGGAAAGATTCAATGAAATGAACAATATCTTTTCGGAAAAAATCAATTACCGGTGCCAGTGAATCTTCGTTTGGAATGGATGAGAAATAGAGTGCGCCCCTGAGAAAGTGGTTCAGACTGTCGGTCAGGACGAACTGAATCGCTGAAGCAGCATTACCCTTTATATCGTACAATATTCCGTATACTCTCTCTTCCCGGTTATACCATGGTTGTTCACTTATGGCATCGGCCTTTATTGTATGACTGTAAACGAAATCGTTTGCCTCTTTGACGATAAGAGGCAGATTACCTTTCAATTTTTTGTAACTTATGTGCAAAGTGGCTCTGAAGGATGGAAAATAAAGATTAAACCAGCATGGTTCAGCTTTATCGCTTAAGTCGTAAGATATTTTTCCATATGCAGGATATTCAAAAATAAAAGGACAGGAAGTGTCATAAAGAATATATTGCTTTTCCGGAAAATCTATTCTGAAATACCCCCTGGGTCTGGGTATGGTTTTTTCCCTGCATGATATAAACAGGGATAATAATCCTGCCAGGATGATGATTTCAATCTTTCTTCTTTTCAAAATTGTCTTTTTTAAGTATTACCCTTATCTCTTTTATTCTTCTTTTATCAGAAGCTTCTACAATAAAAGTAAACTTTCCGTAATTAATTTCTTTGTTTTTCGGAGGAATTTCACCAGTCATTTCAAGAATAAGTCCTGCAAGAGTTTCTGAATCACCTCTTATTTCACTGAACGGGTCATCTTCTATTTCAAAAACTTTGTAAAAGTCGTTAAGCAGAATCTTGCCTTCAAAAATATATGTGTGATCATCAACTTTCTTATACAGGGGAACTGTTTCATCACTTTCATCGGTTATTTCTCCCACTATTTCTTCAAGTATATCTTCCAGAGTGACAATACCGGATGTACCTCCGTATTCGTCGATTACAATTGCCATATGTATTTTTTTCAACTGAAATTCTTTCAGCAGTTCATCGATCTTTTTTGTTTCAGGTACAAAATAAGGAGGTCTGAGCAATGATTGCCATTTGAATGAATCGGGATATCCTGAATACGGCAGAACATCTTTTGCATAAAGGATACCTGTCACATTGTCGAATGTTCCTGAGTATACAGGTATGCGTGAAAACCCCGATTCATTTATAATACGGATCACTTCACTGAAGCCTGTTTTGATATCGAGTGCTGTAACGTCAACACGCGGGCACATTATTGCGCTGACATTTATGTTGCCGAATTTTACAATACCTTTTAATATTTTCTCTTCTTCGTCGAGTTTTCCTGAAGTAAGTTCAAGTGCATCCGAAATGTCTTCCATGCTTATTGAGTGCCGTTTCCGGAATTTTTTTTCTTTCAGGAAACGGGTTGTGGATGTGAGTATTAAGGTTGCAGGTCTCAGAATTTTCCATAGCACTAAAAGAGGATATGCCATAAAGAGGGAGAAAGAATAATGATTTCTTGTTGCATAAACTTTGGGCAGTATTTCTCCGAAAAGGAGAATCATAAATGTAATTGCAACAACTTCAATCAGGAAACCCGTAAGTGGATGTTCGCTGAAGTCGAATAACATACCTGAAAGGAAGGCTGAAAGGATAACGATTCCAACGTTAATAAGGTTATTGGCAACAAGGATAGTGCTGAGCAGCTCTTCAGGTTTGTTTAGAAAATTGAGTATTATTGATGATCTCCTGCTTTTTGCTGATTTCATTTTCTTAATATCCTGAGGCCCGAGAGAAAAGAGGGCAACTTCCGACCCCGACATACAGGCAGAGAGCATAAGCAGAATGATAAGGATTATAAATCCAGAAATAACTTTAATGCCGGGTGCTGATAATCCGACCGCCCCTAAACTCAGAACATGCGGAAATGATAACTCAGAGCCCAATGGTTTCTGTTTTTGTTAATACTAAAACGGAAGATCATCATCTGATTTTGACATAAGCTGTTCATCACTGAAAGGATCAGTAAGGTTTTCAGGCTCACTGATTATGTCAATGGGTTTGTTGTTTGAACTATTATTATATGCCTGTACGGGAGGTTCATTGAAACCTGTTTCGTCAGCCTCGTGATTGGCTGGTGAAGCCGACGAAGTAGTTGCCGTGCCCTGCTTGCGGTCAAGTATCATCATAGTGTCGGCGATTATTTCCGTTATGTATTTGTTGTTTCCGTCCTTGTCAACATACGACCTTGTCTTTATCTTACCGACTATATACAGCTGAGTGCCTTTTTTTACTTTTTTTTCTGCAACTTCGGCTAGCGATCTCCACAGCACAATGTTGTGCCATTCGGTAGAAGTGATTGTTTCACCCTGCTGATTTGTATATGTTTCACTTGTTGCAAGTGGAAATGTAGCTTTTGCAACTCCCCTGTCAAAATATCTGATTACCGGATCTTTTCCGACATTTCCAACCAGAATAACCCTGTTAAGTGACATAGATTTAAATATATTATGATTTATGAGGTAAAGTTAATAAAAAAAGAACTCGGAAGGAAAACTATAGCTCTCCGAAACAGATTAGATCTATGTAATTCGTAAATGTTTGATTACAAGTAAAATATTGATCATTTCCATCGTTTTGTCATAGGTTACAAATGAATATAAATGAGTATTATTTCAGATGTTTTTTCTTTTTAATATTTTGTTCTAAATTAGTACCTTGCAAACAGAAGGAAATAAAATTTGATGTAAGTATTTCAATTTAAATAAATTTTTATATTTGCAGGGTTGAAAATAACTAATTAACATAGATTGTTGAATTTAAAACTTAAGGAAACATGACAAAAGCAGACATTGTTAACGAAATTGCAAAGAACACCGGTATAGAGAAAGTAACGGTTCAGAAAGCTATTGAAGCCTTCATGGAAACCGTTAAGAACTCGATGGTTAATGGTAACAACGTGTATCTCCGTGGATTCGGAAGCTTTGTGATTAAGAAAAGAGCTAAAAAAACAGCCAGGAACATTTCAAAGAATACTACCATCATTATTCCTGCACACAACATTCCTGCATTTAAACCGGCTAAGTCGTTTGTTACAAAAGTAAAAACTCACGTTAAGAAGTAGTTTTTATGCCAAGCGGTAAGAAGAGGAAGAGACACAAGATGGCCACGCACAAGCGTAAAAAACGCTTGAGGAAAAACAGACATAAGAAGAAATAAGAAATCGAATTGTGGTCTGAATTATCTGGACTTTAAACCTAAAGATCCCCGGGTCTTTAGGTTTGTTCTATTTTTTTAATCTTGAAATAATTACAGAATAGCTTTAATAAAAGTGGAAAGCAGGGATTTGATTATTGATGTAGGGGATGAGGAGATTTCTCTGGCTCTACTGGAAGATAAGCAACTTGTAGAGTTACATAAGGAAAAACGGAATATAAAGTTCAATGTCGGGGATATATACCTTGGCAAGGTTAAGAAGATTATGCCCGGCCTGAATGCTGCATTTGTGGATGTTGGATATGAAAAGGATGCTTTTCTCCACTATTTTGATCTTGGGCCTCAGTTCAGAACACTTCACAAATATTACAACCAGGCTGTTCAGAGGAAGGGGAAAATAGTTCCGGTACATAAGTTTACGCCTGAGCCTGATATAGATAAAGATGGAAAGATAAATCAGGTCCTATCAGCAGGTCAGACGGTAATAGTCCAGATCACCAAAGAACCCATTTCAACAAAAGGACCAAGGCTGGCTTCAGAAATATCAATTGCCGGACGTAACCTTGTGTTGATACCTTTTTCAAATAAGGTGTCGGTATCAACCAAGATTGAGAACAGTGATGAAAAGAACCGGCTGAAGACTCTTGTCCAGAGTATTAAGCCTCAAAATTACGGGGTAATTGTAAGGACAGCCGCCGAAGGTAAAAAAGTGGCTGTTCTGGATGCTGAACTCAGAGAGCTGGTCAAGAAATGGGAAAGTGCGTTTGCTTCTATTCGAAGGGATATTAAGACACCACGCCTGTTTATCGGTGAAATGAGCAGGATAACTACTATTCTGCGTGACCTGCTTAATGTCTCTTTTAACAGTATCCAGGTTAATGATGAGGCCCTACTGAATGAAATAAAAAGATATATATCAGAAATTGCACCGGAGAAGGCGAATATTGTAAAGCTTTACAAAGGGAATCTTCCGATTTTCGACCATTTCGGTGTTACAAAACAGATTAAGGCACTTTTCGGACGCACAGTATCTTTCTGGCATGGAGCCTATCTGATTATTGAACATACGGAAGCGCTGCATGTGATAGATGTTAACAGCGGCAACAGGGCCAGAACGGGAACCGACCAGGAAACAAATTCTCTGGAAGTAAACCTGGCTGCCACAAAGGAAATAGCCCGCCAGATACGTCTTAGAGACATGGGCGGAATAATTGTCATCGATTTTATTGACATGCAGTCGGCCGAAAATAAACAGCTTCTGTATGAAAAAATGAAAGAGGCAATGCAGAATGACAGATCCAAACATAATATTCTGCCTCTTACTAAATTCGGAATCATGCAGATAACCCGCCAGAGGGTAAGGCCAGAAATAACTGTGGTGACCAACGAAAAATGCCCTGCCTGCAGAGGAACAGGAGAAATAAAATCCCCGCTGCTTTTGATAGATGAAATAGAAACAAGCCTTACTCTGGTTCTCGAAAAAATTAAAACAAAGAAACTGATTCTGAAAGTTCATCCGTTTATTGAGGCATATCTGAATAAAGGTCTTATATCAACCCGCATGAAATGGAATCTGAGATACAGAATATGCCTCAAAGTGATTGCCATACCCTCATATCACCTTCTGGAATATCATTTCTTCGACAGATATGAAAATGAAATAGATGTCACATAACTGATGAACATTTTTACTTGAAATCTGTTTGACAGTTATTTGCATCACTTTAATTCCTTTATCGTACATTTGTGAACGTCATACCATTTTGATCTGATATATGAAAAAATTAGGTTCGTTATTGTTGTTATTCTTACTGGTTTTCTCAATTGCAAATTCCCAGGTTCACGACCCCGTTAAGTGGAGTTTCGGGTATGAAAAAAAGAATGACAACAGATATGAGATAATATTTAAAGCATCAATAGAAAAGGGCTCCCACATCTATTCAATGAGTGTGCCACCCGATGGACCTGTGCCAACAACCATCAGCTTTGAATCATCAACCCTTTATTCTCTAGAAGGTAAACCTTTTGAGGTCACAGAACCTGTTGAAAAGTTCGATGAGGCTTTCGGTTTTAAAATAAAAACATTCAGCGACAGTGCTGAATTTCGGCAGGTGATCGTATCTTCTGAAAGTAATTTTACAGTAAAAGGAACTATCACTTATATGTCGTGCACCGATGCGGTGTGTCTGCCCCCGAACGACATCGAATTTACAGTCTCAGTCGGTGAGGCCGGGTCAGAAAATACTGAAACAGTAGCCCCTTCTGATATTGAATCAGGGAAAAAAGGAATCTTTGGGTTTTTTATTGCTTCTTTTCTGCTCGGACTGGTTGGTCTTCTCACTCCCTGCGTTTATCCGATGATACCAATGACGGTAGCATTCTTTACCAGGGAGAAAGATAACAGACAGGGAGCAGTTCTTAATGCATTGATTTTCGGATTGTCAATAGTTATTATATATACTCTGCCCGGACTTATTATCACACTTACCGGAGCAGGGGCAGGATTTGCTGGAGAATTGAGCACACACTGGATACCCAACATAGTGTTCTTTATTTTATTTGTAGTTTTTGCTGTATCATTTTTTGGTGCCTTTGAAATAATACTGCCAAACAGATGGGTCAGCAGTGCCGATTCGAAGGTTGACAGAGGTGGACTACTTGCTTCATTTTTTCTTGCACTGACAACAGTTATAGTATCTTTTTCATGTACCGGTCCAATTGCAGGAAGCCTTCTGGTCGAAGCAGCATCGGGCGATATTATTAGACCCACAATAGGCATGTTTGCATTCGGACTGGCATTTTCAATACCATTTACACTGTTTGCACTTTTCCCTTCAATAATGAGCAAGCTACCCAAATCAGGTGCCTGGCTTAATTCAGTGAAGGTTGTTCTTGCCTTTCTTATGCTGGCATTCAGTATGAAATTCCTTTCAACTATCGATAGCGTCTACGGACTCAACATTATTTCCAGAGAAATCTTCCTGGCTGTCTGGATAGTTATCTTCTCACTGACCGGGCTTTACCTTATGGGTAAAATAAGGTTTCCGCACGATTCGGAAGTTAAACATATAGGTGTTTTCAGACTTTTTCTGATAATTGTGGTCTTTTCGTTCGTATTATATATGATACCAGGGTTGTTCGGTGCAGAACTTAAAGGACTATCTCCGCTCCTGCCCGCCAGAAAATCAGTATCATCTTTAAACCCGGCACAATATCAGGGGTATAATTCTGAATTAAGGAGTGTTACTAAAACAGACTTAAACATTAACTGTTCGCAGCCAAAATATGCCGACAGGTTTCAGCTGCCGTATGGTTTGACAGGTTATTTTGAGTACAACCAGGGTCTTATGTGTGCAAAGGAGAAGGGGAGTCCTGTATTAATTGATTTTAAAGGTCATGCATGTGCCAATTGCAAGTTGATGGAAGCTAAAGTATGGTCGGATCCCCGTGTGCAGGAACGCCTCAGAAAATTTGTGATAATAGCATTGTATACTGATGACCGGACACAGCTTCCTGAAGAAGAATGGATTACTTCGAGTGTTGATGGAAAAGTCAAAAAGACAATTGGTAAAATAAATGAAGACCTTGAGATAATGAAGTTTAAAACAAATGCTATCCCTCTTTATGTGATTACCGATTATAACGGGAATCCTCTTGTAAAACCTGTGGCAACCACACTTAAAGTTGAGGAATATATTAAATGGCTCGATGAGGGTCTGAGGCGTGCAGGAGTTAATTGATTAAATTCTGTCAGAACATATAGGAGACAGAAATGCCAAGGTCGGCAGGCATTAGCCTGAAAAATGAAGGTAATCCCACCTCAAAAAACGGTTTAATATTTAAACTAACGGCAAGGGGCATTTCCCTGAAACGGTATTCAAGGGTTCCCCATACATCGATACCTATAAGCGGACATAGTCTCTCAGTTTTGTAGTAATAATCTTTCTTTTCATAAACAGTCAAATATTCTGTAATAAATCCGGCATGAGCTCCATAACCCCATCCCGCAAAAAGGTCGGGGATAATTTCAGAGAGGGCATTATCATAGAAGATTTTCATACCTGTAAGTTGAAGCCCGTTAGTTCGGAATGATAGCAGGGCCATAACGCCTGCATCGGCATTTCCAGAGGGGCTGGCGCTCTGAAAAAATAGACCTCCTGTGTAACCCGCCCTGAGCCCTGCCTGACGAAAAACCCCCTGCCCCTGCAGGGAGTAAAAAGTGCAGAAAAGCAATAGAACCTGTATCCAAACCACTTTTTTCATCTGGAACATGCGTTTATATTAAAATTAATTTTAATAATGACAATATTTTTCTTCCGGAGTTGCACAATTTTAAAAATTACCGGATTAAAATAGTTCCTCTGGTGGCATTTATTTTTACCACCCTGCTGTCGGGATTTCTCCCGACAGTGCCTGTATGAATGTATTCTCTTTTTTCTTCATTTAATACCTCCCTTTTAATGTCTGTATTCCCGGAAGGTAGTATTACAGAGGTGCCGGTATTTCTTATTTCAAGGTTATATGATGCCGAAGGCTCAAAATTGAGTGTTATATCGTTGTAACTTGAAGTTAAATTTATCGTTCTGAAGCTATTTTCGATCAGCTCAAAATATGTATCTCCGTATCTTGCCGACAGATCAGCATCTGACAGCAGTCTGTTTACGCGAAGCTGCGTGAAGTAGGAATCACCGGTCAGGGTGGTTGCTGTTCCAATATAAAATTTATCTCTTCTCGATTCAACCAGAAGGGTTTTAACCTGTTTTATGTCGTATCTCGATGAAATCGATTTCACCCTGATATGATCCGATTCATCAATAATGAATTCTGAAAAGGAACCGTCAATGTTGCAGTCGTCTGTGTTTTTGATAACAACATTGCCAAATGATACTTTAAGCTGGGAGATCTTACTGAGAGTATTTGCTTTCAATGAGCCATTTGAAAGTGAAATATTTACATCGCTGCTGTTCTGATCTATATAAATATCTCCGTATCTGTTTTCAATTCTCAGATTCATATATGGTGGAGCCTGTATATAATAATTAATCTGAACCTTTGAGTCGTAAGGAATAAGTTTTTTTGTCATTCCCTTGAAATTTTCTAGAATCATGTTCAATGACTGCTCGAATTCTGTTTGTGCACGAATAAAATATTTTGTTGAGGAGATTTCAATGTTTATTCCTTTGATCATTTTATCAGTTCTTTCCTGGTTTGGTGCCTGGGCTTCTATTTCTGCCCTGATAGAAACAGAATCTTTCTTCCATACCGTTACCTCTACCGTTCCGTATTTATTATTTATTTCAAGGGTTGTCTCCCTTGTAACCGGTTCTTTCCGTTCAAATATTCTTTTCTGAGTAAACTGTGCACCTGAATTTACTGTTGTACCGATGCACAGAAGTGTCAGGAGCAGTTTATTAAAGACGCTGGTCTCTGTCATTTTCATTTTCTTTTTCGTTTTCTTTCAGTATATCAAGCATTTCCTCAAGAATCAGAACCCTGGAACGGTAATTTTGTATCAGAGCCTCTATTACTTCGCTGTTTGCAACTCTGTCTTTCAGGTCTTTTTTAATGTCATTCATTATACTGTCAAGTCGTTCCATGTCGGCATAAAGTTCTCTACGGAGTTCCGGCCTGGTATTTAGCAGGGGTTCTGCTGTGCTGAAGAGCTCATTGAAGCGGACAGAATAAAAAACAATAGCCTCGTTAAGTTCTCTGTCAGAAGAGCTGCCTGTAAGTGGTTTTTCAGGTTTTGTAATAAAGTAAAGCATTGAAAGTCCGGTTATTATTACAGCAATAGCTGCAGCGGCCCGCCAATAAAATGTACGAACTCCGGTTTCACGTCTGATCTTTCTCCACACCGACCCAGGTGGAGTGTAAATGTCAAATTTGTCACGGTTCTCTTTAATAAATTTTTCCAGTTTATCCATACATCCTGTTTTTTAAAAGGTCTTTGAGTTTTGCCCTGGCTCTTGAATACTGAGATTTTGAAGTTGATTCTGTTATTCCAAGTATCTGGGCTATTTCGCTATGGTCGTAACCTTCAAGCAGATATAGAGTAAGAACTATCCTGTACCCGTCGGGTAGCAATTCAATACATTTATGCACTGCTGAAACATCATATTCAGTTTCTCCTTCATCATAATTGTCTTCCATGACTTCAGGCAGTGTTTCAGGGAAAACCAGTGCAAGCTTCTTTTTCCTCAGATGATTAATGCTTTTATTAATGAGTATCCTCTTAAGCCATCCTCCGAAGGTCGACTCGAACCTGAAAGAGCTGAGGTTCCTGAAGCACTCAATAAAAGTTTCCTGGAGGATGTCTTCGGCATCTTCCCTGCTGTTTGTCATTCGAAATGCAAGGTTATACATAGCCTTTGAATATTGCCTGTAAAGCCTGAACTGAGCCCTGTGGTTGCCTTTTTTGCATTCTTCAATAAGAAAAGCAACCGCTTCCTGCTCTCTATCATCAGCATTTCCGGTCATAATTTCTTAATACAATGACAAATTTTCAAAGGCAGGGTTGCAAATTTAGAGGGTGAATTTCAGAAAATATTTTTTATAAAATTCAGAGTTTCTATTTTATTTTACAGGGTCGAATTTAATAAAGAGACTCTGTTTGTCACCAATTTTTAGCCGTTCATCTACAGTTTTCTGCCATTAATGAAAATCCTGCATAAAAAATTGACTTTTGTTTTTTTATTATCTATATTTACATAAATCAAAAACCGGAATACATGAAAAGGTTAATTTTTCTCCTGATATCAATTAATCTTGTTTTTTCTGCAGTAGCTCAGGTGAAACAGGAAGTAATTGCCAGTGCAGGCGGATACAACAAGAGTGCAGATAACACTATTTCTATAAGCTGGACTCTTGGAGAAACAATTGTGCCTACATATGTTTCTCAGGATGGCTCACTGATACTCACTCATGGTTTTCAGCAGAAGTTGATTATAACATCTATTGAGGAGAATATCGAGGTACCGGTAACTGTTACAGTTTATCCAAACCCGACCAGTGAGCTGTTGAATATCAAGTTTGAGGCACCTGTAGATAAACTGATTCATGTCCAGATTATGGATGCACAGGGAAGAATTGTAAAAAATGACAGGATTGAAGTATCGGTTCTCCAGAAAACAATCAACCTGCAGGATCTGTCACCGGGCGTTTATTTCATGAGACTTGTTAAAGGTACACTTATCAATGTGTACAAAATTGTTAAGCTCTAATTTTTGGTTACCAGTCAGTTATAATTGCGGAAAGAAAAATATTTTTCAGGCAGTGTAATATAATTTTAACTATCATCAAGAAAGGGGCTATCTAAAAGGCCTCTTTTTTGTTTTCAACCCTGAATTCCTGCCTTTACAATTGAATTCCGGAGTCCTGCTTGGATATGAAATATCTTACGGTCAGGGGGAAAGTAAACCAAGAAATAGTAAATAGATAAAGCCCCCTCTTTACGAAGTAGAGAGGGGGTTTGGGGGTGAGTACATGAGGAAAAAAGAAAGTTGTGTCCCGATTTACAAGATAAATTCCACGAAGATCCCAATACCTCAGCTTACCGAGAACAATTGAATTACTTTTGAATTACTATTGAATTACTATTGAATCCCCGCCGAGCGAAGCGAAGCGCAAATAACCATTGAAATTAACCCGCAGATTGACACAGATTCCGGCTTCGCCGGAAACGCATATTGACGCGGATCAACACCAATTGCGCCGGGTGTGGAAATTCCGTTTTAAAAAACATCACATCCCGGCGCCCATAATTGTTTGAATCCTTTACTACATACAGATAGCTCCTCCGGAGCTAATAATTTAGAAATTAATGATGTTCGAGCCCCCTCTCAGGGGGTTTGGGGGTAGCCCCCTCTCAGGGGGTTTGGGGATAGCCCCCTGCCAGGGGGTTTGGGGGTGGTTTTCATACTTAGCTACTAAAACACATCTTTTTAGACAGTCCTTTTTATTTTTCATTATTTTCCTGTTTCTGTTACGAATATTAATTAAAATAACTGTTGATTTACAAGATTTTTGAGATTCCTCCCTGCTCATTTTATTTAATGAATAATGAAGTTTTTTTAAGTTTTTTTAAGTTTTTTGTTATGTTTAATGCAATAATTTTAAGGTAATTAATAAAAGGTTTATTCTGTGGGATTGCGAGGTATACACTTGTCAATTTTAACTATGAGAAAACTAAGTTATATAATCCTCTGTCTGATTGTTTTAGCCGGTTGTACTGATAGTGAAAAACAGCTTATCAGGAAAGCTGAAAAGATTCATAAGTCTATTCTTACTATTGACACCCACTGTGACACTCCAATTAATCTGATGAGGTCAGATTTTGATCCCGGTAAAAGGAATGATTTAGGGTGCGTTGATTTTCCAAGGATGAAGGAAGGAGGATTGGATGCGGAGTTTTTTGCAGTGTTTATCGGGCAGGGTCCTCGCGACGATTCATCATATATCAAAGCACATAACAGGGCACTCAGCATTTTTGAAGCTATTTATAAAAGTGTTAAGAATAATTCAGAGATGGCTGAAGTTGCTTTTTATTCTGATGATGCTTACCGGATTAAAAAGGGAAATAAAATTGCAGTATTTATTGGAGTTGAAAATGGCTACCCGGTCGGAAAAGATATTTCGAGAATCAGACAATATTATGAACTTGGGGCCAGATATATAACTCTATGTCATTCAAAGAATAATGATATCTGTGATTCTTCCACCGATCCTGCCGGGCCCGAGCATAACGGCCTTTCCCGATTCGGAGAGGAAGTCGTAAAAGAAATGAACAGACTTGGTATGCTGGTTGATGTTTCCCACATATCGGATGAAGCATTTTATGATGTTTTGAAAGTAACGAAGGTGCCGGTAATAGCATCTCATTCATCCTGCAGGGCACTGTGTGAAAATCCAAGGAACCTGAGTGACGACATGTTACTGGCTCTTAAAGATAATGGCGGAGTGATTCAGATATGTATACTCAGTAATTATATTAAGCCGCCTGAGGCAAATCCGGAACTTGATTCGGCAATAAATGTTATAAAGAGGAAATATGGGGATCCTTCGCAGCTTGATGAAAAGCAGAAAGCCCAATTGCTAAATGAAATGAGGGCGGCAAGGAAAAAGTACGAGAAACTGGCAACTGTTAAAGATGCCGTTAATCACATTGACCATGTGGTTCAGGTTATAGGTATTGACCATGTGGGAATTGGGACAGATTTTGATGGCGGGGGAGGAATTGAAGGGTGCAGGAGCGTAGCAGAAATGAAAAACATAACAGTTGAACTTTTGAGAAGAGGTTATTCAAAAAAGGATATAGAAAAAATCTGGAGCGGGAATTTTATGAGGGTTCTCCGCAAAGCAGAGGAATATGCCGGCAGGCGGTAACCCTTTGTCTGATTAAGGAATTTTCACCAGGAATCTGTATCTGAATTAAAAAGTCTATCTATTTCTCTTCTTTCTTTTTTCGTGGGTCGGCCTGTGCCTTTTGGCCTTTTTCCATGGAGAGTCTGTTTGACTGAATATAGCTTAACCTTTTCATCTTCAGGGGTTAGGTCGGTTACATAAAGATTTACGTTCTTTGCTGGAACCCGGTTAACAGTGAGACCTATTACCTGGTATGTGTATGTTACAGGAAGTTTTTTCACTGTTATGATGTCTTTTATGGAAACAGTTCTGGATGGTTTGGCAGGGATGCTATTTACGAAGATTCTCCCTTTTTTACAGGCATCTGCTGCAGCGGAACGTGATTTGAATACTCTTACTGCCCAGAGGAACTTGTCGATTCTTACCTCTTCAGGTGAGCTCATGGTATTATTTTCAATAACATTATCACACTGAACCCTTATTATCCCGGCTGACATCTTCTGACGGCTTTTGCCGGGAGCGGGGTGTGTTGTATTTTGTCATTGTTATTTCGAGGCCGGCAGTGACGAATGATTTTATCATTTCCGTTACATATGGAATTTTCTCCTTTAGAATCTCTTTCTCTTCTGGTGTCCATGGGCTCAGTACATACTCTTTCTGCCTTCCTTTTGCGAATTCATTTCCAATACCGAATCTTATTCTTGCATATTCATTTGTTCCCAGCACTGAAGTTATATGTGCAAGTCCGTTATGTCCGCCGTCACTTCCTTTCGGGCGCATTCTGATGGTCCCCAGTGGCAGTGCTACGTCGTCGACTATTACAAGGAGGTTTTCTAAATCGATTTTTTCTTTTTTCAGCCAGTAGTTTACTGCATTGCCGCTGAGGTTCATGTAAGTTGAAGGTTTAAGCAGGACTAATTGTCTTCCCCTGTAATTCAGGTAGGCAATAAAGCCATATCTTTTGTCGGAGAAACTAATGTTGAATTCACCTGCAATAGCATCAAGTACCTGGAATCCGACATTATGGCGGGTATCTTTATACTCTTCGCCAATATTCCCGAGTCCAGCTATCAGATATTTCAAGTTATGTAGAGAATTGTCTGAGGAGTGGTATTATTTTTTCTCTTCAGCAGTTTTTTCAGCGGCTTTTTCACCACCTTTTTCAGCAGGTTTCTCACCGGCTTTTTCAGCTGTTCCTGCAGCAGCAGCTGCTTCAGCTGTTTCAGCCTCTTCAGCTTTCTGGGCTACCCTTGATGTAACTATATTCACCACCGAAACGTTTTTCGGTTCAAGAATCTCAACATCAGGTATAGAGATATCTCCAACCTTTATAGAATCGTGTATCTTCAGGTCGGTGATATCAACTGTAATATGGTCAGGAATGTTTTTTATCAGTGACTTAACAGTTAGATACCTTTTGTTGATTCTCAGTTTACCGCCAGCCTTAACACCCACCGAGTCGCCTGTAACCCTTACAGGCAGCGATACTGTTACTGGTTTATCTTCTGAAACTTCAATGAAATCGGCGTGAATGACCCTGTCGGTAACTGGATGGAACTGGATATCTTTCAGCAGAGTACTATACTGCTTTCCGTTAAGGTTAAGATTTACAAGATGAACATCTTCGGTATAAATCAGTTTGAGGAAGCTGTTTTCGTGTGTGTAAAAATGAATATTTTCTTTTCCTCCGTATAATACACAGGGGACATTATTTGACTTTCTGAGTCTGACAGCATCCTTTTTCCCCAGTTCTTTCCTTAAAGTACCTGTTATCTGTAAAGTTTTCATTTTATTAATAATTGTTGTGCTACTCAATTCCGCAGGGCGGAATCCCATTACACGTTAATAAATTTCTTTCAAAATTGGCTGCAAATATATTACAAATCGGTTAAAATACAAAATTGGTACTTATTGACTGGTTGGTTGTGACTGCAAAGATTGTATTGGCAAGAATTTTTGCTATGGAGAGCACTTTTATTTTTGGAGAATTTATTTTTACGGGCAATGAATCTGTTACTACAAGTTCTTCAATAGGAGAGTTATTTATTCTTTCCACTGCATTTCCTGATAGAACAGGATGTGTTGCAAAAGCCCTGATACTTTTTGCGCCCCGTTCTTTCATCATCTGTGCGGCAAGAACCATTGAACTACCGGTATCGACCATATCGTCGATCATTACGATGTTTTTGCCCTCAACCTCACCGATTATAGACATTTCTTCTACCACGTTAGGTTTTTTTCTGAGTTTGTAACACAGTACAAGGTCGGCCTGAAGGTGGCGGGCATATGCATTAGCTCTTTTGGAACCACCCATATCAGGTGCTGCTACGGCAAGATGGTCGAGTTTCAGACTTTCTATATATGGAGCAAAGATGGCCGAGCCGAAGAGGTGGTCGACAGGGACATTAAAGAAACCCTGTATCTGATCGGCATGCAGATCCATTGTTATAATGCGGTCGACACCGGCAGCACTAAGGAGGTCGGCAGAAAGTTTCGAACCTATTGAAACTCTCGGTCGATCTTTTCTGTCCTGCCTTGCAAAACCATAATATGGGATCACTGCAATTACTTTGTATGCTGATGCTCTCTTTGCAGCATCAATCATAAGCAGCAGTTCGAGAAGGTTTTCTGCCGGCGGATTGGTTGACTGTACAATGAATACAAGACACCCTCTTACCGATTCATCGTAGCATGGCTGAAATTCACCATCACTAAAAACTGTAACTGAACTTTTTCCTAATTCAACTCCAAGTTCAGAGGCAATATTTTCTGCAAGTGCTCTTGATGCCCTGCAGGCAAAAATTTTCATGGGTGCTTTGCCAAACATATCTTTTAGTATTTCGGTTCAGGGATTACTGACGTTACAAAAGTATAAAATCCGGCAGAATTCATTTACTTTTTTTTAAATTGTTGATAGATTCTTCTATAAAGTTCAGTATCTCTTCTTTTCCGGCTTTAGTCACAGCTGAGGAGACAAATTCAGGAGGTAATTCTTCCCACTTTTCTAACATTACCCTGTTGTAGTGTTCAATATTTCTTTTTACCCGTTCGCGGGAGATCTTATCCGATTTTGTAAAAACCATGGCAAAAGGTACTTTGTTGACGCCCAGCATCTCCATAAACCTCAAATCTGTTTCCTGCGGTTCTATCCTCACATCAATAAGAACAAAAAGTGAGACCAGGGTTTCGCGCTTCAGTATATAATTGCCAGTTTCCTGCAGCCATTTCTTTCTCTCATGGTAAGGCATCTTTGAATAGCCATAACCGGGAAGGTCTACAAGAAACCACTCGTTGTTCACCAGAAAATGATTTATAGTCCTTGTCTTACCGGGTGTCTGAGATATTTTTGCAAGTTTTCTGTTACCTGCCAGCATATTGATTAGTGATGATTTGCCCACATTGGAACGTCCTATGAATGCAAATTCAGGTTTACTGGCAGGCGGACATTTAGAAAGGCTGCTGCTTGCAGAAAAAAATTTTACAGTCCGAATTACCATACCGGATAATATTTTTCTTATTTGACCACCTTCTCTTTATCAGCGAAGGTCGTTATAAGGTAAGTCAATCTTTTTGTTAACCAGCAGTTTGTTTCCAAGTGGTGTTGTTATTTCTGCTATGATCTCCACGTAATTTTCACCCTGTATTCCGCTTTTTTTCAGTGTCAGTACACCTGTATAGTCAGAATCATTGATCTTTACCAGTTTGCCGGGGTCGAAAAGGCCGTTAATATAACCTCCCCTGTAGAAATTGACTTTTACATTTTTCTTTGAAAGACTTAACAATATTTTATAGGTTCCATTTTTACCATAGTTGTCTTCGGTCTTTATCACAACTTCGGGATAGTCGGTTATCTTTTTGCCGTCGCTTGTAAACTCCTCAAGGTAAGGTTTTCTCAGACCATTTTCAAATTCAAGTTTTGCCCTTATTCTTCCCGATTTGTAATACTGGATCTGGACTCCGTGCATGGTGTCTCTTTTATAGGGTGTTTTACGGAAAACCCTACCATCCTCGTAGTACCATACTGCTGTGTCTTCCCTCATGCCGTTCTGATACCAGAAAGTTTGACGAAGCTTACCTGATGGATAATAATAAGTCTTCATCAGTCCGTGCCTGACTCCGTTTTTGAATTCAACCTCATATGCTAGAAAATTACCGCTGTAGTATTGCTTAATACCTGTATAACCAGTATCAGGAACAGAGACCTCTTCCTGTGTTTCTTTCTCTGCCTGTTTTTGCTGGCTTTTTTTCAGGCATCCGGTAAAATAAACCACACTCAGAAAAGCCAGAATAAGAAAAGAAATCTTTTTCATGATTCGTTGATTTTTTGGGATTTAATAAAAACCTCAAGTATTACTGCTTCCGGCTGTGCTTCAAGAATTACATCAGTAATAGCCGCCGGAACCAGCAGCGTTTCTCCTTTCACTGCCGTTTCGGTACCTGAACCAAAATGTACGGAAAATTTTCCTTCTGTGCAAATGTAAATTACAAATGAATCAATAAGATTATAGTCTTTTCGTAATACCCCTGTGAGATGAATAATGTTTGTTACAAAATAATCGCATGTAACAAGGTTTATTGTTTTATCTGGCACCGGTTCTTTTCTTATAAGTGCGGAGCCGGTGGCGTTGTAATCTATAGCATCAATTGCATATTCTACATGGAGTTCCCTTGGTTTACCATCCTGCCCAGTCCTGTTCCAGTCGAATATTCTGTATGTGATATCAGAAGTCTGCTGGATTTCTACAAGTGTTATGCCACCTCCAATTGCATGTACTCTCCCTGCAGGTGTAAAAAAGACATCTCCTGGCTGTGGATATTCTATATTCAGAAGTTCAGGCAGCCTGTCAGCGTAAATGGCTTCTCTGAGTTTCTCTTCGGTAAGGGGTTCCTTGAAACCTGTGTATATTTTTGATCCCGGAAGGGCTTTAAGAATATACCACATCTCAGTTTTTCCATATGCATTGTGCTTGTCTTTTGCAATCCTGTCGTCGGGATGAACCTGAACGGACAGGTCGGAAGAAGCTTCAATGAATTTAATCAGCAAAGGAAACTCAATCCCAAACTTTTCGTAAACAGCTTCACCGGTGATATCGCTCATGTAGACTTCTATTATTTCTTCAATGTTGTTTCCGGCAAGGAAGCCATTGGATACTACCGAAAGATGATCGGCTACTGCTGAAATCTCCCAGCTTTCTCCAATAAGCTTCGATGGGTCTGCTTTCTTTCCATATTCAAGTACCAGCGAGTTGCCTCCCCATACTTTTTCTTTCAGAATTGGCTCAAATTTAAGAGGATATAGTTCGTGCATGAATTCTGTTCAGAATTAATTTTTTAGTTATGTAATTTATAATCAATCAATTAAAATAAATAAATCAATTAAACATAAATAGATCCTGTTCGGACCTTCTTCTTGACAGAGGACAGATTTACCTGTACCTTTTCATTATTTTCTTTTTATTTTTGATCGGTGAAATATCAGACAAAAATAGAAAAATTATGCTAATTGTTGGGATTGCAGGAGGAACAGGTTCTGGAAAAACGACAGTGGTCAACAAGATAGTTAACGAGTTTTCAAACGGTGAAGTTGTTGTGCTGCCGCAGGATGCATATTACAGGGATAACAGCCACATCCCGTTTGAAGAAAGGCAGAAGATAAACTTTGACCATCCCGATTCTGTAGAGTTCCCTTTGCTTATTGAGCATATAAGAAAGTTGAAGTCGGGGCAAAAGATCAATATGCCTGTTTATTCATATATAACATGCCTGAGGTCGAAGGAGACCATTGAGGTCGCACCTGCAAGGGTAATTATTGTTGAAGGCATTCTTATACTTGTTGATGCTGAACTGAGGCAGTTATTTGACATTAAGGTGTTTGTCGATGCTGATGCTGACGACAGGCTGGGAAGGGTAATAATAAGGGATATTGCTGAGAGGGGAAGGTCGGTGATGCAGGTACTGGAGAGGTATCATGAAACTGTCAAGCCATCGCATCTGCAGTTTATTGAACCATCAAAAAGGTATGCAGATATCATAATTCCCGGGGGTGGTGAGAACAATATAGGAATAGGAGTATTGATTTCAATGATACGTCAACATTTACAGAAAGAAGCCATAAAATGAGTATGCTTGAAAATATAAAACTTGAAAATGTTCTGTTTCTAGATATCGAAACAGTTCCTGCAGCTGCTTCCTTTGATGAGCTGACTCCTTTGATGAAGGTGCTCTGGGACAGGAAGTCTGCCGGATTCAGAACCCCTGAACAGAGTGCGGCTGATGTATATCAGCGTGCAGGAATATATGCGGAATTTGGCAAAATAATATGTATTTCGGTAGGTCTGATAAAAGAGAGAGAACCTTTCAGTTTCAGGCTTAAATCATTTTTCGGTGATGATGAAAAGACCATACTTGAAGATTTTGCCTCAATGCTCAGAAAATTTTCTGCTGGCAGGGACATAGTGCTTTGTGCACATAACGGGAAAGAGTTTGATTACCCGTATATTGCAAGAAGAATGATAGTAAACAGTATACCCCTACCCGACATACTCGATAATGCAGGCAAGAAGCCATGGGAGGTTAAATTGCTCGATACAATGGAACTGTGGAAATTTGGAGACCATAAGAATTATACTTCTCTTGAAGTTCTTGCAGCCATTCTTGGCATTGCTTCACCTAAGGAAGGAATTGACGGCAGCATGGTGGCCGACGTTTACTGGAAAGAACATGATCTTCAGCGTATAGTCAGATACTGTGAAAAAGATGTCTTATGTGTTGCACAGATACTGCTTAGGTTTATGAATGAGCCGCCGATAAATCAGGACAGGATTGAATCAGTTACCGTAATCTGAGCAGGAAGGAAGACCCTGGCAAGGTAGGGTGAAAAATTATTCAACCAGAAGGCGTTTATACATCTGAATTGTATTTTCAAGTCCGTAATAGAGTGCGTCGGAAATCAGAGCATGGCCTATAGAAACTTCTGCGAGATACGGGATGTTTTCTGAAAGATATCTTAGATTATCCAGATTAAGGTCGTGGCCTGCATTGATTCCTAATCCCAGTGCTCTGGCTGTTTCAGCTGCTTTAATATAAGGTGCGATTGCCTTTTCAGGGCTTGCAGGGTAATTTCTGGCATAGGGTTCTGTATACAATTCAATCCTGTCGGTTCCGGTTTTAGCTGCATATTCAATATTTTCAGAAATGGGATCGACGAAGATGGAAGTCCGGATACCTGCATCCTTCAGTCTTGAAACTATATCTTTAAGGAACAGAAAGCTGGCTTTTGTGTCCCACCCTGCATTTGATGTTATTGCACCTGGAGGATCGGGTACAAGGGTCACCTGGTTGGGCTTTACTGAAAGAACCAGATTCATAAATTTCTCTGAAGGGTATCCTTCTATATTGAATTCAGTTGTGATAATGGGTTTTATTTCATATACATCGGAGTAACGTATATGTCTCTCATCAGGCCGGGGGTGGACTGTTATTCCATCGGCACCAAACTCCTGGCACTTTATCGCTGCAAGTTTTACATCAGGAATGTTGCCGCCTCTGGCATTTCGAAGAGTAGCTATTTTATTGATATTTACACTTAATTTTGTCATAAGTGCCGCATAAGGTGAAATAATTATATGACAAAAATATAATAAGTAAGCGTTTTTTTCGCTATTTTAGGAGAAAATTAGATGGTAAAACTTAAAGATGCTTGCAAAAGATCTCATATCAGAAACTGTTCCTGCTTTAAAAACCTCAGATACAGGGCAGACAGCTCTGAACTGGATGGAAGTCTTCAGGATTTCTCATCTTCCCATTGTAAACAACCAGGATTTTCTGGGCCTTATTTCTGATGCAGACATATATGATTTAAATCAGCCTGATGAACCCATAGGGAATCACAAGCTTACCCTGCTGAAGCCTTATGTAACAATGGAGCAGCATATTTTTGAGGTTATTGCTCTTGCTGCGAAGCTCAAACTTACCGTGATTCCAGTTCTTGATGAAAACGGCCATTACAGGGGAGTTATTACTGCAAATGATCTTATTCAGCATGTTGCTAAGTTCTCGTCGATGGATCAGCCGGGAGGCATAATTGTACTTGAGATGGCTGAAAGAGATTATTCACTGACCCAGATTGCACATATAGCTGAAAGTAACAATCTTAAGATACTCAGCATGTTTATTACGTCATCTCCTGACTCAATAAGGCTTGAGGTTACTCTCAAGCTCAATTCCAATGACCTGACTTCGGCTATCAGGACTTATGAGAGATACGGGTATGAAGTCAAAAAATGGGTTTCAACCGATGATATGCTTGACAGATTTTATGCTGAGCGGCTCGATATGCTGATAAAGTATATGAATATCTGATGCTTCTATGTTAAAAAGGGTAGCTATATTCAGTTCAAGGGTTAATGAACGGACTGTAAGGGTGGTAAATCACCTGATTGAAGAATTCTGCAGAAAGAACATCAGAATTTATCTTTACGACAAAACAGGTGAATTAAGGAAATGCCACGATGATTATTCAGTGGAAGTAATAGTGGATGCGGCAGAACTTAAAGAGAAGCCGGAGCTTATACTGAGTGTGGGGGGAGACGGGACATTTCTTGAGACCATGATGCTGGTTAAAGATCTTGAAGTACCTATTGCAGGAATAAATACAGGACGACTCGGTTTTCTGGCCAATATATCTGAAGAAGAAGCGTGTCATTCGCTGGAATTTATATATAATGGCGATTTTGAAATTGTTGAAAGGTCTCTTCTGGAGATAACAGAACCCGCAGGTAAATTCGGAGGGTATGATCCGGTAGCACTCAATGAAGTAACAGTGCAGAAGTCGGGGCTGAGCATGATAACTATTAATGTTTACGTTGATAATGTTTATCTCAACACCTACAGGGCTGATGGGTTGATTGTATCTACTGCAACGGGTTCCACAGCTTATAACCTTAGTGCCGGTGGGCCTATTCTGCAGCCGGGAGATGACAGCATTATAATTTCGCCCCTTTCAGCACATAATCTCACTATCAGACCAATCGTTCTCCCGGGTACCAGCACGTTGAGAATGAATATTGAAGGCAGAAGTACCGCGTATCTTGCTACCTGCGACTTTCGTTCTGAAAAAATGCCCTTCAGCCAGGAGGTTCAGATAAGACAGTTTTCAAAAAAGCTGAAAACAGTAATGCTCAGGGGCAGGGATTTTTATAGCACCCTGAGAGACAAACTTATGTGGGGTGCCGATAAAAGAAACTGATAAACAGAAATATAATCCTGTTTTAAAATGTACCAGATGTTTCTATATTTGTATTTCAATGTATTATTCAGAAAATTATGAAAAGGATATTCATTGTTATATGTATCCTGTGTTTTCTGGGAGGCTCCATTCATGGGCAGCTCTGGAGAACAAAGAGGTATGAAGCTGTGGCAGGAATTGGTACCACGAACTTTTTCGGAGACATAGGAGGTTTTTCACAAACGGAAAATATACTTGGATTGAAGGATCTCAGTTTTCTGCAGACCAGATTTAATATAGGCGGGAGTCTTCGCTACAGAATAACCCAGAATTTCAGTACGAGGTTGAGTCTCTACTCGGGGATGTTTCATGCTACCGACAGGAGAGGTTCCAACGAGGATAGGGAGATGGCAGCAAATACAACTTTCTTTGAACCAGACCTGATAGCTGAATTCTGTTTCATAAAAAGTCAGATGGAAAACAGTTACCTTTTTTCAAAAGGAAGGAGGACAAGATTTAGGAGCATTATTTCATCTCTTGACATATATGCATTCGGAGGAATTGGCGGGTTGGCTTACAGCGTTAAAGGGAATGAAGAACTTGTTGCGCATGGGATGAAAAGTGGAGGTTTCACGGCAGTTATACCAGCTGGTATAGGAGTAAACCTTCTTATTACGCCTGATTACAATTTAGGATTAGAACTGGGAGGCAGATATTCTTTCTCTGATTACCTCGACGGATATACATCACAATATTCTCGTGCGAATGACGTTTACTATTTTTTTAATGTAACATTTACATACAAACTTTTGACAGGGAGAAATGGGTTACCAGCATTTTTAAGCGGGAGAAGATTCTGAAAAGGGATACGTCTTTTGATGAAAAAAATACTTTTTTTAAACTTATTATTGCTGCTTACCGTTGTTATGTACGGGCAGAGAAGTGCTGATTACGGGGTAACGGGTGGTGTTACTTCATATATAGGGGATATTAATCCTGGAAGGCTTCTCTATTCGGTTCAGCCTGCTGCAGGGGTTTTTTACAGGTATAACCTTCATCCCCGTCAGGCTTTCAGATTAAATCTGATGGCAGGAGGTCTCTCAGGTAATGATCTGGATTTCAATAACAGTTTTCAGCAGACACGTGCCAGTTCCTTTTCAGGGGTTATAGGAGAATGGAGTGTGGTGTTTGAGTTTAATTTCTTTCCTTACAGCACACAGGGGAGGAGATGGAATTCTTCTCCTTATTTTGCAGCCGGGGCAGGCATTGCCTTTATAAATACGTCAGTTTTTACTTATACTCCCGTCCTTCCTTTTTCGTTCGGATACAAGTTAAATATTTACAGAAATCTAGGAGTTGAGATCGAATATGGTTTTCGTAAAAGTTTTTATGATAACTTTGACGGCTTAACTGACAACATTGATCCGGACGACCATGGATGGTATCATAATAACGACTGGTATACATATACGGGGGTTTCGTTTACGTGGAAAATATACAATAAACTTGCAGGTTGTCCGGTTTATGATGATGTAAAAAATAACAAAAAGAAAAAGCATTAGGATGTCGCTCAGGGAGCAGATAGATATTAAAAAACTTCCGTTGCACGTTGCCATAATTATGGACGGAAACGGAAGATGGGCAAAGCAGAGGGGCCTCGAGAGGAATATTGGACATCAGGAGGGGGTAAAAGCTGTAAGGGAGGTAATAGAGTGTGCTGCAGAACTGGGTATGAAATATCTTACCCTTTATACTTTTTCTAAAGAAAACTGGAGCCGACCCGATAAAGAAGTGGCTGCATTGATGGATCTTATGGCTCAGGCATTAAATAATGAAACCGAAAACCTTGTTAAAAACAATATCAGGCTAAGGGTAATAGGAGATATCGACAGGCTTGATACCAACATAAGAAAAAAACTTCTTGAAACTGTGGAACTTACATCCAAACTGGATGGACTTAACCTGATTGTCGCTTTAAGTTACAGTTCGAGATGGGAAATTTTTCAGGCTGCAAAAAAATTTGCAGAAGACTATATGAACGGAAAAATAAGTCCCACACTTGATGATGAAAATATTTTCGGAAACTATTTGCTTACTGCAGGAATACCTGATCCGGAGCTGATGATAAGAACAAGTGGTGAGATGAGAATAAGTAACTTCCTGCTATGGCAGATGGCATACACAGAGTTATATTTTACTGATATACTTTGGCCTGATTTTCGCAAGGAACATTTTTACGAAGCTATTATAGATTACCAGAAAAGAGAAAGAAGATTTGGAAAAACGAGTGAGCAGATAATGAAAAACGGAGGAAGTGATGAGGATTAGAAAATCATATATACTACTATTTGTTTTTATCTTGATGGCATCCACCTTTGCAATGGTTGCACAGGAGGAAAGAGCTGAGATATATGATTACAGGGAGATTGATGAATACATAATCGGAGGAATTACAATTTCAGGAGTAAAATATCTGGACTCCAATGCTCTAATAAGTATTTCCGGGCTAAAGACAGGACAGGCAATTACAATACCAGGGGAAGAAATATCCTCAGCAGCTAAAAAACTCTGGAACCAGGGCCTCTTTTCTGACGTCAGGATATCAATTATGGAAATGAGAAATGACACAGTTTTTCTCGATATTTTTCTTCAGGAACGGCCAAGGTTGTCAAGTCTTAAAATTACAGGGCTTTCAAGAAATGAAACGCAGGACATCAGGGAGAAGATAAAGCTACCTGCCGGCTCACAGATAACTGCATTCATATTAAATAATACTGAAAAGATTATAAAAGACCATTTTGTTGAAAAAGGTTTTCACAATACTACAGTAAATTTTATACAGAAGGATGATCCTGACAAACCCAACAGTGTGATTCTGACAATTGAAGTAAATAAGAACGAGAGAGTCAAAATTGGTGAGATTCAGTTTGTGGGAAATCAGGCCTTTGACGATCGCAAACTGAAAAGGCAGATGAAGGGTACAAAAGAAAAGAACTGGAACTTTTTCAGGGCCTCAAAGTATATAGAAGACAAGTTTGCGGAAGACAAGGAAAAACTTTATACCTTTTATAATGATCACGGATATAAGGACTTTACGATTCTTTCTGATTCAGTATACAGGATATCATCCGACCGTTTGGGTTTGTTAATAAAAGTAGATGAAGGCCGACAATATTTTATAAGGAATATAACATGGGTAGGTAACAGTATTTATCCTACACGGTTGCTCGACCAGGTTCTAAATATTGAAAAGGGGGCTGTATACAATAAGAGTCTTCTTAACAAACGTCTCAAGATTGACGAAGATGCAGTAAGCTCACTCTATCTCGACAATGGTTACCTCTTTTCCAATCTTACACCAGTAGAGGTGAAGGTTGAAGGTGATTCGGTTGACATTGAAGTAAGAATATTTGAAGGTGACCAGGCTTATCTGAATGATGTGGTAATCACTGGCAATACGAGGACCAATGAGCATGTGGCAAGGAGGGAGCTTTATACATTGCCCGGGGATCTTTTCAGTAAGGAGAAAATATTACGTTCTGTACGACAGCTTGGTGTGCTGGGCCATTTTGACCCGGAAAAAATAAACCCCCAGCCCATACCTGATCCCATGAATGGAACCGTTGACCTTCTCTACCCCCTTGAGGAGAGGGCAAACGACCAGTTTGAAATATCCGGTGGCTGGGGCGCAGGAATGTTAGTTGGGACGGTGGGAGTTAGGTTCAACAATTTTGCAATGAAGAACTTCTTTAACCTGAGTGAGTGGAGACCTTATCCTTCGGGCGATGGGCAGTCGCTTAGTATAAGAGCCCAGTCGAACGGACGAATTTATCAGTCGTATAACATTTCTTTCGTTGAGCCATGGCTTGGAGGTAAAAGTCCCAATACATTTTCTGTCTCATTCTACAGGTCGGTAATGACAAACGGCAGAAAGAAAAATGAAGACGGACGGCAATCGATGATTATCGACGGGGCCTCAATAGGCCTCGGGAAAAGACTTGAATGGCCCGACGACTATTTCTCACTTTACGGTGAGCTTAACTTTCAGCGGTATGACCTGAACAACTATAATGTGTTCCGCTTCCTTTTCGAAAACGGCACCTCCAATTTGTTCAGTGTTACAGCACGACTGATGAGATTCTCAACAGCTCCGAACCTTATCTATCCGAGAAGCGGTTCGAGTTTCTCACTGCAACTTCAGGTAACACCGCCATATTCTCTGATTAACGGAAGAGATTATAAAGGTGCAACTGACCAGGTAAAATACAGATGGATCGAATTCCATAAATGGGTATTCAAAGCCGATTATTATTTTCCGATTACAAGAAATGACAAACTTGTACTTAATACAAAATTTGCATTCGGATACCTTGGCTTCTATAATAAAGACATTGGACCTTCACCTTTTGAGAATTTCTATCTGGGTGGCGACGGTATGACGGGGTACAGCTTCTACGGACGTGAGGTGATTGCACTACGTGGTTACACAAATGGTTCCCTTACCCCAAGTGATCCAGTGAAAGGTTCTCCAGCAGGAAATGTTTATTCCAAAATTACATTTGAGCTCAGGTATCCTATTACGCTTAATCAGCAGGCAACTATTTATGCCCTTACATTCCTTGAGGCAGGTAAAGCATGGTATGAACTGAAAGAATATAATCCTTTCAGGATGCACAGGTCGGCCGGAGTGGGATTGAGAGCAAACCTGCCCATGTTCGGACTGTTGGGCATTGACTGGGGATATGGATTTGATGCCGTGCCCGGAAATCCCGATGCAAATAAATCGCAATTCCATTTCGTGATTGGCCAGCAATTCTAATTGTTAAACCTAAAAAACAGAAAATTATGAAAAAGATAATTCTATTAACCGCAGCAATAGTTCTGGCTTCGGCTTTTGCCACTGCACAGAAATATGCGTTTGTCGATACCGATTACATCAGAAAAAATATCCCTGCATTCAATACTGCCCAGGAACAACTTGATAAACTGTCAAAGCAGTGGGAACAGGAGATAGCTGATGGTTATGCAGAAGTTGAAAAAATGTATAAGGCATACCAGAACGAAGCAGTATTGCTATCACAGGAAATGAAAACCAAACGTGAAGAAGCAATAATTAACAGGGAGAAGGAAGTAAAAGAACTGCAGAATAAATATTTCGGCATAGAGGGTGAACTTTTCAAAAAACGTGAAGAGCTGATTAAACCCATTCAGGACGAAATCCTTAAAGCAATCAAGGAGATTGCAGTTGAAGGAAGCTATGCAGTAATATTCGATACAGCAGCAGGTGGAAATGTGCTATATGCAAACCCCAAGTACGATATCAGCGATCAGGTGCTTGAAAAACTCGGATACAGAAAATAATTAATTTTCAGACAGTTTTAACAAAACATTAAGAAAATAATAAGCTTTGGAATCAATTGATTTTAGTTAAATAATTATTTTTGTGAAGATTTAATTAATAAACTGTAAGTAATGAAAAAAATCACAGCAATTATTTTGACGGGAGTTATTTTCCTGATTACAGCTCAGCTGACTACAGGCCAGACATTGAAGTTCGGACATATTAATACTGACGAACTTATAAGAGCCATGCCTGAATATGATACTGCACTTGCAAAACTAAACAGGTTGCAGAAAGAACTGACCAACACATTGGAACTGATGCAGGTTGAGCTTAATAATAAAATTGAAGCTTACAATAAGGAAAGCAAACTTTTATCTGACCTTGTGCGCCAGACGAAGGAACAGGAAATTGCTGACATGAACAGACGTATTCAGGATTTTCAGCTTCAGGCCCAAAGTCAGCTACAGGAAGAACAGGCAAACCTGACAAGGCCTATTTTCGAAAAAGTCGATAAAGCAATCAGAGACGTTGGGAAAGAAGGCGGGTTTATCTATATTTTTGATGTTGCCAACAGGCAATTGCTATATTTCGACGAGACGAAAAGCGTCAATGTAACGGCACAGGTAAAAGCCAAGCTGGGACTTAAATGAAGTAGCGGCTGATATAATCATGGCATCCTTCAGGATTAACTTCCCGAAGGATGTTTTTTTATTAATATCACTAAAAGCATATTTTCTTTTTTGATGGATCTTAAACGACAGCCAATAGGAATCTTTGATTCAGGAGTTGGAGGACTGACGGTTGCTCATGCAATAAAACAACTGATGCCGGGCGAAAGTATTGTCTATTTTGGCGATACTGCACACCTGCCCTACGGTGATAAATCGGCTGAACTCATCTGCCAGTATTCTGAGAAAATAGTCGAATTTCTTCTTGGCCAGAATGCAAAGATGATTCTTATTGCATGTAACTCTGCTTCTGCTTCGGCGTATGACTATCTGCAGAAAAAGTTTGGAAAGGACACAATAATTCTGGATGTCATATCTCCTGTGATAGAATATGTCAGCAGCCGGAATTTCAAAAAAATAGGTGTTATAGGTACAAAAAGGACAATTGCTTCGGGTGTTTATGAAAAAATGATTGCCCTAAAATCCCCTGAAACGAAAGTGGTATCACTCGCAACACCTTTATTTGTTCCAATGATAGAAGAGGGATTTATTTTTGATGATATAAGCAATCAGATTATAAGGGCTTATCTTTCCAATCAATTATTTGAAGGTATCGAGGCCCTGATACTTGGATGCACACACTATCCGATAATACGTAATCAGATAAGTAAATTTTTTGACTTTCGCGTTGAAATAATCGATTCTTCAAGGGTTGTTTCATCAGTGGTGAGGGATATACTTCAGAAAAACAACATCCAGAATGATTCCCGCCTGGTAAATGACAGGTTTCTGGTTTCAGATTATACAGAATATTTCAGGAAAATTGCCAGACTATTTTTTGAGAAGGAAATCAATCTGGAAAAAACTGACATCTGGTCATGATGGTTTTAATTATACTTTAAAAAAGTATGACCAAAGTCATACAGTAAATATGATATTTATCTGAACTTTCGATTATTAATTCAATTAATTTTGCATTGAAAAAACAAAAGATACTGTTAAATTGTTAACAGTTTATATTTACTGATAAAATTTATAGAGGTAAGCAGATGGGCAGGAAGCCTCAGTTTATTGAAAAGGATGAAGTTGTAATAAGGTTTTCGGGAGATTCCGGCGACGGGATGCAGCTTACGGGGACACTTTTCTCGGACACAGCAGCGCTCTATGGAAATGATCTGGCAACTTTTCCGGATTATCCAGCCGAAATAAGGGCTCCGCAGGGCACTGTGGGAGGAGTGTCAGGGTTTACGGTTCACCTGGGTCATTCCGAAGTTAATACTCCCGGAGATTATGCCGATGTACTTGTGGCAATGAACCCGGCAGCCATAAAAGCCAACGCACAGTGGCTCAAAGAAGGGAGCACTATAATTTACGACAGTGATAGTTTTACTGAAAGCAATATCAGGAAAGCAGGATACATTACTGATCCTATAAAAGAAGAAAATCTCCAGGATTATAACGTTATAGCAGCTCCAATCACCTCGATGGTGAAAGAGGCTTTGAAAAATTTTGGACTAGACCCAAAGTCGGTCCTGAGAACCAAGAATATGTTTGTCCTGGGTATGGTTTACTGGATGTTCGACAGGAAGCTTTCGTATACCGAGGACTATTGTGACAGAAAATTCAAAAATCGCCCTGAAATTGCTGAAGCTAACAAAATAGCCCTGAGGGCAGGATATTATTATGCTGAGACGATTGAGGCACTCACACCAGTAAGAATAAACCCTGCCCCCATTGAAAAAGGCAAATACAGAAATATCAACGGTAACACAGCTACGGCGTGGGGTTTCATTGCCGCTGCCGAAAAAGCAGGATTAAAACTCTTTGTCGGGTCGTATCCAATTACGCCTGCAACAGGCATTCTGGAAGAGCTTGCAGCACGTAAAGATTTGGGAGTCATTAGCTTTCAGGGGGAGGATGAGATTGCAGGAATATGCTCGGCTATAGGTGCCAGTTTTGCTGGCTGCCTGGCGGTGACCTCAACATCGGGGCCAGGACTTGCTTTAAAGACAGAGGGAATAGGCCTGGCAGTTATGGCAGAATTACCACTTGTAATTGTTGATGTTCAGAGGGGAGGGCCTTCCACGGGATTGCCTACAAAAACTGAACAGGCAGATCTTATGCAGGCCTTATTCGGACGTAATGGAGAATGCCCGGTTGTGGTACTTGCTGCCAGCACACCTACCGACTGCTTTCATTACGCCTACCAGGCAGCGAAAATTGCCATCGAACACATGACATCAGTCCTGCTCCTTTCCGACAGCTATCTGGCAAATGGCTCCGAACCATGGCATATCCCGAAAATGTCAGAGCTCCCTGATATCAAACCACCTTACGCACGAAAAGAGAACGAACCATATATCCCTTATAAACGCGACGAAAAACGCCTGAACCGTTACTGGGCAATACCAGGCACCCCAGGAATGGAACACAGAATAGGCGGACTGGAAAAGACAATTAAGGGAACGGTGTCTTATGTTCCTGAGAATCACGAATATATGATTAAGATGAGGGATGAGAAAGTGAAAAGAGTGACTGAAAAAATTCCTCCTCTGAATGTTTACGGCGATGAAACAGGTGACCTCCTCCTGGTTGGCTGGGGCAGCACTTACGGACATATGCTAACCTCTGTAAAAGAACTTCGTGAAGAGGGATATAATGTAAGCCTTGCTTGCTTTAATTATATTTACCCTCTGCCGTCAAATGTAAGAGATGTATTCAGTAAATTCAAAAAAATTGCTGTGTGCGAAATAAATCTTGGACAGTTTGCAAATTACCTCAGAATGAATTTTCAACAGTTTCATTTTTATCAGATTAACAAGGTGCAGGGTTTGCCATTTACGGTTAAGGAAATAAAAGAAAACTCTATAAAGCTTCTGGAGATTAAATAAAATGGAAGATAAAAGTGATCTGAAGTACAGCCCGAAGGATTTCAAGAGCGACCAGGAAGTCAGATGGTGCCCGGGTTGTGGTAATCATGCAATTCTTGCCTCAATCCAGAAGGCACTTTCGGAACTTGGTGTTCCAAAGGAGAAGTACGTTTTTGTTTCGGGTATAGGATGCTCGTCGAGACTTCCTTATTATATGAACACCTACGGATTTCATGGTATTCATGGCCGGGCTGCTGCGATTGCTACAGGAGTAAAAACTGTAAATCCTGATCTTTCAGTATGGGTGATAACAGGCGATGGCGATTCTCTGGCGATAGGAGGTAACCATTTTATACATGCAATCAGAAGAAATATTGATATTAATATCATTCTCTTCAACAACGAAATATACGGCCTGACAAAAGGACAATACTCTCCCACCTCCAATAAAGGGCTGGTAACAAAAACTTCACCATTCGGAACGGTGGAAGAACCATTCTCAGTGGGTGAGCTGGTAATCGGAGCAAAAGGTAAATTCTTCGCAAGAACAGTTGATAACAATATTAACCTTACAACTGAAATACTTGTCGAGGCAGCCAGACATAAAGGCACTTCAGTGGTTGAAGTGCTTCAGAACTGCGTAATTTTCAACGACGGAATACATGATGTTGTCGCCGGTAAAGATGTAAGAGATGACCGAACCATTATTCTTAGACATGGAGAACCGATGCTGTTCGGAAAGGATAGAAAAAGCGGACTCATCCTCGAAGGACTTAAACTTAAAGTGGTACGTATTGGAGAGAAAGGGATAAAGGAGAAAGATATCCTGGTGCATAACGCCCATGAACCCAACCCCGGGATCCATTATTTTCTGGCAAATATGAGATATCCTGAATATCCTGTAGCACTGGGTGTAATCAGATCGGTGGAGGGCGAGACATACGAAGCGGCTGTTGCTGAACAGATAAAAAGGGTAAAAGAAAAGTCAGAAATTAAATGTGTTGACGACCTCCTTGAATCGGGAACTGTCTTTGTTGTGGAATGAAAACCACTTTACTTCCCGCTATTAATTGAAACATCACCGGAAGTTTAATCATATCAACATATTTAGTAATTTTACATCTCTATCTTAAGAAGATAGCATTATATAACTATATCTTTAACTGAAGAGATTTTAACCAATCTTTGAAGGATGGCAGTGATTGACGGAATACTGGAAATGGAGAAGTATGATTTTACAGATACTTCTTTTGACCTGCTGATGCAGAAAAGAATTCACAGGGTGCTGATTATATGCAGTAACTACGATAATTACATGCTTGAAGAGGACGGGAGAATCGAGGAACAGATTTTTAATGAATATGTATCGCTGAACCTCAGATATCCACCTACTTTTATACAAACCGACAATGTGGAGGATGCTTTCAAAATACTTGCCCAGGGGAATATAGACCTGGTTATAGCGATGCTTAGCGTTAAAGGAACAGATGTTTTTGCTCTGGCAAAGCAGATCAAGAGCATTTATCCTAAAATTCCGATTGTGGTTCTGACATATTTTTCGAGGGAAGTTTCAGTAAGGCTCGAAAAAGAGGACCTGAGCGCAATTGATTATGTATTCTGCTGGCTGGGCGATGCATCATTAATACTTGCGATCATAAAACTGCTGGAAGACAGAATGAATGCCGACCATGATATTGAACAGGTTGGCGTTCAGGCAATAATACTGGTTGAAAACTCACGCCGTTATATATCGTCATATCTTCCCAGTCTTTACAAAATAATACTTGCTCAATCACTTGATTTTCAACGAGAGGCTCTTAATGAGCATCAGCGTATGCTGAAAATGAGGGGAAGACCCAAAATACTTTTAGCCACCAATTATGAGGAAGCCGTAGAGCTATACCAGAAATATAAGTACAACGTACTGGGAATTATTTCAGATATTAGTTATAAGCGTAATGGGGAGATTGATGAAAATGCAGGTATTGAACTTTGCAAAATGGTAAAGGCCGACGACGATCAGGTGCCGTTCCTTTTGCAGTCGTCAAGCCTTGAACACAAAAAAGTTGCCGAGGAGCTGGGTGCAGGATTTATATACAAATATTCCAAATCACTGTCACTTGAACTCAGGAATTATCTGATACAGAACCTTGCATTCGGGCCGTTTGTTTTCAGGAATCCTGACACGATGGAACCAATAGCCATCGCGACCGACCTCCAGAGCCTGCAGCAGAAAATACTCACAGTTCCTGACAAATCGCTAGAATATCACGTCAGCCGTAATCATTTTTCAAAGTGGCTGAATGCCAGAGCACTCTTCCCCGTAGCCCAGTTGTTCAAATATCTTCGCAAGGAAGATTTTGAGACTCTGGATGAGATGCGCCGGTTCCTTTATGTTGCCATATCGAGTTTCCGCCTAGGAAAGGGAAGAGGAGTAATTGCAAAATTCGACAGGTCTAATTTTGATGAATACCAGATCTTTTCACGCATTGGAGAGAGTTCTATCGGCGGAAAAGCAAGAGGACTTGCGTTCATAAACAGTATTATCAAGAAGAATAAACTTTATAACAAATTTCCTGATGTAATAATAACCATCCCCCGCACTATTGTGCTTAGTACTGATGTGTTCGACGAGTTTATGGAGACCAACAACCTTTACTCCATTGCTATGTCGGACCTCCCCGATGAAGATATTCTTGCTCGCTTTATAAGCGCCGAATTGCCGGGATGGCTGTACCAGGATTTATACGCTTTTCTGTCAGTTTCAAGGAATTATCCGCTTGCAGTGAGATCTTCCAGTAAACTGGAAGATTCATATTATCAGTCGTTTGCGGGAATATACTCAACTTATATGATACCCCGGGTTCCCGACAACCGTTATATGGTGCAGCTGCTTGCTGATGCCATTAAGGAGGTATATGCTTCGGTGTATTACAGGATGAGCAAAGCATATATGGCTGCTACTTCCAATGTGATAGATGAAGAAAAGATGGGTATAATAATACAGGAAGTTTGCGGCACAAGGCATGAGACAATGTTCTATCCAACATTTTCGGGGGTAGCAAGGTCACTTAACTATTACCCCATTGGCTCTGAAAAGGCTGAAGATGGCATTGCCAATGTGGCGTTCGGCCTGGGCCGACTGGTTGTTGAAGGCGGCCAGACATTGCGCTTTTCGCCAAAGCACCCGAAGAAAATACTGCAGCTTAGTTCCCCTGAGATGGCATTGAGAGATACACAAAAGTTTTTCTATGCTCTCGACCTGAACGTAAACCGTTTCGTTCCTTCAACCGATGACGGCGTTAACCTGCTTAAAGTTAAGATAAGCGATGTGAACAATGAAACGGCGATGAGGTATCTGGCTTCGACCTACGACCGGAATAATAATATTCTCTATGATGGTATCGGACGTCAGGGTGTACGCATAATAACATTTGCCGGTATTTTGCAGTACAATCAGTTTCCGCTTGCGGAAATACTTAACACTCTCCTCGAAATAGGGTCAGAGGAAATGAATCATCCGATTGAGATAGAATTTGCTGCCAACCTGGAAACACCGCCCGGAACACCTAAAATATTTTATTTTCTGCAGATCAGACCAATAGTTCTTAATGAACAACTTTATAAAGTTGATATTGATAAGGTCAACCCTGAGGATACAATCATATATTCCGAGTCGGCTCTTGGTAATGGTGTTTTCAAGGATATAAGAGATATAGTTTATCTGAAGCCCGAGACATTCAATCCGGCTTACAGTGAAAAGATTGCAGTTGATATTGAAAAAATCAATACCTCTTTTCAACGTAATGGTGAGGGTTATGTGCTGATTGGTCCGGGTCGTTGGGGTTCGAATGACCCATGGCTCGGAATACCTGTGAAATGGCCTCAGATATCTGCCGCACGAGTAATTATTGAGGCAGGCCTTAAAGATTACAGAATAGACCCCAGCCAGGGCACCCACTTTTTCCAGAATCTTACATCATTCAGAGTGGGATATATAACAGTAAATCCTTACAACGGCGACGGGTATTTTGATGTTGACTGGCTCAATCAGCAACAGGTTGTTTATGAGAATCAGTTTATCCGCCATGTAAGGTTTGAAAAACCTCTTGAAATACTTATTGACGGCAGAAAACACAAAGGTGTGGTAATGAAACCTGCCAGCAATTAATGAAATAAATCAGGAGCTTTTATATTCATACCACAGCCCCTGCAACTTCAATATCCCTGTTGATTTTTTTTATCAATCCCTGCAGAACATTGCCAGGTCCTGCTTCGGTAAAAGATGTTGCACCATCATTGATCATGTTTATTATTGTCTGGGTCCATCTCACCGGTGAAGTAAGCTGCATCACCATGTTGGCTTTTATTTCTCCCGGATCGGTTGATGGTTTTGCATTGACATTCTGATAAACAGGGCATACAGGCTTTTTGAAGGGGGTACTGTTTATTGCTTCTTCAAGTTCTTTTCTTGCCGGTTCCATAAGGGGAGAATGGAATGCACCGCCCACCTGAAGTTTCAAAGCTCTTTTTGCACCCTTTGCCTTAAGTATTTCAATAGCCTGGTCAATTGCCTCAAAGGTGCCGGAGATGACTATTTGCCCCGGGCTGTTATAATTTGCCGGTACAACAGCTCCGTTAAACCCTGCGCATACCTCTTCCACAATGGAGTCGTCAAGTCCAAGTATTGCAGCCATTGTTGATGGGTTCATTTCACAGGCTTTCTGCATGGCAGCAGCCCGTTTTGAAACAAGAACCAGTCCCTCTTCAAACGATATGGTACGGTTGGCAACCAGTGCCGAAAACTCACCAAGGGAATGCCCCGCTACCATGTCAGGTGAAAAGGCATCTCCCATCACCTTTATGATTATTGTAGAATGCAGGAAAATGGCAGGTTGCGTTACCTTCGTCTGTTTGAGGCCTTCCTCTGTTCCATTGAACATCAGGTCGGTGATTCTGAAACCGAGTATTTCATTGGCTTTATCGAACAACTCCTTTGCAAGTGGATATTTTTCATACAGGTCCTTACCCATACCCGGGTACTGCGAACCCTGACCGGGGAAAACGTATGCTTTCATAAATGGTTTAAACTGATTTATTGACTTGTTTTTGATTTTTTTTAGTTAAATGTTGAAAGTTCAATGCAGTTTTGTTCCTATCAGGTGCATAAATTCTTCTCTTGTCCGGAAATTGTCCAGGAAACATCCCGTAAATGCCGATGTTGTGGTAACAGAGTTCTGTTTCTGTACTCCTCTGATCATCATGCAAAGGTGCTGTGCTTCAATGACAACTGCAACACCGAGAGGCTCGAGGCAACCCTGAATACAGTCCCTTATCTGGGTAGTGAGCCGCTCCTGCACCTGTAGCCTCCGGCTGAAAGCCTCAACAACACGTGCAATCTTACTTAATCCAGTAATATATCCATTCGGTATGTATGCCACGTGTGCCTTACCAAAGAAGGGTAGCATATGGTGCTCACAAAGCGAGAAGATATCGATATCTTTTACCAGAACCATCTGTTTGTAGTCTTCTCTGAATTTTGCCGAATTTAGAATTTTACAAGGGTTCTGATGGTACCCAGATGTCATGAAATATAGAGCTTTGGCAACTCTTTCAGGAGTCTTTTTAAGTCCTTCGCGGTCAGGATCTTCCCCCAGCAAGCCAAGAACCTTATAATAATGTGAAGCAAGTTCATCAACATTCTCCTTGTTCCACTGCTCAATTTTAATGTAACCTTTAATGGTTTCTTCTACACCGTTTTCCAGTACTTTAATGATCTTTTTTGCCATAATATTCTACAGTATTGTTTTCTGTTTCTTCAATTTTTACGCAATATAATTCGCAGCCCGCACTTTTTAAAGCTTCCTCCAGCTCATTCCAGATTGCTACTGCCAGATTTTCGGTAGTGGCATTCATCCCTTTCATAAAATCAACCTCCAGATTAAGATTGCGGTGATCTACCTTGTCAATTATCTTCTCCCTGATAATTTCTTTCAGCACATTCATATTGATAACTAGCCCGGTTTCTCCAGAAAGATCACCTCTGACGGTAACATAGAGAACATAATCATGACCGTGCCAGTTGGGATTGGAACATTTTCCGAAAACCTCCAGGTTTTGTTCATCAGTCCACTCAGGAACATACATCCTGTGAGCTGCACTGAATTTTTCCCTTCTTGTAAGGTATAATTTTTGACCCATTTATTTTTTAAAGCATGTAAGGTTAAACAATTTCCAGGTAAAAACAATAACTTAGTCCTCACTTTAATAAAGTGCAAAGATAATATTATTGTGAAGATTTTGTTGATATTTGCCACTGACCATGAGGCAGAATGCGTAAAAGAAGGAAAAGGAGAAGAACCTTTCCGTGCCGGACCTCATGAGGTTTCGGTGCTGGTGACAGGAGTTGGTTCTGTGGCAACAGCATGGGCAATGAAGAAATGGCTCCAGAATTACGGTAACCCTGATCTGGCAATAAATGCAGGAATTGCAGGCACGTTCAATGAGAATATCAGTATAGGAGAAGTGGTTATGCCTGTCTCTGACTGTTTTGCCGACCTTGGTATTGAGACTGACACTGGTTTTGTACCCCTTAAGGATACTTACCTGATGGAATCCGATAAATTTCCTTTCTCTGGCGGAAACATAATTTGTGACAATGAGTTTACCGGGAGAATAAAGAACTTTTTCAGGCCTGTCAGAGCCGTTACAGTGAATATGTCGTCAGGTTCTGAAAAAACAATTGAAAGGCTGAAGGCACATTTTAACCCCGACATTGAGACGATGGAAGGGGCAGCTTTTTTTTATGTATGTTCTATGGAAAAGATTCCGTTTATTGCGCTGAGGGCTATATCAAACAGGGTGGGAGCTGCAGAGAGGAAGAACTGGAATATCCCACTGGCAATAAATAATCTTTCAGAAAAATTAAAAGAACTTTTGACATTGTTACAGTAAATTATGAAGCTTACTCTTGGTTTCACCCCATGTCCAAACGACACCTTCGTATTTCACGCAATGGTGAACCGGAAAATTGATACGGAAGGACTGGAATTTGACTATTTTCTTGCTGACGTGGAGGAACTTAACCGAAGGGCCTTTGAGGGAACGACTGACATACTTAAAATTAGTTATCATGCCTATGCTTATGCCGCAGATAAATATCTCATCCTTGATTCGGGAAGTGCAATCGGAAGGGGTAATGGTCCTTTGCTGATTTCAAAAAGAGAAATTCACGAGGATGAAGTTAAAAATCTTTTAATAGCAATTCCCGGGAAATATACTACAGCTAATCTTCTTTTCAGTATAAAATGGCCAGATGCATTAAACAAAAAAGAATACGTTTTTTCTGAAATTGAAAATGCATTGCTAAACGGCGAGGTTGATGCCGGTATTATAATTCACGAAACCCGTTTTACTTATTTCAGAAAGGGTTTAAGAAAAATAGTGGATCTGGGAAGGTACTGGGAGGAGGTTACGGGGTATCCGGTTCCTCTTGGGGCAATTGTAATAAACAGAGCGGTACCGGAAGATATTGCATTGAAAGTAAACAGGATACTTAAAAAGAGCATAGAGTATGCATATACAGATCTCTATTCGACCTTTGATTTCGTAAGGAAACATGCCCGTGAAATGGAGTCAGATGTTCTTCACAGTCATATCGAAATGTATGTTAATGAATTTACTGCAGAGCTCGGTCTTGAAGGAAGGAGGGCAGTTGAGAAGCTATTCTCGATGGCATCGGAGGCAGGTGTAATACCTGAACCTCCTGCAAGGATTTTTCTTACCCGCGAACAGGCTGAGCTGGACAATTAATAACTGTACAAGCAAAAACTATAAAAAGCTAATTGAATATTAAAATTATAGAGATATGGATTTTTCAGAACTTGTATCAAAATGTCGCAGTTACAGAAGGTTTGATGAATCCTTCAGGATTGATTATGAATTATTAAAAAAGCTTATTGGTTATGCAAGGCTGTCGGCATCGGCTGCAAATAGACAGCCATTGAAATACCTTATTTATAATAAGCCGGAGGATTGCGAGAAAATTTTCCCATGCACAGCGTGGGCAGGATACCTGCCCGATTGGCCGGGACCGGAACCCGGAGAAAGGCCAGCTGCTTACATAATTATTCTTGGTGACACAACCATCACCGAGTCGTTCGGGATTGACCCCGGAATTGCAGCACAGACAATTATGCTGGGAGCTGTGAATGAAGGTCTTGGGGGGTGTATGATAGCATCAATAAAGAAAGATAAACTGCGCGAAGAACTGCAGATTCCTCTTCAGTACGAAATTCTTCTGGTGCTGGCTCTCGGTAAACCTGTTGAAAAGGTTGTGATAGAGGATATAAGAGGTGACAATGTGAAATACTGGCGTGATGAGAATAATGTTCACCATGTTCCTAAAAGAACACTTGATGAACTGATACTCAAATTGTAAAAAATTATATGAGACCGGGGTGGGTTGTTGCTATAATACTTATTAATCTCACATTTGTTGCGTCTGCGCAGCAGTCTGACCTATCAGGCAGGTCAATACTCTTCAGGGGGGTGGTTATTGATGCAGAAACTCAGGCCAGGATTGCAGATTCGAAGATCTATCTGAACGGGGCGGTAAAAACTATTACAGGGACCGATGGTACATTTTCGTTTCTTGCAAGGCCCAACGACACAGTAGTTTTCAGGGCAATGGGTTACCAATTGGCCAGGATAATTGTGAGTGACACGCTCCGGGCAACTGAATTTCTGGCAGGAATTTATCTCAAGCCCGACACTATAAGCATTGGTGAGGTAATAATTTTACCGCGCAACCGCTCTTTGAAGACTGAACTGATGGCTTCTCCGGTGCCATCAGATGTTAAGACCGAATATGCGCGCAGCAATGTAAATATTGCCGCTTTTCAGGGAAGGACAGGGCAGTACAAACTGGGAGACCCGGAAATGAATTATGAGCTTCTGCGCCAGGTACAAAAGAAAGAAGCTTATGAGAAGGGAGGGATTCCATCCGACCGTATTGTAGGGATAAGTCCCTTGCTTTTATTACCTGCGGCTTATCTTATTCTTCATGGTTTGCCCGAACCACCGGCTCCGCCAGAGCCACAGATATCTCAAAAAGAGCTTGAGGAGTTGAATAAAATCTTTCTGGAAAAAATACGCAATAAAAAGTAATTCAAGCCACTGCTACAGTGGTGTACTATCCTTTCCAGAAGAGTGCTTTAATGATATGGCTTGCTATTTTCGGATTCTCTTTCAGGCGGCGGGTTGAGTAACCAAACCACTCTTTTCCGAAAGGAACATAAACCCGCATTGTGTGTCCCTCATTTACAATGTTTTCCCTGAGTTTCGGAGTTACACCGTACAACATCTGGAATTCATACATGTTACGGGGTACATTGTATTTTTTAATCAGGTCATATGCACCGTCTATCAGAGGCTTATCGTGGGTGGCAATACCTACATATATTTTATTCTTGAGCATAAGTTCGAGATCCTCAAGGTAATGCATGTTTATTTCTTCATATTTCTTATAGGCAATTGTTTCAGGTTCAATGTAGATACCCTTGCACAGTCTGAAATTCAGCGGTGAATCGGGCGTATGAATTTCAAGCAGTTTCTCTATGTCACTGCGGGTTCTGTGCAGGTACGCCTGCAGAACAAGTCCCACACTCTTCGGAAATTCAGCTTTTAGCCTGCGGTACAACTCAATTTCCAGATCGGTGCATGAGGAATCTTCCATGTCGATTCTGATAAAGTTGTTGACCGATGCGGCTTTGGCTACTATTTCATGTATGTGTTTGTAACAGATCTCTTTATCAATGAGCAATCCAAAGCTGGTTGGTTTAAGGGAAAAGTTGCCGTCAATGCCGTGACGGGTAGTAACATCTATCAGGTTAAGATACTCCTCCTTGTTTTTTTGTGCTTCATCGAGATTCTTGATAAACTCTCCGAGAACATCAATTGTGACCTTGATTTTCTGACTGTTGAGTTCAGCTGATACACGCATGGCATCATCAATAGTCTCACCGGATATGTACGTTCTCGAGAAAAGCCATATAAATTTCTTCGGGAAGTAGGGCAGTGTGGATGCAATTAATTTATTAATCATATTTTTTGTTTTTCTTTATTCCAAAAATATTCAATATTAGTGCAAACCTGACACTTATAAAGATTAAATTTGTGGCAAAGTAAAGTTGTGCAACTTTTTTTCTGTAAAATCATTTAAGCCACGATTAATTTTTTGACACTTAGAGAAGTATCCGAAGGAAGAGGAGCATGCTCCTCTTCCTTCGGAGCGTTTTCTTTTTCCCATATCCAGAGAGGTTCCAT
>JAKPDL010000127.1 GCA_029552825.1 Bacteroidota bacterium
ATATAATCTGCGACGGTGATGATTGTTTCAGAGCCATCTTCAGGGTTTGTTTTCCTGTCGAACACGTCACTGCCGTATTTAAGCAGAAGTCTGATAATTTCTCTTTCCGAGTGGTATGAACCTTCGGGTGGCATTGCCGGTTTTGATGGTTGTGCCACTGGAACAGGCAGATCTTCAGGAGCCGGATATTTATTGCGATCCTGAAAGGTTTTCTGCCTTCTGAGTTTATTGACCTCGTTATAGATAACAGCTTCCGGGACTTCCATCATCGTGCTGCACTCCTTGATATATATGGTACGTGAAATTGTTTCGGGAATAACGGCTATTGAATTAACTATATCGCGGATGAGTGCCACACGTTTGACGGGGTCGTTTTTTGTTTCGGCAAGCAAAAGCTTCGTCTTGAACCTTATAAAATCAGTCTCCTGGTTTTTAATGTAATTCCTTAATTCTTCATTGGTTACTTTTCTGGAGAAGGAGTCAGGATCTTCGCCGTCGGGAAGAAGAACAATTTTCACATTCATTCCTTCTTCGAGCACAATATCTGTTCCTCGCAGGGAAGCTTTTATACCTGCTTCGTCGCCGTCGTATATTATGGTAATGTTTCTTGTAAAACGCTTGATCAGCCTTACCTGTTCGTAAGTTAGTGATGTGCCGCTTGAGGCAACCACGTTTTCGATTCCTGCCTCATGAAGCGACATTACGTCGGTGTAGCCTTCAACCAGGTAGCATTTGTCTTCTTTTGTTATCGCTTTACGTGCCTGATAAATGCCGTATACTATTCTGCTTTTATGGTATATGTCCGATTCGGGGGAGTTGATATATTTGGCAGCTCGTGGGTCTGATTTGAGTATTCTGCCTCCGAAACCCAGTATCTGGCCCGAGAGTGAATGTATAGGGAAGATAACCCTTCCGCTGAAGCGGTCGAAGAGGCGCTCTTCACCCTTGATTGAAAGCCCTGTTTTTACAAGATATTCCTCGCTGAAACCGTCGGCAAGGGCTTTACTGGTGAAAGCATCTCGTTTTTCTGGACAGTATCCAGCTTCAAATTTCTTTAATGTATCATGCCTGAAACCCCTTTCCCTGAAATAAGAAAGTCCTACAGATTTACCCTCGTCGGTATTGAAAAGGTTGTTCATAAACTGCTTACCGGCATAGGCGGTAAGTACAAGCATACTCTCCCTCTCATTCTGTTTTTCTATATCTTCTCTGGTGATTTCCTTTTCCTCTACTTCAATGTTGTATTTTCTGGCCAGGTATTTGAGGGCTTCGGGATAACTCAGGTGTTCATGTTCCATGATAAAGTTAACCACGTTTCCTCCTTTGCCGCATCCGAAGCATTTAAATATGCCTTTCGAAGGAGAGACAGTGAACGAAGGGGTTTTTTCATTGTGGAAAGGGCATAGACCAAGATAATTGACTCCTCTTTTCTTTAGGTGGACAAACTCCTGAATCACTTCAACTATCTGAGCTGCATCTAAAATCCGCTGTATGGTCAGATGGTCAATCATAATTCAAATATATCAGGATTTGGCGAGACAGTGAAAAGGGCGTGGGAAAATATTTTCAAACACTTCTTTTTCAGGAAGACGGGTATAAGAAATTCTTTTTAACTATTTTTGTATTATGATACACAGGAAAAAGCTTGTTGTTCTAACCGGTGCAGGGATGAGTGCCGAGAGCGGGGTAAAGACGTTCCGGGAGCAAGGTGGTTTATGGGAAGAATATGATGTGATGGAAGTTGCCTCTATTGAGGGGTGGAGAAAAAATCCTGAGCTGGTTCTGAAGTTTTACAATGAGCGCCGCCGCCAGCTTGAACGGGTTCAGCCCAATGAAGGGCATAAAGGCCTTGCAGAGCTGGAGAAATATTTTGATGTACACATAATTACACAGAATGTTGATAATCTGCATGAGAGAGCGGGAAGCTCCAGAGTGCTGCACCTTCACGGGGAACTTACAAAGGCAAGAAGCACGGCCGACCCGTCACTCGTTTATGACATCGGTTACAGGGATATCAACCCCGGAGACAAATGTGAAAAAGGAAGCCAGCTAAGGCCACATGTCGTTTGGTTCGGAGAACCTGTGCCGATGATGGATGAAGCTGTAAGAATAACTACCACAGCTGATGTTTTTGTAATTATCGGAACTTCTCTGATTGTATATCCTGCTGCAGGTCTTGTAGCATATGTGCCAGAGAATGTGCCTTTATATCTGATAGATCCTAATGTTGTGAACCTGCCTGCCGGTAGAAAAGTTGAGGTTATAAAGGAAAAAGCTTCCGTGGGAGTGGCAATTCTCCGCAAAAAGCTTATTGGCAGTTAATATATCAGCGACAATCCGCCTTTCCGGTTTGTCCGGAACCGGCATCAATCAGTGTGCTACTAAAAACTTGATATGGAACTGGAAGAAGATAGATTTTCAAGGAAAATAATTATTGCAGTTACCGGAGCCAGCGGAGCTGTTTATGCAAAGAGGCTCCTTGAAAGGATCGGGGAGGTTTCTCCGGTTCTGGAAGAGGTTGCAGTTATTTTTTCAGAGACGGCATTACAGATATGGGAACATGAGCAGGGAGGGCAACCTGAGCTTAAACCGCCTGCGAAAGGATATGACAATAATTCATTTTTTGCACCATTCGCATCAGGTTCTGCCCTTTACGATACAATGGTAATTTGTCCGGCCTCAATGGGTGTAATAGGAAGAATAGCTGGCGGAACATCAGATGACCTTATAGCCAGGGCTGCCGATGTTATTCTGAAGGAAAGAAGAAGACTTATTCTTGTGCCGCGCGAATCTCCATACAACCTCATTCATATTAAAAATATGGAGACACTGACACTTGCCGGAGCAATAATTTGTCCTGCATCACCATCATTTTACAGCAAACCTGCTACTGTTGAAGAACTTGTTGATACAATAGTCAACAGAGTACTTGCACTTGCCGGCTTTAAAGTACCCGGATTCAGATGGATGGAAAATGATTGACCGGAGGATAGTAAAATTCTTCAGGAAACACCATGTCCTTACAATTGCCACTGTTAACGGCAATGAGCCCTGGTGCGCAAACTGTTTCTATGTATACATGGAAGATGAGAATGCGCTGGTTTTCACAACCGACAGGGAAACACGTCATGGAAAAGAATTCGCCGCCAACCCTTTTGTTGCAGGCTCAGTTGTGCTCGAGACATGGATAACAGGCAAGATTCAGGGAATACAGTTTCAGGGGATTGTTTCAGAACTTCAGGGAGAAAGGCTGGAGAAGGCACGGAGTCTCTATCTGAAACGATTTCCTGTAGCTGCACTGATGGATACCTGCCTCTGGGCTGTGGATCTCACCCTCATTAAAATGACTGATAACAGATTGGGGTTCGGGAAGAAGCTGGTTTGGAAGAAAGGTTGACTGGTTAACTGGTTAGATGGTTAACTGGTTGACGGGTTAACTGGTTAAAAGGTTAAAAGGTTACCGGGTTTGATGGTTAACGGGTTTATGGGGTGGAGGGTTTTAGGGTTAAAATGTTTATTTTTGTTGGGTGAGCAAGTAAAATTTTAAAAATATGTTTTCGGGAATTGTTGAAGAAGCTGCAACAGTGGTAAAACTGGAAAAGGAGCAGGACAATCTTCATATTACAATGAAGTGCTCTTTTATTGATGAACTTAAAATTGACCAGAGTATATCCCATAATGGTGTATGTCTGACTGTAGTGAAAAAGGACAGTGAGACATATACTGTTACTGCCATTAAGGAGACTCTTGAAAAGACCAATCTGGGACTGCTGAAGGTGGGTGACAAAGTAAATCTGGAGCGCAGTGTCAGGGCCGACGGCCGGCTCGACGGACATATGGTACAGGGGCACGTTGATCAGACAGCCGTTTGCACGGAAGTGAAAGAAGCAGGCGGAAGCTGGTATTATACCTTTGAATATGAACCCCTCAAAGAAGATTATATTACCGTAGAGAAAGGTTCTGTAGCGGTTAACGGAGTTAGTCTTACCGTTGTTAATTCAAAGCCCGGGTCGTTTCAGGTGGCAATTATTCCTTACACTTATGAAGTGACGAATTTCCACCAGATAAAACCAGGTACAGTCGTAAATATTGAATTTGATATCCTGGGCAAGTATATTTCAAAGATTGTAAAAGCAGAGCTGGAAGGGTATATAAAAAATTATCTTAAATAACAGCACAACTTTTTAACGTTTCTCCTTCGGCACACTTTCCCCGTAAAGTGGTAGAAATTTTCTCTTCCATGCCATAACACCACCTTCGAGGACATAAATTTTCCTGTAGCCTGCATCATAGAGCCGCCGGGCTGCACTGATGCTTCTAACGTCGCTTTCGCAGTAAAGCAGAAGAACTCTGTCTTTCGGAAACTGTTCAACTTTTCTGATGAATTTTTTCGGACTGAGCTTAATGGGTATGTTGATACTGTTTTTGATGTGCCCTTTGTGGTATTCAAACGGAAGCCGGACATCTATAAGAACTGCGTTTTCCTGAAAACGAATCAGGGTGAGAAAATCTTCAGGTCCTGCAGGGGTATAAATTTGAGAAGTATCAGTTTGTCCCGATAATAAAAAAGGAAAGGAAAAAAATATTATGTAATGAAGTAATTTGTAATTCATGACTTAAAGATGCAAGTTGCAAAATAAAGAGATTTTTTATGAAATTAACAGTTTGATAAGGCGGTACTCACCCCCCTGGTCCCCCTCTCTGCGCTGCAAAGAGGGGGGGAATAGAGTGGCGTAGTGTTGAAGTTCAATAAAAGATTTGATTCAGGCTGTACTCACCCCCCTGGCCCCCCTCTCTGCGAAGTAGAGAGGGGGTTTGGGGGTGAGTACATAAACCAATCTTTTTACTATCTTTGTCCGATTTTTTTAAAACTAACTGTTTGAAAGAATGAGGAAAAAATTTCCTGAGTACAAGACACTCGACCTGGCACAGGTTAACAGAGAGGTCCTGAAGATATGGGATGAGAATAATACTTTCAGAAGGAGTATAAGACAGAGAAACGGAAAAGGTGAGTTTGTTTTTTATGAAGGACCGCCTTCGGCAAACGGCATGCCAGGCATTCACCATGTGATGGCACGTTCTATTAAGGATGTGATTTGCCGCTACAGGACACAGTGCGGATATGAAGTGAAACGTAAGGCAGGATGGGATACCCACGGGTTGCCGATTGAGCTGGAGGTGGAAAAGGCGCTGGGTATAACAAAGGAAGATATTGGAAAGAAAATATCAATAGCCGATTATAACCGTGAGTGCAAGAAAGATGTAATGAAATATACCAGCCAGTGGGAAGAGCTTACGCGTATAATGGGCTACTGGATCGACATGGACGATCCATATATTACCTACGACAGCAGATATATCGAAACCCTCTGGTGGCTCCTGAAACAACTCTATCAGAAAGGATGTCTTTACAAAGGTTATACTATTCAACCTTATTCACCTGCAGCGGGTACCGGACTGAGCTCGCATGAGCTCAACCTGCCCGGCTGTTACAGGGATGTTAAAGATACCACCTGTATAGCCCTTTTCCGGCTCATAAGAAATGAAAAATCGGAGTTCCTTTATTCCGGAGCCGATACCGATGATGTTTACATAATGGCATGGACAACCACTCCCTGGACGCTTCCTTCTAATACGGCTCTGGCAGTGGGTGACGAGATAGTATATGTTAAAGTCAGAACTTTTAATCCATATAACGGTAATCCTCTTACAGTCATTCTTGCAAAAGAACTTCTGAGTCAGGTTTTTCAGGGTGCCGAACCTTCAGATAAACTTCCCGATTTCAAACCAGGGGATAAAAAGGTTCCATACCGGATACTGGATGAGTTCCCTGGCAAACGGCTTGAGGAGATAACATACATTCAGCTTATTGACTGGGTAAAACCCGACAGCGGTGCATTCCGGGTTGTAACAGGTGATTTTGTTACAACTGATGAAGGTACTGGTATTGTGCATATTGCTCCCACTTTCGGGGCTGACGACTATAAGATAGGCAGGGAAAAAGGTGTTCCACCTCTTATGGTGAAGCTTAAGGATGGTTCGATGAGTCCGCTCGTCGACCGGCGGGGTTTCATGGTTCCGGTTGCCGAAATGGACCCTGACTTTGTAAAGGAACGTGTAAACATTGAAACCTACAGGGGCTTTGAAGGAAGGCCTGTCAAAAACGAATATGATCCTGCATTAAATGGCAGTGAAGAGACCCTTGATGTTGACATTGTGGTGATGCTCAAACAGCAGGGCAAAGTTTTCAGGATTGAGAAACAGGTGCACAGTTATCCTCATTGCTGGCGGACCGATAAG
>JAKPDL010000075.1 GCA_029552825.1 Bacteroidota bacterium
CGATCGGGCCAGATAGCACCGTAAGTCCTTGCACCAATACCGTAACTGAAAAACGAACCTTCCGTCTTTTCCTCTTCAAAACCAAGCCACAGCAGCGACTTCTTTTTCAATGATTCATCAGGATTCCGGAGCGCATCAACAGGTATTATCTCATTGAATATACCAACCTCATCAATAAGTGCATCACAAAGGTAAACGGATGTCTCCTGCCCGTGTATCTCGGCATTTCTGCCAATATTCACCGGAAACGGAGTATTTCGAATATTGCCTGTTACGGGCACTTTCCCACTCTCTTTACCGTCAACAGTAAGATATATTGAAGCACCGTCGTAAAAAGCGCACACATGATGCCAGTTATTTTCCCATCCTGGCGGCAAAGGCATCGAGACCGAATATTTTCTGTTTGTTGTAAGATAAAAACGGAGCGAGTCGTTTCTCACCTGGTTAATCCCGAACTGCCAGTTACCTTTTGTTATTAAGGTTCCCGACGAATTATTTAGTTTACGTGGAAAAACCATAAGCGAGATTGTCAGTTTTTGACCGCTGATTTCGAGTGCATCGTGGCGGTACACCTCCACCCACTGGTCGTGTCCGTTCAGGTCGATAGCTTTGCCTCTGAAGCCCTGCACGAGTTTTGCATTGCCCATTATGTTGGACTGAACGTTATTGGGCGACTCGTCGCGCAGGGAGCGTATCTTCTGTGTTATTCCGGTGCTTACGAAGTCCCATACAGCACCGCCCATGCTGCGGGGATATTTATTGAAAAGTTCCCAGTATTCATCGAAGCCTCCGCCACCGTTACCGGTAACTGCAAGGTATTCATCCAGAAATGACGGGCGGGGATCCTCTGAAGGAGGCACGTTATAAACCCGTGTAAGCAGAGTAAGAATATTCGGGTAGCGTGGGCCTATAATATCTTCGCACCTGTGAGCAAAGGCATTACCACCATACATCCAGTAGCGGGTCCTGTCGTATTTCTTTCCTTCCTCGATAACAGCACATATATTATCTCCCTCGCCGCTCTCGTTGCCCGCACTCCAGAAGAGAATACACGGATGGTTTCTGTCGCGCAGAACCATTTTCCGGGCCCTCTCCCTGTACATTGCCTCCCACTCTTTGCGCGACGAAAGGTATTCTGTGGCATGAGCCTCATCGCCTGTCTCATCAACAATGTACAGGCCATATTCATCAGCCAGTTCAAGATATCGCTGAACAGGCGGATAATGTGATGTACGTACGCAGTTGATATTGAATTGCTTAAGGATAGTAAAGTCCTTTCTAATTGTCTCTTCGTCCATAGTATGCCCGTTATCGGGATGCTGCATGTGGCTGTTGATGCCGTTAAGCTTTACCGGTTTGCCGTTAAGGTAAAACACCTGGTTACGGATTTCTGTTTCTTTGAAGCCGATGCGTCCGGCTGAAGCTTCGATTACTCTCCCATTGCGGTCAATAATTTCGAATGAAAGATGATAGAGATAAGGGTCTTCAGCCGACCACAGGCGTGGTTGTTTTACCTCACCGGTAAGGATTGTCTTTATGCTTCCCTGCGCTGCAACAGTAATGTTTTCTTTTACAAACCTTGCGACCTCTTTAAGATTGCTGTTGTAAAGTACAGCCCGAAGTGTTAAACCATCTACCGTGCTGCCTGAATAATTATGAATGACGGCTTCGATTTCCAAAGTTGCATCCCTGTAGCTCCCATCAAGGTCAGTAACTGCATACCAGTCGAAGAGATGGATTTTTTGACGTGCAATAACTGAGACATTATCAAATATTCCTGCCAGTCTCCAGTAATCCTGGTCTTCGAGATAATATCCGTCGGAATATTTGAAAACCATCACGCAAATTGTGTTGCTGCCCGGCCTGACGAATTTTGTAATGTTATATTCAGCAGGTTCCTGTGCTCCTTCGTTATAGCCAACCTCTTTTCCGTTGATCCACACAAAGGATGCTGAGGCAGTTTTCTCCATTCTAAGGAAAATTTCTTTGTCTTTCCATGACGGAGGTATTGAGAATACCCTTCTGTAGATTCCTGTAGGATTGTATTCGCGTGGCACTTTTGGCGGGTTTGGCCTGAATGGTGTTGTCACGTTACGGAAGAGAGGGTCGCCATAACCCTGCATCTCCCAGTTGGATGGTACAGAAATCGTTTTCCAGCCTTTATCGTTGAATCCTGCCTCATAGAAGCCTGCAGGAAAATTCTCAGGCACATCAGAATACCAGAACTTCCATGTTCCGTTCAGTGATAAAAAGCCTGACGATTTCTGCCGGTTGCCTGCAAGGGCATCAACTGCCGAAGTGTAAGGAATTATCAGTGAATGTCCTTCGGTCTGGTTGAGTTCAAAAACAGCAGGGTTTTCCAGATATTCATAAATGCTTGAAAGAAAACCTCTTTGCTGGGAAAATGTGATTGTTGAAAGAAACAGTAATGTAACGGGAAGCAGTGATAAGTTTTTCATAAGTAGATATTTATCAATATACTTAATTTAGCCGCAGTGTGTAGAATACAAGCAGAAGAAATAAAGCAGAATGCGATGAAAATAGATTGAGTCAGCGGGATTTTTTCATCCTTTATATTCTGCAAGTGCCTGGCGGTTTTTATAGATTTTTGTTATTGCGTTAACAATATCATCCATATCGTTTCGTGTTCCGAGCAGCATACTTTGAGAGAATATGACTGCTTCGCGGCACAGTTGGTCGTTTCCCGGCAGGACATTTTCCTCGCGCCACTGTTTCAGGCGTGATTCCGGGAAGAGTCTTTTGAAACCTCTTGATGTCAGCATCTGTTCTATGAGTCCGTCTTTATTCTGAGGTCCATAACCAGGCATGCAGGGTATGCCTTCGGCATTGAGTGCCCTTATGAATGTTTCTCTAGGCATGTTATTAAATTCCTGGCTTATAAATCTGAACGGGTAAAGATGGTATGCTGATTTTGCTGATTCATGTACGAGTTTGTAAGTTTTTATACCAGGTATTTCTTTGAGTTTTGAATCGAGGTATTTCGCATTTTCAATTCGTATCTCAAAGTCGCGGAGGATTCGCTTCATCTGCGACATCAGGATGAGTGCCTGTATTTGCTGCATGCGGTTGTTGCCCCCGTTAATCGGGTAGTTTGAAGTTCTCTTCACGCTTCCGTAGGGTCTGCCGCAATTGTGTATTGAATGGCAGAGGTCCATCAGTTCGTCGTTATCGCTTATTATTGCGCCACCTTCGCCTGCTGGCAGGTTTTTCGAGTTCTGGAAGCTGAAGCATCCGGTATGGCCAAAGTTACCCACTTTCTTCCCTTTATATTCGGCCAGCCAGGCCTGGCAAGCATCCTCTATCACTTTGAGGTTGTGCTTGCGGGCTACTTCATTCACCCTGTCCATATCTACCGGGAGGCCATAGATGTGTACCGGTATGATGGCTGTGGTTCTTTCGGTAATTCTCGACTCGATTTTAGACGGGTCGATGAGGAAAGTCTCGGGGTCGGTATCCACAAACACCGGGAGGGCTTTCTGATAGAAGACCACATTATAAGTAGCGATGAAGGTGAATGGGGAAACCAGCACTTCATCGCCTGCGTCGACGCCAAGTGCCTGAAGTGACACCATAAGAGCTGTTGTGCCGGAAGCTGTTGCGAGGCATCTCTTTGCACCCATCAATTCAGCATATTTCTTTTCGAATTCGACAATATGTTCGCCGTTGCCGCGCCACCACCTCCCTGTTCTTAGCATTTCGATAATACTGTTTTCTGCCTCACGGTCCCATATGGGCCATGATGGCCATGGAGCTGTTCTCACCTTAGGCCCTCCTAGAAGTGCGGGCTTATCCTGTTCACTTCTTGCAATGGTGAAGGAAGGAAAAGACCATTTTAGAAAAGAACCGACTGCTCCGGCAGAGACTGCCGTTAATGCCTGACGTCTTGTAAGTTTCAGTTTTTTCATATCCGGAATATTAAAATTATAATCTGTCAGAAAAGCAACAAATTATGTTTAAAGTTAAAGCAGAAAAAAAATTTTAAACAAGTTATAAAATTTACCGGAAAATTTACAGAGCAGAGTGTAAATTATTTTTCCTGAACGACATAAATATTTGTATATCCCATGCCTGCAAGTTCGGGGTATAGCCAGAATGTATCCTCTCTTTTGTAAAATCCTGTGATCAGCAGATGGTAGGTATCCCATCTCATCAGTATTTCAACTGGCAATCCATACTTTTTGTTAATCTTTTTCTGTGCACGAATTGCCTGTGACCGTTTCCGGAACTCTCCCACATGAAGAGAGAAAGCAGGTTTGGGTGGCGGTGGTACTACCTCTTCTTTTTCAATAGCTTCTTTCGCCCCAGGTTTGACAGCAGCGGTATCGCTTACAATTTTAGGTAGTTCAACTGCCGGAATCGGTTTTACAGCAGTCGTATCAGGTTTAATTTCTAATTCAGGTTTTACTGCAACAGTATCTGCTGGTGGCTTAACTTCCTTAAGAACAGGTTTTTCAATAACAGGTATTCTAACCGGAGGAACCCATATGTCTTTCATTCCAAGTTTCTTCAGAACTGGTATCATATTCTCCAGTTCCTGTTTATCCCTGAAGCCGGTTATACGCACTTTGTGATACCCTTCTTCCTTGACAATAATTACGGGCTTGCCAACCATCTTCGACAGTTTATCTCTGAGGGCTGTGGCATTCTTTTCATTTCTGAATGCTCCCACCTGAATAGTCATCTCAGGCACCATGACAGGAACAACGGCTTCTTCTGCAACTTCGCGAATTTCCATTATGGTATCCCGTCTCTCAACAAGTCTGACCTGTTGCTCCCTTGCTTTCTGGAAGATAAGCCAGAGTTCTGTAACACCATTTTTATTAAGCATTGCTATTACATCTCCAGCCTCTTTTCTGTCTTTCAGACCCGTTATCCGTACCTTATAGAGGTCGTTTTCAATTATTATCTCTGTTTTTCTTCCCATCAGGCTCTCGATCTGCCTTCTGTAATTCTCGGCATTTGAACGTCTTCTGAAGGCACCGAGCTGAATTGAGTAACTATCTTCTGCCGTTGTAAAGACTTCTTCAGTTACTTCATGAACAATAGTAAAGGTTGTATCTCTGCGAACTTTCGGAGGTTGAACTGGCTTCACCTCAACCTTTTCAGGTTCTTTTGCAGGTTTTTCAACTTCTACAATCACTTTCGCAGGAACTCTGGCTGTTGTATCGGGGGTTATTTTAGTTAAGGTAAAATTAAGGTCTGTAACAAAATCCCCTTCTTTTCCAGCAGCAATTATAAATTCACGCATTTCAGGCTCGGACCTGAAATTAAGCTTCTTCAGCTGGGCAGTATCGGGTCGGACTGTATATTTACCGGGTTTAAAGCCAAGATGGCTGAACAAACCATCATCTTCGGAAAGTGTTTTAGCCACCAGGTTGTACTCTTCATCAAGGAATTCCATGATAATTTTCCCGATACCTCTCTTTAGTCCGTCTTCCAATAGCGAAACATAACCAGTGGCTTCACCCAAAACTGATACTGGCACCTCTATAGTTTTAAGGATATCGGGATCAACTGTTACGCTTATAGTTTTAACCGGCAATCTCCATGATATCTCTTCAAATTCATCCCTGTCTAATTCTATGAAGCATTTCGTATATGGTTCAAGTCCGATAATACGAATTGTTGTATCTGATTCCGATTTTATTATTCTGCCTCCGCTTGCACGTACTCCAAGACCTTTTACTCTTGGTTCTCCCGGATCTCTTCCACTGTTTCCGTTTATATCGAGATAAGCAATTATTGTTATACCTCCCTTCCCCACATTGGGACGGTTATCGGCTTTCACATATCCTGTTCTGGTATCTGAAATCAGGCTTCCTCTGGCATGTTCTATGAACATAGGATTTTTATCCTTAAGTCTGAAAGAGAAACCTGTCTGGGCAAATGAGAAATCGTATCTCAATCCAAACTCTGCCATCCGGAAATCATTCCTGAAATTTTGTTCATAACTGAAATTCAAAAACATACGATTTCCGATGATTTTCTCAATTCTCGCCTTAAATGAAAGAATCTCGTTGTTATTGTAACTATACTGCATCTGGGGCATAAATACAAATCTCCCAGGGAGGCGGAGAGCAAGGGATAGATTACTGTAAAAAAATGGATCCGACTTAGAAGGTATCAGTGCATAGGTGGTGACATTGGTATTTATGCCTAAAATATTGCCAGAAAAGAGCCATTCTCCGGTTGCGTATTCTGTAAGTGGCAGTATAATCTGATTGAGTGTAAACCTCTGATATGTCGAAAACTTCCCCAAGCGTAAAGGAAGTGCAAGAGCCGCTTTTCTCTCCTCCCTGTATTTATATATAATTGCCTGCTGATCTTTATCGTAAAGTGTGTAATTAAGGTCAAGCTGAAGTCCTGTTGGAAGTCGGTATATAAGGTTTCCTTTTGCCCTTACACCGTGCATATATTCAGCTGAAATAAGAATGTTATTTGCTGGTCGAAAGATTCCGCTCACCCATGGCATAAGGGAGCCGGAACTAACTGATGAAAGATATTCATAACCAGCACCCAGGGTAATGTATTTTGTGAGGCCATAATTAAAAGATGCCCTCGAAAACCTGCTGAATAGTGTATCTTCAACGATACCTGCACTCACGTTATATTCAAAAGTACCCGGTGGAAGAAAGCTATAAGGAATATTTATACTTTGTTCCTTTGTTTTTTCTTCTCCCCATGGGCCGAAAAATTTTAGTTTAACAACAGAACTTCCATAAACCAGGGGCACATCGAAAGTATAAAAGCCGGAAGCATCAGATTTTACATAATCCACAAGTACATTGTTCACATAGAGTTCAACAATCCAGCCGGGTTCAGTATAGTCGCTGATCTTATATGTTCCGAAAGCTCTTCTATAGGTTGTAGGGGCATTTGTAACTCTTACTCCCAGCAAAGGATTCTGGATTGTAGAGACAGACTGGGGGGAGAGTTTCCCGACAGTTATCTGACGAAAAAGACTGAAATCGTTATTTACATATTTCCACTGGTAATATTGCTGTTTTTCTGTAAACTTTTCATTTGAATTATAATACAGATTAGCTGTAAGGTCGCCGCCAGCAAACATGGCGCCAAGGTTCAGGTTTGTTCTGAGATCTGATCTTCCGTTGATTTCCTGGGTTGATATTACCGACCAGTCGGCCATACCAAAACGGAAAAACAGATGAGTTGGGCCGAGATTTGTATCTGCCTTCATCTCACCTTTAAGTCGCGTAAGATTACGGCGCATCTCTTCCAGTCTCATCTCTTTTATCAGCGGGAGTTCAAGATGGCTTGTTATAGTAACTGAAAGAGACCTGAAGTTAAAATTACATTCGAGTCCAAAAATTCTTCCGAAATAATCACTTTTAAGATAAAGGCCTGTCTCGGTCCGTATCAGATGTCCTTTAGAAACCGTATAAATTCTATCCTGGAACCTTATTCTGCTTGCATTATAGTCAATCATATAATTAGCTTCGCGGTTTATAAAAAACCCCGATATAGAATCCAGATTCTGTGAAGGTATATTTCTTACTTTCAGATAGTCGAACAGGTCTGTAACAGAAAGAAAGATTTCTTCATTTTCATTAATGACAGCAGGCAGTTCAAAACCTCCCACCCTTGGGATTTCACAAAAAACCAGTATTTCATAGTAATCCTGTTCATTCTGCGCGCAGACAATATTGAAATTAACCTGAAACAGAAGTATCAAGGCACCCACAAACACCATCCTGTGAAGCAGAAGCATACATCCGCCACATATGTTACTGATGTATGCTCTTCCTTTCGCCATTAAAAAATAAAACTTATTTTTTAGTTATAATTTTATTCCTGAACAAAGGTTATACTGAATGTCCCACTGTAGTTTCCCGGTGGGTTGGAAACAGGATTTCCAACTGTAAGTGTTCCTCCTATATAAAGTGGTGTTGATACGGGTGGAACTGTATTGATTACAAATGGTGAAGGGGGGTCTGTACCTCCGATATGAAGAAGCAAAGAACCTCCGTTGCTTCCGGGAAGGCTAACATCCGGACCTGCCAGAATTGATACAAGAGTTCCGGGATTTCCTGTAACCTCAATCAGCGCTGGTGAGTAAGAATATCCAAGACTCAGCAAAATAACGTCACCAGTTGAAGACCTTGTTCCATCGGGATTGACAGTTACTGTTCCTCCTGTAGCACCAAGTGTAAAAGCACCAAAACTCAGGCCCTGTGCCGTTACATTTATCGAAATGGGCCTTGGTGGTGGTTCCTGAGCCGCACTATTAACTACAATACAGAATAATATCAGAAACAAAACAATAATCCTGTCATTCACCCCTTATAATTATTTTAATTGTATACCTTTCTCTGTTACTCTTTAATTCAGCTATATAGATTCCCGGATTCAAACCCGGGTTGAACTCGTATATCCCCGGTACGCTAAAGTTCTTCCTGACAAGTGGTTGGCCGGTTATACTATACAGAGTCAGTACGGCATCTCCCTGTGTCATGAATTCCGTTTCCACTCTTAACATTCCTTTTGTTTCGTAAATGTTTACAGATGTTCTTATTTCGGGCAATTCAATACTGGTTGGTATCTCACCAAATGTTAGGTAAAATCTGTTAAGGTATTCAGCAGCAGAAAGTGTTATGGAGTATGTGTTTCCGTTTAGCAGATCCTGATTGATACCTGTAACGGCATCGTATAAATAAATACCTGAAGAAGCAATAGATTCGTCAATTGACTTAATGCTGAAAACCAATGTACCATTACGGTATGTCTTAACTCCCAGAGGCACCTGGTATGGTGTGGATGTTATATAGGGAAGTGCATTGATTGACAGTTTTCTTGCATCTGATGATACAGAGTACAGATTCGGCACATTCAGATCGGTATTCATCAATTTGAGGGCATCAAGCGTGCCATCCATTGATTCTGTAGCTTTTGAATCAAAATATATTACAGCAGGATCTTCTGATGCCGGATCGTCGGAGAATTTTACTGCAAGTCTTACCAACTGTAATGATTTTGTTCCGTCCGACTTGGTAAAAGGGTGAGTGAGGTTATTGATCCTTACACTGTTATCCAGCCCGAGAGTCCCGGTTACAGGATAGGCGCCGTCAGAAACATGAACAAAGAATCCCTGCATCGATGGAATTATGTTGGAAACCACTCCGTCGCTCGAAACTCCGTTTATATAAGTACTGTATGTTCCTCCGTATTCATCGGTACCGCTTGCCTTGAAGAAATACAAAGCATCATCAATGTTATCCTTTGTCCAGCCCGAAGGTGCATCCCAGTCTATCGGAGATGGATACGGATTACCTACAAGATTGAATCCCTTTGTATAGGTATTGTTATGGTTATAAAGTGTCCTTGAAATCGGTCCGTTATTTACAGTACCGGTTATATCTACTGTCACCGGGCCGCCTCCCGAACCGAAATGTACCGAATAACCCTCAAGCGGATTCAGTATATTAGATGAATTGGTATAACTAACCCACCCCGATGTAGTACGGCTCTCGTCGTATCTGTAAAATGATGGGAATGGAGCTCCCAGATTCATGTCATCTCCAAACTCGCCAACAGTTGCCGCCTGAAATGGAGAAGAAAAATATTTATAACCAAAACCCGATGGCAGATATCTTTGCATCGTAACATTTCCGGTTATCTGTCCTGTTCCGGATCCATCAATCAAAGCAGTCTGTGTGTCGGTTGAAAGAAGAACCAGCCTGTCATTAGTATTTAAGGGGCCATTACACAGGACTATTCCTGCGACTGACATCACCTGATCGTTAAGTGTAATGCCGTTAGCCCTGTAGATTGTCAGATTATTTAAAACAGGGTCAGAAGTGAATGTTCCTGATGGTATTGTAAAAGCAGCCCCTCCTGTATTTCCAGGGCTACCAAAAGCAAGACTTGCCTGTTGTGAAATAGTTATTGTACCTGAAGTCCTTAATATTGGAATATCAGCGTTCTGGAATATCAAATCATTTGAACCTGTTGTCAGTTCACCTGCCGTGAGATAAAGCGTTCCATTTAAGGTAACTGTTTTAGAAAGAGTTACGCCAGAAAGATTGTCTATTGTAAGATCTCTGACTACTGATGGAAGTCCGTCTCCGGTTATCTGGGCTGATGATCCTGCGTACACATAACTGGCATCAGTACTGAAGGTCCTTGAAGCTGTCTGAATATTTCCTGAAAAACCTGATGAAGAGATTCCTTCGGGAGAACCAATTATGAGTGTTGCGGAAGGAGATAGTACAAAAGAGCCTGAACCAGAAATAATATTGGTTCCCGAACAGTTTAGTGTTCCGTTAACTATCATGTCATTTCCGGGACCATCGTCTAAAGTAACACCAGCATTAATAACAAGTGTTCCTCCTGTATCAATTGTAAGTTCGTCGATAGTAACAGGTGAACCGATAGTAACTGTATTGCCGCTTCTAACTGTAACAGCACCCGAATTTGAAGCAGGTGAGACAGGTGAAGATGTCCATGTTCCTCCAAGATATGCCTCCCATGTAGTATTCTGTTCCCAATTTCCTGACGAAGCGCTTCTGAAGGCTGTCAAAACATATCCTATCTGAAAATCACCGAATATTGTCAATCCGGTTACCTGTGTGCTTGTTGGGGTTCTGGTGCCTGCAACAGGATAGTACCATATACCTGAGTTATAGCATGCAGTGGTGAAGTACTGGTAATTCGTTCCGGGATCCATATCACCGGAAACAAAATTAAAGGTAACGTCATAGCTGGTAAAACCAGAGACTCCATTATTTATCAGCGTCCAGTATCGGTTTACGGTATAATCTGGGGAAATTGATGATGTTCCAATATCAGGATGATCACCCGGAGTTGTATATGCAACTATATTTCCAGTTCCGTTTGTGGTGCCTGCGAAAGATATTGTAACAGGTGTATAATTTGAGGCATCTCCTATTTCAAAAGTTTTCTGGGTTGTTCCTTCATCTATGTTTATCCTGAGGTTACCATTAATGTATTTTCCGTCACCAGCATTAAATATTTTTGCATCAGTATCAATAGTCAGTATATATGAACCGGTATTGATTTTACCGTTAATGAAATTAAGCGAAGTTGTGATTGTACGGTTTCCGTTAAGTGTAACGCCGTTTGAGTTATTGATAATAATTCCTCCGCTGGATGAGAATGTTGAAGGAAATTCAGGTCCTGTTGACTGGGCAGTAGTTCCCTTATATTGAAGTGCAGCATTGGGGCCATATACTGGCTGTGCAGAAGCGGTAGCTGTTCCTTCCATTGAAAGAGTTCCGTTTACAGTAGCTGATGTTATTGACTTGACACCTGAACCTGAAAGAATGAGGTTTCCGTACGTTGCATCTGCAACTGTTTGTGCCCCATTAAGTCCATAATTAACAGTTGAATTGTTATCGAAGAATTTCCCTCCACCAAAAATTGTTAATGAATTAACATTATGATTTAGTGTACCTCCATCTTGTATTACTAAGTCGCAGTTTGATGATATGGATACCGGGTAAATTTCAGTAAGGACGCCTCCATTAAAAATTTTAATCATGGTTCTAGAGCCCGACACCGACCATCCCGATGCTGTTGTTGTCATTGTATGGCCGTTCTGGATTACGAATTGCTGTCCAGGTGTTGTAAAGTCTGCCGGTGAGTATCCATCGAGTGTCTTCCAGTTTGAAAGCACTGCCGGGTCGCCTGATGACTGGGAATAGAAAACAGGTGGTGAATATGATATTACTATTTGTCCACCTGCTCCATTACCTCCAGTTTTGTTTGTTCCATCACCTGAGCCACCGCCTCCTCCGCCAGGTAATAGACCAGGTAATCCGTTCTGTCTTTCCATGCCACCATTACCACCTTTTCCTCCTCCAGGAGGCGGATTGCTTGCAACCACAGTTGTCCATGGATCAGGTCCCGATACTCCGTTTGAGGAAGTACCTGCAGAAGATCCTCCCGGCCCTCCAAAACCCTTGTTATGGTCTCTTCCCCTTCCTCCGTTACCTCCGCTATAAACCACATCACCTATTGATGATGCTGCTGAGCCACCTGCGCCACCAGCACCTGGAGTACCACCAGAAGCGGCATATCCTCCGCCGCCACCTTTTGCCAGCACTGTTGAAACTGAACCAAACCATGTGTCGCCACCGGGGTTGCCGTTTCCACCCGCCACACCTGTGCCACCCGCACCCACCACAAAAGAATAGACTGTACCAGGAACTACAGTTAATGTTCTGCGGGCATAGGCACCTCCGCCACCGCCTCCTCCACCATCACTGTTGGTATTGTTTCCTCCACCGGCACCACCACCGCCCCAGCATTCCACAGTTATAGAGGTAACGCCTGCGGGTACTGTAAAAGTGCCGCTTGAAGTAAATATCTGGCTGGGCGTCCATGAAACAATCACAAGACCCTGTGCACCGTTACCTCCTGTACGGTTTGTATTGTTGTTTACATAGGCGCCGCTGCCGCCTCCCCCATAGTTATATCCTGCCAGTCCGTTCCCTCCTGCGGTGAGACCAGCTGCTCCGTTGCCCCCTTCTTCGGCAGTTCCCGCACCGCCGGTTGTACCTGAAGCATTCCCACCTGCTCCTCCTGAGCCTGCTCCTCCGCCTCCTCCACCGCTGTATGTTGCAGTTCCATTAGCGCCATTGCCTCCAGGAAACACAACATCCCCGATGCTGTTTGCTGCAGAACCTGTTCCTCCGGGAGCCGTCCCGCCATTAGGTGCAGCACCGCCTGCTCCACCCTCAGCATATACAAGTGAAGGCGACCCAAACCATGAAGGACTTCCTGTTGCACCAGCTGACAGAGTGCCGAGTGTAACACCACCAACACTAACAGTATACATCTCACCTGGAGAAACGCTAAGGGTTTTTCTTGCATAAGCACCACCAGCGCCACCTCCACCACCACGCGCATTATTTATACCTGTTCCGCCTCCAGCACCTCCCGCGCCCCAGCATTCAACAATTATTGTTGTTACACCATCCGGCACTGTAAACGTACCACTCGAGGTAAAAACCTGCCTGGTCTGACCATATATGGCTGCAACAGATGCATATATTAGAGACGTAATAACCAATCCCTTCAATACATACAAATGCCTGTTATCTGTCATCCTTACAGCCATACTGCAGTGTCATAAAACTTAATAACAGGATATACCCGTTTTGATTTTCAACGCAGAACTAACTCTGCTTCTGCATATTTCTCAGTCTTAACGTCGGACGGTGCTGAATATGTAATTTTAAGAGTCCCCGACCTGTAATCAACACCCGGCACCCTGACAAGGTTCATCTGAAAGTTTCTTTTCGTATTTGGAGTGTAAACAGCAACGCCGTTTACATTTCCAACACGTGTAACCTTACCCTGAGGGGAAATGTAATCAACAGTAATGTCGCCGTATGTTGACATGCTGCCAGACCTGTTGAAAGTCATCTTCAACCGGGGAACAGTATCATTGACAAAGTCTAGCGAAAGATTTGTTACACTGACATTTGCATTCAGGTTTCCCACCCTAATTATCACAGGTATTGTAATTCCGAAAACAGGTATAAGTTTAACAGATATAGTTGTTGTATCTTGTGTTACCTGTTCCTCACCAAGAGGTTTTGGACGGGGTATGGCCCTGAAATAAAAATGGGACCTGTACTCCCCCTCAACCAGGTCCCTGGAGCGAAGGAGCTGCACTTTAACTACCTGTGATTCATTTGGTCCGAGGGTGACAGTTCGCGGGAAATACCTTATAAACCTGTCAGCAAATTTCTGCCCCGGATCAGGCTCTGTAATTGTTTCAAAACCACCATCTTCAGTCATTCTAATCTGTACAATTGAGATGGCATATGTAGCGGTATCCTGCCCTGTATTTGCCAGATTAAGGTCGAACGACCGCCGGTTACCTTCAAAAACAACACGTCGAGGAGTAATCAGAAGGTTGCCCTGCGCAAAAAGAGTTATATTTCCGTTGAATATTACTCCCGCTAACATCAACAGAAATAAGCAAAATCCCTTCGTCAGCGAAGGGATTTGCCTGCCGTTTAAATTAAATTTTATTATATGCATCAAAATATGTTTTATAACTAACTTTTTCAGTTAAAATCAAAAGTGATATCATAATTCCCAACATATAATCCAACAGGGTTATCGTTCAGAGTTCCAACCTTCAGTGTAGCCCCGACGTAAACCACCTGAAATCCGTTTTTAAGCATGCCTGTTCCGGTTCCGTGTGGCGGACTTGAAACCCAGCTGTCGACAAGCATTGTCTTTTCACTTGATACATGCCGCAATATTACAGGACCTGACGGCAGTGTTACCGAAAACGATGCATCGTTGTCTCCGGAAACATAAAAGCTTGCAGCACTGTGTACACCTGTACTTACAAATACAGAACCTGTAACAGAAATGGTATTTTGAGGGGTAAGAATAATTTCGCCTCCCTGGGGCCCAGGTGCAAACCTCCCAAAGTTCAACTGAGATGTTTCCACTGCAGAAAAGACAGGAATAACTTCGGCTATAACCTGTCCTGTGGCTGTTACCGAAGAAATAGCCTGTGGAAAAGCATTTATACCTGCAGCTAATCCCAGAAAAAACAAGGATATTAAACTTACGAACCCTCTCATTTCAAGAAACCAGTTGATGTTTCTTAAAATTAATTATAGTTTATTGTTACATCAAAAGGTGTACCGCTGGTATAAGTGCCTGCAGCCTGGCTGCCGTTTACATTCAATGTAGCCCCGACATAAAGAACGTCAGAACCACCTGTAAGAGTGTAACCATTTGTACTGCTGCTTGTAAAATTATCGACTGTCATATTGTTACCACCAAAAGAAATTGTATGAGAAGCTGGTAGTGTCACAGAATAGGTGGCTCCTGTCAAACCAGAAATATTAAACGTGGCAGCTGATATAGTACCTCCACCCATAAGTGTTACCCCGCCGGTTGGTGTTCTGGTCGGTGATGCAGCAGCAGTTAAAACAACCGTACCTGGATTTGTATTAACAGCAAGGTTGCCAAAATTCATATCGGCAGTTTTTGTAATTGCCAAAGGTGTAACAATAGTTGCCGAAGCAGTAGCTGTTGCCGTTACCTGTGAATAAGTAACCTTTGTGAATGATAGCATCAAAGCTACAATTGCAATAAATCTGAATAAATTTCTCATTTTTAAAACTGATTTTAGGTTAATTTAAAATTAATTATTTAGTTTGACTTAATTTTTCAATAACCAATCCGGCTTTAAAATAGCTCTAAATCGGATAACAAATATCTTTTAAAGTTGTTACAAAAAAATTACAAAAATTTTCTTAAAGCATTTTAATAATTAACATCAACATTAAATTATCAACAATAAATCTTTCTTAAAATTATGACTATTATTAAAATAAAATAGTTGCACAATATTTGAATAACGATTCCAGTTATTTTACCTCATTTTCCCCCTTCACATATCCGAAGTTAGCCAGTATGCCTCCGTCGACATACAGGATATGTCCGTTAATGAAATTGCTTGCCTTTGAGGCAAGGAAGAGTGCTGCATAGGCCACATCTTCCGGTGTACCCCAGCGACCTGCCGGAGTACGGGTCATGACGAGGTCGTTGAACGGATGGTTTCCTTCCCTGATGGGAGCTGTCTGCGCTGTCGCAATATAGCCAGGTCCAATACCATTCACCTGAATATTATATTTTGCCCACTCGCATGTCATATTCTGCGTAAGAAGTTTCAGACCTCCCTTTGCAGCTGCGTATGCCGAGACAGTATTGCGGCCGTAAACACTCATCATCGAGCACATATTTATTATTTTACCCGACCGCTTTCTGATCATGCCCGGGGCAACCCTTTTCGAAACAATAAATGGCCCCACGAGATCAACATCCAGCACTTCCCTGAACTCCGAAACCTTCATATCAAGAATCGGAATTCGCTTTATGATTCCGGCATTGTTTACGAGAATATCAATTTCACCGACATTTTTTTCAATTTCGGTAATACCTCTGTCAACATCTTCCTCATCAGTAACATTGAACTTCAATGTGTAAACATCCAGGCCTTCTTTTTGATATTCATTCCTGCAATTTTCAAGCTTCTCCTCACTGAGGTCATTCACACAAACCTTTGCTCCGGCTTTAGCATAAAGCAGACCTATTGCCAGACCGATACCATGGGTTCCACCTGTCACAAGGGCGACTTTTCCCGTTAAATCAAGTAAGTCTGTCATAAGCAAAATATTTTTAATGTGTTTGATTTATAATTCTTCGTTATTTAATAAGGTTTAAAGGAATAGAACAGGATTCATCATCCTGGTTTAAAACTACCTCAGTGTATCCGGATATCTTACGTCCATATCCCCGTAATCGAGGTTCTCGCCTGCCATTCCCCAGATAAATGTATAATTTGACGTACCTGCAGCGCTGTGAATGCTCCACGAAGGAGACAGCACTGCCTGTTCGTTAACCATCCATATATGGCGTGTCTCGTCAGGGTCGCCCATGAAGTGGCATACTGCCTGTTTCTCCGGGACTTCAAAATAGAAATATGCTTCCATTCTGCGTGCATGAGTATGAACAGGCATTGTATTCCATACACTTCCCGGTTTAAGCTCTGTCATTCCCATCTGCAGCTGGCATGTCTCTATTACACTGTTAACAAGCAGTTTATTAATGGTTCTGTGGTTGGATTGTTCAGGCGAGCCAAGCTCAACTATTTCAGCATCGGCCAGGGTAACCTTTCGTGAAGGGTAGGTATGATGCGCAGGTGCTGAATTGATATATAATTTAGCAGGTTTTAAACTGTTAAGTGAGATAAATTCAACACCCTTTGTTCCTCTCCCCAGATAAAGAGCCTCCTTAAATGCAAGTTTGAAAATGCCGCTGTTAGTTCTTATTTCAGCATCGCCACCTACATTAATAATGCCCATTTCGCGGCGGTCGAGGAAATTTTCCGACTTCAGCTCATCAAACGTTTCAAGCACAACAGGATGATCAACCGGCATTGCACCCCCTACGATATACCTGTCGTACATTGAATAAACAAATATAAGCTCATTCTTCTCAAACAACTTCTCAATGAGAAATTCTTTTCTTATCCTCGCCGTATCATAATGTCTGAAATCGGATGGGTGTACCGCATACCTTAATTCTGTTTTCATGTTAAACTGATTTTAAAATAATGACATATCATTAATTCAGGTGTAAAAATAAATACTTATGCCGATTTTTTTTGCATTATTTGGTTTAATTTGTATTTTCGTGTTCGTTAACGCAAAATTATTCTATTTGTCAACATTTTAAATATTCATCTTTATGTCATTTATTCATCCTGAGTTTCTTCTGACAAATAAAACAGCCAGCAGGCTTTATCATCAGTACTCTGAAGACAAACCAATAATAGACTTTCATTGCCATCTATCGCCTCAGATGATAGCAGCCGACAGGCAATTTGAAAATCTTGCCCAGATATGGCTTGAAGGAGATCATTACAAATGGCGGGCAATGAGAACTAACGGTGTGCCTGAAAAGTACTGTACAGGTGATGCATCACCCGTTGAAAAATTCAAGAAATGGGCTGAAACAGTTCCTTACACTGCAGGTAATCCTCTTTATCACTGGACTCATCTGGAACTTGCCAGATATTTTGGAATATTCGACCTGCTCTCCCCTTCAACTGCCGACAGAATTTACAATCAGGCAAGTGAGATGCTGAAAACAAAAGAATTCAGTACAAGGTCGCTGATTAAAAAGATGAATGTTGAGGTCATCTGCACTACTGATGATCCTGTTGATACTCTTGAGTATCACAGGCAGATGAAAGGGGATTTTGAAGTTAAAGTTTTACCGACCTTCAGGCCTGATGCAGTTCTGAAGATTGAAGACACCGAAAAGTTTGTGCAATATATCCGTAAACTTGAACAGAGCGCGGATACCGGGATTCGTGACTTCAGTTCTCTGGTGGCTGCTCTCGATAAAAGGCACCAGTTCTTTCATGATAACGGCTGCAGACAGTCAGATCACGGACTCGACAGGTTTTTCTATGCAGAATTCAGCGAATCAGAAATAGACAGGATAGTTAAAAGACTTCTTAGCGGTAAACCTCTTAACGACGGTGATCCTGAAAAGTACAAATGTGCCATAATGCTGGAGCTGTGCAGGATGAACCATAAACGGGGCTGGACTCAGCAGTTTCATGTTGGAGCAATGAGGAACAACAATCTGAGGATGTTCCGGCTGATGGGACCCGACACCGGATGGGACTCCATAGCCTCACCACAGGATGCTCTCAAAATGTCACGGTTCCTCAGTAAACTCGATGAGAGTGACCAACTCGCAAGGACAATTCTTTACAATCTGAATCCAGCCGATAATGAGGTTATGATAACCATGGCCGGCAATTTCAACGACGGCACAGTGCCGGTTAAAGTTCAGTATGGTGCTGCATGGTGGTTCCTCGACCAGAAAACTGGCATGGAAAAGCACCTCAGAGACCTTTCAGCTCTGGCATTATTGAGCAGATTCATAGGAATGGTAACCGACTCGAGAAGTTTTCTGTCGTACCCACGCCATGAATACTTCAGAAGACTGGCATGCAATTACATAGGTGAAGAAGTTGAGAAAGGACTCATCCCCAACGATGAAGAACTTCTGAAACTCATAGTCGAGGGTATAAGCTACAGAAATGCTAAAGAACATTTCGGATTCTGATTTATTTATACAAAAAATTCTTTCCGGAAAAATTATCAATAAAACTAAAATTAATTATAAATGAACAACTTACTCAATGTAAAAGACAAAATTGCAGTAATTACCGGCGGTGCAGGGGTGATTTGTTCAAACATGGCAAGGGCTCTTGCAGCACAGGGAGTAAAGACAGTTATTCTTGACCTCAACGGCGAAGCCGCCAGGTCTATCGCCGAAGAAATCGAAAACGAATTCAAGGTTTCTTCCCTGGGGTTATCGGCTAACGTGCTCGATAAGGATTCACTTGTAAAGGCAAAGAAGGTTATTAACGACAAATTAGGTACGATTGATATCCTTATTAATGGTGCCGGTGGAAACTCACCGGCAGCCACCACGAAAGCCGAGAGAATTGAAGGATCTGATAATGAGAATCTTGAAGACACATTTTTCGGCTTGAAAATCGAAGGGTTCGACAGGGTGTTCGATCTGAATTTCAAAGGTACTCTCCTGCCCTGTCTGATCTTCGCTACCGATATGGTTAAGAAAAAATCGGGTGTCATTGTTAACATTTCTTCAATGAACTCATACAGGCCGCTTACGAAAATCCCTGCATACTCTGCTGCCAAAGCTGCAATAAACAATTTCACCCAGTGGCTGGCAGTGCACTTTGCAAAGACAGGCGTAAGGGTTAATGCAATAGCTCCTGGATTCCTGCTTACAAACCAGAACAGGTTCCTTCTCATCGACGAAAAAACTAACGATCTCACACCAAGAGGGAAAAAGATTATCAAAGGCACGCCGATGGAACGCTTCTGCAAACCAGAAGAGCTGACAGGAACATTACTATTCCTTGTGTCGGAAATGTCGTCGTTTATCACAGGAGTGGTAATTCCCGTTGATGGAGGATTCAGCGCTTACAGCGGTGTATAATAGTTAACAGCTAGCCATTGGAAGCAAAAATTTGGCACCAGACAGCTGGCATTCAAAGTTCAAGGTTAAAAGTTCTGTGTCTGGCAACATTACTTTATAAGAAGAATAAATGGAAAACGGAATGATTTATTTCGGAACAGGTTCGGAGAAGGCAGTATTGAGTTCTGATGACTTAAAGAATGGCCTTTTTACGGCACTCGAGAAAATAGGCCGGAGAAAGAAAGTACTTGTTATACCTCCAGATTTTACGCGTTATCATTCAAGGGCGGGCGAGTTGACAGGATACATATATAAATACTATGGCAAGAATATTTCAGACATTCTGCCTGCACTTGGAACTCATAGTCCAATGACTGAGAGTGAAATTGATACGATGTTTCCGGGGGTACCAAAAAACCTTTTCAGAGTTCACGACTGGATAAATGACGTTGTTACTGCCGGTGTTGTTCCAGGGGAGTACATATCGGAAATTACAGGAGGAAAGCTCAGCTATTCATGGCCGGCACAGATAAACAAGCTACTGAAAAACGGCGGGCACGACCTTATACTTTCAGTTGGACAGGTAGTGCCGCACGAAGTAACAGGAATGGCTAACTATACAAAGAACATACTTGTAGGAACGGGAGGTTCGGAAGGAATCAATAAAAGCCATTTTCTTGGTGCTGTATACGGAATAGAAAAGTTGCTTGGCAAACCAGATAATCCAGTTCGACAACTGCTTAATTATGCGGCTGCAAAGTATCTCAGCGACCTGCCAATTGTTTATGTGCTTACCGTAATCGGTCGCGATGAAACAGGTAAACTTGTTGCCAGAGGCCTTTATATAGGCGATAATCCTGACGTATTCAAGCTTGCATCAGATCTTTCACTGAAGGTAAACTTTACCGTTCTTGACAAACCTCTGCAGAAAGTTGTTGTTTATCTCGATGCTGGTGAATATAAAAGCACATGGCTGGGCAACAAGAGCATTTACCGTACAAGAATGGCAATGGCAGATAATGGGGAGCTTATTGTTCTTGCACCGGGACTGAAAGAATTTGGAGAAGATAAAGAGATAGACAGACTGATAAGAAAATACGGTTACAGAGGTACACCTGCCACACTCAAGGCGCTGCAGGAGAATCAGGAGCTTCAGAATAATCTCAGTGCCGCAGCGCATCTGATTCACGGAAGTTCGGAAGGCAGATTCAATATTACTTACTGTCCGGGTCATCTGAGTCGGGAAGAAATAGAGTCGGTTGGTTTCAGATACGGAGATTTTAATGAGATGATTAAAAAATATAACCCTGAGAAACTTAAAGAAGGTATAAATATACTACCCGATGGTGAAGAAATTTACTATATTTCCAACCCGGCAACTGGACTATGGTCTACTAAGGAAAGATTGTACGAATAAAGTAGTATCGGACTTCTGGACCGGGGAAATGGTGACTTAAATGTGAAGGGCATTCTCAGTATAAGGAAAAAGGGGGAATATACCGTTAAGTTTTCCGGATTGAAAACAGAAGTATGATAAACTGGGGTATTATAGGTTGTGGTAATGTTACAGAGGTAAAAAGTGGTCCGGCGTTTAATAAGGTGCCGGGCTCTAGGCTTGTTGCCGTGATGCGAAGAAACCGTGCTCTGGCTGAGGATTATGCCAGAAGACATAATGTGCCTCGTTATTACGACAAGGCGGAAGACCTTATCAACGACAGTGAAGTAAATGCAGTATATATAGCAACCCCGCCTGGCAGCCACGCCCAATATGCAATAATGGCAATAGAAGCAGGTAAACCTGTATATGTCGAAAAACCGATGGCTTTGAACTACAGGGAATGCCAGATGATAAATGAAGCTGCCGAAAAATACAATATTCCTGTGTTTGTTGCCTACTACCGCCGCACTCTTCCGGGTTTTCTGAAAGTAAAAGAACTTATCGAAAACGGAGCAATCGGCAACGTCAGGTTTTTCATTATCCAGCTGTTCAAAGCTCCCTCGGAGGACGAGAAATCAGGAAAACTGCCATGGCGTGTAAAACCTGAAATATCGGGAGGAGGACATTTTTTCGATCTTGCATCGCATCAGATTGACTATCTCGACTTTCTGTTCGGTCCGGTACTTAAGGTTAAATCTGTAGTTCTGAACCAGGGCGGTCTATATAAGGCTGAAGATTATGTGTCGGTACAATTTGTGTTTGGTAACGGAGTAACAGGAAACGGTACATGGTGTTTCAGTCTCGACCATAGTTCAAATCGTGATCTAATGGAGTTTTTCGGCGACAGGGGAAGTATAAGGCTTTCGTGCTTTACCTTTGAACCTATCGTTGTTATAAGCAGTTATGGTACAAGGGAATATATAAATGAACGTCCGGAAAATGTTCAGTACTACCTCATTGAACAGGTTGTAAACGAACTACTTGGAAAAGGTAAAGCTGTGAGTACCGGCATCAGCGGAGCAAGAGCAAGTAAAGTAATGGATGAGATTGTGGAAGAATATTATGCATCAAATAGTTAAAGGCATAGAGCTTAAGAAACTAAACGAAATCCCGGTAGCGGGAGAGCTCAGAGTTAAAAATTTAAAATTGAGAAGCAATATATTTAATAAACCAATAAATAATTAACTATGAACAACTTATCAGATATAGGATTAATTGGATTGGCGGTTATGGGAGAAAACCTTGTACTTAACATGGAAAGCAAGGGTTTCAGAGTTACTGTGTATAACCGCACTGTGCAAAAAGTAGATGATTTTATTAACGGAAGGGCAAAGGGTAAAAATATTGTCGGGGCTCATTCGATACCGGAACTTGTTGCCTCGCTCAAGAAGCCTAGAAAAGTCATGATTATGGTGAAGGCAGGGAGTGCTGTTGACGACATGATAGAACAGTTGCTGCCTCATCTGGAGAAGGGTGATATAATAATTGATGGAGGCAACACTCATTTTCCTGACACGAACAGGCGTACTGCCTATGTGGAAAGTAAAGGCCTGCTGTATATTGGAACCGGCGTTTCGGGAGGTGAGGAAGGTGCGTTGCTGGGCCCTTCAATAATGCCCGGTGGTTCAAAGGCTGCATGGCCAGAAGTAAAGCCTATTTTCCAGGCCATCGCTGCCAAGGTAGACGATGGCACACCGTGCTGCGACTGGGTTGGAGAAAACGGTGCAGGACATTTTGTTAAGATGGTTCATAACGGTATCGAATACGGCGATATGCAATTGATATGCGAGTCGTACCATCTTATGCGCAGCCTTCTCGGCATGACACCTGATGAAATGCACCTTGTTTTCAAGGAATGGAATGAGGGAGAGTTAAACAGTTACCTGATTGAAATAACAAGAGATATTCTTGCCTATAAAGATACTGACGGACAGCCTCTTATTGATAAGATTCTGGACACAGCAGGACAGAAGGGTACAGGCAAGTGGACAGGTATAACTGCCCTCGAGCTGGGTATACCTCTCACACTCATAGTAGAAGCCGTATTTTCAAGATGCCTTTCTGCAATGAAAGATGAAAGAGTAATTGCTTCCCGAATTCTGAAGGGACCAGAAGCTTCGTTTAAAGGCAGCCGTGAAGAGTTTCTCAATAATCTGAGAGAGGCTCTCTATGCAAGCAAGATAGTATCATATGCCCAGGGTTATTCGCTTATGAGAGCAGCTGCACAGGAGTACAAGTGGGATCTCAACTATGGCGGCATAGCACTGATGTGGCGGGGAGGATGTATCATCAGGTCAGTTTTTCTAGGCAAAATAAAGGAAGCATTTGACAAAAATCCGGGACTTACGAACCTCCTGCTCGATCCTTTCTTCAGGGAAAAAGTGGAGAAAGCCCAGAACGGATGGAGGAATGTTGTAGCAACTGCCGCATTGAACGGAATACCTGTACCTGCACTCTCATCGGCTCTCAGTTATTATGACGGCTACCGTTCGGAAAAACTCCCGGCAAACCTGCTGCAGGCACAGCGTGATTACTTTGGTGCACACACTTACGAGAGGGTAGACAGACCAAGGGGAGAATTCTTCCATACAAACTGGACAGGAAGAGGTGGCACAACATCATCGACCACATATAATGTTTAGAGACACTAATCCAAAAAATAGCCCACAAACAGTCAGTCAATCAACAAAAAATTAATAACCAATAATTTATCTATGACAGAAGCAGTAAAAAAAATCGGCAATTACAGATGGACAATCTGTGCTCTTATTTTTTTCGCCACCACTATTAACTATCTCGACAGGCAGGTAATTGGTATTCTGAAACCTCTGCTCGAGAGTGATCTCAACATAGGCGAAAAGGCATACTCACACATAGTTATGGCTTTTCAGTTCTTTTATGCTTTCGGCATGCTGCTTACCGGGCGTTTGATAGACAAATGGGGGACAAAGATTGGATATGGGGTAGCTGTTGTACTATGGAGTCTGGCAGCCATGGGTCATGCTCTTGCAAAAGGAGCTCTGGGTTTTGGTTTCTGGAGGTCGTTACTGGGACTCGGTGAATCGGCAAACTT
>JAKPDL010000128.1 GCA_029552825.1 Bacteroidota bacterium
GCCTTTTTCAAATATCATCTACAGCCTTGACGGCGGGCTGACATGGAAAACAAGTAATCCGGCCTTTTCAGGCACCAACGAATGTGCAGTTGTGCAGTTGGATGACGGAACCCTGATGCTGAACATGCGTTACGGTCAGCGTCAAAAGGGTGAGACAGGACGGGCTGTCGCAGTTACTTCAGACCTTGGTAAAACATGGAGGGAACATACTTCATCACGAAATACACTGAGAGAACCCGTTTGTATGGCTTCCCTGCTGAAGCATGAATATTCTTTAAACGGAGAGAAAAAGCATGTTCTGGTCTTTTCAAACCCTGATGTCGAAAGCCCGCCGAGAAGAAACATTACAATCAAAGTCAGTTTCGATGACGGACTCACCTGGCCTGAAGAATATTATTTTCTCCTTGATGAAGGTACAGGAAGAGGCTATTCGTGTCTTACTTCAGTTGATGAAAGAACAATAGGAATTCTTTATGAGAGCAGCCAGGCCGATCTGGTGTTTGAGAGTATCCCCCTTGAAGAATTATTGAAGATAAATAAATAGTTAATAAAGTGTTGAAGGCACGGGGCAAGTCGTGACCCATTGAATGATCCGCCGAGCGAAGCGAAGACCAAATAAACTTAAATGAATGATAAAAAAGCCCCCCTTCTCAGGGGGGTTGGGGGGTGAAGATGAACCACAAGCCCCCTTCTCAGGGGGGTTGGGGGGTGAACATGAACCACAAGCCCCCCTCTCAGGGGGGGTGGGGGGTGAACATGAACCGCAAGCCCCCTTCTCAGGGGGGTTGGGGGTCAGTCAAGCAAAAGAAAGTAACATCATCCTATCCCAAACAACCTGCAGATATGCCTGCTGTAAATATTTTCGTAGACACACCTGGAGACGACATCTTTGTTTTTATCCAGCAGTTCAAGGTACTCTTTCATTCTCAGTGCAGCAAGCTTATATCCGACATGTATCAGTTGCCTCATGTCGGGGTTGTAGTTCGGGTTTTTAGCGTCGTGAATTATTGCTGATGAGAGTTTTTCACTGTCCCATTTCATAACTTCAGCAGGCGAGGGGAGCCTTTCTTTCTTTATGTCTATAACATCGGCATATGGAGCACAGAGTTCATCAATCTTTTCATAAGCACTTTTATACATCTCTTTAACAAACGTAAGTGCTTCTCCTCCTGCCATTGCAAGTCCGGTAACCTCTTCAAGCCAGGTTGTTCCGGCTGTCTTCAGATGTATTCCTGCATCATACTTGCGGATTATACTGCCAATATGAGGGTAGAGTGCAAACTTATCAGAGCCCGAATGAACACTTATCTTCAGATTCTCCGGAAGTTTGAAAAGTTTTACAGCATGTCTTATAACTAAAAGATCCGTTTCAAACTCAAGTGCAAAAAGTTCAGGATTGCCAACATAATCAACCCCTTTATTGAATCTGCCCTGAAATTTAGGAGCAATGGTCTGTAACGGGATGTTTTCAATGGAAAGCATCATGAGAATGAAAAAGAGTTCTGCCGGCGTTTGTGGATCTGGAACCTCATCCATCGAAACCTCTGTTACAAATTTGCCGGCTCCCTTTAGTTTCTCAATCTTCCTGTAGATCACACCTGCCATCTTTGTTGCAAAGAGATATTTCTCTGCAACTTTCTTAAGATAAGCAGAAGTAATGTTGAAGGGCTTCGGAATACCCTGTATGCGGAGTTTACCTTTGTATTTTGCTGCTTTCTTCATAAAGGCTTTTATATCTTCTTCACAGGCTCTCTGCCCTATGTATGCTGCAACGTCAATTGTAAAGAAATCTGAAGCTTCGATAAATCTCCCAACAGTATCGAAGTTGATATGATCGGCATCCACAAAATAGGGCTTTTTAAATTTCGCTGCTTTGACCGCTTCATCAGCCTCCTTTCTCACATCAGCAGGTTCTGTACCAATTATAATATGCTCACGGTTCGACTTGTTCCAGACCGGGGTAATTTCAACACCTTTTTTCCCGGCATCAATTATAGCCTTGAGCTGGGCACCTGCCTGACGGCCAAACCTGTCGCCGATACCCATTGAATATTTTCCTAGTTTTTTCATCAATCTGAAAAATTATTTTTTAAATATTGTTTATAAAGAAGTCCACATTTTCTGAAGTCACAATATCAACCGGAAGATATTCCATTTTTTCCGGCAGTTTGTTAAATGAAAGATAATCAAATAGTTTTTTTACTGCCCTGTAAGTCTGTTCTTCTGGCCTCTGTCCTATAATGAATCTTATTATCCCTTTTCTGAGATACTCCACATTTTTATCAATAAGGTCATATCCTATAATATTCATCTGTTTGTGACCTGAGGAATGAATATATTCAGCAATAATAAATGATTTTGAACCGGTTACGAATATGGTTTTTATACATGGATGGTCTGATAAAATTTTGTCTGTCATTTCTTTGACAGTCTTTCTCTTTGTATCAGGGATGTTCAGTATGAATATTTTGCTCTTCATTCTATCTGAACCTGAAAAGTAGCTCCGGAATCCTTTTACCCTTTGATTCAGGTGGTGCATATTCCGGATGTTTTTTGCAATATTGACGATAAGAATATCCTCGTCAGCTGCGGTGAGCAGGCCGGCAAGCTGACCTGCTACCCTGCCGCTGCGAAATATATCTTCTCCGACATATGCAAGAAAATTTGTTTCTGTAAGGTAATTGTCAACAAAGACAAAGGGTATTTTTTTGTTTTTCAGTTCAGAACAGAATTGTATTGATTGTGACCTGAATAGTGGAGCCAGAATTATTCCGTCAGGTGGTTTTTTTAATAAATCTTTTGCCTTCTTCTGAAAATCACTTTCGCTGTTAAAGTTGAATGTAATCTGTGTAAGGTTTATAGGAAACTGTTCAAGTTCACTCATTGCCTTTGCAATACCTTCGGGGTGTTTGAGCCAGAAGGCATTTTCATCAGCAGGTGCTGGTAAAAGCGATACCAGATTGAACCCCTTCCTGGTTTTCAATGCCCTTGCCATTATGTTGGGAGTATAATTTAACTCGCGGGCTATTTTAAGGATTCTTTCCTGTGTCTTCTCTGCAACCTGTCCCCTGTTATGGAGAACTCTGTCAACAGTTCCGATCGAAACTCCCGCCAGTGCTGCAATATCTTTTAAACGGGCTTTTCTGCTGAACATCAGATAAGTTGCTTTGTGTTTATCAGAGTTCTACTTTCTTGTTTTTTGGAGCAAATACGTTCATGATCAGCCATGCAATAAGGTATGCACTTGCTGCGATGGCGAACATAACCATATAGCCTGTTTCGACATGTCCGGCTTTCTTATAAAGGTCGAGAATGAACCCTGCAAAGTATGAAACACCGAGTCCGCCCAGAGCTCCTGCCATGCCTCCAATACCGGTCACAGAGCTGACAGCCTTCTTCGGGAATGCATCCGAGACGGTGGTAAAAATGTTTGCTGACCATGCCTGGTGCGACGAAGCGGCAAGGGCTATCAGACATACTGCACCCCATGTGCTGATTGAAGGTGAGGAAGCAAAAGCTATAGGTGTCACCAGAATCGCAAAGATCAGCATAGTTATACTTCTTGCCCTGAACGGAGACATTCCCTTTTTAATCATATATGACGAGAGCCACCCGCCAAATATGCTTCCTACAGTAGTTGAGGTGTAGATGAATGCAAGTGGCAGGCCAAATGACTTCACATTAAGCCCGGTGCCTCTTACGTCTGCAAGCCATCCGGGTATCCAGAAAAGGTAAAACCACCAGATGGGATCAGTCATAGCCTTACCAATGAAGAAGAGCCACGTCTGACGATATTTCAATAGTTTGAGCCATGGGACACTCTCCTGAGACTCATTTTGCTCTTCCACATCACTATGGATATAGTCATATTCCTCTTTAGAAAGATTCTTCTTTTTTGACGGTACCTCATATATCCAGAACCAGAAAAAAAGCCAGATGAAGCCTGTCGCACCGGTAATGATAAAAGCTGCCTGCCATCCCCATAGTGCTACAATGGCAGGTACAGCAAGAGGTGCAACTATAGCTCCAATATTGGTTCCTGAATTTAAAATGCTGAATGCAAGGGCTCTTTCTTTCTTGGGGAACCATTCTGCCACGCCCTTGTTTGCAGCAGGAAAGTTTGCCGATTCACCGAGTCCCAGTAACGACCTCCAGAAACCAAAACCCAGAGCTCCTTTTGCAAGAGCATGACCCATGGCTGCCAGACTCCATAGTACAACAGCTACCCCATATCCAATCTTTGTCCCCCATTTGTCT
>JAKPDL010000080.1 GCA_029552825.1 Bacteroidota bacterium
CTTGTATTTCTTCTGAAAAATCTTTTGTAATTTTATTCACTTTTCTTGCCATGGCTGATTGTTTTAAAGTTTATCACTATTATAATTATTTTTTTCAGCCGTGGCTTTTTTAATTTTACAGAAACAATGTTACATAATCTAGCTTTTTTCATATAGTTATTACCTTTTACTGGCAATAAAGGTAAATAAAATTGAAAATAATGAACTATTTAATTTATTTTGTCTGACTATTTTCCTGGAAGAATTAAACTTTCGGGATTAATTATCTGGTTTTGAACAAGAAAGTTATTTATGGAAAAAAGGATTCTTGAGTGTGTTCCCAATTTCAGTGAAGGCAGGGATATGGGAGTTATCGGGCAGATTGCTGGTGTTATTAATAATATAAAAGGTATAAAACTTCTTGGTGTTGAGCCGGGCAGGGGTGCCAATCGAACGGTAGTGACGTTTGCCGGTGAGCCTGAGGCTGTATGTGAAGCGGCTTTTCAGGCGGTGAAAAAAGCAGCGGAACTAATTGATATGTCAAAACACAGAGGTGCACATCCGCGCATAGGGGCAACGGATGTCGTTCCTCTGGTGCCGGTATCCGGGGTAACGATGTATGAAGCAGCAGAATACGCAAGAAGCCTGGCGAGACGCATTGGAGAAGAGCTTGGCATACCTGTTTATTGCTATGAATATGCTGCTTACAGTGAGAAAAGAAGGGACCTTGCCAATATCAGGCGGGGTGGCTATGAAGGTCTTGTAAAAAAACTTTATGATCCTGAATGGAAGCCTGATTTTGGTCCTGCAGTTTTCAATGCAAAATCAGGCGCTACAGCGGTGGGAGCAAGGGATTTTCTGGTTGCATTTAATGTTAATCTCAATACAAAGTCAAAGCAGATAGCAGAGGCAATAGCTGCGGAAGTCAGGGAGAGGGGTAAGACTATTGTTGATGAAAACGGCAAAAAGGTCGAAGTCCCTGGCAAACTTAAAGGTGTAAAGGCAATAGGCTGGTATATAGAAGAATACGGGAAAGCGCAGGTTTCAATGAACATAACTAAACTTTCAGTTACACCAGTTCATGTAGCTTTTGAAGAGGTATGCCGCAAGGCTGAAGAGAGGGGAATAAAGGTAACCGGTTCGGAACTTGTTGGACTTATCCCACTTGGGGCGATGATTGAAGCAGGTAAATATTTTTTGAGCAAGTTCCAGAATGCAGATGAGGCTACTGAGAAGGAATTAATAAAAATAGCAGTTGATTCCATGGGTATGAGTGAAATACGTGAATTCAAGCCTGAGGAAAAGATACTCGAATATGTAATTGAGGGGAGGGGGAAGAGACCCTGAAATTAAAATAAATGAAAAAGTAAGTCATCTATCTGTAATTTAGATTTCTGCTTACAATTTATGATTAATGTCATATTCTGATAAATTGTCATCTGGCGAACCAAAGCTGATTTCATTTTTTAAAATTTTCATTTGCCAGATTAATTTTTTGAATAAAAATATTGTCAAATAAAATTTTTTCTTAATTTAGCAAGCGTTGAACTAAAACAAATCCTAAAACACTGATTTATGAAAAAAACATTGTTGTTGTTTCTATTTGCAGCAGTCAGTACTTTACTGGCTGTGGGGCAGGTTCAAATAACCGGTACTGTTACTGATGCCCAGGAGGGCACTCCGATGGCCGGTGTGTTTGTATCTGTAAAGGGGACTACTATCGGAACGATAACACTGCAGGATGGTAAATATTCAATTTCTGTTCCGGCGGGCACACAATCGCTTGTATTTAGCTTTGTGGGCTACCGGACACAGGAAGTACCAATTGCAGGAAAAAATGTAGTCGATGTTGCACTTCAGCAGGATGTGTTCAATGTCGATGAAGTTGTAGTTGTCGCTTACGGTGTACAGCAGAAGAGGGATGTTACCGGTTCAGTCGCCTCCGTTAAAGGAGATGCAATTAAGATGCCTGTTCAGAGCTTTGACCAGGCTCTTCAGGGAAAAGCAGCCGGTGTATCCATTACTCTTCCCAATGGTGTTCTGAATAACCCGCCTGTGATAAGGGTAAGGGGTTATAACTCAATCAGCGGTAGTTCATTCCCGCTAGTAGTGGTTGATGGTGTGCCTGTATTTACAGGTAACCTGTCGGCAAACAGTGCTTATACCAATGCTCTTGCCGATATTAACCCGGCAGACATTGCATCGATGGACATTTTGAAAGATGCTTCAGCCACAGCACTTTACGGTTCAAGGGCTGCAAACGGCGTTATTCTTATTACCACAAAACGAGGTTCAGGTGCCAAAACAAGAGTCACTTACGACGGCTATGTTGGCTGGACCGAACCTTACCACCTTTTCGAAGTAATGAACGCCGAACAGTATGTGGAGCATAAGAACCGTGCATTCGAAAATGCAGGCTCAGCTACAAGACTTTCGCTTGTAACCGGTCCCGATGGAAAACCGATAGACACAAACTGGGCAGACTATATTTATCAGAAAGGGTTCCAGCACAGCCATGCAATTACCGTGTCGGGGTCAACTCCTTCCACATCATACTTCCTTTCTGTTGGATATACCGACCAGGATGGCATGATAAGGAAAAACTATTATACTAGAAAGAATGCCAGATTGAATCTCGATCACAAACTTAACAGGTTTGTGAATATGGGTGCCAATGTTTCGTACACAAACAGTTTCTCAGAGGCTCCCAATACAGGTGCATCATTTGCAACAGCAGGTGCAGCACGTCTGGCAATAGTTCTACCGCCAATCCTTTCTCCGTATAACAACGATGGCAGTTATAACATCGAAGGTTCTGCACTTGGAAGAATGGGACAGCCACTGCCTGCACTGGGTTATTATAACCCTGTAGCAATCATGGATTTGTGCAAGTATACAGCTGAAACCGACAGATTACTATCAAATCTTTATATAAGTGTCGAACCGGTTAAAGGTCTTGTTTTCAAGACACAATATGGCCTTGACAATATCAATGTTGAGTCTATTTCATTCCAGACACCAATTACAGGTGATGGATATGGTTCGAACGGATATGCCGGTAACTCATTCGACCGCAGGGTAAGATGGACATGGACAAATACCGTTAATTACAGCGTTACCCTGATGAATAAGCTTAACCTTTCAATACTTGGCGGGACTGAAGAGCAGAGAACTGTAGGCAACAGCTGGTCGGGTTCAAAAACAAATGTGTCAGACCCATTCTTTACATCCTATCAGGGTTCATGGGTTACAGCCGGAATGGGCGGTGGCAGCCAGTGGGAGAATTACTTTATTTCATACTTCGGCCGTTTCAATGCAAACTGGAATAAGAAATATTACCTTGAAGCCAGCTTACGTCGCGACGGATTTTCAGGACTCTCAAAAGGCAATAAATACGGAACCTTCGGAGGCGCTTCGCTTATGTGAAATGTGTCAAATGAGGAATTTGTTGCCAACTCAGCTCTGAATAATATCTTTTCAGATATTCGTATAAAAGCCAGTTACGGAAGGGTTGGCAATATGTCAGGTATTGGCAATTACAGCTCATTGTTCCTTTACTCATCGGGTGTTTACGGAGCCGTTCCGACACTTACCTTCTCTCAGGCAGGCAATGCTGACCTCAAATGGGAGTCGAGCGATAAATATGATGTTGGTCTGAGCTTCGGGTTCCTGAAAGATAAAATCCAGACTGAGGTAAGCTGGTTCTACAACGATATCAATAACCTTATACTCTCCGTACCACAGTCGCCATCGAAAGGTATACCTGGCAACTCAATCCCTGCCAATATGGGCTCAATGTACAATACCGGGGTCGAATTATCACTTACAAGCTATAACTTCGTTAAAAAGAACTTTAGCTGGACAACAAACTTCAATTTCACCTACCTGAAGAATGAGGTTACAGCTCTGGCCCCTGGTGTTACTGAGATACGCGCAACAACTGGCGGACTTGAAACAACAAATATCACAGTTGTAGGCAAGCCCATCGGAATGATCCTCGTTGTCGAAACAAGAGGTGTTGATCCTCAGACAGGAAGAAGAATTTATGTTAACAATCAGGGAAAAGAAGTGCTGTTCGGATTTGAAATTACGCCAAGTGCCAACAGATGGTTTTACAGAGACGGCTCAGGAGTAGCTCCGGCAATCACTACAGCTGCTGATGCAAAACCATATGCCTGTGCAATACCCAAATTCTACGGAGGTATTGACAATAACATTACCTTCAGGAATTTTGATTTTGCGTTAAACCTGACTTATGCACTTGACTTCTATGTATATAATGGTACTAAAGCAGGTTTAAGAGACCAGAGATGGTGGAACAACTCGGTTGAGGTGTATAAGACAGCATGGAAGCAGCCGGATGATATTACCAATATCCCCAAACCTGTGATGAATGACAACATTTCCAACGGATCATCATTCCCGATATCTGAAAATGTTGAAAGGGGAGATTATCTGAAAGTCAGAAATATCTCACTCGGATACTCTTTCACCAAGTTGCCTAAAGCTCTGGCAATTGAGAAAATCAGGCTCTACGCACAGGTATTCAATGCCCATGTATTTACAAAGTATACCGGTTCTGATCCAGAGGTTTCAACCAATGGTGATACCAACCTTGCACCCGGTGTTGACAGAAACACAGCACCACAGGCAAGAACATGGTCGTTCGGTGCAACAATTAATTTCTAACCTTTAATACGGAGGAGATATGAAAAACATTATAAAGGCTACAGCAGCAATAGTAGTGATACTGTTGACATTCGGATGCTCAACCGAGTACCTGAATCCTGTTCCTAAAACATCACTCTCTGACCTTACAGTGTTCGACACAAAAGACAGGGTTGTCGCTCAGGTTAACGGCATGTATGCCATGATGAAAAGCGGCCAGTTCCTTGGCGGCAGATTCTTTGTCTACAATGATGTCAGATGTGAGAACTTTATCCCGAAAAGCTCGAACCTTGTAACAAACTTTGCAACATGGAACCACACGGTTGTGAGTTCCACAAACGAGGTTCAGAACCTCTGGAGTGCAGTATATGCTGCAGTGAATGCAATAAATGTTTTCCTCGAGGGACTTGATGAAAACTGGGAAAACGGTAAACTAAAAGAAAAAATAACAGAAGCTGAATACAAGCAGTTCAAAAGTGAAGCATATACACTCAGAGCTATCTGTTATTTTGATCTCCTGCAGATGTACTCAAAACCATATAATCAGGGTAACGGTGCGAACCAGGGTGTTCCGCTTCGTCTGAAAGCACAGAAATCATCTGGTGAAAACGACCTTGCTCCAAGTACTGTGGCTGAAGTATATACCCAGATACTGAAAGACCTCAATGATGCAGAACTTCTGGCAATTGATAAATACACTACTGACCTGCTGAATACTACCAGAATTCACAGGAATACTATCATTGCTTTCAAGACAAGAGTGCTTTTGCATATGCAGAACTGGGCCGGTGTAGTAAATGAATCGGCAAAAATTGTTTCTTCAACAACACCGCCTTTCAAGGCTACCACAGGTGTTCCTCATGAACTGAATCCTTCGTATGCAAATATATTTGCAGCACCTTACACTTCGAAGGAATCAATATTCTCAATGCCATTCACTACTACAAACACACCTGGCACCCAGAATGGCTTGCCACATTACTACAGCCCGTCATCATCTGAGTCATATTATCTTGGAACAGCAGCAGGTTCAACATTCAGCAAGATGGATCCTTCAGATGCCAGAAGAACCATGCTTGTTACCGACTCACAGGGCAGGTACTTCCTTGGGAAATTCCTCGATTACACCAACCTTACAAACTATGCACCTGTTATCAGATATGCGGAAGTTCTTCTTAACAGGGCTGAAGCTTTTGTAAGGGCTGGAGGTAGTGTCACTCAGGAAGCTGTAGATCTGCTTAATGCCGTTCGTACCCGCTCATTCCCGGGAGGCGCATATACAACCGCCGACTTCGCCACACCGGCAGATTTTTATGATGCTGTACTTCTTGAAAGGAATATTGAATTCCTTGGAGAGGGTATGCGTAACCTCGACATCATGAGACTGAGCCTGACAATCCCTGCCAAAGATGGTGGTTCAATGGGTTCAGTACCGGCAATAGCACCGGGCAGCGCCACATACATATGGCCTGTACCTGTAAACGAGCTTAACTTCAATAAACTGATGACGCCAAATAACTAATAGGCTCCGTCAGATATAATACCAGAAAGGCTGTACTTCAAGTGCAGCCTTTTTTGGTTTACTGGTTTGCTGGTTTGATAGTTTAATGGTTTACGGGTTTAAGGGTTTAATGGTTTGAGGGTTTGGTTCCTTAGTTATTAGCGTATTAAATAGATGAATTTTGTTATAGGAAATTTATTTGTAATTTTAGTTTATATGTCTCAACTTATCGTGCCAATATGGGAACAATAAAAAATTTTGAAGATTTAAAGATATGGAATCTTGCCAGGGAACTTATAAATCAGATATATTCTGATTTTAAAGATTACAAAGATTATGTTTTTATGAACCAGATAACTTCTGCAGCGATTTTAATAATGAATAACATTTCAGAAGGATCTGGAAGAAACAGCAATCCTGAATTCCGGAAATTTTTAAGCTATTCAAAAGGCTCTGCGGCAGAAGTGAGAAACATGTACTACATTGCAGAAGATTTATCGTATGTTTCATCTGACATTGCAGAATTAAGAAGACAAAAATGTCAGAGAATAATTAAAGGAACGGCAAGCATGATTTCATATCTCAAGTTTTCCAGATAAAACCTGCCTGTTTTCCAGATTGTAATTTACTTCACTTAACTCTCTAACCAGCCAACCTTTTAATAACCCTTAACCGATGAGAATACTTCTCCGTATCGCGCCTGAAAATACCATGATGGTCAATCGTGTCAATCTTTACTCTGCCTGAGGCATGAATTACCAGCCCATCAGAAAGTATCATGCCAACATGTGAGATTTTTCCCAGTTCGTTATCGAAAAAAACCAGATCACCCGGTTTGCTGTCTTTCAGGAATTCAATTGTCTGTCCCGTTTCAGCCTGCTTCCAGCTGTCACGCGGAATAGTGATGCCGTGTATTTTGTAAACGAGCTGCGTAAACCCTGAACAGTCAATGCCTGAAGGTATCCTGCCACCCCATATATATGGACTGTTGATAAATTTCAAAGCAGTATCTGTCAATGAACCCTCTGAAGAAATATATTTTTCAGAAAAGTCATCATTAGCCCGGTAAATATTTTTCCCGGCCCTGAATATTTTACTTTTAAAATCTGGTTCGTATATCTCAGAACCTGGTTCTATAACCATCTTTGAGCCGTCGGGTCTGTAGCATAAAAGATTTCTGTTCAGCACAAATTTCTTGTCAGATTCAGATGCCTCGGAATGAATCACATGACTGAGATCCACCCAGCCTCTGTAACCATCAAATTCAAGCTCAATCTTTATCCAGCCAGCTACTTCATCAATTATTGAATATCTCTCACCGAAGAGAACCTGACTGAGCATCTCCGACCTGTGGGTAGGCATTGCCCGTAGCGGCACGAAAACGTTTTCACAAACAAACTGATTCATATTGAATTTAAATGTTAGCGCATGTCAATTATTTCAACGTCTTTGTAATTCTTCGGATTGAAATTGAAGTCCGATGGTCCGGGAACAGTTTTTAGATTATATTCCTTAACCGAAATGGTTATTGTAACCCCGTCTTTTCTTTTGTACTCGGCATTGATCAGATCAAGCAGCGATTTGCCTATTGTGAGCCTTATCCTTACCATGTCGCTGTTCAGGTCTTCAGGGTAAAGGTCAATAACATAGGAGTTTATATTATCCTCGAGAAGGCGGATCTTATATCCTTTCTTATAAATAGTAAACAGTGATGAAGGTCTGTTCATAAATGAGTCGTCCTTGCGATCGGGCCGGGTAACCGTAACCTCTTTTTCTGCAACAAGGTAATTCCATGTTGCTGAACCGTTGAACCATATTATGTTATTTGGCAGTTCAAGCCGGTACTGGTCTTTTGCCATAATAAGGCTTCCGTCGAGTGTGTCCTTTATACCTTCGGTAGCATTTATGTTAATTAACCTGAACTTCATTGAAACTGATGGAGCTGCCAGTGCTTTTGATGAAAATCTGTCAAGAATTTTTACGGCCTCCGGGTCGGTCTGCCCCGAAAGTGTGATGCATATAAACAATGTCAGTGTTATTGCCGGTAATAGTTTCATAACAGTTTTTATTCAAGTCTCTTCAAAATCTGTTCCAGAGCAATTATATCGCTTACAAGAACTTCCCTTGCCTTGCTTCCTTCGAATGGTCCTACTATTCCGGCAGCTTCAAGCTGGTCAATAATTCTTCCTGCACGGGCATAACCAATTGAAAGTTTTCTCTGGATCAAGGATGTGGAACCCTGTTGTGTCTGCACCACCAGACGCGCTGCGTCTTCAAACATGGGATCCCTTTTGTTCAGGTCTACATCTTTTTCGGTGCCTTCTGTGTCGGGGACATACTCGGGAAGGTGCATAGCATCGCTGTAACCCTGCTGGGCTCCAATAAATTCTGTAAGGGCCTCAATCTCCGGGGTATCGATAAATGCACACTGTAGCCTTTCGAGTTCGGCACCTGCTGATATGAGCATGTCGCCACGTCCTACAAGATGTTCAGCACCTGTAGCATCGAGAATGGTGCGGGAATCCACAGATGAAAATACTCTGAATGCAATCCTTGTCGGGAAGTTAGCTTTGATGAACCCTGTAATAATATTTGTTGATGGACGCTGAGTGCTGATAATTAAATGAATTCCTATTGCCCTTGCAAGCTGGGCAAGTCTGCCAATTGGACCCTCTATTTCCCTTCCGGCAGTCATAATAAGATCTGCAAACTCATCAATAATAAGCACTATATAGGGCATATAGCGGTGCCCATTGTTAGGGTTCAACTTTCTCGATATAAATTTCTCGTTGTATTCCTTAATATATCTTGCCTGTGCCAGTTTGAGCAATTCAAGTCGGTTATCCATTTCCCTGCACAGGGAATTAAGGGTATATATAACTTTCTGTGTATCTGTTATTATTGCATCCTCTTCACCGGGCAGTTTTGCAAGGAAATGCCGTTCGATCTTAGCATATAGCGGCAGTTCCACTCTCTTAGGATCAATAAGTACAAACTTTACTTCCGCAGGATGTTTTTTATAAAGCAGTGATGTTATGATTGCATTTATCCCTACCGATTTGCCCTGTCCGGTTGCTCCTGCAACAAGAAGATGTGGCATTTTTGTCAGATCTGCTATGTAGGGCTCGTTTGTTATTGTACGTCCAAGGGCAAGCGGCAGTTCGAATTTAGACTCCTGAAACGCCCTTGAAGTGATAAGGGATCTCATTGTAACAATTTCAGGGTTTTTGTTTGGCACTTCGATGCCCACAGTGCCTCTACCCGGGATAGGTGCTATAATTCTGATCCCCAATGCTGAAAGATTAAGGGCTATGTCGTTTTCAAGCGATTTTATTCTTGCAAGCCTCACCCCTCGTTCTGGAACGACCTCGTAGAGAGTTACCGTAGGTCCAACAGTTGCGGTGATATTTTTTATGGGAATCTTGTGATCGGCAAGGGTTTTAACAATATTATCCTTGTTTTCGATTATTTCGCGGTTATCAATTGAGCTCTGGCTCTTGTATTCCTTCAGAAGTGAAACCGGAGGAAATTTGTACCTTGGCAGGTCAAGCCTCGGGTCGTAATTTTCCATGATTTTTTCCACTTCCTCCTCACTGAGCTGTTCCCCTTCTTTTGCCCTGGTTACTTTCAGGGGTACATCTTTGCTGACAGGCTCAACGGTTAATAGCTCTGAATCTCCGAGTACACGTATAATTCCACCGTCGTGTTCATCGGGCACTATTTCTTCAAACTGATTTTCATCATTTAGCGGATAAACCGGCCTTACAATAATATCTCCTGCATCCTCATCTTTTGTTTCTGCTTCGTTTTTTAAATCCTTTTCGTTATCGGTATCAGACTTAATTTCACCAGCAGGTTGCTGTTTCTTTAAAGATTTTGTAAACAGAGACTGTAAAATTTTACTTAAAGTTTCAGGATGAATATTCAGAATAAATACCAGGAACAGGAGAGTTAGCACAATCAATAATATTCCTGTGCCAGGCTTTCCAATGAATGAATTGAGCCATTTTACAACGAAATAACCCTGTGCCCCTCCGGGGCCGCTGCCAAGAAAACCTCCTGCCATGCCGAAAACATATCCGGCAAGTAAGGATAAAAGAATTGTTGCAAATGTGAATTTCAGAAGCAGTTTCCAGAATCTCAGACTCGGGAAATTCAGTAGCTTAAGCCCGGCGGCTGCAATAATCAGCGGGATGAAAAATGCCCCCAGTCCGAAACCGTTGGTAATAAAAAACTCCGAAAGCCATACACCCAGTTTACCTGACCAGTTCTTAACCTGTAATTCTGGACCGGATATTACCTGATCAGTTGCAAGACTGAGGTCTGTTTTCCACCAGAACAGGAATGCAATAAAAGCAATGAGAAGGTAAGCAGCTGCACCGGTTAATACGATTCCAAAAAGGAAACGGAATTTTTCACCACTTCCTGATTTTTTTCCTCTGCTGCTTCCGGTACTGTTTTTTTTGCCGGATTCTCCGTTATTGCTCTTTTCTCCTTTAGATGATTTCATTACCTCCATTGATGATAATAACTCTGACCTGTCGGTTTCCAGAGTCCAAAGGTAAATATTTTAAAATGATTTTTCCGGAAATGAAAAAGCTAAAGATTAACAATATCGGAAATAATTTTATCCATGTCTTTTTTCGAAATCAGCTTGTATTTTGGCCTTCTTTCGAAAATTTTATCAGAAACGGTTTTCTTATATACTGCTTCAGCTTCGAATTTCATCTCGGAACCGCCCAGAATATAGTAGAAACTCATTAAAACTCCGTCTATCTGTTTGAAGGGAGTGGAAGCATTTGAATTTTTTACTTTTATCTCGTCGGTATACCAGATGTCATAAACTTTGTCGGGTACTGAAGGAAAAACAGCTTCTGCATGATTGCATTCATACCCACAGATTACGGATCTTTTAGAAGTTTTCTTTATTATTACGCCATCCATCCAGCTGAAACCGGGATATATTTCATCAGGGGAAGCAGAATAGTAAAGTTTGGTTCCCAGCAGGTTAACATAGGTGTCATAAATTCCTTTTTCGGGATTTACTATGTTGATAATTCCCTGGCTGCCAATAGGCGACAAAATTTCAAAAAGAATCTTGTCGTCTTTGAAAGTAACTACCAGCGTTTTAGGTTTGAATTCATTAGAGGTGGAACCTGTATTTTTCAGATATTCAATCGAGTAATGAATCTCTCCCTCACTGATGTTTTTATAGCCTTTTTCGCGGCAGGCATGCAGAATTATTATTGTAACCCCCGTAATTACCAGAAAATTAAACGATTTCACTTACTCGATTGATATTTATGATTTTCAAATGTAATAAAATTTTTTTAACCAGATGGTGGAACTGGAAATTTTAGCTTCCAATTATCAATACATCTGACAAATAAACTTTACTCCTCAAATGAGTACATTTTTTGATATCACAATAAATATTAATAGGGAGCAAAAAGTAATTTGATTTCAATATCCTTTTATATTTGCACGGTTAATTTCAACAACCAGATAAAGTAGAACTAAGGAAAATAAACAGCATTAAATAAAATAAATAATAAAATGGAAGTAAGTCTTAAAGGTCGTCATTTTCTTAAGCTTCTTGATTTCACACCCGAAGAGATAAATTATCTTCTTGAGCTTGCTGCGAAACTGAAGAAGGAGAAGAAAGAAGGTAAAGAAATTCAGCGACTCAAAGGCAAGAATATTGCTTTGATTTTTGAAAAGTCGTCAACCAGGACCCGGTGTGCCTTTGAGGTGGCAGCATTTGACCAGGGAGCTCATGTAACCTACATAGGGCCCACAGGTTCACAGATGAAATATAAGGAATCGATGAAAGATACTGCCAGGGTACTTGGCAGGATGTACGATGGGATAGAATACAGGGGCTTCGGGCAGGATATTGTGGAAGAACTTGCAAAATATGCAGGAGTTCCTGTGTGGAATGGCCTTACAAATGAGTTTCATCCCACTCAGATTCTTGCCGACCTGATGACAATGGCTGAACATTCTGGTAAGAAACTAAACAGAATCAGTTTTTGTTATCTTGGTGATGCCCGTTTTAACATGGGAAATTCACTTATGGTTGGTGCTTCAAAAATGGGTATGGATTTCAGAATAGCTGCTCCTGAAAAATTTCAGCCGGGCATGTGGCTGGTAAAGCAATGCATGGAGATAGCAAAAGAGACAGGTGCAAAGATAACTATCACCGATAATGTTGATAAGGCTGTGCGGGGAGTTGATTTTCTCTATACTGACGTATGGGTGTCGATGGGAGAACCAGAATCGGCATGGGAAGAACGTATTAAACTCCTGCGCCCCTATCAGGTTAATATGGAGGTTGTCAGAAAAACAGGAAATCCTTCTGTTAAGTTTCTGCATTGCCTGCCGGCTTTTCACAACAGGGAAACAACAGTGGGTGAAGAAATCTTTCGCAAATATGGTCTGGATGGTATTGAGGTGACTGAAGATGTTTTCGAATCAGAGCACTCGGTTGTATTCGACCAGGCTGAAAATCGCCTCCACACAATAAAGGCAGTAATGGTGGCAACGATCGGAAATAAGATTTAGCTTTTTAAGACCTTCCCAGGTAAAATTTAATTTAAAAACACTGAGAATCTCAAAGCAGACTCAGTGTTTTTTTATTTTATCAGTTCCTTGATAAAGTAAAATGTCATAACGAACGAGGCAGCCAGTTTAAGGCCTATGCCAGTCAGAAAGCCTAGCAGGCTGCCAATGCCGGCTTTTAGTGCATATCTGAAATCGTCTTTAAATATAAGTTCCCCTACAATGGCTCCTATAAGCGGGCCGATTATTATACCGGCTGGACCAAGAAAGAAACCTATTATAAGCCCCACCGTAGCACCCCTTGTTCCATATTTTGATCCTCCGAATTTCCTGGTACCCCAAACGGGAACGATATAATCAAGAATCGTAACAGCTACCGTTACACAAGCAAGTATTATCAGTGTCCATTGGCTGAAATTTGCGAATCTGGTGAAATGAAGCAACAGGATACCTGCATAACTGAGAGGAGGCCCCGGTAAAACAGGCACCAGGCATCCTATAAGACCAAAAATCATAAGGATGATGCCAGCAATTAAAAGAAGATAATCAGCCATTTGTTTAGCTGTATATTTATAAAATGGCATAATTTGCTTTTCTTACTCCTGAAAGACAGCGATGGCCAGGGCTTATCCCAGATCTTCGAAACTGACACTAGTAAACTTGCCGGCTGAAAGCTCTTCAGTATTGGCTTCACCTGCATTATTTTTCTCAGATCTCACCTCCTCATGCTTTGTTGTCTTCCCATTATTGATGAAGTTCACCACATCTTTCAAACCCTCGGTGAATTTTTCAAAATCTTCTTTGTAAAGAAAAATTTTGTGTTTTTCATAAAAAGTCTTGCCTTCCTTACCCGTCCGTTTTTTGCTCTCTGTGATGGTAAGATAATAATCATCTTTGCGTGTTGCTTTTACATCGAAGAAATAAGTTCTTTTGCCCGCTCGTACAACTTTTGTATAGATTTCTTCTTTTCTTGTTTTTTCTTCATTCTCATTGATTTTCACAGTTCCTTCTTCCATAATTGAATGATTTATATAATTAAACCCTGTCAAAAGTAAAAAATATTTTGTCAAATCAAAATAAGTTAATCAATATGACCTGACTAAAAATTTTAAAAAAGCAAATAATTTTTAATAGCTGGATTAAAATCTCTATTTTTGCAACGTTTTTCATGTTCTTTACAAAATAAATGTTAAGCAGACGATTACTTCGCATTAAAGCACTTATATGCCTTTACGCCTACAACCGGAGAGATGACGGTGACCTGGCCAAAGCTGAAAATGAACTTATGTTCAGTATCAATAAATCCTATGAACTCTATTTTTATCTGCTACTTCTCATCCTGGAACTTGCCGATGTCGCTCTGGAAAAAATAAATTTCGGACTCCGTAAGAAAATGCCTTCAAAGGAAGACCTCAACCCTAACAGACGATTTGTTGACAACAGAATAATCGCACAGCTCCGGATTAATAATGCTCTTAAAAAATACCAGGAATCAAAAAGAATATCATGGAATATTAATCCTGACCTTCCTAAAATTCTTTATAACCAGATGGTGAAATGGGAGCCATACATAAAATACATGAACGATGAGAAGACGGGATATTCTGAGGACAAAAAGTTCATAACAAAGCTGGTTACGGATTTTTTCCCCTCATCAGAGGAACTTCTTAATGCATTTGAAGAACAGAGTATTTACTGGAACGATGATATTGATTATATTTCGCTGATGGTTGAAAAAACCCTGAAAAAATTTAAAGCGAATTCCGGTCCAGAAGTGCCACTGATGCCGCTATTTAAAAATGAAGATGATGAACATTTTGTTAAACATCTCTTTCGCCAGGCAATTCTCAAGGCCAAACAAAATATAGAACTTATTGACAGAAATACGACAAACTGGGAGGTTGAACGTATTGCACTGATGGACAGGCTTGTTATGCAACTGGCTATAACTGAGATTGTTGAATTTGAAGAGATACCTGTTAAAGTTACTTTAAATGAATATATTGAAATTGCAAAGCAGTACTGTACATCAAAAAGCAGTAACTTTGTCAACGGAATTCTCGACAAGATTGTGAAGGAAATGAGGGAGAAAGGACTTTTCCGCAAGAGTGGGCGAGGGCTGCTTGGAGAAACGGAGTGATAATATTTAAAAACTATGATAAGAACAGGTCAAATACTTTTTGTCATTTTTGCGTTTTCTTTTCTTATGTCGTGCAGGGGCAAAACATCAACCGGTAATGCTTTAGCCAGCTCTTCTGATACAGCCGTTATCGAATTCGAAGAATATGAACACGACTTTGGAAAAATTATTGCCGGTGAAAAAGTTGCAACAATCTTCAAATTCAAAAACACCGGGAAAGGTCCGCTTATGCTAAACTCAGTTACCACAAGCTGCGGATGTACTGTTTCGAAATACAGCACAAAGCCTATCCTGCCTGGCGACTCAGGTACAATTGAGGTCATATTTGACTCGGGTGGATACAATGGAATGCAGCGAAAAACAGTAACGGTGCGATCAAATGCTTCAAACCCTTATGTTATGTTACAGATAAAAGCAGAAGTTTTAACAGGTAAAAACAATTAATAATCAGAAACATGAACAGTTATCTTTATTTTTTAGCGATGGCACAGCCTTCAGGTGCAACAGGATCAGGCAATGCGCTTGTTACGTTAATGCCACTAATCCTGGTTTTTGTGGTTTTCTATTTTTTTATGATCAGGCCACAGATGAAAAAACAAAAAGAACTTGCCAATTACAGAAATTCCCTCAAAAAGGGTGACCGTGTTGTGACTACCGGCGGTATCTATGGCAAGGTTCTTGAAGTGAAGGATAATTATGTAATTATGGATGCAGGCGGTGATGTAAAACTCAAAGTGGACAAAAACGCATTGCTTAAGGACCCCACTGATATTGAACAGAAATAATAATAATGAATAAAGAAAAAGAAAACTTCCTGGATTTTTTCCTGATGAATATAAGGAAAATATTCAGCAGGGATCTTGGAATTTTTCTTATTTTTCTCCTTATAGCATTTATTTTGTGGTACCTTAATTCCCTGAGGAAGGAAACAGAGACAACTCTTAAGCTTCAGCTTAATTTTATAAATCCGCCCTCTGGTCTGGTAATTGCAAATAATTCTACCGGTAGTTTATATCTTAACCTGTCAGGGCAGGGTTATTCGCTGCTGAAATTCAGTATGAGCAAAAAAAACCGAATTTTGACAATAGATCTTTCATCGGTAAAATTGAACAGAAAGTCGGGGAATTCTTCAGAAACTGAATTTTATTTGCTAACCTCATCAGTTATGAAGGAGTATTTGAATAAGGCACCTTCTGCTGAGATAAAAGTTTTGTCAGTAAAACCCGATACACTTTTTCTTTTCCTTGTAAAAAATTCATCTGAAGGCAAATCTGAATGAAGAAAATCAACTTATAATGAGACTTGGTGTTACCGGTGGTATTGGAAGTGGAAAAACAATTGTATGCAGAATATTCAGCATTCTCGGTGTGCCAGTCTTTTCTGCCGATGATGCCGCAAAGGAAATAATGGATAATGATGAGTCAATCAAGGAAAAGGTGAATCTTGCTACAGGCAAGAATGTGTACAGGAATGGAATACTTCAAAGAAAAGAACTTGCCACTATTATTTTTAACAACAGGGAAATACTGCAGAAGATAAACAGTATTGTTCATCCTGTGTTATTTGAAAAATTTCTGGAGTGGGAAAAAATGCAGCATTATCCATATGTAATTATGGAAGCTGCAATTCTCTTCGAAAGCGGTGCAGATAAACTTGTTGACAGGATACTGACGGTAACTGCACCAGAGAGTGAACGTGTAAAGAGGATTTTGGAGCGGAATAATACAGAAATAAACGATGTTATTTCCAGAATGAAGAATCAGTATGATGACAACTTCAGAACAGCAAGATCACACTATGTTGTTGATAATTCAGGTGAAAAATTGGTTGTGCCTGAGATTTTAAGAATTCACAATGAATTACTTTCTTTGTCAGTTAAAAAAATCAACTGATGGGAGGTTTTGCAAAATGGATTGGAGGAGGACTCGGATGGGTTCTTGGAGGACCTATAGGAGGGTTACTTGGTTTTCTCTTTGGATCATTCGTTGATGAATCAACCTCCTATCCTTCGCATGATACAAAGTATGTTTCAACTGAAACCACCCCTGGGGCATTCGGTGTAAGCCTGCTGGTACTTGTGGCAGCAGTGATGAAAGCCGATAAACGAGTTCTTAAATCAGAATTGGAATATGTAAAGCAGTTTTTTATCAGCCAGTTCGGTGTGGAATCGACCCGAGAGGCAATGATACTGCTGCGGGATCTGCTCAAACAGGATATACCAATAAAAGATGTCTGCAAACAGATTGCAAAAAATATGGACTATCCGTCGCGTATGCATCTTCTGCACTTTCTCTTTGGCATAGCCGGTGCCGACGGGAAATTCGGGTCAGGAGAAGTACAGGTCATAAGCAAAATAGCTGAATACCTTGGAATTTCCAGTCGTGATTACACTTCAATAAAGAATATGTTTATTCCTGATACCGATGCAGCTTATAAAATTCTTGAGATTGAACCCACGGCAACTGACGAGGAAGTGAAGAAAGCATACAGGCGAATGGCTTTGAAATATCACCCCGACAGGGTGAGCCACCTCGGAGAAGATTTTAAGAAGGCTGCAGACGAAAAATTTAAAAAGGTCAATGAAGCATACGAAAAAATCAAAAAGGAAAGGAATCTCGTGTGATTCATAATTAATTTAGATATTCAAATAAAAACATGAAGGAAAAAAGAATATTAATTGAAATATCACGGTACAAAAACTAAATTTGCACAAAAATAATTGAGTATGATTCTTAAAGACTATCTTGCAATATCGGGTCAGCACGGTTTGTTCAAGTTCATTGCGCAGGGGCGCAATGCAATGATAGTAGAACACCTTGAAACCAGGAAAAGAACTACAGCTTTCGGATCTTCAAAAGTAATTTCACTCGAAGACATTTCAATTTTTACAACGGGCGAAGAGATACCTCTGTCGAAAGTGTTTGACAGAATTTACGACCGTGAAAACGGAGGTCCGGCACCTGATGAGAAGTCCGATATAAAAGTTCTCAGAACATATTTTGAAGAGGTTTTGCCTGAATACGACCGGGAAAGAGTTTACGAATCTGATATAAGAAAAGTATTCAGGTGGTATAATATATTGCAGAAACTTAACCTTCTTGTAAAAGAAGAGCCTGAGAAAACAGAAGAAAAAGAAGAGGTGAAAGAAGAGGTGATAGAAGAAAAAATGGAAAGTAAAGATTCTTCTGAAAAGACATCTTCAACTAAGAAATTAAAATCTGCAGCAAAGTCTACAGAAAAGACTGAAGAGGAGAGTGCTGTAAAGCCCGCAAGATCAGGATCTGGCAAAAAGAAGAAAACAACCGAAGAATAATATAGTTTCTTTCAAAAATCCTTACAGAGATAAAATATCTTTTATTGAGTTTTATCTGTTAATTTCTTTTATCAATCGTGAAAGATCCAGAATAGTTAATATGTTAATAATCAATAAATTATTAAATTGATTTTAATCGCTTTTTGATAAAAAGAGGTCTTTTGTGTAAAAATTTTTTCCAGAATATAAAAAAAATATTAATATTGATTTATATTTGCATCCCAAAATTAAACAGGTAAAAATTAGTATTAACAACCCAATTGTAATTTATGACGTAGATGCAGAACATAGTTTTGAGAGAGTTACACTCCGGTAGTTCCGTTGAGGGGATGAATTTGTCCCTGAAAGGATTCATTGTCGGGAACCGTATACCCAGAGAATACTTTGTTACTACTGGTATCGGTGAAAGCGACATCGCAATTCATGCAGGATCTTACCACCTGGCTCTCAAAGATGCCGGTATCGAAATGGCCAACATTATCACCTATTCTTCAATTCTTCCGGGCATGGCCACCCAAATTCCCAAACCTGATAAAATTACCCATGGCGAAGTGATGGAGTCTATTATGGCTGTCGCCAATGGCAGAAAAGGAGAGAGAATTTCTGCGGGAATTATTTATGGATGGCTGAAAGAAAAAAGAACCGGTCAGAGGTACGGTGGTCTGGTCTGCGAGCACAACGGGAATTATACCGAGGAGGAGCTGGAAAAATTGCTCCGCCTGAGTATAAACGAGTTGTATACCAATGGGTTCGATAAAGACTTCACTCTTGGTGATTTGAATATCATTAAGAGGTCTTTCGTGCCCCTCAAAACGTATGGGACTGTTCTGGTAGCGCTCTGTTTTACCAGTTACTTTTATCCAATCCTGGAGACCATCTGATGCTTTATGAATTTCGGAGGCAATGAGGTAGTTTATAACTACCATGAATCCCGTATTGTCATACTTCCGGTACCGTATGACGAAACCAGTACATGGTTAAAGGGGGCTGACAGAGGGCCGCAGGCTATACTTGAAGCATCGGTAAACCTCGAATTCTATGATATTGAAACCCGCTCCGAAGTTCATAAACATGGAATCTATACAATGGAGCCTCTGACGGAAAAGAGCTCGCCAGAGGCTCTTGTTAATACTGTATTTGAAAAAGTTAGTTCACTTCTTAATGAAGGAAAGTTCCCTGTCATTATAGGAGGAAACCATACTGTAAGCATCGGAGCTGCCAATGCAGCTGCTGCTTTCTTCCCTTCGCTGACAGTACTTCAGTTTGATGCCCATGCCGACCTGCGCGACAGCTATGAAGGCTCACCCTACAACCATGCATGTGTAATGGCAAGAATACGAGAAAAGTCGCATACAGTTCAGATGGGAATACGAAGTATTTCTGCTGAAGAGATTCATAATGCCGACTGGAACTCAATTTTTCCTGCTCATCAATTATGGTATGATAAGAACCTTTACAAAGTGGCACTTGACTTACTTAAAGAAAATGTCTATATCACAATAGACCTTGATGTATTTGACCCCTCCCTTATACCATCAACAGGAACCCCCGAACCTGGCGGACCACCATATTATGATATTATGCACTTCATACGCGAAGTGGCAAAAAACAGAAACATAGTGGGATTCGACGTTGTTGAATTGTGTCCCTCACCCCTTAATAAAGCCCCTGATTTTGTAGCAGCAAAAATTATTTACCAGACCTTGAGCTATATTTTTAGTTAATCTTCCTTCTTTGCCTCTTCCCATATAGCATTCATCTCATCAAGGCTCATATCATTCAATGAGCGGCCTGCAGCAAGTGTCTTTCTCTCCAGATAATTGAAACGGTTGATAAATTTTCTGTTTGTTTTTTCAAGAGCAGCTTCAGGATCAATGCCATAGAGCCTGCATGCATTGATAAGACTGAAAAAAATATCCCCTATTTCAGACTCAATATTTTCCTTGTCTCCCTCTTCAACTTCTGCCTTTAATTCGTTTATCTCTTCAAGTACTTTATCCCATATCTGCCCGGGAACTTCCCAGTCAAAACCTGCACCTCTTACTTTCTCCTGTATCCTTACAGCTTTTGTTACAGCCGGCAGGGAAGATGGTACACCCGAGAGAACAGGTTTGTATTCAGGTTTTTCATCCATCTTCAGCTTTTCCCAGTTCTTTTTAACGTCATCAGAGTTTCTTACTTCAATTTCTCCGAATACATGAGGATGCCTGTAAATAAGCTTCCTGTTGATGTGATTTAATACATCTGCTATATCGAATGTCCCTCTTTCAGCTCCTATTTTTGCATAAAAAACTATATGTAACATTAAATCGCCCAGCTCATCCTTGATACCTTCTTCATTTCCCGAAAAAATTGCCTCTGTCAGTTCATATGTTTCTTCAATTGTCAGCTTCCTGAGGCTCTCGTAACTTTGCTCTCTATCCCAGGGGCATTCCTTCCTGAGCCTGTCCATTATCTCGAGCAGTCGCTCAAATTCTTTTAATGCAATATCTCTTTTATTCATTGTCAATTAGTGTTTCAGAATTTTTTCTTCAGGCGCAAGTTCAACCCTTATTACAGACCCATTGGTGAGGTTAAGAAGTTCAGATACTTTTGCTCCATTAATTGAAATTTCCAGCAGGTCGAGCATGTTGAATCTGGCGCACAGTTCTCCGACGGGTTCATTGTCGTATCTTTTACTTATCCTGTTAATAGAGTTTCTCGTGCTCTGTATGAGAATTCTGAACCTTTTTCCGGAGAAGACCCTGTCGAAAATTTCTCGTGTAATATTGGAAATTGCATTTCCGTATGAATCTATAAATATCACACTGCCTGTTATTATGTCTTTTTCAATTGTTGCCCGTAAAGGAATTTTTTCATTGATACGTACTGCAGGCATTCCGATCTCCTTCAGTGTTTTCCCTTTTAAAATCATTGCAGCAGCAGAAACAAAAATATCTATTTCATCCGTTTCGTCTTTATTCCCAAGTATAACAACTTCATCCGGCTCACGGTTGAGAATAAGATAGAAAATCCCATTGTCGGTACCGATAAAATAATGTTCACCAGATCTTACAGCCAGATGCCTCTTTTCTTCATTTCCTTCAGTATGTACGCAAATTATGTGAACTGAACCCGGAGGATAATGGGAATAAGTATTCCGGATTACGAAAGATGCATGGGAAATGTTAAATGCAGGTATGCCGGTGGCATTATCAATAATGGTTACACCCGGACATAAATTGCAGAGTTTGCCTTTGATAATTCCGTTGTAGAAATCATCACTTCTCCACTCGGTTGTAAGTGTTATCACCGGCATGGGAAAAACTTTTGACAAAGATAATCTTCTAACGAAAAATAAGCTTACTTTGTAGTTTCTAAATAAATATTTTTTTCAGAAGCATTTTAAAATCTGAAAGCTTTGGCAAAAGGCAGACAGAAAGATATTGCACGTACAACAGAGAAGGTGATATATCTTGATGATATTGAACCTGTTATTCTTTTTGGTACAAATAATGTCCTGCTGAATAAAATAAGAAATATTTTTCCGCAGGTGAAAATTGTTGCCAGGGGAAATGAACTCAAGTGCATCGGTGAAGAAAATGAGATAATGCTGTTTTCTGAGAGGCTCAATGAAGTAATTGACTATTACAGAAAATATCACAGGCTTGATGATGATGTTATCGAAAGAATGCTTACCGATGAGGAACATGTTAAAAAGGCAATAGAGGGCAGTTTTGAGGATGTGATTGTTTACGGGGCAAATGGCAGGCCGATAAGGGCACGCACAATTCATCAGCTTCAACTAGTGAATGATTACAAAACAAATGATCTGATTATAGCTGATGGACCTGCAGGGACTGGAAAAACCTATACATCCATTGCTCTTGCAGTACGAGCCCTGAAAAACAGGGAGGTGAAAAAGATTGTACTTACGCGTCCTGCTGTTGAGGCGGGGGAGAGACTCGGATTCCTTCCTGGCGACATGAAGGAAAAACTTGATCCGTACCTTCAGCCACTCTATGATGCCCTTCACGACATGTTACCCTATAAGCGGCTGGAAACATGGATGGAAGATGGAACAATTCAAATTGCGCCACTGGCATATATGAGAGGCCGGACACTTGAAAATGCTTTCGTGATACTTGATGAAGCCCAGAATGCCACTGTTAGCCAGTTAAAAATGTTCCTTACAAGGATGGGGTTATGCTCTAAGTTTATTATGACAGGCGATACCACACAGATCGACCTGCCCCGGAAAAACGATTCGGGACTTCTGCAAGCAATGAGAATATTGTCGAACATCGAAGGAATATCTATCATCAGGTTCGACGAACGTGATATAGTCAGGCACCGGCTGGTTAAAATGATTATCAGGGCATACGAAAAAGAAGAAAAAAATTCAGGAAAAACTTCTGATTCAAAAGATGATGTTTAACATTAACCTTTTAAAACCATGAAAAATACAGTTCTCAGAACCGATTTCAAATTTCCAGGCTTGAAAAGCATCTACCACGGAAAAGTGCGTGATGTTTATAATATTAACGACGAAATACTTCTAATGGTTGTAACCGACAGGATTTCAGCATTTGATGTTGTTCTTCCCAGAGGCATCCCATACAAGGGACAGGTTCTTAATCAGATAACTTCGAAATTTCTTGATCTTACCAGCGATATTATACCAAACTGGAAAATAGCCTCACCCGACCCCAATGTGACTGCAGGAATAATCTGCAAGCCTTATCCTGTGGAAATGATAGTCAGAGCTTATCTAACTGGAAGCTCATGGCGAACATACAAATCGGGTAAAAGGGAAATATGCGGCATACCCTTACCGGAAGGAATGAGAGAACATCAGAAATTCGACGAGCCTCTGATTACCCCTACTACAAAAGCTGAACAAGGACTTCATGATGAGGATATTACACCGAAAGAGATAGTTGAAAAAGGTTTGGTATCTGAAGAAGAATACACTCTAATTGAGAAATATTCACTTGAAATTTTCAAAAGAGGGTCTGAAATTGCAACAAAAAACAAACTGATTCTTGTTGATACTAAATATGAATTCGGAAAGAAAGACGGAAAGATATATCTTATAGATGAAGTTCATACTCCCGATTCTTCAAGGTATTTTTATGCCGAAGATTATCAGGAAAGATTCAGCAAGGGATTACCGCCAAGGCAGCTTTCGAAAGAATTTGTGAGGGAATGGCTGATGGCAAATGGTTTCATGGGTAGGACAGGGGAAAAAGTACCTGATATGACAGATGAATTTGTTAATGAAGTGTCAGAAAGATATATTGAACTTTATGAAAAAATTACAGGGGAAAAATTTATACGGGAAGAACTGAGCAATATAAATGAAAGAATATACGAAAACTGCATGAAGTTTCTCAAAGAATATTACGGATAATTACACTGTTTTTTTAAATAATTCAAAGTATTCCTGAATGGAGAAGTTGAAGGATGAATTGAAAATAACAAGCCTGTTTGTATCAGTTTTTGTGTTTCTTCTGGTTAACGGAATTACTATCTCAGCCCAGGTTGTGGTTGAGAAGTCGAAAGAAAAAGTAATTATATCAGGCAACCAGTATTATATCCACATAGTTAAGAAAGGGGAGACAGCTTTTTCAATTGCAAAAGCCTACGGTATTACGGTGGATGAACTGGTAAAGAATAATCCATCAGCTGCTACTGTTCTTAAGGAAGGTCAGGCACTGCGCATACCGGTTGTTGAAACAATATCTGATGAGCAGAAAAAAACAGAGGTTAAGGAACAACAAAGAGATGAGTCAAAGTTTTTTTACCACAAAATACGGCCGGGTGATACTGTCTATTCACTTGCAAAAAGTTATGGTGTTTCTGTTGATGAAATTGTCCAGAGCAATCCGGGCGTTGACATAAATAAACTGCCTGTCAATGCCGAGATAGCAATACCCAGGCGGAGCCTTACAACAACCTCAAAGGATTTTGAGGTTTCGGAAAAGGAATATCTTTACCACAGAATAATGAAAGGTGAAACGCTCGCTTCCATTGCTGAAAAATACGGCATTACAATACGGGAGTTGAGAAGGGAAAACCGGGGAATAATTTTCCCGCGTGTTAATGATTCACTAAGAATACCTGTTCAAAGAGTTGTCGACTTTAAGATAAAAGCGGATACTGTTGCTGCGGATACAATTAAAACGGTGCCAGATGAAGATTTTGAAATTCCTTCAGAAATTATACCCGTCAGAAATCTAAAGGGTGAATTCAACGTTGGAGTGCTCCTCCCTTTATATACCAGGGAAAGTTCAATACGTGCCGAAATTGATTCATCACAGGTGATTAAAGGTAAGCGTATCTATAAAACAATTTATAAACCGGAACACTGGTTGTACCCCTCAAGTATTCAGTTTCTTGAATTATATAACGGTATTCTTGTAGCTGCTGATACACTGAGGAATATGGGGCTTGATATAAATATTTATGCTTTTGATACAAGTACTGAAGAATATAGTGTTGATAATCTTATAAAAACAGACCGGCTCAAAAAGATGGACATGATAATTGGCCCTGTATTTACAGATGAGCTCATTAAGGTTGCTGATTATCTGAGAGATTCTGATATACCTGTAATTTCGCCTGTACCGCTGCGTAGTAACATTCCTTTAAAAAATAATCCGGAAGTATTTATGACCATTCCCTCTATTAAGGTGGTTCAGAATCTTATCGTCCGACGTGCCAGTCAGTTTAAAAACAGTAATTTTGTTTTTATTCATAACGACAGAACATGGTCTGATTCAGATGTAATTAATTTCCGCAATATGTTATTAAGGGAAATAACATCAAACAATGAGTACAATAATGTAAAATTTAAAGAGCTTCTCTATATGAGCCGGTCAGAACTGCCGGCCGATTCAATAAACAGGCTCGAACAAGCACTATCACAAAAAGATGAAAATGTAGTAATAATAGCATCTGAAGAAAACCCTGTGCTGAGCGAAACAATAATGGAACTAAGTGCCCTTACGAAGAAATACAATATAAGGTTAATTGGATATCCTGCTGTAAGAGAGTTATTTAATCTAGATCCAAAATTGTATTTTGACCTTGGTATTGAACTTTATTCACCCTACTGGATTGACTATAGCCAGCCTGATGTTAAAGCTTTTCTTAAGACTTACAGAAACAAATTTCTTACTGAGCCCGAAGAAGTCAGTTTTGCCTGGCAGGGATACGATATTATGTATTATTTTCTGAGTGGGCTTGCCATGCATGGGAAAAGGTTTCTGCGTCGTCCATCTGTTCATAATCCGGATCTTCTCGAGACAAAATTTTATTTCAGAAGGGAATCAAGAGATGACGGATTCGAAAACAGTCACCTGTACCTGCTGAAATATACCAGTTCGATGGATATCATTATTCTGGCGGAAGAATCAGAGATAAGGTAATTTATTTTATTTATTTAGTGATGCATTTGCTCAATAAATGAACTCTATATGGCAATTGTTAATAAAAATTAACAAAGCAGGAATAATTTTATAACTATTATTGTCTAATATGCAGAAGCATGACCCGAAATATGTGCAGGCAGACGACATGGAACTCATTAAAGCCTCATTGCAGGGCGACAGGCTTGCATTCGGGGAAATTGTTAACAGGTACAAGTCGATGGTTGCCAGAACTGTAAAGGGCATGCTCGGAGATACGGTCTTTGCAGAAGATCTGGGGCAGGAAGTGTTTATAAAGCTTTACAATTCACTATCTGAGTTCAGGGGTGAATCAAAACTTTCAACTTACATCCAGAAAATTGCAGTGAATATTACATTGAATGAAATAAAAAGAAGGAAAAGGTTTTTATCGATGTTCTCGCACAGCGATGGGAGTGAAATTCATGAGATTGATATACCGGACACGGATGATGAAGAGAGAATAGATGCCCGTGAACTGGTGACAAAAGCCCTGCAGATGGTTGAACCTAAGTTCAGGGTGATTTTAATGATGAGATTGCTGCAGGGATATTCGACCAAAGAGACGGCCGAAATTCTCGGATTGCCAATTGGTACCGTGCTTTCGAGGCTGTCGAGAGGTCAGGAACAAATGAAAAAAATATTAAAGGGGTTATAAATGAAAAAGGAAAAATTAAAAGAATTGATAATCAAATCATTGTCGGGTGAAGAGCCTGACCATGATGCATTGAGGCAACTCGAAGAAGCAGGCGTATCGTATTCTTTCAGTGATGATTTCGCTGAAAAGGTCGTTAACAGGATTTATTCTGCACGGCAATCAGAAGTTATAAATGTTGACTTCCTGAGTATGTTTAACAGGGCTTTTTACAGAATTGCCATAACTGGTATTGCTGCAATAATATTATTGCTTGTTTCCCTTTATATATCTCAGGGAAGTCTCTCTATTGATTCTTTTTTCGGCCTGGGTGACGGATTCGAAGAAAGTATATTGTGTGTGTTAACCGGAAACTAATAATTATTATGAAATTACGACCTGTTTTACTGATAATACTAACCCTGATAATAGGTTTTGTTATAGGCATGCTTGTTTCGGCACAAATAAGATATCAAAGGCTGAAGCCTGTAAGAATATTTTTTTCAGCTGAAAGGTTCAGGGAGGGCTTTTATAACATAATTCAACCCGATGAGAAACAAAAGCAGGCAATCAATCTGATTCTGTCGAAATATGCGAAGTCGAATAGTTTGATTATGAATGATTTCAGAAGAAAGTCTGATTCGCTGATGAAAGAATTCTGGAAAGAAATTGAACCGAATCTCACAAAGGATCAACTTGAGAGGTTGCATGAAATTGACAGGAGAAGAGAAGAGATGATAAGGAGAGGAAGGCGTGATATGGACGATACTTCAGGCTTCAGACCCAGAAGAAATATGCCATACGGTCCTCCGCCTCCGGGGAGGTTTGATGACCAGGGTCGCCGCCGCCCTATACAGCCGGGAGACTCATCCGGTCATTCAAGGATATAAAATAAATAATCCAGTAAAATAGGTATATCATCAGGATCAACGCCGTTGCTTAACAGCACCGGCCTATCTTCATTGAAAATACGGAGGAAATCATCACGGCTGATACCACCACTGGCAAGGCCCTGTTTGTAATATTCAACCGCTTCTTTTTTCTTACCCATGCAGAGAGCCAGATGGCCCTTATTGATGTAATCGTGGGCATTCAGCTTTTCCGATGAAAGCTTTTCAAAATATTTTTCAGAATCTTCAAGCTTTCCAAGTGCCAGATAACACCAAGCAATGGGCCTGAGAACCTTTATGTTACCAGGATCCATGTATTCGACCATGAAATAATACTTCAAAGCCTGTTCATAATCCTTCAGGTCGAGGTAAGAATGAGCTATCATCATAATGGTATGAATGTTTTCAGGCTCCATCTCTGATGCCTGCAGATAATAATCAAGTGATTCCTCGTACCTGCCTAACCGCCTCAGACACAAACCAATTTTCTTGATTGTCCATACTTTTCTGTCAATCAATTCAGCCCTTCTGTAAAAATCAAGAGCTTCCTCATATAAGCCCGCCTGCTGGTAACAGTAACCTATCTTTTCATAAAGCTGCACATCATCTGGTTTTGTATTAAGCTGACGCAGAAAGAGCTCGAGGGCGTCATCAAAATAATCATTTCTGAAGAAGTGATCTGCCAGAACAGATTCTGCTTCAGGTGAAGGACATGCAACACGCCAGAACTCTGAATTGTAAATATCGAGTCTTCCGCTGAACACATCCTCAAAATCTTTCTTATATGGTGAAAGTTTGAAAAACCTGTATAGATCCTGAAGATATTGTGTTACATTGATTCTGAATTTTTTATATGGATCAGTTGCAGGTTCTTCGGCATTAAGCTGTTCCAGGCTTTCAAGCTCCATCCTGAATACTTTCAGCATCATTGTTTTCTGAGCCGCAGGAAGATACTTAAGATTCAGAAGCAACGAATATTTATCTGAGTTACAGATAAAAGGCGTTTTGTAAAGAGCTTCAGCCAGTTCATTGGTTCCCGGACCTAATACCTCATCTGTGTAAATTACATCAACTGCCTCATGGTCGGGATAAAACGGCACAAACCAGTTCTGAAAATCCTTGAAAAAATCAAAATGCTTCAGGTTTGCGAATGCTGACATATAAACATCGGCACCTTCCATCTGAAGGTTGGTGAGCTCTTCCATCGATTTAAAGAGCTCATCCGATTCATTAAAAAGTTTCGACCAGTCAGGATTCTTTTCATCACCCGGGTTACCTGGAAGGATATTGTCGAGGCCGAGCTTCTCATCAAGCCTCGGACGCAGACTGGCAACTTTTGGAAGAATTTCATCATGCAGCCTTTTGCTTAGTTTTTCTGTCTCCCTCGACCTTATAGCCTGCATAACTAAAATTCTGCAATGTTCCCTGAACTTTGCACTTTTTGACATTTTTTTAATCCTTGCCAGTATGTCGGGATAAAGGAATATCCGTTCATTGTAATAATGAAGGCTGAGCACTACGCCAGCTAGTGCTCTTTCCATTATCTGTTCTGTACCATCATGGTAAAAATCGAGCAGTATATTCACTTTTTCAGGCTGCCAGAATCTTAAAAGGCTTAGAGTTATGGCACTGACAAATATGCAGCTTTCATACCATCTGAATTTTCCTGATTTTCTGATTATTGACACCAGACTCTCTTCTGCCTCACCGTAGGTGTCGGTTAACCATAAATGATTGAAAATGTTTCTTATAAGCTGTTTATGTTTTTTTGCTATTTCAGAGTTTGGATCTGGATTAATCTCGGATGAAAGTTTTAGCCATTCGTCAAGCTCCTGCTTGAAAAGGAGATCATCAACAGTTTCCACTATTGTCTTTCCGCTCAGCCTGTATTCTTTCTCCAGCTGCTGTTTGAGCCAGTATGTGTACCATCCTGAATAATATGACAGAATGTCCTGTTTTACACGGTCGGCGAGGTTGATAATTGACCTCAGAAGTATATTGTAGATTTTATCCCTTTCGGGGTCTTTTACTCCTTCAATGGTGTATTGAAGAATATTTCGGTACGTCATGGCGAGGTTTTCATACTCATCCCGGAATTGACCCCTTCCGGAAACTGAGATCATGCTATTTAGCACTTCCAGACTACTCTTCACCTTCTTTTCGGCTACAAGCCTGCATACCGCTTTATGCTGGTCGGTAATTCTTCTGATATCCATAGCACCCCCTCCGTTTTTATAACAATTTACACATTTTATTAATAATGTGCATTGTAAATTATTACAACAATCTTGCCGAACTAAAAAAACTGACAATAGTTCGTTTTCTTTTACAATCTTTGCAGTCGTTATAAGATAAATTTATCGATTTGCTTTCTGAAAAGTACAAATGGTTGCCGACGGGTGCCGATGAGATGAAGGCTCTTGGGTGGGATCAGGCCGATGTAATAATTTTCACCGGCGATGCCTATGTTGACCATCCATCGTTTGGTGCTGCAATTATTGCAAGGGTTATAGAGGCAGAAGGCATGAGAGTGGCTATTGTTCCGCAACCCAACTGGAAGGATGACCTGCGTGATTTTAAAAAGCTTGGCCCACCAGTTTACTTGTTCGGAGTAACAGCCGGAAACATGGATTCGATGGTGAATCATTACACGGCCTTCAGAAGACTTCGCTCCGACGATGCCTATACACCAGGTGGCAAAGCCGGATTCCGCCCCGATTACCCTACAATAGTTTATACATCAATCCTTAAAAAGCTCTATCCAGATGTTCCTGTTATTATAGGGGGAATTGAAGCCTCAATGAGACGACTCACCCATTATGATTACTGGAAAGACAGCATAGAACCTTCAATTCTGATTTCAAGCGGCGCCGACATGCTTGTTTATGGTATGGGCGAACAGCCAATTATAGAAATTGTAAGATTGCTGCAAAAAGGGGTTCCGTTTTCGTCACTTAAAACGGTTCCACAGACGGTCATTAAACTTCCTGCCGATGAGCCTTTGCCTGCAAGAAAAGACTGGAAAGACAGATTTCTGAATTCATATGAAAAGTGTGTTGCCGATAAAAATGCATTTGCTGATAATTTTACGGTTTTCGAAAGGGAATCGAACAAGGTTAAAGCTGCACGTCTTATAGAGCCTTGCGGAAAATATAATGTGATAGTAAATCCGCCTTTCCCCCCATTCAATGAAACTGAAGCCAGCAGGATATATTCTCTGCCGTTCACCTATCAACCACATCCCCGGTACAGAAAAAAAGAGCCTATACCGGCTTATGAGATGATAAAGTTTTCAGTAAATATCCATCGTGGATGTTTCGGAGGCTGTAGTTTCTGTACTATATCTGCCCATCAGGGTAAGTTTGTTATTAACAGGACAGAAGAATCAATAATGCAGGAGATTGACAGAATATCTGCATTACCTTCATTCAGGGGTTATCTGTCAGATCTTGGCGGACCATCGGCAAATATGTACGGGATGAAAGGTAAAAATGAGGAATTATGCAGGAAGTGTTCGCGCCCTTCATGTATATGGCCTTCCGTATGCGATAATCTGAATACATCACACGAGAGACTGCTGAAACTTTACAGGATGGTTAACAGCAGAAAAGATATCAAAAAAGCATTTGTCGGTAGTGGGGTGCGATACGACCTTCTTTTCAAAGAATGGAATCCCCAGGCCGGAAAAGCAGAGAAAGAATATCTTAAAGAATTGATAATCAACCATGTTTCAGGCCGTCTTAAAGTGGCGCCAGAACATACTGAGGATCATATTGTTGGACTGATGAGGAAAAGCCCTTTCTCTTTGTTCATCAAACTGAAAAAGATTTTTGATGAAACTGTAAAAGAAAATGGACTCAATTATGAGCTTGTGCCATATTTTATTTCATCTCATCCGGGCTGTACCATTGACGACATGCAAAGGCTTGTAAACAAAATAGAACCGCTTGGTCTGAGACCCGAACAGGTGCAGGACTTTACCCCTACACCAATGACACTTTCCACAATGATGTATTATCTTGGTAAAGACCCTTATACAGGCAGGAAAATATTTGTTGAGCGCGATATTGAAGGTAAAAGGAGGCAGAAGAATATGTTTTTTACAAAACATAAAGGGCATGGATTGAACAGAAAATTCAAAAAAAAGTGATGAAAGCCTTGATGTCAATTTTATTATATGACATGAATCCATTCTATTTTCAGGGGGTTAAGCAGTGAATAAAAAGAAAATCCGGCTTAAGACCGGATTCTCCATGGAAAAACTCAGTAGAAGAAACTATCTGTTATTCGTACTCTTTCAGGATATTTTTTACATCGTCAGGTGCTACTCTGCCATATGTCTTCTCCCCAACAAGCACAACCGGTGCAAGTCCGCATGCACCAACACATCTCAGACTCGAAAGTGAGAATTTACCGTCGGGTGTTGTCTGCCCCACCTGTATCCCGAGTTCTTTTTTGAATTCTTCGAGAACCTTTTCAGCTCCTCGCACATAGCATGCTGTGCCCATGCATATGCTGATTGGATATTTCCCCTTTGGAGTCATAGTAAAGAACGAATAGAAAGTTACGACTCCATATATTTTTGCCACAGGAACGTTAAGGCAGTCGGATACAACTTCCTGTACTTCTGCAGGAAGATAGCCGAAATGTTCCTGGCATTTGTGTAGAACGTTAATAAGTTCCTGGGGGTCGTTGTTGAAAGAGGCACAGATCTCTTTTATCTTTTCAACATCTTCTTTACGCAATTCTATTTTTATGCTTGACATGGCTTTTTATTTTTTGATTGAAGAATTTTTACGGTTTAACAATTATTTTCTTCTTTCTTTCAAAATAGTGTGTATGCAGCAGTTTATGTGCTTTCTCGCTATTTGGTTTGCCCAGAAATTCTTCATAGAGCTTTATTATGACCGGATTCTCGTGTGATTTACGAAGCGGTTTGTTGCGATCTTCCTGGTAGATAGCTGCAGCTCTAGCCTTAAGTATTTCGGAGTTTCCATGGTGTAATGGTTGTCCTCCTCCTCCTATACATCCACCGGGGCATGCCATTATCTCTATTGCATGGAATTTTGATTTTCCGGAGCGTACATCATCGAGCAATTTTCTGGCATTGCCGAGTCCGTGAGCAATTCCGATGTTGAGCTTTAACTCTCCGAAATCAACTGTTGCACTTCTGACACCTTCAAAACCTCTAAGTTCGGTGAAGTCGATCCTGCCCAATTTTTTGCCTGTGTAAAGCTCATAAGCTGTTCTTACAGCAGCTTCGATTACACCGCCTGTTGTGCCGAAGATGACTCCTGCACCGGTTGATTCACCAAGTGGCAGGTCAAACTC
>JAKPDL010000094.1 GCA_029552825.1 Bacteroidota bacterium
AAAACAGATCGAATCAGGCGGACCGGTAACAGTTACAGATCCTGATGTAAAACGATTTTTCATGACCATTCCCGAGGCGTGTGAACTGGTTCTGGAAGCCGGTTTTATGGGCCAGGGAGGCGAGATTTTTGTTTTCGATATGGGTAAGCCTGTAAAAATTATGGATGTCGCAATACAGCTTATCCGTCTTTCTGGTCTGGAGCCCCATGAAGATATTAAGATAAAGATAACAGGCCTCCGACCCGGCGAGAAACTATATGAGGAGCTCTTTGAGGAGAGCGAGGAGAGACTGCCAACACATAATCCGAAAATTGCTATAGCAAAGATGAACTATACAGGTAACAATAATCTACTCGTTACCGTAGAAGAACTCCTTTCGAAACTTTATAATCTGTCGGCGGATGAGGTAAAGGGTGCGTTGAGGGAACTGGTACCGGGGTATTTATAGTAGGCAGTAAGCAGTAAGTAGTAGGTAGTAATTAGTAAGCAGTAACCAGTAACCAGAATTCATCGTTCCAGAATCATTAATTGTATAGTAGAAATATAAAATTTGAGGGTAGAAGACATTTATGCATTTATATAATGGTTACAAAGATTTAATTGTATTTCAAAAGTCATATAATCTTGCATTAGAAATATTTGAGATAACAAAGGGGTTCCCGAAAGAAGAGCAGTTTGCGCTTACTGATCAGATTAGAAGGTCCTCGAGGGCTATTCCTGCCAATATAGGCGCTGCATGGGTAAAAAGAAAATATCCGAAATCATTTGTAAGTAAACTTCTGGATTCTCTTGAAGAAGAAGCAGAAACCGAAATATGGTTGGATCTTTCAAGAGATCATAAATATATTGATACAGAAACTCATAAAAGATTGACAGATAGTTACAATGAAGTAGCCAGGATGCTTCAGTCCATGATCCACTCTCCTGATAAATTCTGCCACCAGTAATCAAAATTTAATACTGCCTACTACCTACTGCTTACTACTTACTTAAAAAATATGAAGTAGAAAATAAACACTCTTAACAAAAAGTAATTACTATTAATAAAAGTCATAGTAAATGTTAAGGAGAGACGTTCTGATTCCAAAATTCAAAAAAGAGTAATAATTACTCATTCTACTATTTTTCTCACTTCTAAGGGTGTATTCAATAAAAACATTAGCACAGGTAGCTGGATTAACGAGCCAGTTTATAGAAAAATCGAGCTGGTTCAGTCTGGTTTTGAGACCCTGTAAGGTGTAGTTGCCGTATTCGCCGGGGGTAGGGGATTGATGTGAGGCGAATATATTTTTTCCGAAGTTAACGTTTGCAGAGTCGAGGCCGAAGGCTGAATTAACATATTTTATACTGAAGAAGAGCCGTTTGTAGTTGTATTTTGCAATTGCAACGGCTTCTTTTGTGTTTGCACCGGAAGGATGGGCGAGTGGTTCGCGGGCATTGGACCAGTTCTGTTCCGGTGTGACGTGGGAATAGGTGTAGGGCCTTATAAGGTTGAATTCGCCTGAGAGCTCGAGATTCTCTAATCCGAAAAGATCAAAGACCCTGAAGCCTGTCTGCCATGCATATTTGTTTCCACACCACCCGTTATCTGAAAAAAATTCTTTGAATTTGAATTCATCGAGTACAAATTGTCCGTAGAGAACGATATTTTTTACCGGAGTATATCTCAGGTTAATTCCGAGTATCTCATTGTCAGCCGAGCCGAGGTTAAATTCTACCGGACGGAAAAAGATAAAAGGGTTAAGGTAGTTCATGTCAAACCCCCGGTGGTATGTTGAATCGGATGGTTTCCAAATAACTGACTCAAATAACGAAATATTTAGTTTGTTCCATGGTATGATGCTCAGATAATGGGTTGTTGAGAACTTTTTCCTGAAGACGCGGTCACCTGCCGTATTCCACCAGAGGTCGGGGTGGGTGAACTGGGAGTACATTACGAAATACTTAATTCTCCAGAAGTTTGTTGTGATCATGAAATAAGGGTAGAA
>JAKPDL010000109.1 GCA_029552825.1 Bacteroidota bacterium
TACTCAAAGACCTGAGGAAGAAGATATCAAAACAGAAAAATGTTCCGCCTTTCGTCATTTTTCAGGATCCTTCCCTTGAAGAGATGGCAATACAGTACCCGATTACCCTTGATGAACTGCAGAATATTTCGGGAGTGGGAGCAGGCAAGGCCCAGAGATACGGCAAGGAGTTTGTGGAAGTGATCAAGAAATATGTAGAGGAGAAGGAAATAATAAGGCCACTCGACATGGTGGTGAAGTCTGTTGTCAATAAGTCGGGACTGAAAGTCTATATCATACAGAGTATCGACATGAAGAGGCCTCTCGAAGATATCGCCGAAGCCAAAGGTCTCGACATGGATGAACTTCTCACCGAGATTGAGGCGATTGTTAATTCCGGCACACGAATTAACCTCGATTATTATATAGATATGGTAATGGACGAAGAGAGGCAGCAGGAGATCTATTCATACTTCAAGGAGGAGGCCCAGAGTGATTCGCTCGAGGAAGCACTTCAGGCTCTTGGAAACGAGTTCGAAGAAGAAGAAATAAGGCTGATCAGAATAAAGTTTCTTTCAGAAATGGGAAATTGATTTAAAGTTCAAGGTTCAAGGTTCAAGGTTCAAAGTTCAAAGTTCAAGGTTCAGTAAAAATTGATCTCATAATTTTCCCCTGCTGAATAAGCCAGGAATCAGCCTTATAAGGACAGCTGCAAGATATAAAGGATAGAGTAGTTGAAGTGGAAAGAGCCATCTCAGGAAAGATTTTTGTTTGTACAGATTAGCAGTAGTTCTAATTAAAAGAGCGTCGGCAAAAGATTTAATAGTGAAGCCTGCCAGGAAAAACGGAAGGAATTTAATGTTCAGTAAGGCTGCCACGAGCATCAGACCCAGCAAAGAAACTGTAATAAAGACTACAGCAGAAAGGAAAATAGTAAAAGCATCCCTGTAGGAACCTGCTTTGGATATCCATCTTGCTCTCTGTTTAAGTAATTCTTGAATAGAATATGCCGGTTCTGTTGCGACATCTGCTTCACGACTGTTGAGCCACAAAATGTTTGATCCCTGTTTTGACTTTACAGAGTGAAGAAGAAATATGTCATCGCCTGACGGTATAGTGTAATTAAGGTCTTCGCAATTTTCCATAAAAGTTTTTCTGGTGAACGCAAGGTTGGCACCGTTGCACATAACAGGTCTGCCTGCGAGTGCATAACCTGCAGTTATTCCCTGAAGTCCGAGCCATTCAATATGTTGAAAGACAAACAACACTCCTTTTCTTTCTTTAAGTTTTACAGGTCCTATTATCAGGGCAGGTCTGCAGGCAGCATAAAATGATGCGATTGTTCCGACCCATACTTTACCCACCCGGCAATCAGCATCGGTAGTGATGATGAGTTCTGATGAGGATGATTGTACCCCTGTTCTGATAGCATGTTTTTTGCCGTTTCCGGCATTACTGATAACTTTTAGATTGCGTATTCCACTGAACTCTTCAGCAACTATCAATGTATTGTCAGAAGAGTGGTCGTCAACTACTATTATTTCAAATGAATCTTCCGGATAGTTCTGCAATGAGAGGTCGGCAAGAAGTGAAGGTAATGATGACTCTTCATTTTTACAGGGCACAATAATTGAAACGCTTACTGGTTGCAGGAGAGGATTGTATGTCCATACAGCCGGGTTGCGAAGGTATAGAGCCGCCGTGACAAATAGTACCAGATATATAAAAAATGGTATGAGAAGAAGCCAGAACATTCACTGAAAATAAGCAATTTACAGATTTCGCTTTGTTATTAACTCATTATTGTTCTAAATCCGATAACGTAGGTCTTATAATTCTTTCAGCTTTCCGGTTTTCAGTATTCATTCCAGCTTTTTATAGCAAGGTCATCCATACTAAGCCTGCAGAAAGCCCTTATAAATGCGTTGGCGACTCTTGTGTTGGTAAGAAGAGGCACATTGTAATCAACTGCACTGCGTCTGATTGAATAGTCGTTGCTTAGTTCAGCCTGAGAAAGGTTTTTGGGGATATTAATTACCATATCTACCATTCCTTTACGGATCAGTTCGATCGCGTTGGGTGATCTATCTTCATCGGGCCAGTATGCCACTTCCGCCTCGACGCCTGCATTTTCGAGAAACTGCTGTGTTCCTCTTGTGGCATACAGCTTGTATCCTTTTTCCTTAAGGGCTCTTGCTGCGTCGAGCAGTTCGGCCTTTGATTTTGCCGGACCAGTGGAAAGCAGGATACCTTTACTTGGTATTCTGTATCCTACGGAGAACATCGCTTTAAGTATGGCTTCGTAGAATCCTACTCCCAGGCAGGCTACTTCACCTGTTGAAGCCATATCAACTCCCAGTATGGGATCGGCTTTTGCAAGCCTTGAGAAGCTGAATTGCGGTGCTTTGACACCCACATAGTCGAGGTCAAAGGCTGATTTATGTGGTTTTTCAACAGGAATACCGAGCATCACCTTTGTTGCAATGTCAATCAGGTTTATTTTCAGCACTTTTGACACAAATGGCATGCTCCGGCTAGCCCTGAGGTTGCATTCAATAACTTTTATTTCGTTGTCCTTTGCAAGGAACTGAATGTTGAAAGGGCCTGTAATGTTTAGTTCCCTGGCTATCTCACGTGAGATGTTTTTTATACGCCGTACAGTTTCGAAATAGAGCCTCTGCGGCGGGAACACCATCGTTGCATCGCCCGAGTGAACACCCGCAAACTCCACATGTTCGCTTATTGCATAAACGATAATTTCCCCTTCGCGGGCAACGGCGTCAATTTCAATTTCTTTAGCATTTTCAATAAATTCCGAAACTACTACAGGATATTGTTTTGAGATTCTTGTTGCAAGATTAAGGAAATGGTCGAGCTCATTTTTATTCGATACAACATTCATTGCCGAGCCTGACAATACGTAAGAAGGCCTTACGAGAACCGGAAAACCTGTCTGATCAACGAAATTATGGATTTCATCAGTTGTGGTAAGTTCTTTCCACCGGGGCTGGTCGATTTTCAAGGTATCGAGCATTGAGCTGAATTTATGGCGGTTTTCTGCCCTGTCGATTGAAAGGGGAGACGTACCGAGGATGTTTACGTTTGCAAGGTGGAGCCTCATGGCAAGGTTGTTTGGGATTTGCCCTCCCATAGAGACTATTACACCCATTGGATGCTCGAGCTCGATTACATCCATCACTCTTTCAAAGGATAGTTCATCAAAATAGAGCCGGTCGCATATATCATAATCTGTACTTACGGTTTCTGGGTTGTAATTGATCATCACTGCCCTGTAACCAGCATTGCGGATAGTATTTATTGCATTTACCGAGCACCAGTCAAATTCCACACTCGAGCCAATCCTGTAAGCCCCGGAACCCAGTACTATAACCGATCTGCCGTCATTTTCGAAGTTAATGTCATGTTCTGTGCCACTGTAAGTCAGGTAGAGATAATTTGTCACTGCCGGGTACTCTGCTGCAAGTGTGTCTATTTGTTTGACATAGGGTTTTATTCCGAGAGCTTTTCTGAATGCTCTCACCCTCATCATCTCCCTGTTCATGTCTTTTGATGAAGAGTTCAGAACGTGACGCGCTATCTGGAAGTCGCTGAACCCGGCTTTTTTAGCTTCTAGGAGAATATCATACGGGATTTCTTCAATGTTTTTGAAGACTGAGATCCGGTTTTTAATGTCGATGATATTTTTCAGTTTATAAAGGAACCAGCGGTCAATTCCGGTGAGCTGGTGTATTCTGTCAATTGGAATATTTTCATCGAGTGCCTGTGCTATTGAGAAGATTCTCATGTCGGTTGGCTCGGCAAGTTCTTTCTCAACATCGGGGAAGTAGATATCCCGGTTACCTGTGAACCCATGCATACCGAGCCCGATCATCCGAAGTCCCTTCTGGATTGCTTCTTCAAAAGTGCGTCCAATAGCCATTACTTCACCGACGCTTTTCATGCTGCTTCCGATGTGGTGGGAGACACCGGTAAATTTATTGAGGTCCCAGCGGGGGATTTTACAAACAATATAATCGAGAGCAGGTTCGAAGCATGCAGGGGTTGTTTTTGTAACTGAGTTTTTCAGTTCGTGCAAGCCGTAGCCGATTGCAAGTTTTGCTGCCACAAAAGCAAGCGGATATCCTGTTGCTTTAGAGGCAAGTGCACTCGACCTTGAAAGGCGGGCGTTGACTTCAATAACCCGATAATCCTCCGAATTAGGGTCAAGTGCGTATTGTATGTTGCATTCACCTACAATTCCTATATGCCTGATAATTTTTATGGAGAGCTCCCTGAGAAGGTGATATTCATTGTTGGTAAGGGTCTGTGAGGGTGCCACCACGATGCTTTCTCCTGTATGTATTCCAAGCGGGTCGAAGTTTTCCATGTTGCATACTGTGATACAATTGTCGTAGCAATCCCTGACCACCTCATATTCGACTTCCTTCCAGTTCTTGAGAGATTCTTCAACAAGAATCTGGCCGGTGAATGAAAGAGCTCGGGCTGCAAGTGTTTCCATTTCTTCGGCGCTGTATGCAAAACCACTTCCCTGTCCGCCAAGTGTGTATGCCGAACGGATAATAACAGGATAGCCAAGTTTACCGGCAGCTTCAACTGCTTCTTCAACAGTGCTGACCGCAATACTGCGTGGTGTTTTTACATTTATTTCATTAAGTTTCTTTACGAAAAGCTCTCTGTCCTCAGTGTCAATAATTGCCGTGACAGGGGTGCCGAGTACCCTGACATTGTATTTTTCGAAGACCTTATTTTTAAATAGTTCAATTCCGCAGTTAAGAGCCGTCTGGCCTCCAAAAGACAAAAGAATACCATCGGGTTTTTCGCGAGCTATAACTTTTTCGACAAAGTACGGATTGACCGGCAGGAAATATACTTTGTCGGCAATGTTTTCTGAGGTCTGGATGGTAGCAATATTGGGATTAACCAGGATAGTTGTTATTCCTTCTTCTCTCAGGGCTTTCAATGCCTGTGATCCTGAATAATCGAATTCACCGGCTTCACCTATTTTAAGAGCGCCCGACCCTAATATTATTACTTTGTTTAGCTTGTCTTTCATTTCAGACGGCGAAAATAACACTTTTTTTCTTTTTAAAAGTGGAGAAATGAAAAAAATGAATAAATTTGCAACCAGAATGTATAAAAATGCAAAGAATTTCACGCCTTATTGCTATAGAGAATATAATCCGGAGCGAAAAGGTTTCTTCTCAGGAGGAAATAATAAGGAAGCTCGGGAAGATGGGTATTAAATGTACCCAGGCAACTCTTTCGAGAAGTCTAAAACAGCTTGGAGTTGTTAAAGTTCCTGACGGAAGAGGTGGGTACAGGTATTCTTTTGTTAGTGACCATGTTCCACAGATTCAGGCTGAGGCAAAGTACGACCTTGTAAATGTTATCAGAAGCATAATTGAAGTAAAGGGGATGATACTTATCAAGACAAGTCCGGGTTATGCGAACAGTGTGGCGATAACTATTGACAATTACGGGCGTTATGAGATTGCTGGAACGATTGCAGGGGACGACACACTGCTTGTTATTCCCCGGGATAACGTATCGCCGGCACATGTAAGGAATATTCTGGAGATGATTTTTCCGGGAATTCATTCAATGACTGGATAATTATTAATAACATAAAAACAGATTCAGATGAAAGAAAAAGTTGTTCTTGCTTACAGTGGAGGTCTTGACACCTCGGTTATACTTAAATGGTTAATTGAGAAAGGTTATGAGGTGATTGCCTTTATTGCAGATGTAGGCCAGCAGGAGGATTTTGAGGAGTGCAAAAAGAAAGCATTGATACTTGGTGCATCAAAAGTGGTTATAAGGGATGTAAAAAGGGAATTTGTTACCGATTACGTATTTAAAGCTCTGAAGGCGAATGCTATATATGAAGACAGGTACCTGCTGGGAACAGCTCTTGCAAGGCCTCTTATTGCAAGTAAGCAGATTGAAGTTGCAAATGAGGAAGGAGCCAACACTGTGGCTCATGGTGCCACAGGGAAGGGTAACGATCAGGTTCGTTTTGAGTTGTGTTATTATGCTCTCAAGCCAGGTATAAAGATAATTTCACCATGGAAGGATCCGGAATTTCTTCAGAGTTTCAAAGGAAGAACAGACCTTTTAAAATATGCATCTGAAAAGAATATCCCGGTTAAGGCAACGCTAGCCAAGCCTTATAGTGAGGATGAAAACCTGATGCACATAAGTCATGAGGCAGGTATTCTTGAAGATCCCATGTTTGCGGTGCAGAAAAGCATGCTGGTGAAGATGGTGATGCCTCAGGATGCGCCGGATCGTGAAACTCGCATTGTAATCACATTTAAGGATGGGATACCGGTTAAGGTTCTCAACAAGGATGATGGTACTGTGAAGGAGGATCCGCTGGAACTTTTTGTTTATCTGAACAAGCTGGGAGGGGAAAATGGCATCGGGTTGCTCGATATGGTTGAAAACCGGTTTGTAGGTATAAAATCACGTGGTGTATATGAAACTCCGGGGGCTACTATATTGTTCACCGCTCACAGAGACATTGAAGGAATAGCGATGGACAGGGAAGTTATGAGGTTAAGAAATATGCTAACTCCCAAGTTTTCAGAACTTATTTATTATGGCTTCTGGTTCAGTCCGGAGATGGATTTTCTTATGGCTGCTATTGATAAAAGCCAGGAACTGATTGACGGGTGTGTTCATCTATGCCTTTACAAGGGGAATGTACTTATTGAGGGTAGAGAGTCACCTTCGTCGCTTTACGACAAAGATCTTTCCAGCATGGATATTGAAGGGGGCTTTGATCAGACCGACAGTAAAGGCTTTATTAAAATAAATGCCATAAGGCTTATGGCACACAGGGCTATTATTGAGTCGAGAAAGAAAAAATAAATTCACGCATATGAATTTTTCAAGATTGTGGGAAAAAGATGTTACGCCCGACCCGGCAATAATTGAATTCACTGCGGGAAAGGAAAAACAGACCGATCTTTTGATCGCCGGCTGGGATATTGTAGGTTCAATGGCACATGTTATCATGCTTCATGAGGTGAAGCTGATTTCAGATGAAGAAAAGCATAATCTATTAAATGCATTACATGCTCTTTTTCAGAAATATTTGAATGGTGAGCTTAAGATAGGGGAGGGTGTTGAGGATATACATTCGCAGATTGAGAATGAGCTTTCGGATATGCTTGGGCCTGTAGGTCGGAAGGTGCATACAGGAAGGTCGCGCAACGACCAGGTTCTTCTCGACATAAGGCTTTATACACGGGCAGAAATTGACAGAATTGCAGAGCTTACAGGTTACCTGTTTGAGAAGCTTATTTCCCTGAGTAACCAGTACAGGGAAGTTCTTCTTCCGGGGTACACCCATATGCAGCCTGCAATGGTGTCATCCTTTGGATTATGGTTTGGTGGCTATGCTGAGGCCCTGACTGACGACCTTCTGCTTCTTTCAGCGGCAAGGAGTATGAATAACAGGAATCCTCTCGGTACGGCTGCTGGATATGGTACAACTCTGCCACTCAACCGCAGTCTCACAACCTCACTCCTCGAGTTTGAGGAGATGATATACAACTCATCTTACGCCAGCATTAACAGGGGAAAAGTTGAGATGGCTGTGGCATCTGCACTTGCTTCAATTGCCAATACCCTCTCAAAATTCTGTATGGATATATGCCTGTATATGACTGCAGAATTTAAATTCATTGAGTTTCCCGACGAGTTTATAACCGGTTCAAGCATAATGCCCCAGAAAAAGAACCCTGATGTATTTGAACTAATAAGGGCAAGATCAAACTTCATTCAGTCGCTGCCGGGACAGATTAGCATAATAACAAATAACCTTCCGTCGGGTTACAATCGTGATCTGCAAATTCTTAAGAGTTTGATGATTAATGCATTTAACGATATAGGGGAATGTATTGAAATGTTGATTTACATGCTGGGAGCCATCAAGATAAGGCGCAATATTCTTGACAATCCCCAATATAACTCAATTTTCAGTACCGAAGAAGTAAACAGGATGGTCAGAAATGGCATACCTTTCAGGGATGCATACAAGGCTGTATCTGGCATACTGAAAGACGGAGCTTTTCTCAGAACAATGCCTTCCGATTATTCGCATGAGGGCAGCATCGGAAACCTTTGTAACGATGAAATCAAAGCAAGGGCTGAAAAGCTGCTGGCTGAATTTAAAACCATTCCAATAACTGCTCTCGAGGAGAAACTGCTAAAGTATGCTTGAAAGGAATAACAGGTGGGCACTGAAGTTCAGCTCCTGTATTTTATAATATTTGAAATAAACATATCGAAAAGGAAGGCTGTATCGGTTGGACCACCTGAAGCTTCGGGATGAAACTGGGTTGAAAAGTAAAGGCCTGATTTATGTTTCATTCCCTCATTGGTCATGTCGTTCAGGTTAATGAAAAAAGGCTCCCAGCCAGAAGGTAATGTATTGTTATCTACGGCGTAACCATGGTTTTGTGAAGTTATATATGCCCTGTTCGTTCCTGACATGATAACCGGCTGGTTGTGACTCCTGTGACCATACTTGAGTTTATAGGTGTCTGCACCTGAGGCAAGTGCCATAAGCTGGTTGCCCAGACATATTCCAAATATGGGTTTATCTTCCTTCAGTGATTTCTTTATATTCTCAATTGTTACGGTACACATTTTCGGATTACCCGGGCCATTTGAAATGAATAGTCCGTCGTACTCTTCATTGTGATAATCGTAGTCCCACGGAACCCTGATTACTGTGGTATCATACCGGAGCAGGGATCTTATTATGTTGTATTTGACACCACAGTCAATAAGAAGAATTTTCCACCTGCCATTTCCGTAAATCTTTTTTTCTTTTGTGCTCACTTCCTTTACCAGGTTTATCTGGTTCGGGTCAAAGAAATCAGTGCACTTATCCTCAATCTCTATTTTTCCTAGCATTGTACCTTTTTCCCTCAGTCGTTTGGTGAGAGCTCTGGTATCGATTCCGTAAATTCCCGGTATGTCATAATCTGCAAGCCAGTCGCCGAGGCTTTCTCTGGCATTCCAGTGGCTGTAATCAAAGGAATAATGTGAAACTATTAAGCCCGAGATATGAACCGAAGATGACTCGAAGTATTTAAGAAGTCCGTTTTCTTGTTCAGCCGGAGGGACTCCATAGTTCCCTACAAGAGGATAAGTGAGGCATAGAATCTGTCCCCGGTATGAGGGATCGGTGAGGCTTTCAGGGTAACCTGTCATAGCAGTGTTGAACACCACCTCTCCTGAAGCCGGAACATCGGCTCCGAAAGAATTTCCTTCAAAAACGGTTCCGTCTTCCAGTATAAGCTTTGCTTTTTTGACTTTTTCTCTCTGCATCAGGTTTATTTGTTTATACCTGAATAATTATTTTTTATCAGGGTGCAAAGATAGTCAAAACAGAAAAAGAGCAAACCATGAAAACAGTAAAATACAAATTTAAGCTGATCCAAATGGGATATTAAAAAAAGAGAAGTCAGGTTAAAATCTTATTTAAGACTAAATATTTATAATTTATTTTCTTATTTTTATGCCCGGTTAAAATCTTTTTTTCTTGCAGGGAATAAGAAGAAAAACATTTCTTCTCTCTCTGAAGAAGTACAGGATTGGGGTATTAATGACAAAAAATATCAGTAATTAAATAGATTAATAAACAGTAAAATAATTGACTTATGAAAAAAGTTTTTCAGTTTTCAATAACAGTAATACTTGTTATTGCTCTGGTTAATATGTCATCGTGTAAAAGTAAGACTGGTGCGGAGAAGCAGGTAAAGGAGCAGAAAGAGAAAGAACAGGTTGAAACAATCAAACAGGAAATTGAAAAGAATGTCTATCCTTTACCAACATCTGCTGAAGTCATTAAGATGCTCACAGAACTTGAGGTAGGGTACATAATAGGAATATCGAATCCTCCTTCAAATGCCAAGAAATATATTCAGAGCTCAGCAAAGGCCATCAACATTGGAGTATTTGGTGCCGACCTCAGCTATGCAACGCTGTACAATATGCAGCAGGATGTAAATGATTATCTCGATGCCATAAGAGTTCTGGCAAATTCCCTTAATATGTCGAGAATTTATGATACAAAGCTTTATGACAGTATTAAGGTGAATTTTGACAACAGGGATAAACTCGTTAAGATTCTTACCGATGCGTTCAATGAGACATATCAATATCTGAGTGAGAATGAGCAGCAGAACCTTGCTCTGCTTGTTGTGGGGGGTGCGTGGGTTGAAGGCATGTATCTTACCACTCATGTTTCTGAGGCTGCGTATAATGTAGCAGGTATATCACGGGTTCTGCTCGAACAGAAGAAATCCTTTGAACTTTATCTGGATATAACAAAACCATATCTGGATGATCCTATGATAGGCGATTTTGTTAAGCTTCTTGAGCCCATCAAAAAAGTTTATGAAGGATTATCAACGAGTCTGACTGAGAAAGACATAAAGGATATAACGGAAGCAATTACGGTAATCAGGGAGAAGATAATTTAAAAGCAGAGTTCCGTTTACTCCGGAGTGAGCCAGGATTCCCGAGAAACGGTATGAAACTATTTTAGCCGCAGAGGGGATTAACTTAAAATAGAGCTGGATTCAATTATAAATTGCCTCGATGAGGGAATCTGTATTACTTGCACTGATTCACATCTTTGCAATAATTTCCACAGTAAATCCCGGTGGAATAACTTCACGGGGCAAAAAGATTTTACGCGGTTATCTCCGGAGGTATCTTAACCGGGAACTTGAAGAGGAGTATTTTTCCCTTTTTGAGAATAATCTTGAGTTTTATTCAAATGAGTTAAAGAATATTGACCGAAGCGATCTTGCTGAGGAAGATTCACTCATAACATTCCAGATAACAAATATCTGCCGTCAGATAAAAAAGAACCTCTTTCTGGAGGAGAGGATGATTGTTTTTCTGCAGCTCCTCGAATTTACTTTTGAGGATGGTCAGATTTCGCCACAGGAAAATACCATAATCAATATTGTTGCCAGGACTTTCAACATAAGCAGGAAGGAATATGATAATGCCTATGCTTTCATGATAGGGCGGCAATACGATAAGGTATCACCCGACTGCATGCTCGTTATTGAAAGTGATAATCCACATTATCGTTCGCAACAGGAATATGCCAGTTATCCCCTGTGGAAGCATATGTACATAAGAGGGTTCAGGGGGAGTCTTTTTGTGCTTCATATAGAGAGTACAGGTTCACTTATCTTTACATATGATGGTCCTCTGCCCCTTTATTTCAAAGGCAGGGATATTATTGCCTGCAGGCCTTACCTTCTGGAGAGAGGTGTAAATATCAAAGGGCCGGGTATCGAACCGATTTATTATTCAAAGGTATACAAGGCGTTTCTCATTGATGAATTCCGCGAAAGAGTAGTTTTTGAAGGTTGTAACATTGAATACAGATTCAAAAACTCAGAAAACGGCATCAAGCCAATGAATTTCAGGCTTGAATCGGGGAACCTGGTTGGTATAATGGGCAGCAGCGGAGTGGGTAAAACAACACTGCTGAATATTCTTCACGGGAAAATAAAGCCAGAAAAAGGACATATTTATATTAACGGTTACGATATTTACAAAGATTCCGAACATCTCAAAGGTCTTATAGGATATGTGCCGCAGGACGATCTTTTGATTGAAGAACTTACTGTATATCAGAATCTTTATTTCAATGCCAGGCTATGTTTCGGGGATTATACTGAGGAGCGTTTACATGAGATAGTAGTGAAAATACTCACGGATCTCGATCTGATAGAAATCAAAGATCTGCAGGTTGGAGATTTGCTTAACAAGAAAGTGAGCGGAGGGCAGCGTAAAAGGCTCAATATAGCACTTGAGCTGATGAGGGAACCTGCGGTACTTTTCGTTGATGAGCCAACCTCAGGCCTCTCTTCACAGGATTCGCATAATGTAATGATGCTGCTTCGCAAACAGGCTCTGTCGGGTAAGCTGGTCATTGTCAATATTCATCAGCCCTCATCCGACATTCTGAAGATGTTCGACAGACTGTGGATTCTCGACAGGGGAGGGTACATGATTTATGACGGCGACCCTGTTGAAGCCCTGGTCTATTTCAAAACTGAAACCTCACAGGCCAACGCGGCAGAAAGCGAATGTCCGAGCTGCGGTAATATCGATACTGATAATATCCTCGAAATTATTGAGGTTAAAACAATAGATGATAGCGGCTATCCGGGAAAGGAGAGACAGGTTACACCTGTTGAATGGTACGAGAAGTACAAGAGGAAGATGATGCCTTCCTGCTCTTCTCCCCCACAAAAGCTCACTCTTCCGAAAAGTAACTTCAAAGTGCCGGGAAGAGCCTACCAGATAAGAACATTTATTAAAAGAAACCTCCTGCGAAAGCTTGCCGACAAGCAATATATGATACTGAACCTTGCAGAGGCTCCACTGCTAGCTTTCATACTGGGATATTTTTCCAAATATACGCTCGATTCAGGTTACACTTTTGCAGACAATAGAAACTATCCGGTTTTTCTTTTCATGGCAGTTGTGGTTGCATTGTTTCTGGGTCTGATGGTCAGTGCTGAGGAAATATTCAAGGACCGTAAAATACTTGTACGTGAAAAGTTTCTGAATATCAGCCGGTTAAGCTATCTGATCTCAAAAGTGGGCTTTCTTTTCGTTCTTTCAGCCCTGCAATCGTTACTGTTTCTGGCAGTTGCCAGCCTTGTACTCGAAATCAGGGGCATGTTCTGGCAACAATGGCTTATCCTTTTTAGCACAGCATGTTATGGGAATCTTCTGGGGCTGAATATATCATCGGGTATGAGAACAGTTGTAAGCATTTACATACTCATTCCTCTGATACTTGTCCCTCAGCTCCTTCTGGGTGGAGCAATGATAAGATTTGATGATATTCATAAATCGCTGACAAACAGAGAATACGTGCCGATGATAGGCGACCTTATGGGTACACGCTGGGCATACGAGGCAATAATGGTGGAGGGATATAAAGGGAACAGGTACATAAAACCGACATTCAAGTACAATCTCGAAATAGAACAGAACAACTATTACAAAGATGAACTCATCAGAAATCTGAAAAATGAAATAATAAATTATATCCTTCAGAGAAAAAACAAAAATGCCGGGGATAAAGAGGTGATTGAAAAAAAGCTGAATATCCTTAAATATCATGTTAACCAGTTGAGTGATATAACCGGAATTAAACCAGGAGAATGGGTTAATTCGCTTAATTATAGTGATTTCAATGAGAGGGTTGCTGATTCTCTGGAAGTATTCTTCGGCGAGGTACAGAAGTATTTTATTAATGAAAACAAATACTATTTCAGGTTGAAATATGAGACTGAAAAGAAAATAGCTGAAAGTCTCGGGAATGAAGATGCGAGTAAACTTGCTGAGAAGTACAACAATTCCAGGCTTGAAGATATTGTACTCAATCAGACAGGGTTACTTGAAGAGCGACCATATATCATTTTGAAGAACCGATTTGTACAGAAGTCCACTCCCATTTACATGAAGCCAACTTCAAAATGGGGCAGGTCCCACTTTTTTGCTCCATACAAACAGCTTGGAAATTTAAAAATTGATACACTATTTTTTAATATAGCATTTATCTGGTTAATGACTGGTCTCTTCTTTCTGACTCTCTATTACAATCTGCTGTACAGATTTATTGAATTTCTTGAAAGACAGAGATTTCCGTTCTGGAGAAAGTTCGGAAGGCAACTTCTTGGCTGGTAGGAGGTTTATCACCGTTGATTTTTATCCTGATGAGGGGGGTAAGACCAAAAAAAAGATTCAGTCAGCATTTTCTGAAAGACGAGGGAGTAGCCCGCAGGGTATCGGAATCTCTGCTGGGAGAAGGTTGTGATTCAGTACTGGAGATTGGTCCGGGAACAGGAATGCTTACCGGGTTTCTTCTTAAAAGGGGCTTCAGCGATTTCAGGGTTGTTGAAATAGACAGAGACTCTGTTGAATATCTTAAAAAGAACTTGCCCAATCTTGGTAACAATATCATTGAAGGTGATTTCCTGAAGCTTGACCTTGATATTTTTCCCGGAACTATTGCGATAGTGGGAAATTTTCCATATGGTATTTCTGCGCCGATACTTTTCAGGGTATTAAAATATCGTCACAAAGTGAAGGAGTTGACCGGGATGTTTCAGCATGAAGTAGCTCAGAGGATATGTGCCGGACCGGGTTCCAGAACCTATGGAATATTGAGTGTACTTATACAAGCCTATTATGCTGCAGAGTATCTGTTCACGGTTTCGGAATATGCATTTTCTCCGCCGCCGAAAGTAAAATCAGGAGTGATACGTCTGAGAAGAAACAACATTAATAAGCTTGATTGTGACGAAGAATTGTTTTTCAGGGTTGTAAAAGTCGCTTTCAACCAGAGAAGGAAAATTCTGAGAAATTCCATCAGGGCATCTTTCAGGCTTTTATCAGAAGATAACCCGGTACTTTCGTTGCGTCCCGAACAGCTAGCGGTGCAGCAGTTTGTTGATTTAACGGGCTGGATTGCGGAGAATGCACTTTTAGAATGAGTAACCTATTGCCTCCACAGGGTTCATCCGGGCAGCTGTATATGCAGGAGCATACCCTGCAACCACACCTATTGTACCCGATATAAATATTGCGAGCAGGATATTTTTGACAGTCAGGAACATATTAAGCTCATACAGGTAATTTATGCCGAGAGTCCCAATAAATACAAACAGGATTCCGAGAAGGCCTCCCAGAACAGACAGGATTACAGATTCAGTAAGGAACTGAAGGAGTATAAAGGATCTTTTTGCCCCGAGTGCTTTCTGTATTCCTATAATATTTGTTCTTTCTTTAACTGATACGAACATGATGTTTGCTACACCGAATCCGCCCACCAGGATGGCAAAGCCACCTATAAACCATCCGCCTGCATTTATACCTGCAAAAACCGCTTTGAATCCTTCAGTTAGAAGACTTGCCCTGTTTACCGAAAAATTGTTTATCTCCCCCGGCCTGAGTCTTCGGGCAGCTCTCAGAATCATTACTGCTTCATCAGAGAGCTCTTCGATTGCAACACCCGGGCGTGCCTTAATCATAAGCTGTGTTTCAGCATTCCTGCGACGAAGATTAATAAATGTTTTTCCAAAATTCAGAGGTACAATTGTTATCTCATCCATCCCGCTGTCACTTATTCCACCCTTTCCTTCTTTCTTAATGACACCTATTACAGTTGCCCTGTGCTGCCCGATAGTAATCTCTTTGCCCACAGGGTTGCTCTTTTCAAAAAGGCGCTCGGCAACCTCTGCACCAATTATTGCGACATTCTTACCTGAAGAGGCTTCGTATAAAGAAAAATACCTGCCTTTCTCGATTTCAAAACTTCTGATATCCTTGATTTCATAAGTGGCTGCACCCACCAGAGCCTCACTTATTGAGTTCTTGTTGTATTTAATCGTTGCAGGCTGAAAAACCACAAAACTTGCCGACTGACTTTTTGTAGATTTTCTGGTAATAGCCTCAAAATCTTCAACCGATACTGCAGGCCATCGAATAATGTCCCACCAGTTGAGATCTGGATCGAACGACCATGGAAATTTTTGAACATATATTACATTATCACCCAATGTTGAGATACTGTCTCTTATTGATTTTTCCATCCAGTCAAGAACAGTGAAAACAGAAATTATACAGAATATTCCAATTGTTATGCCAAAAAGAGAGAGGAAAGTTCTGAGTTTGTTCACATAAATAGAACTGAAGGCGAAAGATATGCCTTCGTATATCAGTTGAAGCAAGGTTCCTGCAGCAGTTTTTTTGTGTTTTTCCTGCATAAGTTTCTGGAAAGACCCAAAGATAATAAATTCATGGTTTTCTATTTCTAATCCTGCGGAAATATCCAGAATTCAGTCAGATATTTCCTTAAAAAGATGGCTTATAATTGGTTTATGCTCTCAAATGTTTGCCATTTCAGGATGAGAAAGACAGAATATCTAAATTATTGAGATATTATTGAGTATATTGAAAATTTATCTATTTTTATCGCTCTTAGGGGACAAGATTTTCAAAACATAAATTTCAGATAATGAACGACAAAAAAATAAAAAGCGCACTGGTTTCAGTTTATTACAAGGAGGGTCTGGATGAGATTTTGAAAATTCTTAATGAACTGGGAGTCAGGATTATTTCAACCGGTGGCACCTATAGTTACATAAAGGGTCTTGGTATTGAGGCCGAAACCGTTGAAAGTTTGACAACATATCCTTCAATTCTTGGTGGCAGGGTTAAGACACTTCATCCTGTAGTTTTTGGAGGTATTCTTGCTCGAAGGGGCAATGCCGAAGATGTCGGTCAGATGAAGAGTTACAATATTCCGGAAATAGACCTTGTTATTGTTGACCTTTATCCTTTTGAGGAAACAGTAGCCAGGTCAGCCGTGGAAGAGGAGATAATTGAAAAGATTGATATTGGAGGGGTTTCGCTTTTGAGAGCGGCAGCCAAGAATTTCAATGACGTTCTTGTGGTTTCTTCAAGGTCGCAGTACGGAAGGCTGGCCAGTCTTCTGAAAGAAAAAGGTGGTTATACCAGTATTGAGGAACGAAAACTTTTTGCTGCTGAGGCATTCAAGGTGACTTCAGGGTATGATACTGCAATTTTCAGATATTTCAACAGGGAGGCTAATTTAACTGCTTTCAGGGAAAGTTTTGATTCATTCATGTCTCTCCGGTATGGGGAGAATCCTCATCAGAAGGGAGTCTTTTTCGGTGATTTTGAAATGATGTTTGATAAACTTCATGGGAAAGAAATTTCATTCAACAATTTACTCGATGTTGATTCGGCCATTGGATTGATTGATGAGTTTGCCGAAACGACAGTTGCAATTATAAAACATAACAACGCCTGCGGGGTAGCCACAAGAGATAACCTGATGGATGCGTGGAAGGATGCTCTGGCGTGTGATCCTGTATCAGCTTTCGGGGGAATTATTGTAACTAATCGTTTAGTTGATGAAGTCACAGCTACGGAGATTGACAATCTGTTTTTTGAAATATTAATTGCTCCGGGATATTCTGACAGTGCACTGGAGATTTTGAAGCGTAAAAAGAACAGGATTATTCTTCTTAGAAAGAGTTCTGATGTTTCCCCGTTTGTTTACAGAAGTATTCTTAATGGGGTTCTGTGGCAGGAAAGGGACATGCACACAGAGGATGTTGCTGATATGAAACCTGTTACAGAGAGGGTGCCCGATAGCAGGGAATATGAGGATCTTGTTTTTGCAAACAAGGTTGTGAAGCATACAAAATCGAACGCTATAGTACTGGCTCGTAACAAGCAGCTATGTGCCAGCGGTACAGGTCAGACTTCGAGGGTTGATGCTCTCAGGCAGGCAGTGGAAAAAGCAGGAATGTTTGGTTTTGATCTGAAAGGTGCTGTGATGGCTTCTGATGCTTTCTTTCCTTTCCCCGACTCTGTAGAAATTGCTCACAAGGCAGGTATAACGGCTGTTGTTCAGCCTGGTGGGTCGGTAAGGGATCAGGAATCAATAGATTTTTGCAATAAACATGGAATGGCAATGGTTTTTACAGGTATAAGGCATTTTAAACATTGATAATAAGGAGTTATGGGACTATTTTCATTTTTGACACAGGAGATAGCTATAGACCTCGGGACGGCTAATACTGTAATTATTCACAACGACAAGGTGGTTGTTGATGAACCTTCGATTGTGGCGATTGACCGGAATACCGGCAAACTGATAGCTATTGGTGAACAGGCAAGGCAGATGCATGGAAAGACACATGAAAATATTGTTACAATAAGACCGCTGAGGGATGGTGTCATTGCCGATTTCAATGCTGCCGAGCTGATGATAAGGGGTATGATTAAAATGATAAACAAAGGTTCAAAACTTTTTACACCGTCGTTAAGGATGGTGGTGGGCATTCCCTCAGGCAGTACAGAGGTTGAAATAAGAGCTGTGCGCGATTCATCGGAACATGCGGGGGGCAGGGATGTATATCTTATTCATGAACCAATGGCTGCAGCCATAGGTATAGGACTCGATGTTGAAGCTCCCGAAGGCTCAATGGTAGTGGACATAGGAGGTGGTACAACCGAAATAGCCGTAATAGCCCTTGGAGGTATCGTATGCAGTAAGTCGATCCGGATTGCAGGCGATAGCTTTACTTCCGACATACAGGCATATATGAGGCATCAGCATAACATTAAGGTAGGAGAGAAGACAGCAGAAGATATCAAAATTGCAGTTGGTGCTGCATTGCCCGATATTGATAATCCACCTCCAGATTTTATAGTGAGAGGTCCAAATATCATGACCAGTTTGCCTATTGAAGTGCCGGTTTCATACCAGGAGATAGCTTATTGCCTCGACAAATCACTGTCAAAAATCGAGGCTGCAGTACTGAATGTGCTGGAACAGACACCCCCTGAACTTTATGCAGATATCGTCAATAAAGGTATTTTCCTGACTGGAGGTAGCTCTCTGCTCAGAGGACTCGATAAGAGGCTTACCGACAAGATAAACATTAATTTTCATGTGGTAGAGGATCCCCTGCGAGCGGTGGCAAGAGGTACGGCAGTAGCACTTAAAAACATTGATAAATTCCAGTTCCTGATGGGATAAGATGAAAAGGTAAATGAGAAATCTGCTACTTTTTATTGTAAAGTACAACAGAATAATTCTGTTTATCCTACTTGAAATGATAGCAGTTTATCTCATCAGTAATTCATATAGATATCATAATTCTCAGTTAATCAAAGGTGTACGAAAACTAACCCTTGCATGGGAAGGGGTAATTACTGACACAAAAAACTATCTTAGAATCAAAAAGATAAATGACGATCTGCAGGCTGAAAACACTGCACTTTGGAATCTGATAGAAAAAAATATAATAAAAACCGACTCATCCTTTTTACAGATAAATGATACTGCTTCAGGAGCCCAATATGAAGTACTTCCCGCAAGTGTGGTTAATAATTCTGTCAACAGAATAAAGAATTATTTTACTATTGACAGGGGTAAGGATGACGGCGTTGACGTAAATATGGGTGTAATAAGTCCATGGGGTGTGGCTGGCATCACCGTGGCATCATCAAACAATTATTCCATTGTAATGCCAGTGATAAATACGGATTTCAGACTCAGCAGCAAAATAAAGTCGAATGACTATTTTGGCTCACTCATATGGGATGGGAAAGACAACAGGTATGCCGTTTTAAATGATATACCACAGCATGTTGCATTAAATGAAGGTGATACTATTGTAACCACAGGTTACTCGGCAATATTCCCACCAGGAATTATGGTTGGGACGATAAGTGAATTCAAGAAATCGGGCAGCGATTTTTATTCGATAAAAGTTCGTATTGCCACTGACTTCAGAAAGCTCACTTATGTGAAAGTAATAAGAAATAAAAGGCAGGAGGAACAGTTAAATCTTGAAAAGGGATTTCAATGATTAATCAGCTGTTAAGATATACTATTATATATATAGTGCTGCTACTGTTGCAGGTTTTTGTATTTAACAACATACAGTTTAGCGGATATGTAAATCCATATATTTACATTCTATTTGTTCTGCTGCTGCCTTATGAAATATCAGGTTGGCTTTTGCTGATTATATCATTTTTTGCAGGATTTTTTATAGATATTTTTATGGGTACAGCTGGCATGCATGCCGGGGCTACCGTTGCTGCAGGTTTTGCCAGGCCCTATATTCTGAGGGCTATTTCACCCCGTGACGGATATGTGGCGGATAGAGAACTTTCTATGGTAGCTTACGGATTTAACTGGTTTTTCTTTTATGCCCTTTTAGTTGTTGCTGTTCACCATCTGGTTCTTTTTTACCTCGAAATATTCAGCTTTGAAGGTTTTTTCAGGACATTCTTAAAAGTAATTTTCAGCACTGTTTTTACAGTTATATTTATCATTTTTGCAGAGTATATAAGGAAAGGCCGATAGAGGTTTGTAATGAAGGATCTTTATGTCAACAGAAGAATAATAGTTGCAGCTCTGATTATTATCCCGGCTGTTATACTTCTTGCGAGGCTCTTTCAGATTCAGGTGGTTGAAACTTCATACCGCATATCAGCCGAAAACAATGTTTTACGTTATGTTACTCAATATCCTGCACGCGGACTGATATACGACCGCAACAGAAAACTGCTGGTATTTAACCAGCCGGCGTATGATCTGATGGTAATTCCCGGACAGGTTTCAAAGATTGACACGGGGGAATTCTGCAAATCACTGAATATCACCAGGGAGTATTTCAGGGAGAGGATGAAGGCAGCAGCAAGTTATTCAAAAAGGGTTCCTTCAATATTTATGAAGCAGATTTCTTCCGAAATATATGCCGGCTTTCAGGAAAAATTGTTCATGTTCCCCGGTTTCTATGTCCAGACAAGAACACTCAGAAAATATTCAAAACCTATTGCTGCACATGTATTGGGTTATGTAAGTGAGGTTGACGAAAATGTTATTAAGAATAATCCTTATTACAAGCCGGGTGATTACATTGGGAAAACGGGCATTGAAGAAGCATACGAAGCTGAATTGAGGGGAAAGAAAGGGGTAAAGATATTTTTGGTGGATGTTTACGGAAGGGTTAAAGGTTCGTATGAGGAGGGGAGGCTCGACACTGCAGCAGTTCAGGGAAAGGATATTGTATGTACCATTGATTCAGATCTTCAGGAATATGCTGAAACTCTGATGAAAAACAAGTCGGGGAGTATTGTTGCCATTGAACCAGCAACAGGGGAGATTTTGACCCTGGTTTCTTCTCCCACTTATGATCCTTCACTGCTTGTTGGTAGGGTCAGATCAGAAAACTTTGCAAAGCTGCAGGCTGATACAACCATGCCGATATTCAACAGGGCAATTATGGCCTCATATCCTCCGGGATCAACATTTAAAACAGTTAACGGACTCATCGCCCTTCAGGAGAAAGTCATTTCTCCTTCGACAATTTTCGGATGCAATCCGGGTTATCTTTTCGTAGGATGCCATATACACGAATCACCGCTTGACCTTGTGGGAGCAATAAAGAACTCGTGCAATGCCTATTTCTGCCAGGTATTCAGAAGAATTCTAGAAAATCCTGCCTATAAATCGGTTAGTGATGCATATGAGCAATGGAGAAATTATTTATTGCAGTTTGGAATAGGCAGAAGTCTGGGCTCAGACCTTGTAAATGAAAAATCGGGGATTCTTCCTACAGTGTCGTTTTATGATTCCCGTTATGGTAAAGGCCGCTGGAAAGCACTCACTGTAATATCTCTGGCGATTGGGCAGGGAGAGATAGGTGTTTCTCCTCTACAGATGGCTAATATGACAGCAGCGATAGCAAACAGGGGATTCTATTACAGCCCTCATATTGTTAGAGCAATCGGTGATTCCATGAATGTCACCAGGGGACTGACAGAAAAACATACAATTGAAATTGATACATCGAATTTTGAATGGATAATAAAGGGAATGGAAGAGGCTGTTAATGGAGGTACCGGTGCTACTGCAAGAATTGCAGCAATAGATGGTATAACTGTTTGCGGTAAGACGGGGACAGCACAGAATCCTCATGGTAAAGACCATTCTATATTTATTGCATTTGCTCCAAAAGAAAAACCACAGATTGCCATAGCAGTATATGTCGAAAATGCAGGTTTTGGTGCTACTTATGCTGCTCCTGTTGCAAGACTTTTAATCGAAAAATACCTGAAGGGAACAATCACTAACAAGTCGCTCGAAGATTATATTCTCAACCTAAATCTGATGAATGGATGGAGAGAAGAGTGAATATATGGAGGGCTGTTGACAAGATTACCATTGTAATATTTTTGCTTCTTGTAATACTGGGCTGGCTTAATATATATGCTGCGGTCTATAATGAAGAACACACAAAGATATTCGATTTTTCCCAGCGTTATGGAAAGCAGATGGTATGGATTATTACAACACTGATATTTGCTGTTGCACTTCTTTATATCGACAATCGTTTTTATTTCTTTTTTGCCTACATAATTTACGGGTTCTTCATTTTACTTCTTTTTGCAGTACTAATTTTTGGGAAAGAAGTATATAGCACGAGAGCGTGGTTTGAAATAGGACCTGTGAGTATTCAGCCCTCGGAATTTGCAAAAGCAGGTACGGCGCTTGCTATTGCCCGGTACCTGAATTCAAAAGGACAGGAACTGACACGGCTTAGTGTACTGCTGCCTGCAACAGGTATCATTCTGCTTCCTGCATTGCTGATAGCCATGCAGCCCGATATGGGAACCACTGTTGTTTATCTGAGTTTCTTTATTGTCCTCTTCAGGGAAGGCCTGAGCCCTTACGTGTTTGTAACAGGCATTCTCATGATTGTTCTATTCTTTTTTACCCTGTTGTTTAACCAATTGTATGTTGTTTCAGGTCTGATCGCTGCGGGCTTTCTTCTTTCCTTTACTGTGGCAAGGAGCTTCAAAACAGTTCTTAAAGGGATGTTTATTTTCCTGCTCGTCGGAGGTATTATTTATTCAGTAAATCATTTTCTGTTAAAGTCATTAAATATCAATGTAATATTGATTCTTAGCCTCATATTTTCAGGGATTGCCTTTTTATGGCACATATACAGGTACAAGGCTAAAGGAGTACTTATTATATACCTGTTTGTACTTGGCAGTGTATTGTACGTAAATATTGTTGACTATCTGTATAATAATGCATTAAGGCCACATCAGAAGGAGAGGATTGAAATACTTTTGCGCATAAAATCAGATCCGCGCGGATCGGGTTATAATATAAATCAGTCGGTCATTTCAATTGGTTCTGGAGGTTTCCTGGGGAAAGGCTTTTTAAGGGGAACCCAGACAAAATTCAGATTCGTTCCAGCACAGAGTACAGATTTTATTTTCTGCACAGTGGGTGAGGAGTGGGGTTTTGTTGGTGCCACAGTAGTAATTGGCCTTTATGTTTTGCTATTGCTGCGTTTGCTTTTTCTTGCAGAGCGGCAGCGCTCAGCTTTCTCCCGTATTTTCGGTTACGGTGTGATATCAGTACTGCTGATACATTTCTTTGTAAATATAGGAATGGCTACCGGAATTTTGCCAGTCATTGGCATTCCGCTTCCTTTTTTCAGCTATGGTGGCAGCTCTCTCTGGGGTTTTACCCTGCTTCTGTTTATCTTCCTCAGGCTCGATGTCGCAAGGCACGAATATCTAATTTGAAAAGAAATATGTACTCTTCAGAAAGGGATGCTGATATCGTGAGATAGCGGAATTCCGAAATCTTTTTCCACATAATCAATCAGCTGTGGAAAAAATTCCATAAAGTCATCCTGAAGTGAGAAATAATTTTTCTTAAATGTTTTAATTGCCCAACGTGTTTCGTTAGGGAGGGATGATCTTTTGCTCAGAGCGTTTAGTACGCGCTTGATCCCTTTGACGGTCTGGTATGATTCAATCCAGTTATTTATAATAAAAAACGGCATCATCTTCCTTACATTATCGGGCAATATCTCATAATGATTAACAAGTGCACGGTAAAAGTTGTAAGTAACACTTTCAAGAGGTTTTCTCGAAAAGAAATCCCATTCTTTTGTCAGGAAGTGATCATATAAAATGTCAACAATAACACCAGCATATTTGTAATACTTTCTCGAAAAAAAGAGTTTGCTTCGGTGAACAACAGGATGCCTGTCGGTGAATGCGTCAATGTGCCTGTGAAGTATGATCCCTTTACGTACAAGCTCAGGATATTTAAGATAATCTCTCCCTTTTACATAGTCGCCTATGTAATTCCCGATGATTATCTTGTCTGAATCACCCGACAGATATATGTGAGCCAGTACGTTCATTATTTATATTCAATTTCAATACTACAAAGAATTTGTCATAAAGTTATTCAACCTTACAAATTTTTTAGGTGTTTAGAAGTGATAACGTATTATTAATTCAGAAGATTACGGGAAAGTGAAAAATATTTTTAATGGTAGAAATAAATTAAATGCTGTTAATTGATTTTAATCAGGGATTTTTTAAAAAAGTTAGAGTAATCTTGGGGGAAGTATTAAATTTGGTGGATTAAAAATATTTATAATAGAAGATTAATATGGCTGTAAAGAATGTCATCATTATAGGAGCAGCAGGAAGAGATTTTCACAACTTCAATGTTTATTTCAGGGATAATGAATATTACAGGGTTGTTGCCTTTACAGCGGCACAGATTCCGGATATTGAGGGAAGGAAATATCCTGCCGGTCTTGCAGGCAGGTTATATCCCGAGGGCATTCCAGTTTATCCGGAGGAAGAACTACCCCGGCTGATAAGGGAGACAAAAACCGATATATGTGTTTTTTCGTACAGTGATGTGCCCTATCAGAAAGTGATGTCCCTTAGTGCCATTGTAAATGCAGCAGGTGCAAGCTTTATGCTGCTGGGTCCGGCTGAAACAATGAAAAGGAGTAATAAACCTGTTATAGCTGTAGGGGCTGTAAGAACAGGATGTGGAAAGAGCCAGACCTCAAGGAGGGTGATCGAGATTCTTATGTCGAAGGGACTTAAGGTTGTAGCTGTACGCCATCCCATGCCTTACGGCGACCTTGAATCACAAAAAGTTCAGAGATTTGCTGAAATAAAAGACCTCGAGAAATATAATTGCACCGTTGAGGAGATGGAGGAGTATGAGCCGCATATTGTAAGAGGTAATGTAATCTATGCCGGAGTTGATTATGAGGCAATTTTAAAGGAAGCCGAGAACGACCCTCAGGGATGTGATGTTATTGTTTGGGATGGAGGGAATAACGACTTTCCGTTTTTTGTACCCGATTTGATGATAACTGTTACAGATCCTCACAGGGCAGGGCATGAACTGAGATATTATCCAGGGGAAGTAAATTTAAGAATTGCCGATGTGGTGATAATAAACAAGATAGACACTGCTTCACCCGATGCAGTGCAGATTGTAAGGGAAAACATAAGCAAGGTTAATCCCGGTGCTGTTGTTATTGATGCAGCATCGCCTGTGAAGACTGAGAATCCTTCTGTCATAAGAGGCAGGAGGGTTCTTGTAGTGGAGGATGGTCCGACACTTACACATGGTGAGATGAAGATAGGTGCAGGTGTTATTGCCGCCAGAAGATATGGAGCCTCCCAGCTCGTTGACCCGAGGCCTTTCATAGTAGGCAAGCTTGTTGAGACATTCAGGACCTATCCTGAAATAGGCACTGTTCTGCCGGCCATGGGTTACGGGAGACAACAACTGCGCGACCTGGAGAGGACTATCAATAACACTGACTGCGACAGCGTGATCATTGCAACGCCTATCGACCTGAACAGGATTATTAACATTCAGAAGCCCACCACAAGGGTCTATTACGACCTGCAGGAGATCGGCTATCCCGATCTCACACAGGTACTTGATGAATTTTTGGAGCGGAAGAAAATTATCTCCTGACGCGGGCGTTCCCTTTCCAGATGCTCCATATCTGTTCTTCGTCGGCTGGCTGGCAGTAGTCGGTCATGAAGGTTGTTGCCATAGCTCCTGCTGCCCATCCGAACTGAATCCATTTCTCAGGTTCCCAGCCTTTAAGAATAGCATAGAGTAATCCACCTACGAAGCCGTCGCCACCACCAATGCGGTCGAGCACAAAAATCTCACGCGGTTCTATAACATGCCATGTTTCACCTTCAAGCATAATAGCTCCCCACAGGTGCCTGTTAGCATTTATCACCTCCCTGAGGGTGGTGGCAAACACTTTCGCACCAGGATAGCTTTTCCGTACTCGTGAAATCATTTCCTTAAAGCTCTCTATTTTTGATGCGATATCTTTGCCGCCTGCTTCCGGACCTTCAATGCCCAGGCTGAGCTGAAAATCTTCTTCATTACCAACAAGAATGTCGGATAGGGAAGCTATCTCGCTGAAAGCAGCAGAAAGTTCCTTTTCGCGGTTTTTCCAGAATGAAGCTCTATAATTCAGGTCGAATGATACCAGCGTGCCATGTTTTTTTGCCTTGCGTGCAAGCTCAAGGCAGAAGTTACTTGTATCTGGAGAAAGGGCTGCTATAAGCCCCGACATATGTAGTATCTGAACTCCTTCTTTCGCAAAGAGTCTTTCGAGGTCAAAATCTTTTACGTTAAGTGTTCTGCCCACCTCGCCGGCACGGTCATTGTGGACTCTTGGGCCTCGAGGTCCATAACCCGTATCAGCTATGTTGAACTGATGGCGGTATCCCCACGGGCCTCCCTGCTCAACTTCGACACCTTCCCATACAATATGCCTGCTTGCAAGGTTGTCCTTAATGAACCTTGCAATGGGACTATCCTTAACAAATGTAGTGAGCACCTTTACCGGTAACCCCAGGTACGATGATACACTTGCAACATTCGATTCGGCACTCGTTGCCTGCATAACGTATGTATCACTGCAATGCACAGGTTGAAAATTTACGGGCGTAATTCGAACACCCATGCTGGTTGGCACAACCAGCGACCACATGAAGTTCTTTCTAAGTTCCAGACCCATAATTCAAAATTTATATGTTATTGTTTTAGTTTTTCCCTGAGTTTTTTGCCTGCTTCCTCATAGCCTGGTTTATTCAGCAGGGCAAACATGTTTTTCTTGTAAGCCTCAACTCCAGGCTGATCGAAGGGATTCACATCAAGAATGTATCCGCTTATGGCACATGAGATCTCAAAGAAGTATATCAACTGTCCTAGATAATATGCATCAAGGGAAGGTATGTTAACCGATATCACCGGAACCCCTCCTTCGGTGTGGGCAATAATGGTTCCTATCTCAGCGCTTTTGTTGATCTCACCAAGTTGTTTCCCTGCAAGATAGTTCAGCTGGTCCTGATCGTCTTTTTCCACAGGTATTTTAACCTTTGCAGGTGACGATTTTATGGAAAGCACGGTTTCAAAAAGTATCCTCTGTCCTTCCTGTATGTACTGTCCCAGTGAATGGAGGTCAGTTGTGAAGTCGACTGAAGCAGGGAATATGCCTTTGCCCTCTTTTCCTTCACTTTCTCCGAATAATTGTTTCCACCATTCGGCAAAATAGTGCAATTTGGGATGGAAGTTCACCATAATCTCGAGAGGTTTACCAGCTTGAAGCAGCAGATTTCTGGTAGCTGCGTATATAAGTGCTGGATTTTTCTGAGGATCTTTGTTGTCGCGGGTAATAGCCGCAGCAGCCTTTGCCCCTTCAATAAGTTCACGGATATCTATTCCTGCAACCGCTATTGGCAACAGGCCTACTGGAGTAAGAACTGAATAGCGACCTCCAATATCATCGGGTATTTCGAAGGTTTCGTAACCGTTAAGCTCGGCCAGTGATCTCAGTGCGCCTTTTGTTGCATCAGTGATTGCAACTATGCGGTCGGCTGCTACTGATTTGCCGAACTTCCTTTCAACATGGTCTTTGATAAGCCTGAAAGCAATAGCCGGCTCCATTGTGGTTCCCGACTTCGAGATCACTATAACGGAATAATTTCGATGTTCGAGTACTTCAAGAAGATCGGCCATATACTCCTCGCAAACATTATGACCTGCATATATTATTTCGTGGTTTTTATCTTTCTGATGGTGTGGAAAAGAGTGTGAAAGAGCTTCAATAACAGCTCTGGCACCCAGGTATGAGCCTCCTATACCTACAACAACAGTAGTGTTTGAAACTGACCGCAGGTGCTTCGCTATCTTTTCTATTCTTGCTGTCTGCGTGCCTGCATTTTCTGGCAGTCTAAGCCAGCCAAGGAAATCGTTGCCCGGTCCGGTTCCCGAAAGAAGAGTTTCAAGGTGCCTGACCGCCAGCTTTGAGTGAGCAGCTATCTCTTCAAGGGAGATAAAGTCTGACACTCCGTTTACGTTAACATTAATGTTCTCTTTCATTTTAAATATTTTAAGTTGTTTTAAGCGGCTCCTTGCTGTACAAAGATAAAAAAAGCCGCCGGAATTGCTCCGGCAGCTTGCACATAAAAAATTAATTTTCTGCTACTGTTTATCTTTTGCGGACTGTTCCTGCACTTGAAGTTCTGACATCAATAATTTCAGGCTCTCCAGCATATCTGACATCCCCGGCACTTGATACACGTGCCACCAGTTTGTGAGTTACATAAATGTCGGCATCCCCGGCACTGGATACATCTATATCTGCATCTTTTACTTTGAAGTCCCATGCATTAAGATCACCCGCACTGCTGAGGTCAGCATTAAGAGTCTCTGCTTCACCGGTGAGGCTGATATCGCCTGAACTGCTTATCTTAACATTAGCATTACGGGCATAAAGTTCAAGCCTGATGTTTCCGGCACTGCTGGATTCAAGAAGAATATCCCCGCATTTTACGGGCGTCTCCCCTATAATATCACCCGCGCTGCTTGTTTTGAGCTTCGTCACATCTTTCATGGTTACATAGACTCTCTTTCTTTCGGCACTGCGGATGCTTACATCGTCGAAATATATTCTGAGAGTTCTGTCTTTTACTTCTGTAACGAGGTAATCGTGAAGATTTTCATCGGCTTCAACGATAATTTTTTCCCCGTCACCCTGACTGAGATACACATCGATGCCGGTGCTGACACTTATACCATCGAAGTAGGAAGCAGGCCTTTCTTTTTTTACCACGTTGCCGTTACCCCGTACTGTCCTGTAAAACTGCCCGTCAACACAGGAAGTCAATATAAGTAACAGTGCGGTAATAATTAAAGATTTACTGATTTTCATCTGATTCAGGTTTTTGTTGTTAAATTCACAATAAAGACGTTATATTTTTCATTTTGATGCGTGCAGGATATAAAATAATTTTCTTCAATGAATCTCTACAGCACAAATAACAGGTATAATGAAACTCAATAATTTATTCAGAAAAATAAACAATTGAATTATTAAAATTATATTTGTTAAAAGTTAAAACCAGTAAAAATATCTTGTTATGGCGATAGAGAAAACAAAAAAGAGTTCGGGATATATACGTCTTATCGGTGATTTTCCGAAAGTAGGCATTCGTCCTGCTATTGATGGGCGAATGATGGGTGTACGGGAAGCTCTTGAGAAGCAGACCATGAACATGGCAAAGAATGCGGCAAAGTTGATTTCATCGAATCTGAGGTATCCGGATGGCTCGCCTGTTGAATGTGTTATTGCCGACACATGCATTGGTGGTGTAGCAGAGGCAGCAATGTGTGCTGAGAAGTTTCGCAAACAGGGTGTGGGTGTCAGTCTCACTGTGACGCCCTGCTGGTGTTACGGCACGGAAACAATTGACATGGACTCGCTGATACCGAAGGCAATATGGGGGTTTAACGGCACCGAGCGCCCGGGTGCGGTTTACCTTGCCGCAGCTCTTGCCGGCCATAGCATGAAGGGACTTCCAGCCTTCGGAATTTATGGCCGTGATGTGCAGGATGCAGGTGATGAGACTATCCCCGAGGATGTGAAGGAAAAGATACTTCGCTTTGTAAAAGCCGGGCTTTCAGTTGCTTACATGAAAGGGAAATCATACCTCTCAATGGGTTCTGTCTCCATGGGCATAGCCGGTTCAATAGTGAGGGAAGATTTCTTTCAGGATTACCTCGGAATGCGGAATGAATATGTTGATATGTCTGAATTTATCCGGAGGATGAATCTTGAGATATACGACAGGGAAGAATTCAGGAGGGCACTTGCATGGACAAAGAAATATTGTAAAGAAGGAAAAGACCTGAACAAAAAGCCTAGAACGCGTGAACAGAAGGACAAAGACTGGGAAACTGTAGTTAAGATGACCATTATAGCCCGCGATCTGATGGTAGGGAATCCAAGGTTGAAAGATTTAGGCTTCGGTGAGGAAGCACTCGGTCATAATGCCATTCTCGCAGGTTTCCAGGGTCAGCGTCAATGGACTGATTTCATGCCTAACGGTGATTTTCTTGAAGCGATTCTCTGCTCATCATTCGACTGGAACGGCATAAGACCTCCCTACCTTGTTGCAACTGAAAACGATGCCATGAACGGCGTTCCAATGCTATTCGGTTATCTTCTTACCAATACTGCCCAGATGTTTTCAGATATACGCACTTACTGGAGCCCTGATGCTATAAAACGGGTTACAGGTAAGAAACCGACAGGGTTGGCTGAAAATGGGATAATCCATCTAATAAATTCCGGGGCTTCATCGCTTGATTTCACAGGACGCCAGACTAAAGGTGGTAAGAGTGTCATCAAACCATTCTGGGAAATAACTGAAAAGGATGTTGAAGCCTGCCTGAAGGCAACCGTATGGCCCCCGGCAAATACCGGATACTTCAGGGGCGGAGGCTTCTCATCACAGTTCGATACAAAAGGCGTGATGCCAATCACAATAATGAGAGTAAACCTGATAAAAGGACTTGGACCTGTCTTGCAACTGGCAGAAGGATATACAGTTGAACTGCCTCCCGATATGCATAAGATTCTGACCCAGAGAACCGACCCAACATGGCCGACGACATGGTTTGCACCACGCCTCACAGGCAAAGGTCCGTTTGTCGACGTATATTCAGTAATGGCAAACTGGGGAGCAAACCACTGCGCATCGAGCTATGGACATATCGGAGCTGATGTCATAACACTTGCCTCAATGCTAAGAATACCTGTGTGCATGCATAATGTGCCTGAGGAAAAAATTTACCGTCCTAGTACCTGGAACGCTTTCGGAATGGAAAAGGAAGGAGCAGATTACAGGGCATGTATGACTTATGGGCCTTTGTATAAGGGTTAGGGTTTCACTGGTTAACGGGTTTGCTGGTTAACGGGTTTACGGGTTCACTGGTTCACGGGTTTGCTGGTTTGCTGGTAACGGGTTTGCTGGTTCAAGGGTTAACGGGTTTGCTGGTTCAAGGGTTTAAGGGTTAAGGGTTCAATGTTTCGAGGTTCGGGGTTTAAGGTTAAAAGGTTAAAGTTGGGGAAGTTTAAGGTATGAGATTGATACAGATACTGAATTTTTTTAAGGAAAAATGATTTGGATAAATTAAATGCTTAATAATGGAAAATTTACAGGAAGATAAAAAGATAGAACTGGGGAAAGATGCCTTGAGCTATCTCGATACAACAAGAAAATGGACCATGTTTTTTGCAATTCTCGGGTTTGTCTTTATCGGGTTGATGCTGTTGGGTTGTGTAATTGCCGGTGTGTTGCTTAATTCATTACCTGGCTTAAGTGAATTTGAGAGTGTGGATGATATGGAAAGTGTCGGTTTAATGGCAGGTGCAGCAAGGATAATGCTTATTGTTTTCATGGTCATTTTTGCCATAATTTATTTTTTCCCGTTTTATTATCTCTTAAGGTTTTCGCAGCACACATCGAGAGCAATAAAGAAGCTAAGCTCGGAGGAATTAACAATGGCTTTAAGAAACCTAAAAGCTTACTGGCTATATATCGGAGTGCTGGTAATAATAGTTTTGTCGGTATATCTGCTAATCTTTATTATTGCAGGCACTTCACTTGCATTTCTTTCCCGTATTTTCGGATGATCTGAGTGATGAGGAGGATTTTTGCTGTTGGTGAAGCACTTGTTGACATTATTTTCAGTGGCGGGGAACCCCGTGCTGCAAAAGCAGGCGGTGCCATGCTTAATACTTCTGTTTCACTCGGGAGGGCAGGGTTACCGGTATCATTTATTAGTGAGTTCGGTGCCGACGATCCCGGGAGATTGATTGACAGTTTTTTGAGAAGTAATGGCGTCGATACATCATACGTTTACAGGTTTACCAGAGGAAACACCGCGCTGGCACTTGCATTTCTCGATGAAAACAACAATGCACATTATACCTTTTATAAAAATTATCCCTCACAGCGCCTCAATACTGAACTTCCCGTAATAGGGAAAGATGATATCTTTCTGTTTGGGTCTATATATGCTATTACAGAAGAGGTTAGAAGCAGCGTGATGAAGCTGCTGAGGAGTGCTTCGGAAAACAATGCTCTAGTAATTTATGATCCCAATTTCAGAAGCTCCCATCTTCATGAGCTCGGAAAGCTTAAACCCCTGATAATGGAAAATATAAATATTTCCACTGTAGTGCGTGGCTCACATGAAGATTTCCAAAATATACTCGGTTTGGAAAATGCAGATGAGGTTTGGAAAACATTGAAGGAATTTAGTAAGTGTATTATTTACACTAATAGCACTGAAGGTGTTTATGTAAGGACACCTTCATTTTCGGGAGAATTTCCGGTAAAAAAGATCGAGCCTGTAAGCACCATAGGAGCAGGGGATAATTTCAATGCAGGACTAATATTTGCATTTTACAACGGAAATATTAAACCATCAGATATTTTGGAGCTTGACTACAGGGAGTGGGAAAAGATTATTGCTACTGCAGTTGATTTTGCCACAGAGGTATGTTTGAGTTGGGATAACTATATAGGTTTTGAGTTTGCCAGCAGGTATCGCTCCGCTTCTGGGCTCCAGATATAATTGTTGCGGGCAACAATTTCATGGAGGCCCTTGTAAAAGTTGTCGGTTCTTCCCAGTTCTTCAAGCTGGTAGAGTGAAACAAGCGGCATGGAGATGTTTGTGTAGATTAGTTTTTTACCTCCTGGAATGTTGGGAAGATTAAGAGTTGTTTCGATTACCGAGTCGAGGCCTCCAACATGTGTTATCATAACGGCAGGATTAATTTTTCCTTCGCTTATTAACCTTAAAGCTTCGCGCATATCGTCGGTATTTCCGCCAGAAGTTCCAACAATATGGGTAAAGGCATAATGAACATTATAGAAGTTTATTTCTGCACTGAAACTCTGGTCGGCCGGTCCGGCAAAAAAATTGAGACATCCGTCGAAACCTAGTATGGCATCGGCCTGCTCGATTACCTGCCTTACTGGTGCAAACACAAAAACATCATCAAAACCAGTACCTCCTGTAAGGTTTTTGAGATACATAACTGGTGAATCAATCTTTCCGGTGTTGACATAAACGAGCCGGGTTCCCTCTTTTTCTGCCTTTTCAGGAGAAAAGAGTGATTGTGCACGTGCAAGCCTTTTCTCGTCGATATCGGTTACCACTAGCAGGGAAGGTTTTCTTTCGCAGTGGAGTGCATAGTCGATGGCACCGAGTCCCATCGGGCCTGTTCCTGCGAGTATTGCCATTTTGCCTCCTGGTCTGATGCCCATCTCATGTATATAGGTTCCGGGTGGTACGTGGAAGCTGGCGTGGAATGCTCCTATGATGCACGACATCGGTTCGGCAAGGGAGGCTGCGTAGAATGCATCACCTTCGTAAGGCAGGAGGCAACCAGCCTCCATTACAATGCTGGGAATGATAATATATGTTGCGTCACCTCCGATATAGCGGTACGAATAACCAGGTGCATCGAGTGTCCCCATGTGAGCCATAGCAGGCTGTATGGAGAATTTCTGGCCGGGAGAAAATTTATGACGCCACTTTTTGCCAACTTCAAGGATAACACCGGCAAATTCGTGTCCGATTATGGTCGGGTTCACAGCTACATCGTCGGGTACACGCTTGTGGTCGGCCCCCTGAAGTGCTGCCTTGTGCGACGACATGCATATACTGTCGGATATAACCTGCGCAAGTATCTCATCATCCTGAAGGGGCGGCAGCTCAAATTCCTCAAGTCTTAAATCTCTTTTACCGTATATCCTGACAGCCTTGGTTTTCATCTCTGATATTTTATTAAAAAATAAGTTAATTCTCCAGTTTATTTAAGGGGAATGGGGCTGGTGATAAAGGTTATTTCAGCATAATCTGTCCGCCGGTTACAGGTATTGCCTGACCAGTCTCATATTCCTGATCAATCACATAAAGTATAGCTTTTACAACATCTTCGACCCTGCAACCGCGTCCAAGCGGGACCTGCTCTTCGTAGTAACGCCTTACGTCTTCAATGCTCTTAGCGCCAGGCACTTTTCCTGTTTTCAGATACTGGACAAAGAGCCCGGTAACCGGATCGGACCACAGAGGCCCGTCGAAGAAATTACCCGGACAAATACTGTTAACTTTAATTCTGAAGGGAGCCAGTTCAAGGGCAAAGCTCTGTGTAAGCCCTATACCTCCGAATTTGGCACCTGCATATGCAAAGTTCTTATTACTGCCTTTAAGCCCCGATTTAGAATTTATCTGTATTATGTCAGTAAAGTATTCAGGTTTTTCTCTGTTCTGTATCTTCATTACTTCCGAGGCATATTTTGTGCAGTAAAAGAAGCCGTTATAGTTGGTTTCAGTCATCTTTTTGAACGTATCCGGGTCCATCTCTTCCAGCGAGCCAGCCCTGAGTATTGCAGCATTGCTTATCATGAGGTCCAGCCCACCGAATTCCCCAACTGCAGTGTAAACCATTTTTTTTACCGAGCCGGGGTCCGAAACATCTACTTTTACGAAAAATGACCGGTTTTTTGTGTTATTTTTATTGAGTGTTTCGGCAAATAACCTGCCTTTCTCCTCATTGATGTCAGCAACAACTATGTTCATGCCCAGCCGGAATAGGGCTTCGGCAATACCGGCACCAAACCCCTGTGCTGCTCCTGTGACAATTGCAATCTTATTCTCCAGTTTGTATTCTTCTTCAGAACCTCTGGAAACTTTTCTGCGGTAGTTTTCAACTTCCCATCTGTCAATAAAGTCAACCTGTTCTGGCGAGAGAAGTTTAATCCCCCCGCAGAAGGAGGCATAAAAACTTACTTTTACGAGGTCTTCGTAAACATCAAGAACCTGCTCTGCAGCAAAGTAGTTGTCCTCCACAGCAACAACACCCATTCCTTTGATAACTATCACCCTGGGGTCAAATCCATATTCGTTTCTGAACCTTTCGAGTTGATTTTTGAAAGATTCAAGTATCCTTTCGGCAGATGATGATTGTTCTATGTAAATATACCTGGGTTTGCAATACACAATCATATCAGGTGTAAGCGGGTGAGAAATCTTCTGGAACTGCTGCTGGCTGGTGCTGAACATATCTATCAGAGCATTATACCGGTGCCTGATGACTTTCGGCCTCTTTTCGGATAATATCATTCTTATTGCAGGAAAGACTTTCTCCAGCACAGGATTAAAAGGTAATGGAGTGGTGTCAGGCAATGGTTCGTAGATAGATGATATTTTACGTATTATCTTGTCGTAAATATTATGTATTTCCTCAACACTATCAGCACTTACAAAACTTCCATGGTTTTCGATGAGGATTATTTTCGGGTCGTTATCGTTTTTCTCTCTCCACAGGTTTATCTCATCTTCAAGCTTTTTGAAAAGCGTATAACCCGGATCGGTATAGTGAACAAACAGAGCTTCATTTCCAAAGAGTTTTGTACACAGGTTTTTTGCATTTCTGCTGCAAAGCACCCCGTTAATAACTGCCGGGTGAAGATGAACTACAAACCTGTATCTTATTAAATTATGCAGTGATGTTTCAACCGACGGTCTTTTCCCTCTGTATTCCTCATAAACTGCTGCTGAAAGGTCACTTTTTATCTCTTCTTCCCTTTTTAATGGATCATCGGAATATTCTCTGAGGGAGATAATATTAAGTTTCTCACGGTCCAGGGCAACAAGTCCCTCTTCTGTAAGGGTGCCAAGTGGATAACCACTTGCTTTAATCCATAGAGTTTTTTCGTACTTAAAAGAAGTGTTACCGCCACCCGCTATAACATAATCCTTGTTGCTGCCATAAAAGCGGGATATTTCCAGTAGTTCGGCAATTTCAGGTTTCATTCTAGTAATTTTTTAAATAATACTCTATTACGCACCGGCCAAGTTCTTCAAATCTATTACGAATTTCCATATCAGGCTCACCTGTTATTAAATAACCTTCTTTTCCCTTAGCCCTGAGATACTGGTGAGCAGCAATTACGCATGCACCTTTCCATGAAATTTTCTTCAATTCAGGATCGAGCTCTTTGTGACCCCGTGCGCTAACAGTCAATGGTTCAAGCTCAGGAGTGTTGTGCTCGGTACCGAAGGTTATTATAAAGCCTTTCCTGTAAAAGAACTCTGCAAAATCTCTGAGAATATCATGGTCGTTTCTTCCGGGGATAAGTTCAATACATCCTGTGTTGAGACTTATCAATGAATGGTACAGACTGTCATAATCTTTCTCAAATTCGGTGAAGTTTCCCCGAGCATCATCAAGCAATACAGGGTAACAGGGAATTCCACCAGCACTTTTTATAATTTTTATAATTTTCTCAGGTTCAAGGAAAGATTCTTCATCTTCTGCAACAAAAGCTTCACCTCCAGCCTTTAGCAGATTTGAGCGGATTTCATTCTCGAGAGCTGCAGGCATGCTCATATCAAATTTTGATTTTTTGCCACCGTAGAGGGTTTCAATAAACTTTAACTGCTCCTCCTGAGTGGCAAAGTTTTCTGCTGCAAGTATTCTTACAGCTTTTGCCAGATGCCTTTCCCTTACCAGTTCCCTCGCAAATCTCTTTTTAACCTCTTCAAAGCTGAGGCTAAGACCGGTCGCTGATCTGGTAATCAGAACATTGAGTTTGTCGAGCATCTGTCGGAGCTGTTCCTGGGTTTTTTCCTTCACTGCTGAAAGTTCAGCCAGCAGTTGAGTATCGAGGTGAAACGGATAATCGAGTCCTTTGCCTGAGAAATAGATTCGTCCCGGATTGTTCGGGTCGTTGATTCTTATTCCCTTTTGCTGGCACTCTTTCATCAGGCCGATAAACTCTATGTTAAAAAGAGGGAAGATTCCGTTGCTGATGCAGCCTTTGAAGAATTCTTCAAATCCGTCGGCAACGTAAAAATCGTTTATTCCCAGAACCTTGATATTTTCTTCGGTCGCCATGGAGAAAATCATCTCCATACCGGGGAAGGCACTGAAAGAGAATGGAGTATGGATATGAGCGTTTACTTCGCGGTATTCAGGAAGATCTTTACCTGAGAATATTTTCAGGAGTTCATCCGGCGGCGGGAAGTGTGACAGTAAATAATTGTTGTTTATCCTAATTTTCATGCCTCCGGGTTTTTATTTATCTGAATAGTCCATAACAGCAGTCAAAGATATGAATCTTTGCTAAACACCTTCACGGTTAAGTTTTATTACGGTTTCATCGGAGAAGATGTGTACAGGGTTATGGTTTTTCAGGGGTATGATTCTGCAGTGAATGGCATCAATAATCCATTCGGGCTGTGGGAAGAAATATTTCTCCATCTCGTATGCCGGCACAATCCAGTTGCGTGAGCCAACCACTACGGGAGGGGCATCAAGGTAATCGAATGCAAGCTCTGTTATTGTCTGTGCCATTTCCTTGAGGAAAGAGCCCCTTGATGACGCATCGCTTGCAAGAACGATCCGTCCCGTTTTTTTTACCGATTCAATTACTGGTTCGTAGTTGAAGGGCACCAGTGTACGTGCATCAATTATTTCTGCTTCGAGTCCGTATTTTTCTTTCAATATGTCAGCAGCTTTTACTGCGGTATAGAGTGTTGCACCTATGGTGAGTATTGTTATGTCGTTTCCTTTTCTTTTGATATCTGGTTCTCCG
>JAKPDL010000114.1 GCA_029552825.1 Bacteroidota bacterium
TGACGTTTTTGCACCAAGGATTTCGTTTTTCTGGGCCGCAGGGATGAATCATTTTATGGAAATTGCGAAGATGAGGGCAGCAAGGATGCTCTGGGCCAAGATCGTAAAGAGCTTTAATCCGAAAAATCCGAAGTCGATGGCATTGAGGGCACACTGTCAGACGTCGGGCTGGAGTCTTACTGAACAGGATCCTTTCAACAATGTTGGCCGGACATGTATTGAAGCGATGGCGGCCGTTTTTGGACATACGCAGAGCCTGCATACCAATGCTCTCGATGAGGCTCTGTCGCTGCCAACGGAGTTTTCTGCAAGGATAGCCCGCAATACTCAGTTGTATATACAGAATGAAACAGGCGTTTGCAGACATATTGATCCATGGGCTGGATCGTATTATGTTGAATATTTGACTGATTCGATAGCCCGCAGGGCCTGGGGTCACATACAGGAGGTTGAAAGTATGGGGGGAATGGCAAAAGCAATAGAATCGGGTCTGCCAAAGATGAGAATTGAGGAAGCTGCAGCAAGAACACAGGCAAGGATTGACTCAGGTTTGCAGACGATTATAGGTACAAACAAGTACAGGCTGGAAAAGGAAGAACCTCTTGATATTCTGGAGGTTGACAACAGTGCTGTTCGCGAAGCTCAGATAAAAAGACTTGCTCTGGTGCGGTCGCAGAGAGATGAAAAAGCATGTCGGGCAGCACTTGATGCCCTTACGGAATGTGCCAGGACAGGTAGGGGTAATCTTCTTGAACTTTCGGTAAAAGCTGCGGCCTGTCGTGCAACACTCGGAGAAATTTCATATGCACTCGAAAAAGTAGCAGGGAGATATAAAGCCGTGACACGTTCAATTTCAGGAATTTACTCATCAGAGTTTAAAAATGATGCGGAGCTGGAGGAAGCCCGCAGGCTGGTGACTCTCTTTGCCTCAAAAGAAGGCAGGCAGCCAAGAATAATGATTGCAAAAATGGGACAGGATGGCCACGACCGTGGTGCAAAGGTGGTAGCTACAGGATATGCCGACATAGGTTTTGATGTGGATATAGGGCCATTGTTCCAGACCCCCTCAGAAACAGCACGCCAGGCTGTGGAAAATGATGTCCATGTAATCGGTGTGTCGAGTCTTGCCGGAGGCCATAAAACTCTTATACCACAACTAATTGAAGAACTCAGAAAACTGGAACGGGATGATATCCTTGTAGTTGCAGGAGGGATTATCCCACCTCAGGATTATCAGTTTCTCTACGATGCAGGTGTGGCTGCTATCTTCGGCCCCGGAACCTCGGTGGCAGGAGCAGCAAAACAGATTATGGAAATATTGCTTCACAGGGTAGAATAAAATTACCCCTGAGAAACAAAAAACTTGTGTTTATTTCATAATTAACATAACTTAGGCTTGTTTTATAAGTGCATATGAAAAAACTTATTCTCTTTCTATTGATAATAGTTTTAGCAGTTTCTGGATGCAGAACCGGCAAAGTTTCATTCTCTGCTGGACCTCCAGAACCGGTTACAGAGAAAAAACAGACAGCTTTACCTAATAATTCGCAACAGCAGGAAAAGATTGATTTTTCAAAGCCCGAGACATGGATTCTTGGCTATTTTTCACCTGAGAGGTTAAATCGCCAGCCGCACTCAACATGGTTTATACCGGGATATGACAATTATCAATACAATGAAGAAGTTGTCAGAAAACTTCTGGATCTTGACAGGAATGATGTTTCAATACTTATTGTGATGGGAACATGGTGCCCTGACAGCCGCAGGGAAGTGCCTCGTTTTATGAAAATTCTGACGGCAATTAACTTTCCCATAGACAGAGTGAAGTTTTTAGGTGTGGATAATACAAAGTATACTCCGGTTGAAAATTATGAGGCTCTTAATATTCAGCGTGTACCGACATTTATTTTTTATGTAAAAAATATTGAGGCAGGACGCATCATTGAAAATCCTTCGACGTCTTTAGAACAGGATATGCTGAATATTCTGACCTTAAAAGAGTAAAATTTTAAAAATAAGTAAAATGGAAGAAAAAAGAAGCAGTTCGGGATCGGCACTTGGTACAGCTGCACTGATTACAGGTGTGATCACATTTGTACTTGCAGTTATACCATGTATAGGGGTACTTGCTATTGTTCCGGGCATCGTAACAATAGTACTTGCCGCAGTGGCTCTTTCGCAGGCTTCAAGAGACAGGGCACCACAGGGCTTAATTATTGGTGCATTTGTTATAGGTATATTGGCATTTCTTATTTCAACCTCACAGCTTTTTATTGCCAGAAACCTGGGACGTAATGCTGACAGGCTGATTCCTTCAGACATCAGGAAGGCGTTGGAGGAGGTGAAAGAAGATATTTCGAAGGATGTATTGAAAGACCTGGAGGATGCCAAAATAAATATTAAAATTGAAAGTGGCGATGAAAAAATAGAGATTAATGCCACCGGTACAGCCAAAAAAGACAAACTGATAGAACAACTTGAAGTACTTGAGAAAGGCGAAAAGGAAAAAAGTGACACCCTGCCTGGAAAATGACCTTAATAAGAAAGCTCGCTGAAGCATTCAGAACCAAATCGTACATAACGATTAATTTAGTTCTGGCATTTATCATAGCTATTGTATTTCTGTATTCTGCTGTTTTTTCTCCGCAGAAAAACAATTACCCTGTGACGTGTATACATGAAAAGATTACTGGCAAACCCTGTGTCTCGTGCGGACTTTCACACAGCTTTTCACTGATAATAAGGGGCAAAATAATTGAAGCACACAGCTGGAATCCCTACGGTTTTCGTGTTTTTCTTTTTTTTCTGGCACAGCTGCTGATGAGAGTTGTATTTTCGGTTTTATACCTTAAAGAAGCAGAATACAGGAAACAGCTTGTTATTTATGATATTACCGGCACAATTATATTGTTTCTTATTGCCTTTTACCCGTTTCTGGCTTATATTTTTTCATCACTTATACAGGCCTGATTTTATTCCTCTTCTTCAAGAATCCGATATATTAGATCAGGCTCAAAACCTCTAGAGATAGCAAACCTCACCAGCTTGCCCCGGAGTTCAAAGGAGTTTTTTGCCCTCACCGATTTTCTGTGTGTTTCTATAAGCTTTCTTAGAGTATTTATGTATTCCTCTTCATCAATTGAGCCAACAGCCTGCTGAATTGTATCCTCATCAATACCTTTTGATTTTAGCATCACAGCAATCTTGACCTTGCCCCACCGGTTATGTTTGAATTTATCCCTTGCGTAAGCCGTTGAGAACCTTATTTCGTCGATGAACTTATCTTTTTGCAGTGCTTTTAGTATTTTTTCACGTTCGGCAGGCTGAATCCCCCATTTTTCAAGCCTGCTCTCAATCTCACTTCTGCAAAATTCCCTGCCAGCACAAAGCTTCATGGCTTTTTTAAGTGCTTCGTTGTATTTTATGTTTTCAGCCATTTTCTGGTTGTATTTTTTTTTATCTCATTTACCGGTTATAAATCTCTCTTTTCCGTTCAGGTCCTTGATAATTCTGGTTTCTTTGATTCCATATGAAATCATGAGTGTATTAAGAGCTTTCCCCATTTTTTCATGTATTTCGAAATAGATTTTTCCTTCCGGGGCAAGAAGAAAATTTTTCTTTTCAAGAATGGCTCTGTAGTAAATAAGAGGGTTATCGTCGGGAACAAAAAGTGCTGTTTCTGGTTCAAATTCTCTAACATTGATGTGTAAATTTTTCTTTTCCGATACTGGCACATAGGGTGGATTACTGACAAGGATATTGAATTTTTCGGGAAAGTATTCAGGTCCGGCTTTCAAAATATCAGCTTTGAAAAAGTTTACCTTCACATTATTGAGTTTTGCATTTTCACGGGCTGTCTCGAGAGCTTTATCCGAGATATCGATAGCTGTTATGGAAGCATAAGGTAGATGTTTTGCCAGGGCAATTGCAATTGTACCCGGGCCTGTACCTATATCTATTATTTTCCCTTTAAAACCAGGGTTTTCTTTGAGAATCAGATCAACCAGCTCTTCAGTTTCCTGACGGGGGATTAATGTAGCGGGATTGACTTTTATCCTGCAATTGTAAAAAAAAGTTTCTCCCAGTACATATTGTACCGGACTTCCCTTTTCAAGATTATTGCATATTTCCAGGAGCTCTCTTCTGCGGGTGGGTGAAATTTCATATTCTGGTTTCATCATCTGCTGCAACCTGTTGAGATTGAAAATTGTCATGATAATAAGGTCGGCAATTGAATTTATCTCACTGGCCGGGTAGAGATGACGCAACCTTGTATGGAGGTAATGACGGAAATCTTTAATTGTTCTTAGATTGTCATTCATAGTTCAAATTTACTATTTTAGGCCTTATGTTGGCAGAAGCGGATCATAAATACATGCAGAGGTGTATTGAACTGGCTCTTAATGCAGAAGGGCTGACATATCCTAATCCCATGGTAGGTGCGGTTGTTGTACATGATGACGTTATTCTGGGGGAGGGTTATCATGTTTATGCTGGTGGTCCTCATGCCGAAGTGGTTGCAATTAATGCGGTAAAAAAGCGGGAGCTTTTACCTGAGTCGACTTTGTATGTATCGCTTGAACCATGCTGTCATTACGGAAAGACACCTCCGTGTACAGATCTGATTATTTCTTCCGGTATTCCACGGGTTGTGGTAGGTACAATTGACACCAGCACTAAAGTTTCAGGCAGGGGTGTTGCCATACTGCGGAAAGCAGGAAAGGAAGTTGAAGTGGGCGTGATGGAAAATGAATGCCGGTGGGTTAACAGAAGATTTTTTACATATCATGAACGAAAGAGGCCATATATTACGTTAAAATGGGCAGAGAGTGCTGATGGATTCATCGATATTGAAAGGCCCGAAGGTTCACCTGTCGGGCCTTACTGGATTACCGGAATGGCTGAGAGAGTTCTGGTTCATAAATGGAGAGCCATGGAAGAAGCCATTCTGGTGGGCGGGGAAACAATCAGGAAAGATAATCCACGCCTGAATGTAAGATACTGGAAAGGTAAAGATCCAGTAAAGATTATATTGAGCAGATCGGGAAATATTGGCAGTTACCTTGCTGGTAAAAGGACAGATGGCGGAATAATTGTTTTTACCGGCAACAGAGAATTTAAGCCCGATGGTGCCGAAGTTGTATTTCTTGAAGAAAATGAGCCTGCCGCATTAAGGATTTGTAAAATCCTTTATGATAAAGGCATACAGTCTCTGTTTATCGAAGGGGGAGCAAGGGTTCTTCAGCATTTTATATCAGAGGGATTGTGGGATGAGGCACGGATATTCAGGGGACAAAAATATTTCAGGAATGGAATTAAGGCACCCGTTGCAGGAGGAAGGGTAATTTCAGAGACACTCTTTGAATCGGGTGTGCTTGAAGTTTTAAGTAATGATTATTTATAATTATAATGGGTTGTTAAAATCTGTTTAAATTCTTAATTTTGAAAGAAATTGAAATTCGAAAAATAAAAATATTAAGAGATATGAAGGGGAAAATATTTTATACGGTACTGGTGGCGCTTATTGCAACATCTGTTTCATTTGCACAGAGTGGAAAGAAGGCCTATAAGGCTGGGAACCAGTTAATGAAGAGCAATAAGTACGAAGATGCTATAGTTCAGTTTACAAATGCTATTAGTGCAGAACCAACCAATGCTGCTTATTATTATTCAAGGGCTACAGTATATGAACTCACCGGAAAGTTAAATGAGGCATATGCAGACTATGAAAAATCCCTGATATTCAAGCCCAAAAATGTTCCTTCCCTGGTTGGTATGGGAAGGGTATGCAATAAACTTGGTAAATATGACGAAGCTCTGGTTTATCTCAACAGGGCAAAAGCAATTGAGAAGCTCAACAGGGAGGTTTATCCGGAAAAAGTACTGGCACTCATAGGTCTTGAGAAGTATGACCAGGCACTTAAAGCAGCCGATACAGCATTAACTATAAAAGAGACGGCGTATAATTATTATTTGCGAGGGAAGGTTTATGTGAAGCTGAATAATGATGCAATGGCTCAGCGTGAACTTGAAAAGGCAATTGCAAAGGACAGGGGATTTATTGAGCCCCGCCTTGAACTTGCAGATCTTTATTTAAGGAGCAACAGGCGAACAGATGCTCTTAATCAGGTAAATGAATTAATTGCTGCTGCTCCACAGGATGCCCGGGGTTATGTCGTAAGAAGCAGGATTTATAAAGCCAATCTTGATTATCCAAATGCTATAAATGATATTTCAAAGACAATTCTTCTGGATCCCAACAACCCTGAGTATTATATGATAAGAGGCCGTTATTATCAGGAGTTCAATCAGCACATGAATGCCATTGCCGATTTCTCCAAATATATAGCAATGAGGCCCGACGATCCCGAAGCTTATTTTGCCAGGGCAAAATCGTACCAGGAGATGATGAATTTTGAAAAGGCAATAGAAGATTATAACAAAATAACAACTCTTTCAGAGTTTGATGTAAGAGCAAGGAAGCTTCTAAAAGAGGCACAGGATATGCTCTATGAGCTTAACAGGGAACAGGTGCCTCCTGAGATAGAAATTACTTCACCTGTTGTATCTTCCGGTAATATAATGGAAATAAAAGGCAATGCAACATCCATAACTGTAACAGGTAAAATAAGGGATAAAAGCAAGATAGATGAAGTTTTAATAAACAATCAGAAAGTTCTGACAGGTGAAAAGAAAAACAATGAGGCCGAATTTATTGCAACAGTTGATGTGAGAGATGTTGACAAAATAACTGTGCTTGCCCGGGATGAATACAATAATGAAAAGGTGATTGAACTGAATTTGAGAAGGACAGAAATCAATCCACCTAAAATTTCAATTATTGCACCATACGCTTCTGAGGATGACCAGATTTATCTTGACACCAATTCACCGAGGCTAGCTATAGAAGGGAAAATTACCGATGAAAGCAGAATCAAATCTATTTTCATAGAAGGTATTACGGCTGCTTATGCCGTGAATGAACTTAATCCAACTTTTACTGCCACAATAGATATTCTGAACAAAAACAAAATTACTGTCATAGCCGAAGATATTTACGGGAACGTACAGGAGAAAGAATTCAGGCTTAACAGGGAAGGGGCAGAGCTATCAGCTTCTAATCCGATGGGCAAAACATGGGTTGTTTTCATTGAGAATTCAAAATATACATCTTTTGCACCTCTTGACGGCCCGGTAAAAGACATTAACATGATGACAAGAGCTCTTTCAAATTATCAGATTCATCAGATAATTTACAAGAAAGATATGACAAAAGCCGATATGGAGAAATTTTTCTCAATCGAGTTGAGGGATCTGATAAAGAGCAATCAGGTTAAGTCGCTTCTTGTATGGTATGCCGGACATGGTAAATTTATTAATGATGTCGGATACTGGATACCTGTTGACGCAAGAAGAGATGATGAATTTACATATTTCAGCCTGAATACACTGCGGGCTGCAATGGAGACTTATGTTAACTACCTTACTCATTTGCTTGTGGTTACAGATGCCTGCGAATCAGGACCAAGCTTTTACCAGGCAATGCGTTCCGACATTAAAATCAGAAGTTGTGACGATTATACCGCAACACAGCTGAAATCATCACAGGTGTTCTCTTCAGCAGGATATGAGCTTGCAGTTGATGATTCACAGTTTACTAGAACCTTTGCAAATACTCTTGCAAACAACCCCAAGGCATGCATACCGATTGAGGAAATTGTTATTAATGTTACAAATGCCGTAGTAAACAATAACCAGCAGAAGCCAAAGTTCGGAAAGATAACCGGACTCAGGGATGAGGACGGTACATTCTTCTTTATTGCGAAATAATAATAAATGAGGTATTTATCAATGATTTCAGCAAAACAGGCCATCAGATTATTTCTGATGGCTCTGGTATTTCATGCCTGCTTACTGCAGTCATATGCCCAGGTTGTTTATTTTGAAAAATACGGAGTTGAGCAGGGGATAGGATCGTCAAAGGTTTATACCATTATTCAGGACAGAACTGATTTCATCTGGCTTGGAACAGAAAGTGGCGTTTCCAGATTTGACGGGAACAGGTTCGAAAACTTCGGAAGTGCTCAGGGTCTTGCTGCCGGAGGAGTAAGAAGTATATTTCAGGATGCAACCGGAAGAATCTGGTTTGGCCACCTGAACGGAGGGATAAGTTTTTATGACGGGAGCAGGTTCAGAATTGCACGAATTGATTCTTCCTCAGTGAGCGGAGATATTACAGGAGTAACCCAGACAGGCTCATGGTTATGGTTTGCCACTTCGGCAAGCGGAGCGTACAGAATAAGATTTCCAGAAGCAGCAGATACTGTATTGCATGGAAAACATTATGCTGGAAGAGAAGGTTTGAGCGATCAGGTTTTCAGTATTTATATTGATAGAAATAACAACCTTTTCTGTATCACCGATGCATTTATAAAAAAATATAATGCTGAACAGGACACCTTTCTTACATTTTCCCCTAAAGGATTGACAACTTATTTCAACGTGGTGGCGATGTTTCAGGATTCAAAAGGCAATTACTGGTATGGACTTCATAATGGCGGACTTTACAGGCAGGATGCCGCTACTGGGGAGATGAAGATATTTGATATCCTGAACGGACTTTCCAGAATGTTTATCTCATGCTTTGCCGAAGATTACAGGGGTAATATCTGGGTAGGAACATGGGGTGGAGGCATTACGGTTTTTACAGGAGATAAGACCACAATTTACAATAATAGCAACGGACTGAATGCTTTGAATATTCATTCAATTTTTGAGGATAAGGAGAAAAATATTCTTATTGCCGACCATTATGAAGGACTGAGTATTTACAAGGGGGATCATTTTATTACATACAATACACCAGATATTCTTCCTGATAACAATGTATGGGCTATCTCATGCGATGAAACGGGCAGATACTGGTTTGGTACCAATAACGGAATATCTGTTTTTGACCCTCTAAAGAAGGGCAAAGATAAGATACAGATTTACAATGAAAAAACAGTAATGATAGGGAATAATATCAGGTTTATTATTCCGGATTTAGGCAGGATGTGGATTGGTACTTACGGTAATGGTGTTTACAGGTTTGATCTCAAACAGGGAAGGTTTATATTCGATACCGACCTCAACAGGATGCTGCCACCCGACCGCATTGTTACGGGCATGGTAATTGATAAAAACAAAAATCTCTGGATAGGAACAAATGATGGTCTGGCAAGGTGGAATCCTTCAACCTCCGAAGGTTATGTGTTTACCCAGATTAAAGGTCTGGCAGGAAATATTATCACATCTCTCTTTTGCGACAGCAAAGGAGTTATATGGGCAGGGTCGGAAATGAAGAGTGGACTGTCGAAGCTTTTGCCAGGTGCTGAAAAATTTACAGTCGTAGATATCGGGGAAGGTATTATTCCACAAACTATTGGGGAAACGCCCGACGGAACAATATGGATTGGAACTGTTAATGGTCTCATTGCACTGAAAGATGAAAAGGTGGAGAAGACATTTACAGAAAATGACGGCTTGCTTTCAAATAACATAAAGTTTATACTTTCTGACGGTGGCAAGGGTTTATATATTGGATCCAATCTGGGTCTTAACAGGCTTGATCTTGAAACTGGAGTTATTTCTTCTTTTACAAAGTACAGTGGTTTCACAGGAATTGAAGCATTAAAGAATGCCTCATTCAGGGACACTGAGGGGAATCTGTGGTTTGGAACGGCAAACGGAGTTACAATGCTTAACCCTGTGAAATTACCACCTCCCGGCACACCTCCGGCAGTATACATATCGGGCATGGAAGTCAATAATAAGCCCAGGGAAATGAAAGCCGGACTGAAGCTCAGTTACAGGGAGAAATCGGTCAGTTTTTCCTATTACAGTATCAGCCTCTTCGATCCCAAATCAGTCAGATACAGTGTAATGCTTGAAGGGGCCGACCCGGACTGGCGGACAGCAACCAGCAGCACCTCTTTCAATTCGGTTCTGCCACCCGGACATTATAAATTCAAAGTAAAAGCTATAAACAGTTCCGGATACTGGAGCGACCCACCAGCTGAATTCTCTTTTATTGTAAAACCACCTTTCTACCAATCGCCCCTATTTATCATCTCAGTAATCATCCTTTCGGTAATAGCCGTGATTTTCTATGTTAAAATCAGAGAGCGCAACCTGATAAGGGAGAAGAGAATACTTGAAGCCAAAGTTGCTGAAAGAACGGCTGAACTTGTGCAGAAAAATCAAATTATTGAAGAAAAGAACCGTGATATTACAGCAAGTATCAGATATGCTGAAAGGATACAGAGAGCCATGCTCCCGAGGGAAGATATTTTTGAGGAGACATTTGTACTGTTCCTTCCCAAGGATATTGTAAGTGGTGATTTCTACTGGATGTATGATACAGGTGATGTGAGGCTTATTGCTGCTGTCGATTGTACGGGTCATGGTGTGCCAGGTGCTTTCATGTCAATTATCGGGCATAACTCTCTCAACAAGGTTGTAAGGGAATATGGCCTTATACGCCCGTCAGCAATACTCGACCAGCTGAATATTGAGGTAAGCAAGTCAATCATACAGAGCCATGAAAAAGGGATTACAGATGGCATGGACCTGGCACTAATAGCTTACAACAGGAAAAAATTCACTCTTGAGTTTGCCGGTGCATATAACCCGCTCTATCTTGTCCGCAATGGGGAGGTTATAGTTTACAAAGGTGACAGGTTCCCGATTGGCATGGTAACAATTGAACAGAAAAAGAAATTTACGAACGTGAATGTTGATATACAACCGGGCGATATGGTCTACATGTGTTCCGATGGTTATGCCGATCAGTTCGGGCAGGCTGAAAACAAGAAATTCAAGGTGGGCAATATCAAAAGGCTGCTTTCGGAAATATATAATCTCCCGGTTAATGAACAGAAGGCAAGGCTTGAAAAGGAAATAATGGACTGGAAAGGAGATTTACCCCAGGTGGATGATATATTATTTATAGGTATGAGGGTTGTACCTTAATCAATTTTTGCAAAACTGCGTGGATTATCATACCATCCTTTATAATTTTTTATAGAATCTATCACTTCAGACGAGTAGTTTACTACATTCCAGATCTCCCCATGTTCTTTTCTCATAAAATTTTTCCGAACCATCTCCTCGAGAAAATTGAGGAATTGATCGTAAAAATTGAGAGTGTTCAAAATGACTATTGGACCTTTGAATAGACCCAGTTGTTTAAGTGTGATTGCTTCAGCAAGTTCTTCGAGAGTTCCTATACCGCCGGGAAGTGCCACAATTGCATCTGCCATTTGCATCATCAGCTGTTTGCGTTGAGGCATACCTTCTGTAACAATCATTTCCTTTACACTGCTGTGGCCCCAGCCTTCATCCTGCATGAAACGGGGTATAACACCTGTTATTTTTCCATTGTTGTTAAGGACTGCATCTGCCAGTCGACCCATAAGTCCGATACCCCCACCGCCGAAAACAACCTCCATTTCTGAAGCAGCCAGCATTCGGCCAAGCTCTCCGGCAGCTTCATAATACCTCTCATCTACCCTGTTGCTCGAAGCAGCAAAAACACAAACTCTCATCAGTTTTTACGATTATCTGTAGCACATTCCCTGAAGGAGGATTTAAAGCTACAAAAGCTTTTCAAGTTTATCTGTAAAAATTTTTTTTGCCACGGCACCGATTTGACGGTCAACTTCTTTGCCGTTCTTGAAGTAAAAAACTGCAGGGATGTTTCTTACATTCATTTCTTTTACTACTTTCGGATTATTATCCACATTGCATTTAGCCACAACAACTTTGCCTTCATATTCTTTTGAAATTTCTTCAATGAAAGGGGCTATTCTTCTGCATGGGCCACACCATTCAGCCCAGAAATCAACAATAACTGGTTTTTCTGATTTCAGAACGATTTCTTCGAAATTGGAGTCTGTAACTTCTAATACCATAATTTTGTGTTCTTTAATTGATTGGACTTAAGTGAGAATAACAAATTTAATTAATTCACTTTAAAATCAAGTGCAGGATGGTCTTCAAGAAAAGTAATGAAATCATTATTAAGTCTTACTTTGATTGTTCTGGAAAACATTGGCAGTGAAATTTTGCTTTCGGGGTCAATGAAGAGGAATCTTAGTTCCGTTTCACCAGGATTGGCTTTTATCATTTTAGTAAGCTGGTTAATAAGTTCGTTGTCCACATCGGGTGCCTTAACCTTAATTGTGACACTTTTTATCAGTTCATCCTTCACACTCGAAAGCAGGGTAATTGATTTTACTCTGAAGTCGAGTTCATTTTCAGCATATTTTCTTCTCTGAACCTTACCTTTTACCAGAAGGAAATATCCGTTAACAAGATATTTACTGAATTCAACGCAATCTTTGTCGAACAAAACGAACCGGAAGGAGTCTGTATAATCCTGCAGTGTAAATGAGGCATATGGCTTGTTGTTCTTGCTGATGCCGTTCCGTGTTTCGGTAACCATTCCTGCAACGGCCACATCCCTTTCTATGAACTCCTGCATGTTATTTCTCAATTCTTCAAGAGTAGTGTTGGTGAAATTTTCAATTTCCAGTCTGAAGTCGTCGAGCGGATGTGATGAAAGGTAAAAGCCTATAACTTCTTTTTCCTTGTTAAGTTTTTCCAGTTTTGGCCATTCATCGCAGGAGGGAGGTTCCGGTTTTTTCATGCTGAACCCGTTGTCTTCACCGAAAAGAGTGTTCTTGCTGGAGTTCTTTATTGTTTTAATATTGTTTCCGAATCTGATTAAGTGTTCGATGAAAGTTGTTCCTTTTGCGTCGGCAGCGAAATATTGTTCACGTGATATTTCCGGAAAGCAGTCGAAAGCACCGGCGAGAGCCATTGCTTCAATATTTTTCCTGTTGAGAGTATTCAGATTCACACGGCTTACGAAGTCATAGATATCTCTGTAGGGACCGTTTTTTTCTCTCTCTTCGATTACCTGCATAACGGCATTTTCTCCTACTCCTTTAATAGCACCCAGTCCGAAGCGTATGTTTCCGTCTTTGTTTACAGTGAATTTCACATCACTTTCGTTGATATCGGGGCCCAGAACTTCAATGCCCATTCGCCGTGCTTCATCGATGAAGAGGGTAATTTTCTTCAGGTCGCTGATATTTCGGCTGAGAACGGCAGCCATGTATTCTGCCGGATAATGTGCTTTAAGGTAGCCTGTCTGGAATGCCACCAGGGCATAGCAGGTGGAGTGAGATTTGTTAAAGGCATAATGGGCAAAGCTTTCCCAGTCGCTCCATATTTTATTTATTAACTGTTCGCTGTATCCCTTCTTAAGGCAGCCTTCCATGAAGCGCGCCTTCATCTCTTCCATGAGCGCCTTTTTCTTCTTGCCCATTGCCTTGCGCAGGGAGTCGGCTTCACCTTTCGTGAACCCAGCCAGTTCCTGCGAAAGCAGCATAACCTGCTCCTGGTAAACAGTTATGCCATAGGTGTCGGCAAGGTACTTTTCCATCTCGGGAAGAAGGTATTCGATCTTTTCCTGCCCGTGTTTGCGTTTTATGTAGAGTGGAATATTTTCCATCGGCCCCGGGCGGTAAAGAGCATTCATGGCAATAAGATCCTCGAAACGGTTGGGTTTCAGTTCACGGAGATATCTTTTCATTCCGTCCGACTCAAACTGAAATATGCCTGTTGTATCTCCCCGGCTGAAAAGTTCAAAGGTCTTCTTGTCGTCGAGAGGAAGGTTTTCAATATCTATTTCAATACCATGCCTTTTCTTTATATTCTCGATGGCATCCCTTATTATAGAGAGTGTTTTGAGCCCGAGAAAGTCCATCTTCAGCAGTCCCACCGATTCGACATGGTTACCTTCGTACTGTGTAACGAAAAGATCTGTTTCCTTTGCAGTACTTAGGGGGATGTAGTTATCGAGGGGTTCCTTACTTATTATTATTCCGCAGGCATGCACTCCGGTCTGCCTTATTGAGCCTTCCAGTGCTTCAGCAAACTGCAGGGTCTGGGATATCAGTTTATTTGGGGAGTCTTTTTCTTTTGCCAGTTCAGGTACTTCGGCATAAGCGTCGGCAAGGGTTATTCCAGGTCGCTCCGGCACCATCTTTGCCAGTCTGTCAGCTTCTGACAGGGGCAATTTTTGAACCCGCGCCACATCTCTGATAGCCATCTTAGCTCCCATGGTGCCAAAGGTGATGATATGTGCCACCCTGTCGTGGCCATATTTATTTACCACATACCTCAGCACCTGTTCTCTGCCGTCCTCATCAAAGTCAATATCAATATCGGGCAATGAGATTCTGTCGGGATTGAGGAACCGCTCGAACAGAAGTCCATACTTGATGGGATCTATGTCGGTTATACGCAGGCAGTAAGCTACTGCTGAGCCAGCTGCAGAACCTCTGCCCGGCCCCACCGCCACACCCATTTCCCTGGCAGCCTTCAGAAAATCATGTACAATAAGAAAATATGCAGGGAAGCCCATCCTGATAATCGTGTCGAGCTCAAACTCAAGCCTCTCTTTCTGCTCCTCTGTCAATACTCCCCATCTTTCTTTTGCACCTTCATAGGTAAGATACCTGAGATACTCACTCTCCGATGAAAACTCCGGTGGAATCTTGAATTCAGGCATGATAGGATCATGATCGAGCTCGTAAAGCTCAATCTTTGATATTATCTCTGCCACATTTTCAATTGCTTCAGGAATATCACTGAAGATCTCCCTCATTTCTTCCTCACTTTTCAGATACTCCTGCCTTGAGTATCTCATCCTCTCCGGATCATCAAGATCCTTTGCAGTATTTATGCATATTAACCTGTCGTGTGCATCGGCATCTTCCTTGTTAGCAAAATGCACATCATTGGTGGCAATAATTTTTACTCCATACTTTTCCGACAACCTCCGGAAGGCTTCAATAACCTTTTGCTGTTTCGGAAAAGTTTCAATGTTTGCGTCAGGTTCGGTAGTTTCGTGACGTTGTATTTCAAGAAAGAAGTCTTCTCCGAATATGTCAATATAACTTTTCAGCGCCTTTTCAGCACCTTCAATGTTTCCATTGAGTATCTCACCGGGTATTTCTCCTGCAATGCATGCAGAGGTTGCGATAAGACCATCTCTGTATTTTTCGAGGGCTTTTTTATCAATCCTTGGAGTATAATAAAAACCTTTTGTCCAGGCAAGTGAAACTAGTTTTATCAGATTGCGGTAACCGGTAAGATTTTTTGCCAGCAGTATCAGATGATCACCCGATCTGTCTTCACTGCCGGTTTTTTCTTCCATGCTTCCTTTAGCAATATAAATCTCACATCCAAGCACCGGCTTTATTCCTTTGCTTACGGCATAATTATGAAACTCCTTGACACCAAACATGTTACCATGATCAGTTATTGCCAGAGCATCCATTCCGAGTGATTTAGCCCGGTCAACAAGTGCCGGTATAGAAGAGGCACCATCGAGAATGGAATACTGCGTATGTACGTGTAAATGTGAAAATAAAGCCATTCAGAAGAAAATGTTACATAATTCAGCCGGCTTTACAAAAATAGGTAAAAAATCAGGTAACTTTGTTTGAACCTTTGCATATTTAATTTTACTTTACAATCTGGCATATCATAAAATATTAAGAGTCAATTTAAAGTTTATTCTTGTAGCAAATGAATATAACTGAAACTGGGTTTATGAAAAAAATAATTGCAGTGTTTATTATTCTTTACGGTGCTGTTTTCATGCTTTTGGCACAGCAGAAAACGGTAACCGGAAAAGTGCTTTCCTCTGAAGCCGGGCAACCTCTGGCTGGAGCAGAAGTGGAGGTAAAAGGTACCGGAGATGTATTGGTGACAGGTGAAGATGGTTCTTTTTCATTAAATGTTCAGGAGGGAGTGGTTCTGGTGTTCAGGTATGCAGGGATGAGAAGCCGGGAAATAACCGTTGGCACATCTGACATTATCAATGTAGTACTTGATAAAGATTATAACGGTCTTGAAAATAATATTGAAACCGGTTATGGAGTACTGAAGAAATTGGAGCTCACCGGCAGTATTTCGAGCATTGATGGATCAGTTCTGAGAAATATTCCTGTTTCTGCCGCAGATGTTGCTCTTCAGGGCAAGGCAGCAGGGTTGTTCGTCGAACAGGTAAACGGAAAAGTTGCTGCATTAACGAGAATAAGAATAAGGGGGATTTCATCTGTATATGCAACCAGCCAGCCACTCTTTATAGTTGACGGCATTCCTGTCACCACAGAGAGTGTAAATTTATCAGGTGCGCCTGTCAATCCCTTTACCACTATCAATACTGAAGATATTGAGTCGGTTGAGATACTCAGAGACGCATCCTCAACGGCAATTTATGGGGCAAGAGGAGCAAATGGCGTTATAATTATAAAAACAAAAAGAGGTTACAGCGGAGACACAAGAATTAATTTGACGTTACGTACAGGTTTCAATGAACCTTCGCGGCTGAGGGAGTTCATGAATGCGGAGGAGTATGTTACTTATATGAGGGAAGCAGCAAAGAATGGGGACCTTATGTATGACCGGTACTACGGGTATGAGCCGGGGACAATTACATTCTGCCGTGATGAGGTTGAAAACAGGCTGAAGACCTATTCGGGATGGGCAGCTGTTTTAAACAATACAGGGAGGTTTCTCAGGTCGGAGGTTAGTACCGACTGGCAGAGCCTTGCTTTCAGGAAAGGGAGAATCTGGTCGGCAGACCTTTCAGCACAGGGAGGAAACGATAAACTTCAGTACAGTGCAGGCAGCTCAGTTCTCATCAATGATGGTATTCTTGTATCAAACGGAATTGAAAAAATATCAGCGCGCCTGAGGATCGATAATAAAGTAAGCAGACGTATTGACCTTGGTTTTTCTTTAAGAATTAACAGGGCTGCCATTGACCAGGTATCGTCCGACAATTATTTATCTTCACCTTTGCAGCTTGTAGCTCAGGCACCGGTAACACCTCCACGCGACGCAGACGGTGAACTGAGCACCTTCCCGGTTACCTCATACTACAATGCACTTCTTGATGCTGAATATGCATCGAAAAAAATTACCGAATACCGCTCACTTACAAGTGGATATATAAATTTTAATATTATTGAAGGACTTACATGGAAAAATGAACTTGGCTTTGACCTCTATGGTAATAAGGAAAATGCACGTTATGGAGAAAAAACCATGGAAGGTATGGACAGGAGCGGCTATGGATTTGCTAATCACGGACAGAACCAGAATATAACCGGAAGGTCACTTCTTTTATTTAACAGAAAACTCAGCAATATCAGTTTAAACACTCTTCTGGGAACGGAGTTTCAACATACTTCAGTTGAGACTATGTACACCGAAGGAGAGCGTTTTGCTTCTGATGCTCTCAAAACAATAGCAAGCGCCGGCATAATCTCAGGCGGGTCATCAACATTGTCGCGTTATGGCTTTCTCGCCGGGTTTTTAAGAGTAAATACTAACTATGACGGCAAGTATCTTCTTTCACTATCCGGCAGGATTGAAGGTTCTTCCCGTTTCGGAAGCAACAATAAGTATGGCTTTTTCCCGGGAATATCTGCCGGCTGGATTATGACCGGAGAAAATTTTATGCAGAGTGTGCCTTTCCTGAGTTTTTTGAAAATTAAGGCAGGATACGGATTGGCTGGAAATGCAGGTTTTGGAAATTACTGGCACCTTGGATTGTATGATTCAGGAAGTTATGGTGATGTGCCAGGCCTGATCCCCGGCCAGATGGCCAACCCTGACCTTAAGTGGGAGTCCCTGAGTGAGATTAATACAGGTGTCGAATTTGGATTCCTTAAAGACCGGATTTCGGGCGAAATTGATATATACCAGCGTAAAGCAACCAATATTCTCCTTGGGGAAGAAGTGCCTTCAACAACGGGTTACCTGACCCGGATTCAGAATTCTGGAGCAATTCAAAACAAAGGCCTTGAATTTGTTTTAAACACGGTTAATATCACAGGATTGTTTGAATGGAAAACCAGCCTGAATTTTTCGCTTAACAAGAATAAGGTATTAAGTCTGGGCAAACAAAATATTCTTGATTTCGGTGGTGAAAGTTATATGAATGTTGCCATGACCGGTTATCCCATTGGGTCTTTCTATGGTGCTGAATATGCAGGTGTTGACTACAATAATGGCGATGCCCTGTGGTATATCAACGAAAAGGATGCAAACGGGAACATTATAAACCCGGATAAAACTACCAGTAATTTTAATAGTGCGAATTTTATTATTCTCGGCAATCCCAATCCTGATTTCATGGGGGCTATTACTAATACCTTGTGTTACAAAGGGTTAGAATTGATTTTCACTTTTCAGGGAGTTGCAGGCAACAAAATACATCTTGCCGGCGACAGGTGGATGGCTTCAAACGGTGTCTGGTTCGACAATCAGCTTAAGTCGCAGTTACGCAGCTGGAAGTCGAAGGGCGATATTACCGATGTGCCTCAGGCAAGGCTGCTCTGGGATAATGGCAATCAGAGCCGTAGCAGCAGGTATCTGTCGGATGGTTCATACCTGAAACTGCGGGAGGTCTCTTTAAGCTATGACGTACCCTCAGTAATAACTAATAAATTGAATATTAGAAAAATGCAGTTATTTATTCAGGGGAGGAACCTTTTCACCTTTAGCCTCTACGAAGGGTGGGATCCGGAAGTTTCTGCAGATTTTATGGTAAACAACATTTTTTCGGGATTTGATTTTTATTCGGCACCTCAGCCGCGAACCATAGTTTTTGGAATAACACTTGGATTCTGAATGTTAAAGGAGGAATTTATGAATAGAAGTATTATTCTGACAACAGTTTTACCGCTTTTTATGCTGTTAACAGGTTGTGACTGGCTGCTTGAACCTGAACCATCGCAGAGTGTCAGTGAGCAAGTTGCTCTATCGACTGATGCAAATGTAAAAAGCATTCTTAATGGAGCTTATTCACTTTTTAATGAGCCCGGTATATACGGGGGCAATATTCTCAGGAATGCCGAACTTCTTGCAGGTAACGGTGAATTATTATGGGTAAATGAAGAGACCTATTATGAACCTTTCGAATTTTTTACAAAAACAATTTCAGCAGATAATAGTGAGGTTTTTACACAATGGCGTGAAAGTTACAGGGTAATCAATACTGTTAACAATGTTCTCAGTGCCCTCGATGTGGTGAAAAAGGCTGATCGTGGCTGGGTAGAAGGAGAAGCTCTTTTTCTTAGAGCTTTGATCTATTTTGACCTTGTGAGGTTTTTTGCCCTGCCCTATGAACCAGGTGCTTTAAATAACCAGTATGGGGTACCGCTCATCCTGAAACCGATACGTGAAATCAGTGATGAGGTTTACACCGGACGCAATACGGTTGAGGAGGTATATAACCAGATAATTAAAGACCTGGTGGCAGCAGCTGACAGACTGCCCGATGATAACTGGATATTTGCCACACGTGGAGCAGCCAATGCACTTCTTGCACGAGTTTATCTTCAGAAAGGTGATTACGACAATGCAAGGAAGGCTGCCGATGCTGTCATTTCATCGGGAAAATACAACCTTCTGCCTGTTTATGCCAGCATATTCAACCAGTATGAACCAACAAAGGAAGATATTTTTGTGGCAAAAATCTCATATCCCACAGAGTACAATGCAATGACAGTTTCTTTCTCCACATCTTCGTTTGGAGGTAACGGTTTTATTGAAATTCTTGACGGACATCTTAATATTTACCCTAAAGAGGATAAAAGAGCCGAGTTGTTTTATACCGGGGACGGGGCCTTAAGATGCGGGAAGTGGAACAATTTGTATGGTTGTGTAAATCTCATCCGTCTGGCCGAGATGTTTCTGATAAGGGCGGAATGCAATCTGAGGCTGGGACCTCCGTATGTTGGTGCAGGTCCGGTTGATGATTATAATGCAGTGCACACCAGGGCAGGTTTGCCCGCTGCTGGTTCGGTGAGTCTGGATGAGCTAATTCTTGAGCGAAGGCGTGAACTGGCTTTTGAAGGGCATAGAATTCATGATATCAAAAGGCTGAAACAGAATATAGGGCCATGGAATTATAAAAATCCAAAACTGGTTTTTCCGATTCCGGCGAGGGAGATTCTTAACAATCCCGCCCTTCAGTCGCAGCAGAATGAAGGATACAGGTGATTTTGCCGGCGTATAAAAGAAATAAATTTGTTGACAGCACGGTTTTCGATAATTTTTTGAAAATAATTTGTAATAAATATTTATCTTTGCAGCCACAATTTTAAAAAGTAGGTTAAATAACTAAGCGTATTTGAATGGCAGTTAGAATCAGATTAGCTAGGAAGGGCCGCAAGAAGCTGGCCTATTACCACATAGTGGTAGCAGATAGCAGGTCGCCACGGGATGGCAGATTTATTGAAAAACTCGGAATTTATGATCCGCGTACTGATCCGGCCACTGTTGAGCTTGATTTCGACAAGGCACTGGATTGGCTGCAGAAAGGCGCTCAACCTACGGAGACTTGCAGATCAATTTTATCTCATAAAGGTGTTCTTCTTAAGAAACACCTGCTTGAGGGCGTGAAGAAAGGTGCATTTGACGAAGCTGAAGCTGAAAGGCGTTTCAATGAATGGCTGAAGCAGAAAGAGGCAAAGATTCAGGAGAAGATTCAGAAACTTGAAAAAGCAGCAGATGAGGAGCTGAGGAAACGCATCGAAGAAGAAAAGAAGATAAATGAAAAGAGGGCTGCAGAACTGGCAAAGAAAAATGCCGAGAAAAATGCAGAAATGGCAGCCAGTGCTGCTGAAGCTGAAGCATCAGCTGAAGAGTCATCCGCCTCTGATACTGAAACTTCTTCGGAACAGTAGAAAAAACCCCGGTAATCTCCGGGAAGTCTTATATTATATCCCGGATGGAGGAATATATCCTGCTTGGGAAAATTGTTAAACTTCACGGTATCAGTGGTGAAGTTGCGGTAAGCACTGATAAACCCTTATCAAAAGCATTTAGTAAACCGGACTTTGTTTTCCTTGAAATAGAAGGGAAAAAGGTCCCTTTTTGTGTTGAAACGTGCGAACTGCAGAATAATAAAACCCTTTTCCTGAAATTTGAAGGATACGGAAGCGCAGGAAAAGTTAAGGAATTTACCGGATGCAATGTTTATGTTAAAGTCACCGGGTTGCGGAAAGAGAAAAAAGTGTTTGATTGGGATGAGCTTCTGAATTACAGAATAATATCTGAAGGTTCCGGAATATCCGGGAATATAATTGAAGTCATAGATAATCCTGGAAATTTGCTGCTGAAGGTAAAGGATGAAAATAGCGGATCAGAATTATTTATTCCTTTTCATGAGGATCTGATTGTCGCGATAAATAAAAAACAGAAGATCATCTACATGAATTTACCTGAAGGGCTGTCGGATATTAATAAATAACCGGGTACTCGAAAGGTTTTATCTTCTCAGAATTTTTATTTCCCCGTTCATCTCGACTCTAATTACTGGAGATGGCTTTGCTTTTCGTTTTTCTTCCCTTCTGATTGTAACTGTATAATCAGCAGCCTTTATTATTTCCTCAGGTATTTCACTGAAGTTCCCGGGTGCAGGTTCGCCGCTTCTGTTTGCAGATGTGGAAACCAATGGTTTGCCCAGTTTTTCTATCAGAGCCGAACAGAATTTGTCTTTTGTGATTCTTATTCCAACGCTTCCATCTTCGGCTGAAACACCCGGAGCAAGGTTACGGCTGCGGGGATATACTATGGTAATTGGTTTGTCGGCTATCTTTGTTATTTCTTCTGCCATCGGTGGTATTTCCTGAACATATTCTTCCAGCATCTCATGGCTATTGACAAGAATAATCAGGCTTTTGCTGTCGCGTCTCTGTTTTATAGCGAATATTTTTTCAACTGCTTCAGCACATGTTGCATCGCATCCCAGGCCCCATACAGTATCGGTAGGGTAAAGAATTACACCTCCCTTCCTGAGAACATCAAGTGAAATATCAAGATCCTTTTTCATTGTTTTTCCTGCTGTCCGATTGCTTTTTTAAAAGCCATAACCTTCTTAGCTTGGCATATTTAAGAAAACTGCCAAATGCAGTTATCATACAGTAAGTATATCCGTAGTAACCATCTAGGAAACCTCTGCTCAGAATAAAGGATCTGAAAAAGTTCCAGGCAAAGTGAAAATGCGCAGTAAAACAGCCTGCTTTCCTGCCTGCTTTGAAATACTCTTCTGCTGCAATGGTCGAGAACCGGTTAAGTTTATCGGTATGTTCCTCAAACGATTTATAGTTCCAGTGAAGCAGATCTCCCTTTATCCATGACGCTTTGCAGCCTTTGTTCAGTTGGAAACTGTCATGTGGATTTGGTCCGACCCATTTCCCTCTTGCAGTGTTAAAGAGACGAAGATGGCGGTCGGGGTAAAGCCTTGAATGCGACATCCATTTACCGCAGTAATTATTACGGCGGTTAAAATAGTACCCATCGTACCTGAAATCTTCCTTAACTTTTAAGATAGAACTTTTTAACTCTTCACTGAGCGCTTCATCGGCATCGAGCGACAGAACCACAGGATAGGTTGCAAGGGATGTGGCAAAATTCTTCTGTTCGGCATATCCTTCGAAAGGATGCTGCACAAGTTTTACGTTCAACGACCTGCAAATATCAGGCGTTGAGTCGGTTGAATAAGAGTCGACTACAATTATTTCGTCAGCGACCTCTTTAAGAGATTCAATGCACCTGCCAATAAATTCTTCCTCATTAAAAGCAATAACAACTGCCGATATTTTAACCATAGTAGGTTTTTTGAAAAAACTGTATGACTATAAATTTTGTTGTGTAAGTAATTTAAATTTTTACGGTTTACAGAAGCTTTTCTCTCAGTTTTTCATCAGGTTCCGGTGACAGGTAGGCAAAAGGAATATCAAATACTGTGAGGGCTCCGGTTTTTCCTTCTTTTGCCATGCGGAAAATTGCCCTTGCATAGGCAACCAGAACACTTGCAGTGAATTCTGGATTACTTTCAAGATTTAAAGTAAATTCAATTCTGTGTTTTAATCCTGTTGCGCTTTTACCACTTCGGATAACTGTTCCACCGTGGGGCATTCCGGTATGATTTTTTTTGAATTCTTCTTCGGATATAAAATTAACAGTCGTTTTATATTCTTTAAAATAATGAGGCATGTTTATGATAGTTTCTTCAATTTTTTTAAGGTCGGCACCTTTTTCTGGCACAATGTAACATATCCTGAGGTGCATGTCGGATGATTTAAGTTCGGGTTCTTCTCCATTTCTGATCTTTTCAACCACATCCTGTACAGGGACAGTGTACTGGATTCCGTATTTTACACCGGGCACTCTTCTTATTGCATCGGAATGGCCCTGGCTTACACCTTTACCCCAGAAAGTATAATCTTTGCCTTCTGGCAGAACGCAATGACCCAGTAAACGTGCCAGTGAGAATAGTCCGGGATCCCAGCCGCATGAAATAAGAGAGAGTGTGTGGTTTTTTCTGGCGCATTCGTCAATCTTTCTGAAATATTCCGGAATCTTTGCATGGGTGTCAAAGCTGTCGACAGTATTGAAAAATTCAGCAGCAGCAGCACCATGTTCGGGCAGGTCGGTTGCTGATCCCCAGCAAAGTATCATAACGTCAATTTTATCCTTAAAGTTTTTCATATCCGATATTTGAAATGCCGGCAAACTACAATGCAATTCATCAGGTGGACGTCTTGTGAAAACACCAATCAACTCCATGTCGGGATTCTGTTTGACAGCATACTCGACTCCCCTCCCGAGATTCCCGTAACCTGCTATACCTATTCTAATTTTTCTTTCCGGTTTCATTGTTTTAAATTCTTTTATTTATCGGGGGACGAATGTATAACAAAATTTTCAATAGTTATTTAACAGTTATTCAATCGAAAATATTAAAGTTAATTTTGACGGCAGTATTAATTACCTTTTTCAAAAAAGAGTTATGCAAAAAGTTTGATTCTATTGCAGAAAAAAGAGCTTAACAGTTAATTTTTTCTAAAATTCTTGCAAAACAAAAAAACTGATTAGTTTTGCAGCAATTATTTTTAAGAATTTGTTAGAATAACCTTTAATAAAAACTAAAATCAAAACTTATGGTTAGCAGTATTTTCTGGATTGTACCTGTTGCAGCACTTACTGCATTACTTTTTGCCTGGATTTTTTACAGAAGTATGATTGTCAGGGAAGAAGGGACTGACAGAATGAAGGAAATTGCCCAGTATGTCCGTGAAGGCGCGATGGCTTATCTTAAGCGTCAATATACGGTTGTTACAAAGGTTTTCCTCATTCTGGTAGTACTGCTTTTTGTACTGGCATATTTTGGTGTACAGAATCCATTTGTACCTGTAGCTTTTCTTACGGGAGGTTTTTTCTCTGGTCTTTGCGGTTATTTAGGGATGCGTACAGCAACATATGCATCTTCGAGGACTGCATGGGCTGCGTCGACTTCCCTGAATAAAGGTCTTCAGGTAGCATTGCGCAGTGGTGCTGTGATGGGCTTGGTAGTAGTAGGTTTCGGCCTTCTGGATATAGCACTGTGGTTCGTGATCCTTAACTATGCGGTGTTTACACCTGATAACATGGAACACGGGCTGAAATTTCTGGGTTTGACTTTTGTAGCACCTGGAACTACTGAACATCAGAAGCTTATTGAGATTACAGCCACCATGCTGACATTTGGTATGGGTGCTTCAACTCAGGCGCTCTTTGCACGTGTGGGAGGTGGCATATTTACAAAGGCAGCCGATGTAGGTGCCGACCTTGTTGGTAAGGTAGAAGCAGGAATACCCGAAGATGACCCGCGTAACCCCGCAACTATTGCCGATAATGTAGGTGATAACGTTGGCGATGTTGCAGGTATGGGAGCTGACCTTTATGAGTCTTATGCAGGTTCTATTCTTGCAACAGCAGCTCTCGGTGCAGCACTTCCTTCGCTAGATGCCGAAAACCAGATCAAAGCTATTATCGCTCCAATGATTGTATCGGCTGTAGGTGTTGTGCTTTCTATCATGGGAGTATACATGGTGCGTGCAAAGGAGAGTGCTACCCAGCGTAACCTTCTGCGTGCGCTGCTTCTGGGAACGGGTGGCAGCTCGGCACTTATACTCGTGGTGCTAGCGGTAATGGCTTTCACCGGCTGGATCACCTGGGGTGTATTCGGCTCAGTCATAGCAGGTCTAATAGCAGGCGTAATTATTGGACAGGCAACAGAATATTTTACATCGGATGAATACAAACCAACCCGTGGCATTGCAAAACAGTCGCAGCAGGGACCTGCAACAGTCATTATAGAAGGTATGGCTGTTGGTATGATGTCGACATGGGTACCTGTTGTTACAATAGTAGCAGGTATAGTTGCTGCTTTCGGGTTTGCGGGTGGTTTCCATAATTTTGCTCAGGGTGTTTACGGGATAGGCTTTGCTGCTGTAGGCATGCTGTCGACTCTTGGAATTACTCTTGCAACAGATGCATTCGGCCCTATAGCTGATAATGCCGGTGGAAACGCAGAGATGGCACACCTGCCTAAAGAAGTTAGGGAAAGAACCGATGCCCTTGATGCACTTGGCAATACCACAGCAGCTACCGGTAAAGGATTTGCAATAGGCTCGGCAGCCCTGACAGCCATGGCACTTCTTGCTGCATATATAGAAGAGGTAAAGATGTGGCTGGGTAAACTTGCAGATAAAGCACCTGAGGGATACAAGCAGGTGGGAGACATACTTTTCTATAAGAGCCACGCACCGGCTGTAATACAGGAAGGTCAGAGGGCCGTTCAGGTAACGCAGGCACATATTGGTGATTTCGTTGCAGCATATAACATTTCACTGTTTAATCCCATACTTCTTGGAGGACTTTTTATAGGGGCAATGATGGCTTTTGTCTTCTGTTCAATGTCGATGAAAGCTGTCGGACGTGCTGCAGGAAGAATGGTTGATGAAGTGAGGCGGCAGTTCCGTGAAATACCGGGTATAATGGAAGGAACAGGGAAACCCGATTATGCAAAGTGTGTTGAGATATCAACTCGCGGAGCCCAGAGGGAGATGCTCGCACCTGCACTCATGGCAATAATTGTTCCGGTTCTTATAGGTGTAATTTTTGGTGTTCCGGGTGTTGTAGGGCTGCTTGCTGGCGGACTAACTGCAGGATTCACACTTGCATGTATGCTCAACAACGCAGGTGGTGCATGGGACAACGCCAAGAAATATATCGAGAAAGGCAACTACGGCGGAAAGAAGAGTGATCCGCACAAAGCTGCAGTTGTTGGCGATACAGTAGGTGACCCGTTCAAAGATACATCAGGTCCTTCACTCAACATACTTATAAAACTTATGTCGATGGTGTCCGTTGTAATGACAGGACTGACGGTAGCATTTAAACTTTTGTAGAAAAAATTATATGAGAGTGCCGGAAAAGACATGTTCTTTTCCGGCACTCTTTTTTTTATATTTGAATTGTCTTAAACTGAGATAATGATACTTCCTTCGCTTGAAAATATCAAAGAGGCGCACCGGCGCATAAAGTCATATGTTCACCGCACACCGGTAATGACTTCAACGCAGATAAACAGAATATCGGGTGCAGAAATATTTTTCAAATGCGAGAACTTTCAAAAAGTAGGTGCTTTCAAGTTCAGGGGTGCCATGAACGCCGTACTACTGCTTAAAGAGGAAGAAGTCAGGGAGGTCATAACACATTCATCAGGTAATCATGCCGCTGCACTTGCCCTTGCTGCAAAGATGGCGGGGATGAAGGCATATGTGGTTATGCCCCGCACAGCACCTTCTGTAAAAATAAATGCAGTGAGAGACTATGGTGCTGAGATAACTTTTTGCGAGCCCACTCAGAAGGCAAGGGAAGAGGCCACTGGTATACTGATGGAAAAAACAGGTGCCAGGCTGGTCCATCCTTATGATAATTTCAACGTTATTTGCGGTCAGGGTACAGCTGCTGTTGAACTGCTTGAAGAGGCAGGAGAGCTGGATATATTGATCGCACCCGTAGGCGGAGGAGGGTTGCTTAGCGGAACCTCAACTGCAGCAAAGGGATTGAAGAGTAATATTAAGGTTTTTGGGGCAGAACCCCGTAATGCCGACGATGCATACCGTTCGTTTACAACCGGAATACTGCATCCTTCTGTTTCTCCAAAAACCATTGCCGACGGGCTTCTAACCTCCCTCAGCGAACTTACATTTACTATAATCCGTAAGAATGTAGACAATATTTTTACAGTATCGGAAGAATCAATAATTGAGGCAATGAGGCTGATATGGGAGAGGATGAAAATAATAGTTGAGCCTTCCTCTGCCGTGACTCTTGCAGTAGTAATGGAAAATCCGGATGTTTTCAGAGGGAAAAAGACAGGTATAATTCTTTCGGGTGGAAATGTTGAACTGAGCGAACTGCCTTTTAATCAGCTTTCCTGAACCATGCCATCACAGGGTAATGGTCGGAATATTTCACACGCAGGATTTCAAAATCGGTATTTACAAGAGAATTATCATACAGGATGTAATCTATCCTGTTTGGCGGATAATTGCCTCTGTAAGTGAATCCGGCCCCGTAACCTGATGTTACGAAAGAATCATTTAACCCCTTGCGTATTTTCCTGTATGAGTACGACACGGGGGTGTCGTTAAAGTCACCGGCAACAATTACCGGATAAGGCGACCGGTTTATGTAATCTTTGACTACCTGCGCCTGCAACGCTCTCTGAATGAATCCTTTTTTCAGGCTGGCCGATAATGACATAATCTCATTCACCGCTTCTCTGTTTTCAGCTTCAAGCAACTCTTCAAGAAATGATTTTTCTGTTTTTTTCAACCTGAACGACTGGAGATGATTATTGAAAACTCTGAAGGTGTCGCCCTGAATTATCACATCAGTATATATTGAAAGGCTTGATGAACCGGGATGAATGATTTCCCCTGTTCCAGCAATCCGGTATTTTGTATAGGTTGCAATGCCGTAAAATTTATTTTTACCCTTTCCGAGAAGTTTTGTATGGGAATAATACCCACCTCCAAGAGCTTTTTTAATCTCGTTGTCTTTCTGGCTGGCATCGCCATTGATAAAAAGTTCCTGAAGGCAAAGAATATCGGGTTGCTTCGATTTAATCAATGCAAGTATCTTTTTTTCAGTCTCTCTTTCCTGTGGGTCCTCATAATAATTCATTAGTCGCAGGTTGTAACACATAATGAGGATGTTGCCATTTTCGGTGTTATGAGGTTTAAAAATCCTTATGTAATTTGAAAAGTGTGAATACCCTGCAACAATTACCGCAAAAGATATAAGCGCCTCCCAACGAAGCAGGGCAGCCCATATAACAAGAAAAACTATGTTTATAAGCAAAAGGTAAGGATAAGCTAGACCGAAAAATGCTGGAATGGAAAAATCACCTGGATTTATGTGCACCGCCAGATAAGAAAATATCAGAGAAAGGGCAAAAAATATATTCAGACTCAGAAAAATATTATGAATCAGCCTCCTTACACCAGGAAATCTCAAAGAAGTTTTGCTCTTTACCAAGGTTAATGTTTTTTCTGGCTTTCTCTGAAAAGAAAATCTTTTTCTTCCCGCGTCAGACTGTCGTATCCACCTTTAGAAATTTTATCGAGTATTTCATTTATCCTTGCCTGACGTTCTGCTTTAATCCGGTTATATTCATAATCATCCGTCACCCTTTTTTTATATGTTACTTTAAGTTTTTTACGTGGCTTTAGAAAAGTAACAAAAAAATCAATAATTCTGTTGAGCCATTTGCCCAGGTCTTTCCCTTTCCGGTAATATACGATATAGATATAACCAAAAAGGGCACCTCCTATATGGGCAAGTTTTCCTCCTGAATTTGCCTGGAAATCAACTATTGAAGTCAGAATGAAAATGACAAGGGCAATATATTTTATTTTAATTCTTCCCAGAAGAAACAGAAAAACTGTATAATCGGGTACATATACAGAAATTGCCACCACAACTGCCATAACTGCAGCACTTGCTCCGAGCAGGGGTATTGAGCTTCCTGCAAATTCAGAAAATGCCGGAAAGATGTTGTATGATATCACATACAGCAAAGCTCCAGTAATTCCTCCCAGAAGGTATACAGCCACAAGTTTTTTCTGGTCAAGGTAGTCAAGGAAGATTTTGCCAAACCAGTAGAGCCAGAGCATGTTTACTGCAATATGGAGCAGGTCTTTATGGGTGAACATGTAAGTTATTACTGTCCAGGGCCTTAGTATAAAGTATTTAAATGATGAAGGTACTGAGAAAAGCCGGATAGTATAATCAGATATTTCAGGATTGGCAAGAAGAAATCCGATTATCCCAATAACAGAGATAGCAAGAAAGACTGCAATATTCAGTATAATCAGTCTGGTCAGGCTTGTTCCGTGCCTGAAGGTTGATCTGATGTCAGACCACAGACTCATCAGTAAAGTGTTTTTGTTGTTTTACGCCAGATTACAATAAGTATATATCCAAAAATCATACCTCCGACATGTGCGGCATGTGCTACAGAACTTCCTGGCTGTGTAATTGCCATGTAGAACTCGAGTCCGCCATATAGCATTACGAAATATTTTGCTTTCATTGGTATCGGGGGGAAAAGCAGCATAAGTTGGGTGTTAGGGAACAGCACTCCAAAAGCAAGAAGGACGCCGAAAACAGCGCCGGAAGCTCCAACTGTGGGAGTATAGAGTATGGTCTGCAGTTCTTTCATTGCAGGATCGAGATATGCTTTCATCTGGAGTGAATAAACATAACCGTTGTCAATAACTTCCTGCAACTGGTCGGGAGTAATGTAAGCAAGCACTCTGTAGTACTGAATCGCCATAACAGCCATGTGTGTTGCCATTGCTCCAAGACCGCAAACAAAATAATAAATCAGAAAGCGCCTTGGGCCCCATACCTGCTCAAGAACCTGCCCGAACATGTAGAGTGCGAACATATTGAAAAAAAGATGCCAGAAACCACCATGCATAAACATATGGGTCAGTATCTGGATTGGCCTGAATTGATCTGATTTTGGGAAATATATTCCGAGTATTCTGTTGAGGTCTATATCAAAAACACTTGCAGCTGCATAGTAGGCAAGGAGCATCAGAATATTTATGTATATGATGTTCTTGACAACCGGCGGCATTCCGAAAAAGCCTCTGTAGTAACCGTTCATGAATTTGCTGTAACGTTAAAATTTAGAAAGTAACTGTCGGGCAAAAATAATCAATCATTTCATTAATGATTGTAAATCGGGGCTATTATTTGAATCTCTTGTCGAGTTCTTCAGTCGTCATTATACTGACCACCGGCTTACCCGATGGTGAATAATTTGGCAATTTACAGGCAAAAAGAGTGTCAATAAGCTGTTCCATCTCTTCTTTAGTAAGGGTCTTTCCATAGGGGATTGCAGCTGTTTGTGCCATTGCAATTGCGACTTTTTCTCTCAGGTCAGCCGTGGGATCTGATTGCAGGCTTTTGAACGAGTCGAGTAACGTTTTAAGCAATTCTGTGCCGCGGTCGCCTATCTCAAGAGATGGGTAACATTTTAATTCCACGTTAAAATTATCTCCAAATTCAAAATCGAATCCAATTGCACGGAGCTCATCTTCTATTTCCTTCAGAGTATAAAATGCTGATGCATCGAGTTCAATTTTTTCCGGAAACATTGTTTTCTGGCCCGGCACGGAACGGTTGTCGAGACATTCAATAAACCGTTCGTAAAGAATTCTTTCATGTGCCCGGTGCTGGTCGATAAACATCAGGCCTGATTTCACCGGACATACAATATATCTTCCCTTAATCTGCAGCACCCTTCTTTCTTCTTTCCTGAACCCTGTTTCATCAGGTTGTTGTGGCCGCGAAACCGGCTCTTTCTTTTCCGGATAAAGTTTTTCCCAGTAAGCGAGCCGTTCTTTTTCGAACTTTTCTACCAGTTCAAACCGTGAAGGTTTTCTGTCTTCACCGAAAGGGTTAAATGAAGTGTCAACTTTAATTTCAGGAGGTGATGGCAGGGGGGAGTTGCTGTTTCTGACCGGTATTTCAAAGTACGATTCACTTTCAAAATCTAGTGCAGGAACAATATTGAAACGCCCGAGTGTTTCTCTTACTGCGGCAAGAAGTATTTGCCATATTGCTCTTTCGTCTTCGAATTTCACTTCTGTCTTTGTGGGGTGGATATTCACGTCAATTCTGGAAGGATCGACTGAGATAAAAATGAAATATGAGGGAACAACGTCGGGCGGTAGTATTTTCTGGTATCCTTCTATTACAGCTTTATGGAAGTATGGGTGTTTTATATAGCGATTATTTACAAAGAAGAATTGTTCGCCTGAAGTTTTTCTGGCTGATTCGGGCTTTCCTATGAAACCTGTGATATCGGCGAGGGATGTTCTTGTTTCGAGGTTAAGCAGTTCCTGATGAGTGTTTTTGCCAAAGATGGCAGCGATCCGCTGACGGGTGTTTGCTGCCGGCAGGTTATATATTTCCGTATCGTTATGCGTGAGTGAAAATTTAATTTCAGGATGGGCAATAGCTATTTTCTGAAACTCGCTTATAATATGTCTCAGTTCCGTGTTATCCGATTTCAGGAATTTTCTTCGTGCGGGCACGTTGAAGAAAAGGCTTTTGACTGCGAAGTTTGCACCTGCAGGGCAGCTGCACATCTCCTGCCTTTCAACCTTCGAGCCGCTTATAACAACCAGTGTGCCTGTTTCGTCCTCTGTCCGCCGCGTGCGGAGTTCAACCATAGAGACTGCTGCTATTGAGGCAAGAGCTTCACCCCTGAAGCCTTTGGTGGTAATTGCATAGAGATCCTCAGCGCATGATATCTTTGATGTCGAATGCCGCTCAAATGCCAGTCTGGCATCCGTTTCTGACATGCCGGTGCCATCATCTATAACCTGGATAAGTGTCCTTCCGGCATCTTTAATAATAACTTTAATGCTTCTTGCACCTGCATCAACGGAGTTTTCCATTAATTCTTTCACGACCGACGCTGGCCGCTGAATCACTTCTCCAGCAGCAATCTGATTGGCGACAGAGTCAGGAAGTAACCGTATGACGTCGGGCATGATAAGTGTTATTGTGCAAATATATTAATTATTATCGCGGCTGCAGTAATTAATTCATTGTTGTTATCTTTGGGGAAAAATGAAAATATGCTAAGGACATCAGTAATTCTTTTTCTGGCAATTGGCTTTCTTGTATCATGTAGTAAAGATGAAAGAAACACTCTAAAGGTAATAACATTCAACATCCGCTATGATAATCCTCGCGACAGTATTAATGCATGGCCAAACAGAAAAGAATTTCTGATAAGTTTTCTGAAAGAAGAGAAACCCGACCTGTTCGGTCTGCAGGAAGCATTGTGGCACCAATATGCGGCTATTGATTCTGCAATGGATGAATACCTTTCAGTTGGAGTCGGACGCGATGACGGTGATAAGAAGGGCGAAATGAATCCGGTATTTATAAATGGAAAAAGGTTTGAGATAGTGAGGAGTAATACTTTCTGGCTTTCGCTGACGCCTGAGGTGCCGGGCAGCAAAGGCTGGGGAGCTTCATTACCGAGAATAGTAACATGGGTTGAGCTCAAAGGCAAGAAAGACGGCAGGACTTTATATTATTTTAACACACATTTTGCACACGATTCAGACTCAGCAAGGGTAATGAGTGCCGGAATACTCTTGAATGAAGTTAGAAAAATAGCCGGGGATAACCAATTCGTTATAACGGGCGATTTTAACATGACACCCGACAGTCGCGCATATTCTATACTCACCGGAGCCGGTTCGGAAAATCCTTTAATAATTGATTCATACATTATCACTGAAACACCACCTGCAGGTCCAGTTGGTACATTCAATGGCTGGAGTGATACGCCCAGAGAGAACCGCATAGATTATATTTTTGTCCGCAATGGAATGAAGGTGAAAAGCATTTCCACTATAGTAAAGAAAAAGGGTCCGGTGTTCATATCCGACCACTGGCCGGTTGTGGGTGAAATCTATCTTAATTAAATGAGGGATACTTCAGGCAGTTTTTCTGTATCTTCTCACGGCAAATGTGGTAAAAATTACAGCTATTCCGCAAAGCAAGAGCAACTCCCTGGCAACATCAGCAATACCTGAACCTTTCAGCATTACCATGCGGTTGAATCTTATCAGGTGAGCTACAGGATTGATTAAATCAAATTTCTGGGCCCACATTGGCATGCTCTCAAAAGGAGTGAAGATACCGCTCATCAGTACAAATACTATTATGAAGAAAAATGCCACAAACATGAACTGCTGCTGTGTTGATGAAAAGGTTGATATGAACAGACCAAGCCCAAGTACCGCTACAAGAAATATTGCAGAACCCAGGAACATTAGCAATAAGCTCCCTTCAAACGGAATGTTGAAAAATATCTTTCCGAGGATGAGTCCGAAACCAAGATCGGCAAGGCCAATAATAAAAAAAGGCACCATCTTGGAGATAATGAACTCTGACTTTTTCACAGGCGTGACATTTATCTGTTCAATTGTTCCAATCTCCTTCTCCCTGACTAGATTAAGTCCGGCAAGCATAAATCCTATGGCAGTGACAAGTATGACCAGGATACCAGGGAGCATGTAATATTTATAGTTAAGCATCTCATTATACCAGTACCTGCCAGTCACACTTATGCGTGGTACCATTGTTGCCTGAACAACAGGCAGACTCTCTGCGATGATATTTTCATTATAGCTGCTGATTACACCGCTAAGGTAAGCCCAGGTGAGTTGCCCCTTCATTGCATTGATGGCATCTATCCTGGCAAGAATTTTAACCGGCCTGCCAGCTCCAAGTTCCTTGCCGAAACCTGAGGGGATGTTAATTATTGCACTGCATTTATTGTTGTATATCAGCTCATTGGCTTTTTCTTCGGACCATGTATAATATTTTACCCTGAAGAACGGCGACCCTTCAAGTTTGCCAATAAGTTCCCGCGATTCAACTGAGCGGTCATTGTCAATAATGCAAAGATTTACGTATTTGATCTCGAAAGTAACTGCAGGAACAAGGATTAGCATTTGTATAAGGGGAATGGCAAAAATTGCCCTGCCGATAAACCTGTTACGGAATATCTGAAGAAACTCTTTTCTTATAAGAAATAATATTGTTCTCATATCCTCACTGCTGAAGTCTCAGACTGAATTTTTTAATACTTAATGCCATAAAAATCAATGTCATCAGAGCAATAATCAATGTTTCTTTCCATACATATTGCAGTCCGGTACCCTTAATCATAATATTTTTGATTATAACTATAAAATATCTCGGTGGAAGAATGCTGCTGAAATAATCATAAACCTTCGGCATGTTTTCTATTGGGAAGATAAATCCCGACAGGAGTATTGTTGGCAGCATCATCCCTATTGCAGAGATGAATATTGCCTGTTGCATGGTTTTTGAAACGGTTGAAATGAGTATGCCCAGAGTAAGACTCATCATAATATAAAGCATTGTCTCAAGTAGCAGTAATATGAGGCTTCCTCTTACGGGCAGGCCAAAGACGAACCATGAAAGGATGAGTATTGTAATGATGTTTATAAAAGAGAGAAGAAAATATGGAGCAACTTTTCCGAGTATTATCTGAGAAGGTTTCAGTGGTGAGACAAGAAGAACTTCCATTGTTCCGAATTCTTTTTCACGCGTTATTGTTACCGAGGTCATCAGGGCACATATGAGTATCATGATAAGTGTGATTACACCGGGAACGAACATGAAGTGGCTTTTCAGGGAGGGATTGAAATACATGCGTACTTCGGGCTGGACCACAGGGGATGAGCTGAGAAGTGTTTTATTCATTTCACGGTTGAAGTCGGAAATAATTGCTGAGATATAATTTGAAACAAGAGTTGCAACGTTAGGCTCAGAGCCATCAGCAATAATGTTTACGGAAGCGGTGCCTTCCCTGAAAAGTCTGCTTCCTAAATCTTTTTCAAATATGATTACTGCTTTTGTATTGCCTTTTTTGAATATCCGGTCTATGTCATTATAATTGAGAAGTTCGCCGGTTTTTCTGAAGAAGCCTGAAGAGAGGATTTTATCTGTAAGTTTCTGCGTTGTTTCGTCCCGGGAAAGGTCAAGTATTGCCACACCGGCATCTTTTATATCAGTACTGACGACAAATCCAAAAACCAGAATCTGTACAGCAGGTATTCCGAAAAGTATTATCAGGGTGCGGTAATCCCTGAAAATATGGATGAATTCCTTTTTTACAAAGCCAAGGAAGCGTTTCATTGGTTTATGTTTAAAAGATTAATTGAACTTTTACCGGGCCGGGCAATGCTGATAAATACTTCTTCAATGCTCTCCGTATTAAATTGTTTTTTGAGATTTTCTGGAGTGTCGAGTGCCACAATTCGTCCTTCGCTCATTATTGAAACGCGGTCGCAGTATTCTGCTTCGTCCATGTAATGTGTAGTAACGAAGACGGTTATTCCACTATCGGCTGTTTCATAAATCATTTCCCAGAACTGGCGCCTTGTGATGGGGTCTACACCGCCGGTAGGTTCATCGAGAAAAACTATTTCCGGTTGGTGCAGAACTGCCACTGCAAACGCGAGTTTCTGTCGGAAGCCAAGGGGAAGGCCGGATATCAGCCGGTCCTTATACTCAGTGAATCTGAGTTTTTCCAGAAGGGCCTCTGTTCTTTCTTTTATCAACTCGTCACTCATTCCGTAAATGCCGCCGTACAGCTGAATGTTTTCTTTTACGGTGAGGTCTTCGTACAAAGAAAATTTCTGGCACATATAGCCTATATGTTTCTTTATCATCTCAGATTCTTTCCACGCATCGAAGCCGGCAACCCTGACTTCACCCGAAGTGGGTTGAAGCAAACCCGAAAGGATTCTGATAGCGGTAGTTTTACCTGCACCGTTAGCTCCCAGAAAGCCAAATATCTCACCTCTGTAAACCTCAAAAGTCAGATTGTCATTGGCAACGAAGCTGCCGAATTTTTTAACAAGATTTCTGACTGTAATAACTGTTTCACCTCTTTCCATGGTCTCTTCTCCTTTTGAGGAAGGATAACCAGTTACCGGTTTACTGTTGTTTTTCATATGTTCATAAGTTCAAGAAAGCGATCTTCGATATGTGCTTCGCTTTCAGTTATTTGCACATTTTCTATTCCTTTCATTGTCAGGTAATTGACAAAATCTTCAGGAACAGTATCGTTAAAAAATGTTGCATGGACTGAATCACCGAAGGGGTATGCAGAAAGGGTGTTGTGGTGATCTCTCACAGCGTTAATAAGTTTGAATTTGCCGGGAGCTTTTATTTTGAACAGTTTGCCCCTGAAGCCACTCTTTATGTTATCCGGCGTGTCGATAGTGAGTATCTGTCCCTGCTGTATTAATGCCACCCTGTTGCATCTCATTGCTTCGTCCATGTAAGGTGTTGATACGAGAACCGTTATATTGTGTTCTTTCATACCCTGAAGGATCTCCCAGAATTCTACCCTTGATACAGCGTCAACACCTGTTGTGGGTTCGTCGAGTACAAGCAGACGGGGCCGGTGGATTAATGCGCACGAAAGTGCCAGTTTCTGTTTCATGCCTCCCGACAGGTCCCTTGCCAGCCTTTTCCTGAAAGGCTCCAGATGTTTATATATGGCTTCAATCAGGCTGTAGTTTTCGTTAACGGTGGTGCCGAAAACAGTAGCATAAAAATTAAGGTTTTCCTCAACCGACAGATCAGGATAAAGGCTGAAACGTCCGGGCATATAACCAATATGTTTGCGCAACTCCCTGAAATCTTTTATAGAATCGAATCCAAGCACTTTCATGGTGCCGCTGTCGGGCAGGAGCAGGGTGGTTACAATGCGGAAGAGAGTTGTCTTGCCTGCGCCGTCGGGACCAATAAAACCGAATATCTCACCCTCGTTAACAGAGAACGTTACATTGTCGAGAGCTTTAACCTTCCCGAAGTTCCTGGAAATTTCTTCTGCTTCAATTACGGTTTTCATGGTTCAGTAAAAAAGCCTGTGTATTAAAAAATAGCTTCACCTGGCATACCCGATTTTATCGTTCCGTCGTTCTGTACTTCAATAGTTACAGCATAAACAAGTGCTACTCTTTCTTCTTTTGTCTGGATTATTTTGGGAGTAAATTCTGCTTTTTCCGAAATATGGGTTACTTTCCCGCTTAGAGTTTTATAACCTTTTTTCCCGTCATCTATTCTTACAGTACATTCCTGTTCGGTTTTTATTTTATCCAGCTGAGCTCCGCTCACATATACTTTAAGTTTCATCACCGACAGGTCGGCTATTTTTGCCAGAGGCTTGCCTGCTGCAGCCATTTCACCAGTTTCGCAATATTTTTGCAGGATAGTTCCTTTCAGAGGGCTGCGCACCATGCATCGTGATATCTGCTCTTCAAGGGTGGCTTTTTTTGCATTGTACACTGCCACTTCTGCCTGTACAGAAGCCTTCTGGGTATTATTTGCGGTTATCTGTTTCCTGAGTACCTCCACCTGTCCGGTGAGGTCGTCGTATTGTTTTTTTGTGGCAGCATCATCCTTCAACATGTTTTCAATTCTTTTAATATTTACCTGCAGGTTCTCTATTTGCTGTTCCAGAATGGCATTCTGAGCGTTAATGGAACTGATGCGGGTTGTTACGCCTGCAATGCCTGCGTCGATTTCAGCTTTCTGAAGGTGGAAAAGTGTGGTGTCGATAAGGGCTATGAGAGCTCCCTTTTCTATTTCCATACCTTCACGTATGTCGCATTGAAGTATTCGTCCGTTGGTTTCTGCAGAGACTATAACTTCAGTCACTTCGAAGTTTCCGTATGCATCGGCTTCGCTTTTGTTGTTACTGCAACCTGCTATAAGCAGTGCTGCTGGAAGAATGAGAGAGATTATTCTGTTCATGATTTTCCAGTTTATTTTATTTCCTGTCCGCTTATGTTAAAATATTCTGCTTTTGCCATTGCAAGGCTTACTTTATGCAGTTCGTATGTTACAGCAGCCTGTCGTTCGGCGTTGAGTTCACCCAGCATCTCGGCAGCGGTTATAACTCCGTTTTCATACCGGGATATAGCTGCTGACGAAATTTTCTTTCTCAGTTCAATAAGTTCCCTGTCTGATTCCAGCAGGGATTCGAGCGAAAGAATCTCTGCCTTTTTTGCTTCGAGCATCCTGCGCAGATTCTCTTCCAGGTCGGTTTTTCTTTTTTCAATAATGTTTTGCTCGAGAGTAAGGATTTCCTTTTCGTTCTTCACCCGGCTCCAATCAAAGATATTCCATTTTATTCCGGCACCTATAATATAATATGGTGCAAATTCATCTTTAAGGAAGTTGTTTCCGGGAGGATTTCCGTAGCCCAGTGTTGCAAAGCCGTAGGCTTTTGGCATTCTTCGTGTTGCGATCGTTTTTATTCCTGCCTGCAGCTGTTCTTTTCTGATGTCGAAATACTGCAGTTCCGGACGCATCAATTCGATATCTGTTTCTCCGGGAAGTTCAGGAACAGCAAGCTGGTCGGCAGGTTCAACAGCTATACCGGTAAGGTCTGACAGGATTTTAAGAAGAGCTGTTTTTTTGATTTCGATTTCTTTTAGTTGCTGTTCTATCTTGATTTTCTCAGCTTTCATAATATCTATATCAGAGGGCACGATTATTTCGTTTTTTAGTGCTGATTCCATTGAAGCAATACGTTTTTCTATCACTTCCCTGAAACCTTCAAACGACTCTTTCTGCCGGTCGAGCATCAGGATGGAGAAGTAGTAATTATTAACCTGTGAGCGTAGTTTGTAAAGATCTGTTTCAGTTTGTTTTTCATTCACTTTGCGGTTTGTGTTCTCAAGTTCTCTTGCTGCTTTGGTGGCTCCTCCGTCGTATATTGTCTGGGTAATGTCGACGGTTATCCGGTACTGTTCGTGAGGCAGGGGTTTGATGGCATCAGCAAGTCCGGGGATGGGAACAGTGGAAAATTTTTCACCAAGGTCTATAACTTCGGAGTTATAGATGAATGAAGCACCTGCATCGAGTGATGGCAACCAGTTCTTTGAAAGGTTTTTGTCTTTTATCTGCCATATTGAAGTATGGAGTTCCTGTTCTCCGGCAAGTGAGCTTTTCTTCATTGCGGCGTCGTAACAATCGTACAGGGTGATGATTTTCTGCGGGTATCCCTTCAGAATTAATATAAATGAGACTATTACTGTCAGGCAAATCCTCTGTATCATGGTTTTTATTTTTTGGTTTTCCTTCTGTTTTTTAAGGCGCTTAAAACAAAATCGGGTGCAAATTCTTTTCTTTCTTCGAGATATTCGTCGAAATTTTTGTTGAAATTCTCCATAATGACTTCGAAAAATTTTTTCCGATAAAGGGGAATATGCTTATTGCTGCAATTGATGTCATTATCTGTAGCAGGGAGTCGGGGGTGATATCATATTTTTCGAATTCCTTTCCGTGCTGTTCAGAGAGTGTTTTGTAGAAAAGTTTAAAGTCGATGTTTCTTATTAAACGTTGAATTCTTTCGGGTTTACGGTTAAGTTCGTTAATTATAAAGAAGGGCAGGCGGGGATTTTCCTTTAGAAATTCGATATGTTCACGGAAGAAGAAGTGTAGTTTTTCTTCGAGTGAGAGCTCTGGGCTGAGAATGGGTGTGAATTTTGAGAAAAGTTTTGAAGCAAGTTTCTGGAATACAGCTTCAAAAAGAGCATCTTTTGAGCGGAAATAATAGTGCAGGAGGGCTTTGTTGGTGCCGGCTTTCTGGGCTATGTCATGCATTCTGGTTCCGTCGTATCCTTTTTCCTGAAAGACTTCAGTTGCGGCCTCAAAAATTTTGTCTTCGGTTTGTATGTCGGAAGCTTTCATTTGGTTGAAATATTAACCTTATAGTTAAATCAAATGGTTTAATCGTATGGTCAAAGATGATATATTTTTTATTAAATCCATAAAGATTTTTTTAAATAGTGGTATCAGGACTCATCTTTTCTGAATCAATAGCCAGGAATCATGGTATTTGGGGTATGTGGATCTGATTCGTTTGATCTCATCTCTCGCTTTTTCCTCATCATCGGTGGCCATTACCGAGACCCTGTAAAAGCCTGTTTCACTTTTCAAAATTTCAGACTTGAAATTATCTCTGCTGATTTGCAACTGGTATTTTCTGGCGTTGTCGGGATTTCGAAAACTGCCTATTATTACAAAATAGCGTTGTGTTTCCTGTGCAGGTCTTTCAATTGGAACCACTCTTTCCACAACTTCCTTTATAGGTGCAGATGGGGCTGGTTCAGGTTTTTTCTCAACTGGAGTAACAACTGGTGCGGGTGTTGGTGCTGGTGTGGTTACAGTTCTTGCTGCTTCTGTCTTTTTTTTATTTCTCGTCGACTTCTTTAAACTTCCGCATGAGGTGATTAATAATAGTGATATTATAAGTATTACACCTGTTCTCATATAAATTAATTTTAGTTTTCAAATATTTATAAAATAATATTTCACAGCCATATATTATGGTTGTCGTGTCAGATGGGAATATAATACAGCGGAAAGGCTTGTTTTACCTTAGCCTAATCCTGCAGTGTCCTATTGCCTTGTTCTGGCAGAGAAGCTCAATGCTGTAGATGCCCGGAGCCAGCTTTGCCGAAGGTGTATAGGTGAGGGTAACCTGACGTGACTCTTCAAACAGGCCTGTAACGGGCGATAGGCTTGCAGTTAAGTTGCCGGCATTTTCCGTAATTTTCCAGCTGATATCACTGTTTTCTGCTGTCAGTGTCTGACCGCCAGGTGTGGTAATTTTGAAGCTTATATTCTCTGTCAGGCTTTTCGGAACATCGAATGCGATATTAAGTTTTTTGGCTCTGCGAGCGACGGCTACAATCTTTTCTGTTGTTTTTCCCCTTACTGCAGTAACCATCATGTTGTCGGCATCGAATGTTCTTGCTTCAGCAAGCTGTTCTTCAAGCTGCTTCTTTTCCTGTTCAAGGCGTGTATTAGCAGCTTGCAGTTCGTTGCTTCTGGCAAGCAGTTTGTCATATTCCGATTTAAGGGAAGATAACTGTTGTTCGAGGCCGGCCTTTGTCTGCTGAAGAGTCTCAAGTTCTTTTTTAGCGGTAGCATAAGCTGCTGCCTGGCTGGATAGAGAACGTGCCCTTTTCTCAGCTGCATCAAGTTTGCTTTTTGTTTCTGCCAGCAGCTTTTCATTTTCATCGTATTGCGATTTCAGAGTTGCAAGGTCAGCTTTTGTTTTGTCGAGGTCAGCTGTCAATTGAGTCTTTTCAGCTGTCAATTGTTCGGAACGCAGTTTCTCATCATTAAGGCTTTTGTTAGCTTTCTTTACAGAGCCTATAGTAAGCAGAAGTGCTATAATCAGAAGTGCGGCGAATACCACAGATCCGATGATTATTGGTTTCGACTTATTGTTTTCCATAATTCAATTGGTTTTTACAGTGTTTATACAAATATACAACATAACATGAATAATATGAAATAATATTGATGAAGAAGCAGCATTTTTCAGGCAGAAACAACTTCTTTTATCAGTCCGTTCATAAACTCAGCGGCAAGCATGGCATTTTTTTCTGCATACTCAATGCCAACTGTTTCTCCATTGACAACAGGCAGAGGATGGCAGAGTTCATAACTCATATATCCGTTGTAACCTATCTCATGCATGGCTTTAATGAAATACCTGTAAAATTCTTCTCCGATAACTTTCCCGTCGGGTCCTCTTTCGTATTCTCCGCCGAAATGTGATAATACCTGAAGGTCTCCAACAGCAAGAGCTGCATTGCGGATATAATCCTCTGTCTTTTCGTTCATTATTGGTGCATCGAGTGATACTTTAAGCCATGGTGAATTAATTTCCTTCACCATTTTGAGTACATCGGGATAATCGTCTATTACCGGTTTGTGGTTCTGGAGGGCAAGAATAACGCCTGCATCGGCAGCATATTTTGTGCACTCTGCCATACCATCGCGGCACCACGACCATATTTCTTCGGGCGTGAACTTTTCGTGGGTATATTTCCATATATCCCTTGCTATATCGTAGCGTGCCACCTGTGGATGCTTTGTGACACCAGGCCATGCAAGGAACATCCTTAAAGTTTTTGCCCCGAGGTCTGAGGTCATTCTGATAAGATCTTTTACATAGGCAATCTGGCATTCACGGTGTTCGGGTATGGGACTGCTGAAGTCATTATTTGCAGCAACACCGTAAATTTCTATTCCTTCACCGTTGGCCATTGAACGGAATTCCTTGCACCTTTTCGTCGGCCAGTCAAGTGGATTGCCATGGGGACGTTTACCGTCTATCTCTATACCGGTGTACCCCCATTCACGGGCTTTTCTTACTATCTGGTCGAGAGGCATTGCTTCACCTTTGTACCATATGCCAAGCAAGGTGATGGTGTAGAGACCAACCCTTATGTCAGATTTCTTTTGAGGGCTGCATGACAACGTTCCGACACCAGCCATAAGTCCGGCAGTGGCGGCTAGCGAGGTGGCAACAAAGTGCCTGCGGCTCATTGAACTGCTTTTGCTCATAGGTTTTCCTCCTCAGTTATTTTTAGGGTTAATATTGCAGGGTTTATAATCATTCTTTATGCAGGAATTTTGATAAGTATGATTTTCTATATGCAATTTAAACCAAAGATTTTAAATAATAAATTTCAGAATTGATTTTTCTGTACGTTTGGCATTATTATTTTCATCTTTATCAAATAATTTTTTTGAAATGAACTCAGACCATCTTCAATCTTCACCGAAGGTAGCAGGCATTGACAGCATGAGTTATATTAAAATGCAATTATTATTCATAATAAGATAAAAGTCAGGATAAAAAATACAACTGCGAATCAGGTAATTATAATTATATGCAACATTTAATGTTTTAGTTCAATTTCTATCGGAAACTGAACCAGAATTTCAGATAAGGCATAATAAAAATCGTTAAAAACTTTGAAGCAATAAACTAAATAGGTAACTTGCACTCCGTTTTTAAAACAATAAAGTACCATGACACATTATAAGGAATTAGGACTGGTTAATTCAAGAGAACTATTTAAAAAGGCAATGGCAGG
>JAKPDL010000149.1 GCA_029552825.1 Bacteroidota bacterium
GTGTTCATAACGAAGAGTAATATGGTTAAATTGAATCGGAACCACTGCTCAAATTGAACTGGATTCGGGTGGTTAAAATGAATCGGATTGCCTGGTTAAATTGAATCGGAACAAGTGGTTAAATTCATCGGATTATGCAGCAATGTAGTTCAATAGCATATTGGCTGCCGTTTTCTGAATCCTGTTCATCATTACCCCCTCCATAATCAGATTGATATATTTTATGCTGCAAAGCTCCGACAGAGCTTTTAACTAACCATTTGGTTAATAAAAAATATATTTAACTAACCGTTTTGGTTAAAACAACTCAAACCTTAAGTATTCTGATTTCCGCCAATCCTATTTACTTCTCAGCAAAATATCACTTCCTGAAACCATCGAAGCAATGATGATGTTTGATACGCGCAGAAAAGAATCGCGAAGTTCCTTGTCGCTTAACGCGCTTACCTCTTTATAGTCATCGTAATATGCTGCAAAGCTGACTATTGGTATAATGGAAAAGAAAAACCTGAATAAAACCATCTCGTCCGAGCAGGCAAAATCCTGGTCCGCGCTGGATATGGTCTTGATAATCGGGTTGTTTTCATTGTTAGCCACGAAATCCATCATCTGAAACAACGAATTCTGATGCTTCCCGTTTTTCAGCGACTCCAGCATCAGGATGCGGATGATGCTTCTTTTCTCAATGGCATAATCCACGACCCGCTCATAGAATTTACAGGTGTCTTGTATGAATTCCTGCTTGGCTTCTTCATTGACGAAATGCAGACGATCGGGCAGGATGTCCAGGCAGCCTTTTTCGATCATCTGCACAATATGGGTATGGATAAAATCCAGGGTAATGGACACGGCATTGTTCAGCAGGGAATGGACCATGAAATCCAGGATGTCCTGCTTGTTTTTGAAATAATAATAAATCAGGGCCTTGTTGACATTTGCAGCGCTGGCGATATCATTGACCCGCGTTGCGTCATAGCCTTTCTGGGAAAACAATTCTACTGCCGCGTTGATGATTCTTTCCCTTGCTTCAACCCCTGAGCCGGTTTCCAATGCATTCTCCTCCCATTTAATTAACCGGTTGGTTAATTCCTGTCAAAAAGATCCTATCACTGTTCATTCCAATTGTCAAGCGTCCTCTAATTTCCGACGGTGTCAACTTGTTGTAGGATTTTGCTAGACACCTTCTTTGGAGATTACTAAATAATGCTCATACTAGCCGCTATTGCTTTCAATTGCTTAAAGTACGGCACGTTTTTCCCTTGCCTTAGCAAAGGTATATTGCCC
>JAKPDL010000160.1 GCA_029552825.1 Bacteroidota bacterium
CTACCGTTTGGATAAATGTTTATATGAACCTTTAACTATCTCTATCGCCTCCTCATTTAATCTTATTTCTGCTTATGAATCTGAATTAAAAGCCATTAATAAGGCAATCGAAAAAACCATCAAGGGACTTGATCCTTGTGCAGATTTTTTTCATTTTAAACCCTCCTGATTGCAACACTTTGATCCCTAAAAAATTTATCTTTTATTACTTTCGCTGCAATCCAAATAATTCCTTTACTTAGATAAATAATGCCTTCCACCGGTTAACATAGCTTCAATTGACTCTCCGATTTAAACAGTATAACCCCTGAAAATATTACACATATTTGTTAAATAAAAAACTGCTAATCTCAATGATTAGCAGCTTTTTTAGAACCAAAAGCATTTTCAAGCTTCTTCAGCAACGACTTAATCCATTTATCAAGAGGTAATGCAAGCACTCCAATAATTAAAGGAATATGACACAAAGCGAAAACTACTACCTCGTTATAAGCCGGAGGACGACCAAAACGGATCACTAAATGATTTCCGTAGATAAACTCTGGCAAAGGCATATGATTAATAATAGGCCACATTAAATCTAAAAAACCTGAGAAAATTATCATCATACCACAAATAGGAATTTTTAAAGTATTTCCCGGAGTCCCTCCTCCAATCCGGTATGCAAAAGCAGTAACTAACGTAATTAACGGATAATTCAATAAGTATAAAGCTGTATAAAATTCACCATAAGCTTCACTGTTTACTTCAGCGCCAAAATAACCATAGTAACTAATCCTAGGAAGGACATAACCTAGAAAGACAACAAAAGGTAATATCGTTAAGATATATCCATGCTTCAGTTTATTTGGAAACGATGCAACTCCTAAAACGATAAAAGCAAAGACTGTAAACTTGAAGACCAACTCCCAAATCGTATTAATGTTATGATTATGGGGCATAAAAAACCAAATAGTTAAGAAACCCAAACCTCCAATCAACATACATATTACCCAAAACCAATTTTTTAAAAATTTCATTTAAATCCTCCTCGTATATTTTTGAATTTTTATTAGATATGACTTATCAAGGAAATCGAGACTTACTCTTCTATGTTCTGCAATAATAGTTTTTTACTATCAATTTTTCACTTCATCCAACTCCCCTGTCTGTCTAACCGTAACTGGTGTTTTGCCATCGACAGCTGACTCTCCTCCCGGTTGACGCAGGCAGGCCCAGGGATTGGCAGCCGCCTTCAAAACAGCTGCTGCTTTCAACAGCCACAAAATAAATATGACGGGAAAATGAAAGAGATACAGTGGATTAGATCTTGCCCATTGTTTCAAGACGAGAAATGTTCCCAGAGTGGCAAACGCCGGCGCTGCGCACAGAAAAGACAGGAAAAAGATAATCCGGTACCAGAGCTTGAAACAGCGGTCTGAAAAATAGCCGCCAAGCTGGATAAAGTACATATGCTCACCCCATGAGAACACATGGCTGACCACTTTGTTCATTTTGTCCCGGTCATGGTGAATTACTGTAGGTTCAGGCGAAAAATAGATTTTCCGTCCCGCACTCCTTAGTTTGTGATTCAGCAAAACATCTTCTCCGGTCGGAAGAAGTTCATTGAATACCTGCTTCTCATCAGGAAGGTACTTCATTTTAAAACTGATATTAGCAGTCGGCGGGCAATATGGTTTGACAAATTCCCGCACCGGACCTGTCGGCACAACATGGGCCCAGGACATTATTTTGTCGATTTCTGCCCAGTATCCCTTCCCTATCCCCTGGACACCGCCCCCGAAACAGGCCACCTCAGGGTAGGCGCGATGCAATTCAATATGCTTCGCCACAAAATCGTCGGGAATCTCACAGTCGCTGTCCACCATTATCACGAGATCAATATTTCTGCTCCTGCACCAGGCCAAGGCCGTATTTCTTGCTGCGGCGATTCCCTGGTTCTGTTGGTGCCTCACATAATGGATCAGATTATTTTTCCCGCTGATCTCCTCCCTGAAAATCCTGCTTGCTTCATCGGCACTTCCGTCATCAACCAGCAGCAGGACCGTATCGCTGTCCAGTTGCTTCTCAAGGCTACTGCAGAGTTTTTGCACCTGGTCAGGCCTGTTGTATACAGGTATTGTTACGCAAGTTGAAAACTGGTTTGTCATATGTTATCCCCCATAATTTTCAAAAACAGTTTTTTATAGAAATCAATACTAATACCGAAGATATTGAATACTATAAGCTGAATATGCTTCTTCAGGAAATAAATCCCGATTATGATGCCGGCCAGCAAGTTAAGAATCAGGATAAAAGGAACCGCAATCACTGATCGGAACAATGTAATTACCGCAATAATTCCGGCCACATTTATTCCCAGCATAACAAAGACTTTAATAAAGTTGTATTTTGGTCTGTTGATCGCATCCAGAGTGGTCCCTGCCATGCTGTCAATCGGAAGCAGAATACTATAGACAAGCAAGATATTGAAAATAGCAAGCGCCCTCGGATCAGTGCTGTACTGACTACCACCAAAAAACCAGATCAGCGGGCAGGCCAAGAAATACAGCAAAACAGCAGCGGGGATATAGGCAATTATCAGGCTTCCCGTGTATTTGCAAAATATCATACGTACCTGCTCGTTGTCGCCTTTTGAAAAAGCTTCAGAAATTCTCGGTAACGCAACTGCGACAAAACCAAGCAAAGGGACATAAAGAATATCAATTAATCTTAATGGTATAACAAAAAGGGCCGCATCTTCCTTTGACATAAAGAACGCAATCAGGATCACCGCTGATTCCCGCAGAATATTAAAACCAATAAATGTACCCATTGAATATTTCCCGAAAGCCAGCAGCTGGCTGACTGTTTCCTTGTTTCGCTTTCCAATAAGTCCGATTCCTGACCATTTTTTGATAATACACAAAAGTGCATTTACAACATTCGACATCGTATACGCAAAAACGATCCATAATAAATCAAGCCGGAAAAAGAGGTTTACGGTACAGAACAGCGTAAACACACCCATACCAACAAGACGAAGGATCAGGATACTCCAGAAATCCCGCCGGCTCTGCAATATCGCCAAACTTTGGTTAAACGGCAGCCGGAGCAGGGCGAGCGGTGGAAAGAAGAGAAACAGCAGGACAAGACTGCCCTGATTGGAAAACAAAGCTGGGACCAACCTTGAAAAAATCAGCGCACCGAATGAAACAACCGACAGCAGCAAAATGATTACACCATTAATAGCCCAGGAAGATCCAATCAGTGCTTCTTTCCGCTGGCTGTCAACAGATTCCGACAAGAATTTTGTCAATGAAAAAGAACCGATTCCAAAGATCAATTTGTCCAGCAGAATATTTATTGAGTAAAAAAGCGTCCATTCCCCGAACATTTCTTTGTCATAAGTGTGAGCAAGGATATAGATAACCGCAGCTTCAAAAAATGCATATACACCATAACTGTACAGCGAAATGCAATTTTCATTTTTCAACACAGATGTTATTTTTCCGGCCAACCCGGTTCTTGACATTTCTTGTCCCTCTTATTCAGATTTTCGACTGTTTCAACTTCGGTTTTCCGCTGATTTTCCTAGCGAGCAAACCTCTGATCATGATCGAGACCTCCATATATTCTGTTAAAATCAGAAAAGGTCATCAATTTCGAGTCGCGATCGGATATCTTGATCTGTTCAGACGTAACTGGCCAAGTAATATTCAGGTCCCTGTCATTCCAGATAATACCCGTATCGTATTCTTTCAAGTATCTACCGCAGCATTTGTAATTGACAATGGATGTTTCAGCAAGCGAAATAAAACCATGGGCAAATCCCGCCGGAATAAACAGCACCTTCATTGACTGTTCTGATAATTCAAACCCTTCCCATCTGCCGTAGGTCGGTGAGTTTTTTCGCAAATCGACAATAACATCAAACACGCAGCCCATTGATACCGAAACCAGCTTACTCTGTGGTTCTACTGTTTGAAAATGAAGCCCGCGCAACACATACTTTGCCGAACGTGATTCAAAAGTCTCATTAAACACCAGATCAAGTCCGAAAGAACTAAACACATCCTTTTCAAATGACTTGATAAAATAACCTCTTTCGTCAGTCAGAAAAAAAGGAGTAATCAGCTTAACTCCTTTCAATCCGGTATTATCTACCGAAAAATGCTGTATCGTGCTCATCCGCATACTCCATTGACACAAGATTTCTTTATCTTTTTGACCAGTTCTTCAGCCTTGTGTTTTCCGCTCAACAGACTCTGGTCGCTCCAGAAATACTCCCATTCTCCGAACCTTCCGGCATAAGCGATACCAACTTGGTCCAGATAATCATGGACGATTTTTCTGTTTTTGTAGATGTCATGATCAAAGATTACATTGGCGTATTGTTCCTTTCGGGCGTCTTTTACCATCAGGTCTTCAGCTTCAAAAACTCCCATGTCGAGCAGACTGCGTATCGTCGATTCCAGATGACTGGTTAGATCAGCTTTCTCAAGCTGGTCAGGAGTCATATAGATCTCAGCTTGCAATGAACTACACCCTTCTGGCGCATTGTCTTCCGATTTGCGCGATGGTGAATTTACCCGGGCTGGCAAGATTTCTTCATCGTAAATATAAAACCATAGATGTTTTGCCACATCAGGTCTGCGAAACCCAAGTGAGACCAGGACACCGGATGTATATTTCAGATTTTTCAGGGCCAGTTCGACCGGCGCAGGCAGACCGCTGATCAACTTCACGTATTCCGGCAACGGTAGAGTTGATATTAGATACTCATAGCTATCCGATGTCCCGTCAGCAAAGAATACGCTTTTAGCAAATGGATCGATGGCGGTCACTTCTTTATCGGTCCGGATATCAAGTGTCCCGGCCATTTCCGTCAGAAAAGACCGGTAACCTCCCTTTTGCGGGTAACGCATTTCCTTCGCATAATAGGTGTGCGGCGTGTCTTCAGTCATCGCACCTTCCAATACCTCTTCAACCGAAGGTAGATAAAATCTGGATCCGGTCCAGCTGGTCTCAAGCTCGCAGGCCTCACAGGTCCAGTACTTTCTGGTGTATTTCATGGCGAAATTCTTTGCGAAATAATCACCATACTGCAGCCGCAGCCATTCTTCCATATTCGAAATGCCCTCTTCGGGAACTGGTTTTCTGTTATAGAAATCATTAATGATTTTTATTTTTTCAGCAACATCAAGTTTGTAAATATTATTCTGCGCAGGATGTTTCAACCATACCCCTTTGTAATAATTTACAGGATCAGGGATGTGATAGTTTTGAGCACAGGAAGATGTAAACAGTTTTTTCACATAGTCATCTTCCGAAAAAGACAGGTGGACAAACCGGTCGAATCTGAACGGACCGACTTCAAAATTATCACACAGACCGCCCCAGCGCGGGTTTTTTTCATACAATACCGGTTCAATCCCTGCCTGCTGCAGATGGTATCCTGCCGAAAGCCCGGCAATACCGGCTCCAAGTATTACAACACAGCTCATTAGTTGTGTCCCTCTTTCATTCTAACGATGCCCTCTTCCAAAGTTACCACCGGCGTCCATTCCAACATTTTTTGCAGCGGTAAGATATCAGCAACAGCATACATGATATCCAACGGACGGTAATCCAAAGCCCCCCAGCTTATATTGGCTTTTTGGCCAAATATCTCTTCGACAACCTTTGCCAGCGATCGGATTGATGTCCCTTTCCCGGTCCCAAGATGAAATTCCACTCCACTATCTTTGAACTTATTAATTTCCTTAATCAACAGCAGCAAGAAGGCCTCGACATCACTGACATGAATAAAGTCCAGGATCTGCTCCCCTCCGGACATCTTCACCGGTTCACGGGCATCAAGAGCGCTGATAATATAATCGAGTACTTTCTTCTGGGTATCGCCATGTCCGTATATTGTGTAAGGGATTACATTAATCCAGGTAAAACCGAGTTTAGCTGAATAATAATCAAGTATCGATCTAAACGCGGTTTTCGTTGCAGCATACAGGCTGGCGCTACTTTTTACACCTTTACCCATACGGTATTCGGCAAAACTACCTGTGTTAATAAAATAACTAACGTCAGTCCCTGTTAACGCATCGAGCAGTTGCGTCCCGAACCCGATATTCGCATCTATCAATCTGAGAATACTCTCCTCATCATCCTTGCTGGTAAGAAATGATGCCAGGTGAAGAACAATGTCCGGATTAAACTCTCTGACCATTGCTTTATAATCACTCTGGTTCACATCAATATGCTGTATCGCACTACAGGTGCCAAACAACTCTTCAGCTTTCGCCTTGTCTCTGCTCAAAAGACAAAGTTGCATGGAATCCAAGCAGGTTGCTTTTAATGCCGGGATCAGGTTTCTACCGACAAATCCGGTTGCCCCGGTAATCAGAATTTTCTTCATCGACCATTTTCTCCGTCAGCGTCAGCAAAATTAATCCGCCGCTGTTCGACCACAAGAGGTCTTTTGTCGATCTTGGTCTGGATATTGTAAATATACTCACCAATCATCCCGATAAAAGTAAGCTGAACCGAACCGAACAGAAACAATCCCGCCGCAATCATAACCATCCCGACATTTATTGAATCGCCGTAAATAATCTTTAAAACAATCAGGAGCAGTAATACACTGATGCTGATTCCTGTCAATAATAATCCACCCAGCGATGCAATTCGCATTGGTGCTTTTGAGGTACTGGTAATTCCTTCAATTGCTGCGTCGAAATACTTGAAAAAGTTGTAGCTGGACTTTCCACCCTTGCGTCGCGGTTGAGTGTACTCTATCAGCTCTACTTTGTAGCCAAGATCACAGATAATGCCGCGATAATAGGGATGCGGATCGTCAAGTTCCCGGAATTTTTCAATTACCATCTGATCATACAAGCCAAAACCGGTTACATGGTCGAGATGGCCAAACTCGGAAATCGTCTTCATGATTTTGTAATAAAGACTTCTTACCGCATACATTAATCTGCCCTCTTCGCTTCTGGTCTTTTGTCCGAGGACAATCTTGTATCCTTCTTCCCATTTCTCAATGAACTGCGGAATAAGATCTGGTGGGTCCTGAAAATCACAGGCTATTAAGATTACTGCATCTCCATACGCTTGTAAAAGTGCGTACGACCAGGAACGCAGATGGCCAAAATTTCTGGTGTTAAAGATCACCTTGATGTTTTTATCAACCGCGGCAATTTTCTCCAAAATCATTCGGGTATTGTCTGTGGAACAATTATCAATAAAAATCTGTTCGTATGTATATCCATGAATATTTTGGAAAACCTCTTTTATTTTCAGATAGAAATTTTCCAGGTTTTCTTCTTCATTAAAGCAAGGAGTTACAATACTGATTTTTTTCATATCGTCTGTCCTTTTTCGAAAATGATCTCAGCTGATTTTTTCCCATTCGGGAGCAAAACTGGTCCCTTCAAAAATGAAAGAACTCTTCCTGTTAAAGTTCGCATGTGAGGACTGGTAGCATTGCTGACAATGCTCCGGCATCAGACTTGCAGAGTTTACTCCTTTTCTGAAATTCTGAAACTCCTGGGAGTTCCAGATCGAATTCATAAAATCACCTTCATCAATTTTCATAAATTTCAAAGGAGTCGACTGACACGGTCTGACATACTTGTCCGAACCGACAAATAAGTCCCGCCATCCGACATAACAGATTTTATGGTAATCCTCACTGGCGACATCTTCACCCTGCAGGAACGGCAATTTCAGCTTGATATTATTCTCTTTTGCAATTTCCATTGCTTTGTCAAATACCTCCTGCACTTCGGCGCGGCAATTCCAAAGGCTCTCGTGGAGCAAATCAGCAGTGAATACTGTCAGATAAACCGCCTTCACTTCCTCTAATCCGATTTCAGCCGCCAAACGCACCAGGTCCGGTAATTCCTGTAAATTTGATTTCATCATTGTTTGAACAAAATTTATGTAAGGATAACCGTAACCATTTTCGTTTCTGATTTTGACGATACGCCTCAAATCCGAAACAATCTGTTCAAAATCGGCGTTTCTACGGATCCTGTCGTTTGTCTTCGCTGTCGCTCCGTCAAGACTTACTGCCATAATATCAACCTTGTGATCAAAAATAACATTTTCGATCTTCTTTAAGGTACTACCGTTTGTAACAAAATACTTCCTGACAGGAAACTGGTCGATCATCTTGACAATTTTGGCAAACTCGGGATGAATGGTTGGCTCTCCCCAACCAAACAACGTAACTTCTTCGCAATGTTCAAACACATCCGCCAAGCATTCAATATCCTCAGCCTTCAGAAAAGTCGGCTTGAAACCTGCTTCGTGTCTTCCGCACATGATACAGTCAAAGTTACAGGCGTTTGTAAGTTCCAGCACGACTCTTCGCGGATAAGACTTGAGCACTGTCATCCCTTCAGAAGCTTCCTTTTTGTTTAATTCGCTGTTTTCAAGCTGTCTTTGATTCAGTTTACTCTCAAAAAGGTCAAACGTTTTGGCCCGCATTAATTGAAAAGACATTGCGTCCTCCTTATTGCTTTATTTGCAATTAAAATTTTCCCATAAACGAATCAACTGTTGACTTAATGTAGTCCATCATTTCACTGGTAATACCCGGATATGTACCGAGGAAAAATGTATTTGTCATAATGAAATCGGAATTGACTAAATCACCGACCGCCCTGTATTTGACACCCTCAAAAAATGGCTGTCTGATAATGTTACCGGCAAACAAGTTTCTGGTCTCGATCAGTTTGCTGTTCAGGTACTGAATAAATTCATCCCGTGAAAACGGTGCATCTTTTTTAACCGAGATAATATAGGCAAACCATGAAGGATCGGCTTTATCCGTTGCCTCCGGAAGTATAAGATACTTCTCATATTTTCTGAAAATGTCTGTATAAGAACGGAAGTTTTCCTTTCTTCTTTCACAGAACCTTTCAAGTTTATCCATCTGGGCGCAGCCGATAGCAGCCTGCATATCCGTTATTTTAAGATTATAGCCGATTTCAGAATAGACGTATTTATGATCATATCCCGGCGGAAGGGTACCATATTGCCCAGCAAAACGATGACCACAGGAATTGTTTTTTCCGCCATCGCAATAGCAGTCCCGTCCCCAATCCCGAAACGACCTGACAATTTGTGCAAGCTTTCTGTCATTTGTTAGAATAGCCCCGCCTTCTCCTGTGGTTATATGGTGGGCCGGATAAAATAATGTTATATATGGTTTTATCCTTCCTCCTCCTCCTCCTCCCTTAATGAAATTAACCTCATTTGTATAATAAGGGGGAGGGACAAAAATAAGTATGGAACAAGACCCGGACGGGGTTAAAAGGATATTACGGGAACGAGCTAAGCAGTTAAGGCAAAGGAAGTTAAAAG
>JAKPDL010000016.1 GCA_029552825.1 Bacteroidota bacterium
TTCAGGTGGTGCAAGAATACAGGAAGGAGTGAACAGCCTTTACGGATACGGTGAGATCTTTTTCCGTAACACTCTTGCAAGCGGGATAATCCCCCAGATATCTGTTATTCTTGGTCCGTGCGCCGGAGGTGCAGTCTATTCACCAGCCCTTACCGATTTTGTGTTTGTTGTGGATAAGATATCCAAGATGTTTATTACCGGACCGGAAGTGATTAAGACAGTACTCGGTGAAGAGATTTCCATGGAAGACCTCGGTGGGGCAAGGGTGCACAGCGAAATAAGTGGCAATGCTCATTTCTTTTCAAAAAACGAAGATGAATGCTTTGCCAGCATAAGAAAACTTTTGTCATTTCTTCCATGGAATAATTCAGAAAAGGCAAAATTAACTGAACCTGCTGAGCCGAAGCTGGGGTATGACATTCAGAATATTGTCTCGGATGACCCCACCATGCCTTATGATGTGCGTGATATAATACGTGCTGTTGTTGACAATTCTGATTTTCTTGAGATACAGGAGATGTATGCAAGAAACATCGTTATAGGTTTTGCGAGACTGGGAGGCCGCACTGCCGGCTTTGTTGCAAACCAGCCCAATGAACTGGCTGGTGTTCTTGATGTTGATTCGTCAGATAAAGCTGCCCGTTTTATACGCTTTTGCGATGCATTCAACATACCCATTATCACACTGGTTGACGTTCCCGGCTATCTTCCCGGTGTTGATCAGGAACATGCGGGAGTAATACGCCATGGTGCAAAGATCCTTTACTCATATAGCGAGGCAACAGTTCCGAAGATTACGGTTATTTTGCGTAAAGCATACGGTGGAGGCTACATTGCAATGGCATCGCGCCACCTGAGGGCCGATTTTGTATTCGCATGGCCCACCGCCGAAATAGCAGTGATGGGACCCGAAGGAGCTGCAAACATTATATTCAGAAAGGAAATAGCTTCATCGGAAAACCCCGAAGAAACTAGAAAAAAGATGGTGGAAGAATATAAAAAGAAGTTTGCAAATCCCTATGTGGCTGCTTCGCGAGGTTATGTGGATGCTGTCATCGAACCGCGGGAAACACGCAAAATGCTCCTTCATGCTCTCATGGTGACTGAAAACAAACAGGTATCACTGCCGCCTAAAAAACATGGCGTGCCACCGTTCTGATTATCAACGATATGCAGGTAAATGAAAGATATTGAATAAGATGGAAGAATATAAGTTACTTAAAATAGACGATACCCTTTACCGGACCCATCTGAGCGGAAAATTCCTCAACAGGAAAAAATACCAACCTGTAAATCCAGGAGCAGTAACAAGCTTTATCCCTGGAACGATAATAGATGTGTTTGTAAAAGAGGGTCAGAGTGTGAAAGAGGGGGATGTTGTGGTGATTCTCGATGCCATGAAGATGCAGAACAGGTTAAAATCACACCTTGAAGGTATTGTAAAAAAGGTGCATGTAAAAAAGGGTGACCGTGTGCCTAAAGGTGCTGTTCTTATTGAGGTGGAACCGGCATGAGAGTCCGGTTTCAGAAAGGTCCAGAATAAATTACATGTCTTGACAGTGCTGGAGGTAATTCAGGTTTTTCACTGAAAATGCCGTAAACTGCAGATCCGCTTCCTGACATTGAACTGTATAGTGCCCCGTTCTCGTAGAGCTTTTCTTTTAATTCCCCGAGCACAGGGTAACTTTCAAAAACAATCTTTTCAAAATCATTAATAATCAGTTTTCTCCACCTGATGATGTCTTCCCTGTAATAAACCGGTAACAGCGGTTCCCTCATAACTGGAGTGCATTTCATATATGCTTCCCTTGTGCTTATGCTGATCCCGGGATATAGTATCACCAGGTGATACCCTTCAGGTAATGGAGGCAGAGATGTGAGACATTCTCCCCTTCCTTCGGCATAGGCAGGAAGATTCTCAATAAAAAAAGGTGCATCGCTTCCGGCTGAAAGTGCAAGATTCCTGAGATCTTCATTGTTAAGTCCCAGTCCGAAATGTCTGTTAATCATCTTCAGAAAAAAGGCTGCATCGGAAGAACCACCCCCCAGTCCTGCGCCCGGCGGTATAACCTTGTGCAGATGAATATCGAGATAGGGTATTTTATAAATTTTGCGCAATGTCGCAAGCACTTTCAATACCAGATTTTCGCATGGATTACCTGCATCCATGCCAGTTATTGTAAGTCTGTCATCATCTGACCCTGGCGGCATGATTACAAACTCCAGCACATCACATAACCTGACAGGATAAAATATCGTCTGAATATTGTGATAACCATCCTCACGGCGAGACGTTATCCGCAACCCTATATTTATTTTTGCACAAGGAAAATTTATCATGCCAATAAATTTTAATGTAAAAATATCAATATGCATTATAACATAGAACTATTCCTGATTTTTTTCTCTTTTTAACAAGTTTTGAACTGAACATGTTTGTAATAAAACCTCTATTTTTACAAACTGTTTCATTCAAATTTTTACTTTTGAAGAAGACAGAAAGCCAGCTATGATTTTATCCTAACAAGTTGGCAATCATTAAATTAACAACAATGGCAAAACAGAGAAGCGGGACGAGACCTGTTGTGGTCACTTTGCCTGACACAGGCAGGATACCACCTCAGGCAACAGACATGGAAGAGGCGGTGCTGGGAGCACTGATGCTTGAGAAAGATGCAGTTATTACAGTGCTCGACATTCTCAAACCTGAAAGCTTTTATAAAGAAGCGCACCAGAAGATATTTACTGCCATAAGCAATCTGGCTAGCAGGGATTGCCCTGTTGACCTGTACACTGTAACAGAAGAACTCAGGGCTACCGGCGAGCTTGAAAGTGTGGGAGGACCTGTTTATCTTACCCAGCTTACTTCAAAAGTTGTTTCAGCTGCAAATGTCGAATATCATGCACGCATAGTAGCGCAGAAATACATTCAGAGGGAACTTATCAGAGTATCATCCGAGATACAGGCAAGGGCATACGATGATACATACGATATAACTGACCTGCTCGACTTTTCTGAAGATTCAATTTTCCAGATAGCTGAAGGCAATATTAAGCGCGAGGTGGCGCCCATAAAGGAGGTACTGAAGGAGGCTATAGCCGAGATTGAAGAGGCAGGAAAAAGGGAAGATGCTCTTGTTGGTATACCTTCGGGGTTCACAAAACTTGACAGAATAACTTCCGGATGGCAAAAATCAGAACTTATAATTATTGCAGCTCGTCCTTCAATGGGTAAGACAGCCTTTGCACTTACGATGGCACGCAATATGGCTATTGAACATGGAAAGAAGGTGGCAATATTTTCGTGCGAGATGTCGGCTGTGCAGATTGTGAACCGTCTTATTATAGCTGAAACCGACATACCATCGCATAAAATCAAGAACGGAAGGCTTACAGAAGAGGAATGGAGGCATCTTGATTCAAGGATAAAAAAGCTGATGCAGGCTCCTATTTACATCGACGATACTCCTGCAATAACAATTACAGAACTGAGGGCAAAATGCCGCCGCCTGATGTCGCAGCATAAACTCGATATAGTAATTATTGACTATCTGCAGCTGATGACAGGCCCTCAGAATTCAGGGAGCCGTGAACAGGAAGTAAGTAATATTTCAAGGTCGCTGAAAAGTATCGCCAAGGAACTCGATGTTCCTGTTATTGCCCTCTCGCAGCTGAACCGTTCAGCAGAACTGAGAGGAGGATACAAAAAACCACAGCTTTCAGACCTCAGGGAATCGGGCGCAATTGAGCAGGACGCTGATATAGTGGTATTTATACACAGACTTGACAAGTTCGGGATTCTGACATTCGAAGATGGTACCTCAACACGCGGAATAGCCGATATTATAGTTGCAAAGAACCGTAATGGTCCTGTGGATGAAATACGCCTCAGATTCCGCGAGGAGAAGGCACTGTTTGTTGACTATGAGGATTTCGAAATAGAACAGACATTCGAAAGCACACCGGCACCAAAAAGCGTTACCTTCGGTTCAAAGATGAACCACGACGACTTCTGGAGCCCATCTGGAAGAGGGGTGGATTATGAGAACGATGATTTCAACGAACCACCTTTCGGTTAATCGATAAACTACAGATTTAGTTAAACTTCAAGATTATTCTGAAGCCTGCCGAACTGAATGAGAAATTGTCAAAACCGGCATAGATACCGGCTTCACCTAAAAACAAAAGTTCGCTGATGCTGTAGCCAAGCTCGGTGTATGCCTTGTTTCCATCTGACCACAGAAACGAAACGCTGACATTTTCTCTCATCAGAGTATTGCTAAGAGCAGGCAGAAGTTTGAGAAGCAGGTAGGGAGTGGTATATTTTGTGTGAAACTCCGTGAAGAATTCAGGAGTGCTCAGCGAATAATAATCCTTCAGCCTGAATGCGTCTTCATAATTGTTTAACAGTATCGGTAAAGGCTGGGGATTGAAATGATTGAAATCGAGGAAAGTGAGATTATCATTCTTAATATACCCGCCTGTTCTGAACCTCCACATGAACTCGCTGAAGGCTCCTGTTTCTTTTCTCTGTGATACTTCAAGCCTTAAGTGGTCGTAGTTTCTCATTGTTGATATCCCGTCGGTAAACCTGTTTGCAAAATGCCTCCAGGTAAGCGTAATAGTTGGATAGTCAGACCCTGCCGGTATCTTTGCATTATTTCTTATCCTGTATCTCTGCCGTGGCACCCATTGCAACGATAAAGAAGCCTCATAATGCCTGTTGTCTTTTAACTCGTAAGGAGGAGGATCACCCGGGAGGGTGAGGAAATAGTTGTCGGGAATATTTGGCGTATATTCACGGTTTGGCTTGATAATTGAAAAATCTGTTGTGTTTTCAAGAACTCTTCTGTCATCGTAACCGGCGCTGATATCAATATATAGCCCGTTTATAAGTTCCCTCCTGTGACCCAATGTAATATACCTGCTGTCGTAAAGCTTGAGGTAGTTCTTTCTGAGAAGGAGTGATGTTACAGAATTCAGGAAAGTGTTTATACCGCCAGCACTTCCCATGTCTCTGCTTGTCATTCCTGAACGCAGATATACCTGTGCCTGATGCATCCTGTCGAAGCGGTACTGGCTGTTCAGTTTCCACATAAATGCCTCCCGGCCGAATGCATAACTTATTTCAGGATAAAACGAAAGCGAATTTGAATTATGCCATCTTTTCGTGATCCCAAAATTTGTACCGTACACAAAACCATCAACGGTATTGAAACTTAAATTCTTAAGCCTGAAGAGTCCGTCGAAAGAAAAGCTAAATCCTGATGTATCAGACCATGAACGGCCAAAAGAAATGTCTTTTGTATGTACTAAAAACTTAGTTCTTTTCTTTTCAGTTTTTTCTGTAGTAGTATCGGCTTGTCTAACTGAACCGGCAAGTTCTGTCTTCAGGTTAGATGCAAGTCTGATGCTCTGTGCCTCTGTTTCTGAAAGCGGGATGGGACGGATGCTCGCCCAGAAAGCGCTATCTTTTTTTCCTGCATCTTTTTCGATTATATATGTGGTGCGATCTTTTATCTCAAGAGAATTTCTGACACTGTCAGGTAAACTGTTTTTCGATTCTTTTTCAATGAGCTTCGAAAGTCTTGCCATATCCCTGTTCGAAAGTTCACCTTTCGATAATATGGATTCTATCTGTGCCCTGGTCTTTGAAGAAGAGGTATCGGACTGAATCTGCTGGGTGGAAGGTTTCCCGCTCTGACTCATAGCAATGCCTGGGGGCTTTTGCAGACCGGAATTCAGTTCAACAGCCCGGTATTTTATGGAACTACCGTAGGTTGCCCTGGCAAGCACTCCAATAATTGAAATGTCCATTTCAAGTTTTAGACTCACCGGCAGCCATATGTTGTTCTTCACAGGGATATAAAGTTGCTGGATTGAAATCGTACCGGCCAGGTTTTCATTTACAAGACTCAGACTGTGGATGCACCAAAGGTCTTCCACAATATAGATTACGCCTTCGAACAGTTGCTGACTCTTTCTTTTAGGGGTGACTCTTATCTTACTTATGGTGTTATCACCCTGCTCAGTGGATCCTTCATATTTGAACCTGTAATGTGCGAATGCTTCGGGCGAAAGGGGTGAAATTGCCATGCCTGCTATCACAGGTTCGTAAAAACTGGCTTTAATGAAATCCATGGGTGAGACCTGATTCCCTTCTTCAGGAAAAGTGCTCTGGGATGATATTACTCTCTGGGTATACCTGTCGGGTGCATTAAATTCAATTTCATTGAACGACTCCATCAGATATGTCTCTCCTTCCTTTATTGTTGAACTGCCCTGAGAACCCCTTCTGTTTCGTGAGCCAGATGTCATTGAACGCTGCAGGAGTTTGGGAATTTTGTTTATCACAAGCGTTCCCTTCATATAAACATCCGCACTGTAGTAACTAACTTCATTAAGATGGTACTTTGCAAGTCCGATTGCTTTTCTCATAATGCTGTAAGCCGGATCCTCACCTGTGGCTGTTATCCTTATTTCGGGGATCTGGTAATACTGTACCTGCAGAACAATGTCTGATATAACTGTGGTTTTCCCGAGTTTAATGTTTCTGACTTCGGGTGAATAACCCAGACTCTGGTAAATAACGGAATAGTTTCCTTCAGGAAGGTGGATTTCGTAATCACCCCTGTAATTGGCAACAGTTCCCTGCCGTGTTTCGCGGATATAAACCGTGGCATAGGGAATAGGGTTGCCCTGTGAATCCTTTATATTGCCTTTTAAAATCTGAGGTGATGCCTGCAGATTGAACATCAGTAAGATAATGGCTGAGAAGATAAGACGGGAAAGCATTTTTCAGTGCTTTTTTCCAGCAACCGTTATAACTATTTCACCCCTGGGCGGATGCTTGGTGTAGTGTTCGAGCAGTTCTGCAAGGGTTCCCCTCCGGTGTTCTTCGTATATCTTGCTTATCTCGCGCGATACGCAGGCCCGGCGGTCGTGTCCGAAAACGCCTGCCATCTCTTCGAGTGCCCTGACGAGACGGAACGGTGATTCATAAAAAATCATTGTGCGATCTTCGTCTTTCAGTGCATGAAGTTTTTTCTGCCTCCCTTTTTTCTGAGGCAGAAAACCCTCGAAGCAGAACCTGTCGCATGGAAGCCCTGAACTGACCAGTGCAGGAATGAAAGCTACAGGTCCTGGCAGTGTCTCAACGGTGATTCCTTCTTCGATGCATTTCCGCACAAGCAGAAAACCCGGGTCGGAAATGCCTGGTGTACCAGCATCCGAAATCAGGGCTATATTCCTGCCTGCAAGTATCTCCGAGCAGATTTCTTCAATCTTCCGGTGTTCGTTGAATTTGTGATGCGACCTCACAGGGGTAGGTATATCGTAATGCTTCAACAGTTTGGAAGCATGTCTGGTATCTTCGGCAAGAATAAGGTCAACCTCCTTAAGCACTTCAATTGCCCGGATGGTGATATCATTCAGGTTACCTACCGGAGTGGGGACAAGAACCAGCTTACTCATCAGCCGGCAGTTTACGTTTTACAAGATTAAGAAGTTGATTCACAACTTCATTTTCTTCTCCTTCAGAATAATAATTCTTCAGAATATCTTTTGCCTCTTCTATTGAAGAAACTGAATTGAGTTTTGAAATTACTTCTTCGTATGCATGGCGGTTGCCACCAAATATCTCTCTGATAAACAGAAATCTATCATTAACACCTATAATCTCAGTTAGATCCCTGACAGTCTGGCTCTTAAGAATTTCTGAGATTCCATCATCTTTTTTATCACCGAAAGTATCGAGGATAGTCTGTTTTGTGCCGCTGAATTTGTCGGCAAATATTTTTGTGGTGGCTTTCTTTTTTCCGGTCGATTCCTGATGTCTTACGGGAGCTGTTTTCTCTTCCTTTGTAACCTGCTGTGCTGCTTCAGTTTTCTCTGTCACAATATCTGTCTTAACTATGGCAGAAGGTTCTTTTTCTGCAGTTTCTTCTTCGGAGATTACAATAAGAGTTTCATCAGAACTCTTCATTTTTTCATGTTTCCTTTCAGCCTCTTCAAAACCGGGTTTGAGAACCTTCAGTAGTGAAATAATTTCCTCGGCACTCCTGCATTTTGTTTTTGCAAGTTCGATCTGAAGAACCGGAACGTTAGGGTAATTCTTAAAATCTTCTATTATCTCCCTTACTTCTTTCAGGTCTTTCAGTATAATATCGATAGTTGAATTGAAATCCATTGTTTGCTATTTATTATTTGAAATGCCAATTTTGTTTACTTTGCAAAAGTAATCATAATTATTCAAGTATTACCAGCCGGAAAAGGGCTTGTTTAAACTATTAACAATCTTGAATATGGAGTTTCTTGAGAGTGAAATCAGGAATGCAGGAGGGAGGGGAAGCATAGAAGTTATTACCGGCTCGATGTTTTCGGGTAAGACTGAGGAATTGATAAGAAGGCTCAGACGTGCACAGCTGGCAGGGCTCAGGGTGGAGATTTTCAAACCCGCGGTTGACCGGCGCTATTCCGACACCAGGGTGGTTTCGCACGATGAAAAGTCAATAAGCTCAACTCCGGTTGATAATGCTTTGTCAATTATTCTCCTTGCAGGCGATTGCGATGTTGTGGGAATAGATGAAGCGCAGTTTTTCGACGATTCGCTTGTGGATGTTTGCAATAAACTTGCCGACGACGGAAAGAGGGTTGTCGTTGCAGGGCTTGACATGGATTTTATGGCAAGGCCTTTTGGACCTATGCCGGATTTGATGGCGGTGGCAGAATTTGTCACAAAAGTACATGCTATATGCACCCGTTGCGGAAACCTGGCGCAATATTCTTTCAGGAAAGTACCGGTGGACCAGCAGGTGCTGCTAGGCGAAAAAGATGTGTACGAACCACTGTGCAGAAAATGTTACAATGAAATGAAGAGAAGTAAATCTGAAAAAAGATAAGCTTTGAAAATCACAACAGGCAAAGCGGCTGAGATTACAGGTGGCAGGTTGTACGGCCCTGATGATTCAGTCATTCAGGAACTGGTTACTGACAGCCGCCTCACCGTAGTTCAGGAAGGTTCAGCATTTTTTGCAATAAAAGGACCAAATCACAATGGACACAGGTTTACAGAGCAGTTGTACCGGCGGGGACTCAGGATTTTTTTTGTTGAAGATTTGCCTGAGAACCATGCAGAGTATAAAGAGACCTCATTTATTCAGGTTAAAAATACAATTGTAGCTCTTCAGGCACTTGCATCTGAAAAGAGAAAACACTTCAGGGGAGAAGTGATAGCTGTTACCGGTAGTGCAGGCAAAACAGTTGTAAAAGAGTGGCTTGCCGATATTATCGGACTTAAAGAGCCAGTTGTAAGAAGCCCGAAAAGCTATAACTCACAGATAGGAGTGCCGCTTTCGGTATGGAAGCTGGAAAACAATTATAAAACCGGCATTATTGAAGCAGGTATATCGAAACCCGGAGAGATGGATAAGCTTGCCCGCATCATTCAGCCACATACCGGTATCATTACAAATATAGGTGATGCACACAGCGAAAATTTCCCGGGACTGAAGGAAAAAGCTGCCGAGAAAATGAAGCTTTTCCGCGATGTTTCGGTTATTGTTTATTGCAGCGATCATGAGATTATCAGGGAAATCATTCATGGTGACAGGAATTTATTTACTAAAAAATTAGTTGACTGGTCATTTAAAAATAAAAGTTCTGCGGTTTTCGTTCAGAAAATAAAAGAATCGGGTGGGGTTACGCAAGTAAGTGTGATATACGGTGGCTCTTCATTCGGAGTTAATATTCCGTTTACTGACAGGGCATCGGTTGAAAATGCTCTTACGGTTGTGGCTGCCGCACTTGCGCATGGTATTGACCCGGAAACAATAAGCACAGGTGTTGCGAAGCTGGTGTCGGTTGCCATGAGGATGGAGAAAAAGGCTGGAATAAACGGCTCGGTGCTCATTGAAGACTATTACAATTCTGACCCGGGTTCTTTGAAGATGGCGCTGGAATATCTGAAGTCGCAGAACAACAGGATTAGTGTTCTTATTCTGTCGGATTTCTTCCAGACCGGAAGGGATGAAAGGGAGCTGTACGGTGAAGTGGCGCGACTTGTAAACGCTGTGAAAATCGACTGGTTTATTGGCATCGGGCATGCACTTTTGCGTAACAGAGATCTTTTTCCCAACGGAAGCAGTTTTTACGAGACAACGCAGGCTTTTTGCAGGGAAGCAGACCTGAAGCGTTTTTCGGGCAGTGCTGTACTGCTTAAGGGAGCACGAAGCTTTGAATTTGAAAGGATAAGTAACCTGTTATCGCACCGGTCTCACCAGACGGTACTTGAGATCAATATGGATGCTATTTCTCATAACATAAGTGAGATAAGAAAAAGGCTCAATCCCGGAACAGGGATTATGGCGATGGTCAAGGCTTTTGCTTATGGTGCGGGGGCGGCAGAGATTGCTTCGCTTATGGAGTTTCACCGGGTTGATTATCTGGCTGTGGCGTATGCTGACGAGGGTGTCGAACTGCGGGAGGCAGGCATATCTCTACCGGTAGTGGTAATGAATCCAGAACCGGATGCATTCGACCTGATGATAAAATATAATCTCGAACCAGAGATTTACAGTCTGGCATTGCTGAGGAAATTTATTCTGGCGGCGCAGCGGCATGGGCTTACGGATTATCCTGTGCATATAAAGATTGATACAGGAATGCACCGCCTTGGTTTTATGCCGCAGGAGGCTGATGAAATGGTGAAAGAAATATCATCATCGGGCTGCCTTAGAATAGCATCGGTATTTTCACATCTGGCAGCGGCTGAAGATCCTGCATTCGACTATTTTACACACCGCCAGGCATCATTGCTGGCAGAAGTTGCCGGTAGAATACGTACTCTGGCAGGTTACGGGTTTATGATGCATCTGCTTAATACTGCAGGCATAATAAGATTTCCTGAATATCAGTTTGACATGGTAAGGCCCGGTATTGGTATTTATGGTATTGCGGGCATATCAGGTATAAATCTTAGACAGGCAGCACGGATGAAGACAATAATTCTGCAGGTAAAAACGATACCTCCCGGCGAACCAGTGGGTTACGGTTGCGCCGATGTTTCCGACAGGGAGCGGCGTATAGCAGTTCTTCCGGTAGGCTATGCCGACGGGCTCGACCGCAGGCTAGGAAACGGAAGAGGAAAATTTTATATAAAAGGTCATTTTGTACCTGTTGTTGGCAATATCTGTATGGACTCATGCATGGCTGATGTGACAGGCATAGATGCTTCTGAAGGTGATGAGGTGGAAATTTTTGGCGAACATATTAGCGTTGAAGATTTGGCACGTATAATAGATACTATTCCGTATGAAATATTAACTTCCGTCCCGCCTCGGGTCAAGAGAGTCTTTTACCGTGAGTGAGACACGGTATATGCTGGAAGTCCTTTTAATATTTTGCTACTATCGGCATTCGTCTGCCGTAACCGAAAGCCTTTTGTGAGATACGGAGTATGGGAGGTGCCTGATAACGTTTGTATTCGTTTGAATTTATCATCCTTATTGTCTTCAGTACCGTTTCTGCGTCGAATCCTTCAGCAATGATTGACGAGACTGGCATCTGCTTCTCTATGTAACGGTAGAGTATTCCATCAAGTACCGGGTATTCAGGAAGGGAGTCAGTATCGAGCTGGTCTGGCCTCAGCTCGGCTGAAGGAGGTTTGGTGAGAATACTTTCAGGAATAACCTCCGAGTTGCGGTTGATATATTTTGCCAGCCTGTAAATATCAGTTTTGTAAACATCGCCTATTACCGAGAGTCCTCCCGCCATGTCACCATAAAGAGTGCCATACCCCACTGCTGCTTCACTTTTATTTGATGTATTGAGAAGTATATGCCCGAATTTGTTCGAATAAGCCATAAGTAAAACAGCTCTTATCCGCGCCTGAATGTTTTCTTCGGTCACATCAGGAGGCAAACCTCTGAAGATCGGTTTGAGAACTTCCTCAAAAGCCATGAAAGGTTTTTCTATGCTGATGACTTCATAACTCACACCTGCATTTTGTGCCATTTTTACCGCATCATCAAGCGACCGGGCGGGAGTATATCTCGAAGGCAGGATGAGTGCCTTTACGTTTTCTGCTCCGAGGGCTTCAACTGCAAGGCACAAAACCGTTGCAGAATCTATACCTCCCGACAACCCAAGTACTGCTTTTGAGAAACCTGACTTACCGAAATAATCTTTTATACCTGTTATCAAAGCCTTGTATATCAGTTCAATCTGATCCGGCAAGGGAGGGTCAGCTTCATCAGTGACAGAAAGTAAGTCTTCGTAATCGAATGTATAAACAGCCTCTTCAAAAAAAGGAAGTTGCCTGATTATCCTTCCGTTTTTTGATATTACCATCGAGCCTCCATCAAAGATCAGTTCGGTGTTTGCCCCGGTCTGATTCACCATTATCACCGGAATGTTGTACTTTGATGCTTTTCCGGTAAAAATTTTCCGCTTTGCTCCTGTTCTGGTGTATGAAAAAGGTGAGGCAGAAAGGTTTATGAGAAGCTCTGGATTGAATTTTGCCAGCTCTTCGGCAGGTGAGACTGTGTAAAGCCTCGTTTTTTCGAACTCATTCGGGAAAGGCTGTTCGTCCCAGAGGTCCTCGCAAATGGTTATGGCAATTTTTTTGCCTTTGAACTCAAATATCCCAAAATTCCTTTCAGGTTCAAAATACCTGTATTCATCAAAGATATCATATGTCGGAAGCAATGCTTTGCGGGCTTCGAAAATGATTCCCCCCTCACTCAGTACAAGAGCTGCATTAAAAAGCTTTTTGCCTTCGGGCCGGGTGTTAATAATGGGAGAACCAACTATGGCTGTAATACCCCTGCAGCATGATGCTATCTCTTTAACTGTTTCATCACACTTCTTTACAAAATCAGCATGGTCGAGAAGGTCGAGAGGAGGATAACCTGTTATGCATAATTCTGAAAATATTACAAGATCTGCTCCTTCGTCCGATGCTTTCTTTATAGCTTGCTTAATAAGAAAGCTGTTCCTCTCAAAATTTCCCACATGGTAATTAAGCTGGGCTATAGTGATTTTCATATTTTCTGTTTTCAAAAGTTAATTCCCACCCTGAATTTAAGCAGATTATGTGATATTCTGTCGCGGGGCTGTATATTATTTTCTTTTGTTACATCAAGAAAGTTGTGTTCGAATCCAAGCCCGAGCACAATAGCTGTTGTGCCGCCGAGAGAATAATCTATTCCCCCGAGTATATGGTAACCCATGTTGAAATGCCTTATTTCATCCATTGCCCTCTCACCCTTAATATTTGCCGATGGAATATCGACCTTTCCGCCGATGGCAATTTTAGGATCAAGTCCTATGTCAGCAAAGAAGGTGACATAACCTATTTGATTTGTTTCGAATTTTAGCCCTACAGGAATATTAAGATATTGAATTTTATACACAACAGGTTTCCCTGCAGCTACTTCAGTATCAAAATTTGTGAATTCCATTATAATTGTGTCGCTGCTTACCAATCTGCCACCCGCAGTAAGAATATTTAAACCTGTTGAAAAAGAATAGTTATTTGCGAAGTATTTGTTGAAGGTGAAGCCAAAATTGAATCCTGCTCTTGCTCCTTCATTTTTTGTTTCACGGGTATCTGATGAGAACCAGCCAATAACAGGATCAGCAAAAATGCCGAACCGGATGTTCTGTGCCGTGACCACACCTGCATTAATGGTGAAGAGTGATACCAGAATTGCTGAATAAGTTCTGAGTGAAGATTTTCTTAGTAGATTCATAAACTCATTAAATAATTGATTAAACGCCTGTAAAAATAACAAATAATGGCAGAAATTACTGTTTTGCTGGTTCATCTTGGCAATCTGTCAAAAAGTGAATAATTTCGCGCAATACATTTGCAGGTTATGAAACGATACAACGGTCTGATATTTTTACTTATTGCAGCAGTGATGTTACTTTCTGCCTGCAGGAGAAATCAGTACAGGGCAAATATTTCCGGGATTAAAGTCGAAGTAAATATAAAAAGACTTGAGCAGGATCTCTTTTCGGTCGACCCTGTTAAAATACCAGAAATGACTGGTATGCTGACTGAAAAGTATGGTAATTTTTTAAAGTATTTCAGTTATGTAATAAACATTGGCGAACCGGGAGATTCAGCATGGCTCGATGGGTTGATAAGGTTCTGTACCGACAAGCTAAACAATGAGGTTTATGCAAAAACCATGGAAGTATTTCCTGAGCTTAATTGGCTCGAAAAAGATTTATCAACAGCATTCAGGTATTATAGGTACTATTTTCCATCGAAGCCTGTTCCTGCAGTTTATTCATGCATTACCGGTTTTAACAACAGTATAATTACTGGCGATTCAACACTTGGTATCGGGCTCGACAGGTACCTTGGTAAAGAGTGTAAGTTTTATCCCCAGCTTGGAATCTACAATTATCAGGCTGCAAAAATGACACCTTCAAATATTGTAACCGACTGTATGTATGGATGGGCAGCCTCGGAATGGGATTATGAAGTTATGGGATACAGCCCCGATGATGTTCTCTCCTCTATGATTCACGAAGGAAAGTTGCTCTATTTTGTGAAATGCATGCTGCCTGGACTGCCAGATGAAAGGATTTTCGGTTTTACAAAAGAGCAGATGAAATTCTGTATTGATAATGAAGGAAGCATGTGGCAGTATCTTATTGAGAACAACCTGCTTTTCAGTGCCGATTCGTTTACTAAGAAAAAACTGATGGGTGAGGCACCTTTTACGAGTTATTTTTCGAAAGAGTCGCCGGGCCGTGCTGCTGTATGGATAGGCTTCCGGATTGTGGAATCGTATATGAGGCACAACAGGAACATAACCCTTGAGGAGCTTATGAGCGATAAAGATACAAGGGCAATACTCGAAAAAGCACGTTACAGTCCTAAAGCGGTGTGATAAAATAAAAAAGGGTCCCTATTAGAGACCCTCTTATTTCTTGATTGCAGACTTATGCAGGATGAATAGCCTCTACCGGGCATACATCGGCACATGCACCGCAATCGGTACACAAATCGGGGTCAATTTTATAAATTTCCCCTTCCGATATTGCACCTACAGGACATTCATCAATACAGGTTCCGCATGCTGTGCAATCTTCACTGATTTTGTAAGCCATGACTTTTATTTTTGGTTAATATAAGCAGACGCCAAAAATAACCTATTTTTTTGAAATCTGAAATGAAAAATATTATTAATTGAATTTATGGCAGTAAAATTTTAATAATCTCTCAGCTTTTTTATTACACTTAGAAATCCAAGCTGAAGGAAAGATAGAAGACCATTGGCAACACATATCCGTTTTCAATTCCCCACGCCCAGTCGGCACGTACGAAATAACCCAGCAGCTGTGCCCTTAGCCCTGCCCCGAACCCTGCCACAATGGGATCACGGTTGGTATCAAGGATAACTGTAACAGGCCCGTTAGTAATTATTTCATTATCGTACGAATTTTCTCCTGACCACGGAGATTTTCCCGACCATGCAGTCCCAATGTCGCCGAAACCTACTATCTGCAGGCTGTTGAGGAAGTTTGACTTTAGCGGATGGCCAGCAAAATACCTTATAAATGGCCAGCGTATTTCGCTGTTAATCAGTGCAAAACTGTTTCCGTTTCGAATATTCTGGCTGAACCCCCTCATGTTTGTGGCAAGTGCCTGAAAACCATATTTGTAATTAGGATTTACTGGTATTGTTTTGTCAAACATTGGTATTTTGCTGAAGAGGTATCCCATCCAGTTGTCCACGCCTCCCATGTAGTAGATAAGTTTTGTAGGTCCGTACGATGTGCTGGCGGCAAACCTGTTTGCCCATACCAACTCACGGTGTATCTTAAGATAATGCCTGAAATCAGCTCCCAGGACAATCATATCCGACAGTTTTTCAGACACTTCTTTGTAGTACTCTCCGAAAATTTTAAATCTTGTTCCGTAATAAATGTTTATGAGTCTCTTGCGGGTATTATCAAATACCACTTCACCCTTAAGGCCTGCCCAGTGCCTTACAATATCTTCGTTGCTTAGAGATGCCACATCAGTTGAAAGGTTTACATACCTGTCGAGCCTGTACGACAATGTTCCCTTCAATGCCAGTACAGGTGAAAAAGGTCTGGCGAGAGTCAGATAAACATTGTCGCTGTGTATTTTGTAATATTCGTAATCTTCCGTGGAAGTGTTAAATGTCATTCGGTGGTAGGTAAGTTGTTTGTCGAATTTCCCCTTCAGATTTTCAACGCTGAGCAGATATTCGTTGCTGTCGAAATTGCCCGCAAACCTGAATCCACCTGTAATTTTATAGTCTTCAAACAGATCCAGAATACCGATACGTGTAAATAGATTGGTGCCAGGATTGAAGTAAGGAGCACCACCGTTGTAAGGCTGGTATGAATTATTCAGAAAGCTGAAATCGATCTGGTTTGCAATGTAATTGTTATAGAATGATGTCTGGTATATTCTTATAAGAGGCAGTTGAAGGGTGTCGGTGCCAAGGTCGATGTCCATGTAATCTTTTCGCCACAACTGTTCATAGTAATTCTGTTTCTCCTTTTCGAAAATATAATGGTTGATATCGATAGGTTCGTCTTTTGCATAATATTCATAAAGTGGTTTTTTAAGAGTATCTCTTCTCTTCCGGTCTTCAAGCAAAAGCCATTGCCTCAGCTGTTCTATGCTGTCGGCACGGTGAAGAGCATTCAGGTGCTCCTTTCTGAAGTTTGTTACAGGTAATTCTTTTCCTTTCATCTTAATGCCGGAAGATGAGTTTCCCTTTCGTACATGATATCGGCTTTTGTTATAGACCACTTCTCCGAAAAAGTCGGAATTGTTTGCCACATCGTGGTAAAGAATGTTCCGGTCGTAGTCGGTGAGAGGTTCCGCCTTGATGAAATACCGGTAATGAGGAATAGTATCGATAAAACTTATTGTGCTGTCAAAAACTGCAGAATACCTGTTGTAAACTCCATTATTGTTTCCGATGAATGCGAAAGCGTCTTTCCCTGTATTTACCGGCTGGAAGTGGTCATTATATTTTCCTTCGGTGAGCCTTGTGAGAACCTTATCATTTTTAGTTATATTATACAGGAACAGGTCGTATGTGAGCCCGAGACGTTCAAAAGGATTGCCGGTGTTTGTAAGTGTATCAGAGAGCCGGTTCGAAGTGAAGATTATCTCATCGTTTGAGCCGTTTATAAACGACGGGCTAAGGTCGTCAGCAAGGTCATGGGTTATCTGCTCATTTGTTCCGGAAGCTATGGTATGGACATAAATGTCGGTAAAACCACCTTTAACACCCGAAAGCACAAGTTTTGTGCCATCAGGGGAGTAGGCAAAATCAAGAACTTTGTCGAGGTAGAGAAAGAGCCTGCTTTCGGTTGTTTTTTCCTGTATCCGGTAAAAATAAATTCTAAGAAGGGCTTTTTCTTCGTTGATAAATGTAAGTATCCTGCTTCCTGGATGCCAGGCTATTACCGGATAGGTATTATCCGTTTTGTGTTCATATTTGGGCTCGGCCCTGAATATTATCTTCGTTTTACCAGTCTGCTGATCGTAAACCCATATTCTTTTTCTGCCCCAGTCGTTTGTAACATATGCAACATATCTTCTGTCGGGACTGACTTTTACCTGCTGGAAAATCTGTTCTTTTCTGGATCTTTTCAGATTATTCTCATCTTTTGGCGGGTCGCCGTTGTCTTCTGCAAATTCTTTACTGTAGAATTCCTGCCATTCTTTGAGCAAATCTTTGAGCTTACGGCCAGTAACGTACATGAAGCCGTCATTGATATTCTTGTAAATTTTAGTCAGATATATAATACTGGGAATTAGAGCATCTCCGTATTGCCGGCCTATGAATCTCCAGAACGATTGACCTGCATAGATGGCATCATCATATTCAAGGTGATTTATGTTTTTGTATTTCCCACTCTTAAATCCATCCTTTACTTTGTTTTCCACGTCATAATCCCATCCGTAGCCAGCATAGTTTGCCAGTCCCTTCATATACCACTGGGGTATGTCGAAAGAGCTGGAACTTGTTGTTCGGTCGCGCAGGTCTGCCCCTGCAATCATTTCATTAACAATGACTTCTACAATTGATGAGGCTATCTGTTTCTGGTATGCAACCATATTTCCCTCGTAGTACAGCATAACTTTGTTCTTAATTATCCTGCTATACCCTCCGAGGTTGTAGTCATCCTCTGAAAATGTAACAAGGCCTATATTTGACTGCTTGTACTCTGCCTGCTTGTTGAAAATTATGAAAATAAGCCTTTTTTCCAGATTGTAGTCGAAGTAATCTTCTATCTCTTCAAGCTTTTTTATAGCATAATTGGCAGTAAACTGGGCCAGCTCCCTTCCTTCTTCCTTAAAATAACAGTCGATGTTTTCGAAACGGTAAAACGACCAGTAATAGTCATAATACTGAACTCTGTTCTTGCCAAATGACATATGAAGCCCGTTGTAAAACTGTCCCCTGATACCTGCCGGCAGATAAATCAGAAGTAACGAGAAAAATAACCATCTTAGAAAATTCCCTGACATCAGCCTGATGAAATTTGCCGTTAAATCTCTTTTCAAATTCTGTTCCAAAACAATCCTGACAAATCTAATAATATAATCTTTACCTGCTTTTATAAATTTGAGTAAACTTTATTAATTTTGGAAATTTAACGGAAAATGGTCTGCTTTTTGTATGGAGTATGCAACAAGATGACGATAATTCAGGTTATATATAAATCAGGTGTTTGATTAAGTTTGAATTACTAATAAAATAAAATGATATGAAAAAGCTTCTTATTGCCACTATTTGTTTGTTATCAGGTGTTTTGATGCTGGCACAGCCCAAAGTGCAGGTTGCAACTTATGAGCATGATTTTGGCACCTTCAGGGAAGAAGATGGAAGGCAGTCGTATAATTTTGAGATTGTTAATACTGGTAATGCTCCTCTGGTAATTCAGAATGTTGTTGCTTCGTGCGGTTGTACAACACCTACATGGACTAAAAGTCCCATTCCTCCCAACGGAAAGGGTATAGTTACTGCGATGTATGATCCTGCAGGACGTCCTGGTCCGTTTAACAAGACACTCACTGTTTATACCAATGCAAGCCCTTCTACGGTGGTGCTTGTAATTAAAGGTGAGGTTAAGGAAAGGGAAAAGACCATTGAAGAGCTCTTTACTTTCCCTGTTGGCAAAGGAGTGAGGTTCGAAAGCAATCACCTTGCTTTTACAACGATTAAGAAAACAGAAAAGAAGATAAGGGTGATGCCTGTTATAAATACATCGAATGAACTGGCAAAGATTGAATTCGAGAATGTGCCAGGTCACCTGCAGCTGAAAGCAGTCCCTGAAACTCTTAAGCCCGGGCAAAAGGGCGTTATAGAGGGAACTTATGATGCAACAAAGAATGGTAACTGGGGTACGGTTACTGATGTTGTCAGAGTCAAGGTTAACGGTGTTGCTCAGGAAAATACATGGTTTTATGTTTCTGCCAATCTGGTTGAAGACTTTTCGAACCTGACAAAGGAAGAGCTTGAGAATGCTCCCGTATTCAAGGTTCAGGCAGCTACGGTTGATCTTGGCGATATGCTTCCCTCAACAACAAAGGATGTTGAATTCAAATTTACCAATGAGGGTAAAAGAGATCTGATAATAAGGCACATACGTTCAACATGCGGATGTACTGCGGTCAACCAGAGCAGCAGCAACATTGTTAAACCTGGTGAAACAGGTACTATAAAAGCCACTTTCAATTCGGGTTCATACAAAGGAAGGGTTACAAAAGCCATATATGTTTATACCAACGACCCGAATCATTCTGAAGTGATACTGATGCTCAATGCCAATGTAATAGAAAAGAAATAAGAATTACCAGTCTGTATTCAGAATCTGAGTAAGATGTCGAAAAATAATCAGGGAAAAGGCGCCTTAACAAAAAGGCGCTTTTTTATTTTTTAAATTTACCTGCAGCAATTTATGGTACAGATGCCTGATAAACAGAAAAAGGGGAGTGCACTCAGTATAAGAAATGGTATTGAACAGCCCCCATTGGTGAATCCTGAGATTCTGAAAAAAAATATTGCAGGGAAAAGGAAAATTCTTTCTGCCGGTGAATATATATCAGGTATTCTTTCCGGGAACAGGGCAGTGCTGGCAAAGGCTATAACTCTTATTGAGAGTTCCAACCCCAATCATTACAGTCTTGCTCAGGAGGTTGTAGAGGGTTGTCTGCAATACAGTGGCAACTCAGTAAGGATTGGCATAACTGGCATACCGGGTGCAGGCAAAAGTACATTCATAGAATCTTTTGGAACGATGCTTACCGGTATGGGCAAAAAAGTTGCCGTACTGGCTATTGACCCTAGCAGCAAAAAGACGAAGGGCAGTATTCTTGGTGACAAAACAAGAATGGAGCGTCTGAGCACCGACCCAAATGCTTTTATAAGGCCTTCGCCCTCAGCAGGCACCCTTGGAGGTGTAGCTCGCAAGACGCGAGAGAGTATAATATTGTGCGAAGCTGCAGGATTTGATACAATATTGATCGAAACAGTGGGAGTTGGTCAATCGGAGACAGCAGTTGCATCGATGGTTGACCTTTTTATTCTTCTGATAGTCGCAGGTGCCGGTGACGAATTGCAGGGCATCAAACGCGGTATAATGGAGATGGCTGATATAGTTGTGGTAAACAAGGCCGATGGAGACAACAGGCAGAGAGCCGAAACTACTGCAAGTGAATTCAGAAATGCAGTGCACCTGTTCCCGGTGCCAGCTTCCGGATTCACTCCGGTTGTTACAACATGTTCATCAAAAGAAGGCACCGGAATACAGGAAATATGGCAAACTGTAAATGAGTATCTGGCTCATGCCAGAGCTACTGGCTATTTTGAAAAGAAAAGACAGGAACAATCAGTCAGAAGAATGCATGATTTCATTCTGGATTACCTTGAAAACTCATTTTACAATAATCCTGAAATTAAGTCATCACTCCAGCGGGTAGAGGAAATGCTTCGCAGAGGTGAAATTACTTCATACAAAGCAGCTTATATTCTTCTTAACAAATTCCTGAACAAGTAGTTTATGCTGTCACATTTCAGGCTCTGTCTTCTCTTCTTCATCTTTCTCCTGCATGCCGCTTCCGAGCTCTTCCAGAATAAAACCTGTGCCCCTAACTGTGCGAATATCGATGCCTTTATCCTCCGAAAGATATTTACGGAGCCTGCTTATAAAAACATCCATGCTTCTTCCCAGGAAATAATCGTCTTCGCCCCATATCTCTGTCAGGATATCTTCACGGGTGAGTATTTTGTTTTTGTTCATTATGAAATACCTCAGCAGCTGGGCTTCCTTCAAAGTAAGTTTCTCTTTCTTTTTACCTGAAATTAGCTCGAGTGTGTTGAATTTCAGAATTGTGTCGGAGATTTTGTATTCATCGTTCACCGAAGAATAGGCTCTTTTCAGAATGTTATTAATTCTGAGAATAAGAACTTCAGGATCAAATGGTTTTGTAATATAGTCATCAGCTCCCAGCTTCAGACCCCTAACTATGTCTTCCTTCAGGCTTTTTGCAGTGAGGAAGATAAAAGGCATTTCCGGTGCTGCCTCTTTAATTTTTTCGGCAAGCGTAAATCCGTCCATCTCAGGCATCATAACATCGAGTACGCAGATATCGGGGCGATCCTTATTGAAGAGCTCCCAGGCCTCTTTACCATCGCGGGCGAGAGTGACCTCAAACCCGCTTATTGTGACATACTGCGCAAGTACGTTCCCGAAATCCCTGTCATCTTCTGCAATAAGTACTTTCATATCGCTCGTTTTTAATTATTTCGGAATTGTAACTGTAAAACAACTGCCCTCACCGGGTTTGCTTGATACTGTAACAGTACCGCCATGAGCCTCTGCAATCCTCTTTACGTAATAAAGCCCAAGTCCGAGTCCTTTTACCTTATGAATATTGCCATGGCTCACACGGTAAAATTTGTCAAATATATGTTTCTGGTCCTGCTTGCTTATTCCGATACCATTGTCTGTTACCGAAATAACAATATTTTCTTTATTCACCTGTCCTTCAACCTTTATTACAGGTTCTTTATCGGAGTATTTTACTGCATTTGACAGCAGGTTATTCAACATGGTAGTGAAATATACAACATCCAGCTTTGTTTTCAGAGTGTCGAAGCCGTAGTTTTCTATAATCTGAACATTGTTGTTTTGTGCTGTTCTGAAACTCTCAACGATATCGTGCATAAGTTCCCTGAGGTCCACCTCCTTTTTGTCGAGCTGAAACTGGGTTCTTTCCCACATGCTGATTTCCAGAATCAGATTAATGAGCTGGTTTAGATGTACGCTCTGCTTATGAATTAGCCTTGCAGTTTCAAGCACCTTATTTTCATTTGTTCTTATTTGCTCCATTTCCAGCGTTTTACCAGCAACCGTTATGGTTGAAAGAGGAGTCTTGATCTCATGGGTCATGTTGTTAATGAAATCGGTTTTCAGGTTCGAAAGCCTCTTTTCTTCCATCAGATTGTGGTAAGTGATATAAAATATTATCATTACAACAATTATACTGAAGATGCTCAATGCCAGGTATAGTGCCATATCCCGGAGGACCATCCTTTGCTTTCCTGATATATCTATGTAATAATCAAAAGCGATGCGGTAGTAATTATCTTCCCTGAAAAAGCGGTTTACAAGTATTTTTGAACGCGTATCTTTTGTAACATTTGCCGACGAAACAGGTGGTCCTGCAAACATCTGCGGGTTTGCATAAACATCGAATCTTTTCTCAAAATCTATCAGCCGGAGAAAATTTACCTCTATCTTGATTGAGAAATCACTTTCAAATCCCTGTTTGTTGAAATAACCTTTAAGATAAGGGCTGAGGTTTTCGAGTTCAGTCAATATTTTATTGACATCCCTCATAATCTCTTCCTTAAGACGAGTCAGGTCTTCATCATTCTTGACATTCTGTATTTCAGTTGTCATCACCTGCCGGGAATAGTCGTTAAGGAAATTCAATGCATTTTCGAAAGGGTCGTTCTGGCTCATCCTGTTTAGCTGCTCCATAGCCTCCTGAGAGAGAAGCTTGTATTTCAGGTCGAAAATTACATCCTTGTCGAACCAGATATCCTTTATTACCAGTACCTGTACGATAATAAGGATAACTATTGAAATTATTCCGGCAACCAGTATGCTGTTCTTTAATCTCATTGTATATAAATCGACATTAAAATTATTGAATTTATTTCATTAATTGCTAAGATATGGTTGAAGATTAACCTTACATTAACCCGGCATTAACAAAAAGTGGTACATTATCTGCTTATTTTTACAGTGGTTAAAGTAATTAAAGGAGGAAATCATGAAACTCAAAGTTTTATATACAGGAGTGCTTTCGGCTCTGATACTGGGAATGGTGGTTGCAGGGGCGGCAGGACAGGAGAAAACCCAGGAGCAAAAGGAGAAGGAAGCCAGGCTTCAGCAGGCTATTGAACAGCAGAAAAAAGCCATGCAGGAGCAAGCAAAGATTATGGAACAGCAGGCTGGTGAGATACAGAAGGCTGTTGTACAGGAACAGGGTAGACCTGAAGGTGTTCGTCCTGACGACCCTTCAAGGAGAAGCAGAACGAATGTTTTTATTGGCAGGGAAGGAGCCGATGCAGGCGCATTTTATATTGGACCGGGAGGTGATTTTGGCGGATTAAGTTATTTCAGAGGCAGCGGTACATCATTCGAGTTTTCAAAAGGACTGAACGAAGCCACAATTACAAGGCAGCTTCCTTTTGAAGTGGACAGTGATGCAAAAAATGTGGTGATGAGTATCAGCGGTGATTGCAAAACCGGTGAGATTAAGGTGAAAATCCTTTCGCCTGATGGTAAAACATATGCAGAAGTTCTGATTGATACTTCAGGAAATCTTAACTGGAGAAAATCATTTACTGTTTCAGGAGAAGAAAATAAGGACAAGATAGGTGAGTGGACATTTAAAGTTGAAACTACGAAAGCAACAGGCTATTTCAGGATTTCAGTGCAAACATTCTGAAATAATTTCCTGAATAGTAAGATAAAAAAGTCGTTCCGTGCATTTGCCGTGAACGACTTTTTCTTTCAGTTTGAAAATATCAGTTTGATTGTGCAGAAGCTGTACCTCCTTTAACGCTTTCAACCCTTACGGTGTACCTGTCACCTCCTTTAACAATCCATTTCACTTTAATAATGTTGCTGTTGCCGGCTGCTCCAGGGGATCGTCCTCCGGCAAATCCTCCCCCTCCCGTTTGTGCGCCACCGCCCAGATAACCGGGTATGTTCTCAATTTCGATCCGTGCCGGATTTTTCTTCTGTTCCCTGCATATGTTGAGGTCTTCGTTTTCAACTATCATGCCTGCAAGTACGCTCTGTGCCCCTTCGATATAAACATAATCAGGAGGGTCAATTTTGTACCTCAGGTTGCTGGCCGAGTGTGTTGGAACCATCCTTTTGTTTTCAATCGTTGCTGAGACCTCTTTCAGTCCTCCGCCAAGGTTTTTCACTGTTACTTTTGTAACCTCAAGTTTAGGCAGGTGATATGCGTTGTATATACAGAATGCAGCATTGCGATGCGCATCCGATTCTAGCAGAAAACCCGGATGCAGCCTTCCGTAATTCTTGCTGAAGCCCCCTATTTCAACCTCTCCGTAAACGGGATGGTTTATTTTCTGCCAGGGTATAAATGCATCTTCAAAGAGTAGCAGCCTGTCAAATTCATACTGGTCGGTATTGGTTGTGTCATAGAACATGAGGTATGGGGTCCAGAGTTCGTTTGAGAATACGAAACACCCCATTGCTCCATGCATCCAGTCAACTTCACCGCCATAGACCGAATACAGGTCTTTCCAAACTGTAAGCAACCTGTACCCTGGAAGTATCTTTTCACCTGTCTTACCGAGTGCTTCTATAACTGCATCGTCGGCCCTGCTGTATGCTTCGGCATAACCGCTTTGTGTTGAGGGCCCACGGAGAATCATGCCACCCGAGTTATGAAATGACTGAGCTCCTGCAATATTTCTGTGTTTCAGCAGAAAATCCCTCACAGCCTGGTTCTCAGGAAAGGTGAACGGATATTTGTCGGCTCCGCTCTGGATATAGTTGGGTTCCCAGTTGAACCCCCAGTCGCGATTGCCGTCGTAACCACCCGGGCCGTCTTCGTTAACCAGACCGTCACCGTCGTTGTCAATGCCTTCCTGCCCGAGTAACTCATATTCGCCTTTCTGCCCCGGCTCAACCCTTATCATTCTTCTGTTGTCTTTTGGATCAACTATATAATTTCCTTCAGGGTTTTTCCTTCTCATCTGGCTTATTTCGCCATCACCGTTCAGGTCATCGAAACCATCCTCGTCAAAGAGACCATCGCGGTCGTTGTCACGTGGAGCAAGGCCGGAGCGTGGCGGAACACCTACCGATGTAAAATATTCCCTGGCATCAGGGTTGATGGTTGGTGCTATGTAGAACGTCCGTTCGGCAAGTAACTCTTTGATGAATGTGTTGGTGTTATACATCTCGCAAAGATACCAGGCCGTGTAAAGTGCCATCTCCGTTCCCTGCAGCTCAATTGAGTGAATGTTGCCGTCAATCCAGTAACCTGGCTTTTTGTCGGGATTGCCTGCTTTTTTATCCGATATTGTCAGCAGCCAGATATCCCTTCCCTGGTACGATTTGCCAATTGACTCTAGAGAAACAAGGTTGGGATATGCTTTTGCAAGTTTGCTGCACAGGTCATATATACCGGCATTTGTGTAATATTTATTCCATGAAGCCTGTACCTTAGGATCAGGTGGTGAACCTGCAGCCCTGAAAAAGAGCTCCTCTTTCTGCGCGTTTGATGCTGCTGATGTCAGAACCATCAGAAGAATTATTAATGATATTTTCTTTATGCTTTTCATATTCCTGTCTGTTTTAAATTTTTATTTCAGATCGAAAGATGTGCTTATTGTTCCCGTATTCAGTGCACCTGCAGATATAGCAACACGTCCTTTACCTGATATCAGCCACGAGAACTCTGAGGAACTGTTTCCTTCTAGCCTCTGCATCCTTTGTACCTTCTGGCCGCTTAGGATTGTCTGTCCTTTTGCCGGTTCAAGTGAAATCCTCATTATCCTTGTCCACTGGTTATTGGCTCCTGCTTCGGAGCACGTGGCGAAGAGTCCTTTGTTGTGAACTTTCAGGGTAATCCGGTAAATGTCGCTTCCGACATTCTCAACCTTTTTGTCTATAAATTCAAGTTCGGGATGCATTCCTGCGACTTCAACGATAAATTTGTAATTTTTTGTTATCATTTCCTGTACTTTATCTGCTGGGGGAGTAAGCATTGCGAACGGTTTTATGCCACCCACTTCAACTTTTTTATCCGGAAAATCAGGGTGTTTTATTTCGGTCCATGGCACGAAGACATTTTCGAGTTTATTGTCTTCGGCAAATTTAAGGAATGATACTTCTGTATTTTTCCCTCTTTCGGAGGGGAACCACCAGCCGGGTGTGGTAAAACAATAGCGGCCGTAGTGGTAATATACCCAGTCGGCAAAGTTTCCCGGAGAGGTCTTTGATGGAGGGGCACCCCTGAGGCCTGTTATTTCCTGAAATTTTTCGGAAACCAGCCTGATAACTGTTTCGTCGCTTCTCAACACTGAAGTTATTCTCCTTTCGCCTGCCTGCCTTCCTTGTTGCTGCTGGATTGCCTGGGTTTGCTGCCCGGAAGGTGCAGGTCGCTCATTTCCTCTTGGAGTCTGCTGCGAAAGGTTATCCTGGGGTCCGAAACAGATAACTGCATATATGTTGAAATGGTCGTAAAGGAAGTCTGCAACAGCCTTGCTTTCAGGCTCTGAAACGGCATGCAAACCTGCATTTGCTCCGTATTCCTCGTAGTTGTATGTGAAGTTTTTGTTGAAGTCCACTCCACCCGCACCATCTTCATTGAAAAGACCATCTTTATCGTTGTCGATACCTTCACTGAATAAAAGATAAGTTCCTTTTTGCCCTTTCGAGAGGTCGGCTTCAACCATAACTCTCTTATCGTCGGTACTTTCGATATATTTACCTGCCGGGTCAGATACCCTTAAAAGTGTAATCAGGCCGTCCCCGTTAAGGTCTTCGAAAGGATCTTCCCCCGTCTGAAAATCTCGGTCGTCGTCAGTGGCCCTATCGTTAATAAGCCTTTCATATCTGAGCGTTGAAAAATATTGCTCCGAAGCATCCGGATTGACGTCGGGAAAGACATAAAAAGTGATCCTGTCAAGAAGGTTTTTAATTTCTGGTGTGGCAGATTCTTTCAGGATATTTTCAGCGAAACCTATTGCCAGTTCCCTTGTGAATATGTAACTACCGTCGATTCCTCCCACAATGGCAATGGCAGGTTTGCTGTCCCTGTCGCCTGTTCCTATGGCAAGTACCCATACATCCCTGCCTCCGGGTGTCTTGACAAGTGATTTGACCGAGCAGAGGGCGGGATAATCTGTTGCCAGCTTTGTTGCTTTCTGTGAAAGAGCCCTGTGGTTTGCAAATTGAGCAAGACTCTCTGAAATAAAAATGCTGGAAATAACTACCAGCAGAAATGTAAATTTTAAAAGACGTTTAACCATGTTGAGTTTTTTAAGTTTTTAGCGAGTTGAAATTATTTCATTAAAATTATTAAGCAAAGAAACTTTTAAAATTAAGGGTATTTTTTATCATTTTTTAACATCTGAGATGGTTTTTAGTTTAATTCCAAGAGTCTAAGAATATTTACTCTTACTTTCTTTGCTTGCTGAAAGAACCGAGCCATGGCAAAGCGAACGATTGAAATCACCCCCCAACCCCCCTATATTTGTGCCATTTGGCAATATAGGGGTTCAGGTCATATAGATCAATGGATCGAATTACTATTGAATTACGCGTTGAGCGGAGCGAAACGCAAATGACTATAAATTAATATCACACCCTTGCCCACCATGCTGCTTTCCGGCAGTGAGGCGGGGATTTAAACGATTCAAAACCAATTGCGCCGGGTATGAAGATTCATCTTCAAATTAACTTCTCGTCCCGGCGCCAATAATTGTTTGAATCCATTGCTACAAAAATGGCGCTCCTACGGAGCTAATAATTTAGAAATGAATGACATTCAAGCCCCCTCTCAGGGGGTTTGGGGGTAGTCCCCTCCCAGGGGGTTTGGGGGTAGCCCCCTCTCAGGGGGTTTGGGGGTAGCCCCCTGCCATATAATGCAAATAATGATTGTATTTTACCTGGTAGAGGTAAAGGATAATTACTTCGGTTTGGCATCGGCAGGTGGCCTCCTTTTGAATGTCTTCAGTTGTGAAATATCAAAAAGAGGATCCCAGTGCTCATTTTTTACAAATTCTGATGTATTGTTGTTAAAGTATCCGAGTATGTGCTTTGGAGATATCGTGTATACAAGCTCGTCGTTCTCACTGTAATAGGGCTTCTCTGTGCTCATCACCTCCTCAATGGTAGTGTCGAGAATATTGGAAAGACGTGTGTATCTCTCGTAAGTTTCCCTTGGTATGGCAATTACCACGGTGTACGGTCCGTATTCTTTTCTCTGAAACAGAAAATAGACAATCTCGATTGGCTCATGTGGATTCACCCTGTCGGTTGAATGCGGAAGCTGGCTTTCGTACCGGAAGCCTTCATTCAGGATTTTATTGACTGTGTTTATGTCTCTTGTGTTATGGAGGAAGAAATAGCAAAAATCATATTCCCTCAGAATTTCTGCAAGTATTTCTCCCTTGTTTTTCATATATTGCGGGTGAGACTTAATTAGAAAATATCAAAATTAATTTTTATTATTTTATTTCCAATATAGTTGTGCAACTTTTTTTCTGTAAAATCATTTAAGCCACGATTAATTTTTTGACACTTAGAGAAGTATCCGAAGGAAGAGGAGCATGCTCCTCTTCCTTCGGAGCGTTTTCTTTTTCCCATATCCAGAGAGGTTCCATT
>JAKPDL010000176.1 GCA_029552825.1 Bacteroidota bacterium
AGCAGCCGGGATTTTTGCGAAAGAAGGGATGAAAGGTATAATCGGTGTCGGACTTGCGGTGGCAGGCATTGCAACAATGCTCTCTGTTATGTCATCAATTAAGGGCAGACGGATGGCAGAGGGCGGAATAGTTTACGGTCCGACGCTGGCGATGGTTGGGGAGTATGGAGGGGCAAGGAATAATCCTGAAGTTGTGGCACCGCTAAACAAACTAAAAGATATGTTAGATTACAACTCAAGAAAAATGATTGTTGAAGTTAACGGGCGGATAAAAGGAGAGGATCTGGTATTAGTTTTAGAGAAAGCATCATCGGCATTTAACAGGAGAGTATGATATGGCATTTTATACAAAATATCAGTTAGAATTTTATGATGACCGGGGAGACTATTACAAACTCTCCATAATTGATCGTAAAGGTCCTTACGATGAAATTGTCAATTTACTTGCAACAGATAATCCTTTAATTTTGGAATATCATCAGGATACCAATGATTACAGCCCGCTGGTAACGTCCTCACTTAAAATAAATTTATACACTAGAAGGCCGCTGGAGTTTTTCGATCTGTATGATGCTGGAGAACTGAATTATCTTGTTCAGCTTGAGAAAAACGATTCAATATTCTGGCTTGGATTCTTAATGTCCGATGTTAGAATAAACTATGACTGCGAGCCTGCGGAGGTAACACTCACGGCAACGGATGGGCTTGCTTATCTTAAGGAGATAATGTTCGACGATGAAGGAGAAAGTTATACAGGCTATCAGAGTGCGTGGTGGATAATAAATGAAATATTGTTAAAAGTTGAGCATATTAGTCAGTATAATTATATAAGGGAGTTTATAAATGTCTATGAGAGGGATATGATTTCGCCTGCGTACTACTCGATGCTGGATCAGGTGTATGTTAATTTAGACCTGTTCAGTGAGAAAAATTGTTATTATGTTCTATCGGAGATACTTAAGACGTTTAATGCGACTATTTTTCAGAAGGATGGAGTGTTTCATATTGTACGGTTGACGGATTTGTGGCAAGACGAGTTCGAGGGATTCGAGTTTGATGGAGATGCGAATGAAAGCAAGGTAAGTATTACAGACAACATATTATACATAGCACGGCAGGGCATTGATTTACCGGGAGACTTTTTGGGAATTGAAAACGGAACGGCTGAATTTTTACAGCCGGCATCAGAGGTGAAAATAAACTTTGATTACGGGAATCTGCCAAGCTGGATAAGAAATTATGATTTTAAGGCTGACAGATATGATTACATAACATCAGAAATTGAAGAATGGATGTCGTCGCCTGCGTCAGATGTTGTAATCAATCATATATCGACGATAGTCAAAGAAGAGGAGCGAGGAATTGCACTGAGAAGA
>JAKPDL010000183.1 GCA_029552825.1 Bacteroidota bacterium
TCGCCCACCCGACCACTACCTCGATGCCGCCGGCGATAGCGCCACGGCCACCATTGGCCAGATACTCATTAAGATTGACCCCCTGCTCGAGACCCTCAAGCCCGATGCGATGCTGGTGCTGGGCGATACCAACAGCTGCCTTTGCGCTATTCCTGCCAAGAAACGGCATATCCCTATTTTCCACATGGAGGCCGGTAACCGCTGTTTCGACCAGCGCGTTCCCGAAGAAAGCAACCGCAAAATCGTGGATCACATTGCGGATATCAATCTTACTTACAGCTCCATTGCACGGGAATACCTGCTACGGGAAGGACTGCCGGCCGACCGGATCATCAAAACGGGCAGTCCGATGTATGAGGTGCTGATGCATTACCTGCCGAAAATTCAACAATCCTCAGTTTTGGAGCAATTGGGGCTTGAAAAAGAAAAATATTTTGTCGTTTCGGCACACCGGGAAGAAAACATCAATACGGAAAACAATTTCTTTCATCTGGTGGAAATTCTCAATTTGATTGCGGAACACTATGGTTTTCCCGTGATTGTTTCCACTCATCCGCGAACGCGAAAAATGATTGACGAAAAGCAGGTGCGTTTTCATCCGTTGGTACAGCTGATGAAACCGATGGGGTTTAGCGATTACAATTGGTTGCAGATAAATGCGTATGCCGTGTTGTCCGACAGCGGAACCATATCGGAGGAATCGTCCATTTTGAATTTCCGGGCACTGAACATTCGCGAAGCGCACGAACGCCCCGAAGCGATGGAAGAAGCCTCGGTCATGATGGTGGGACTGAACCCCGAACGGGTGATGCAGGGGCTTGTGCAGCTGCAATATCAAATTACGGGTACCAATCAAATCAACGCATCAAAGAATAAACAAAGCTTCCGTCCTGTTGCCGATTATTCCATGCCCAACGTGAGCAATAAGGTAGTGCGTATCATCATCTCTTATACGGATTATATTAAAAGGGTTGTGTGGAATGAGTAAAAAGAACATAACAGAAATAGTAAAACCTAAATTATGGATAGTTACTGAAATTTTCTATCCGGATCAGACATCGACTGCATATATTATGTCAAAAATTGCAAATAAGATGACGGAAAAATATGAAGTTCATGTTATTACTACTGATACACTGTATCAGCAGAATAGTAAGATTTCTGAAAACTACTTCAAGTTAGAAGAAGCGATTGAAGTGGTTAGGATTAAGTCGGGTAGTCTTAATAAAAACAGTTTGATTCAACGTTCTATTAGACTTTTCATACTTTCGAATTTGCTATATAATGAGCTCAAAAGGAGAGTTTCAAGTAACGAAAAGGTTTTTATTGTAACAAATCCTGCACCGCTCTTGCTGAAATGTGCTAAGCTTAAGAAAAAGAAAAACATCTTGCTTAATATTTTGATACATGATGTTTTTCCGGAAAATACTATTCCAGCCGGTATAATCAGGTCAAGAAATTCTTTTCTGTTTAAGCTACTTTCTTGCCGTTTCAATAAAGCATATGGAATGGCCGACAAACTAATAGTTTTAGGAAGAGATATGAAGGAGGTGGTGGAACAGAAAGTTTTAAAGAGCAAACAAAGACCTGACATAACAATAATCGAGAATTGGGGGGATGTAGATAATATTATTCCTTTCGTCAATAAACCAGAATTACTATATAATAGACACCAAAATGGATTCTTAACTATACAGTATGCCGGAAACATTGGTAGAGTACAAGGACTAGACTCATTTCTGGAATTATTCTCTTATTCAAATAATAAACAATTAGTTCTTGACTTATGGGGAGATGGTGCACTGACAGGATCTTTAAAAGAGTTGGTTGATACTAAGGGTTTGAATAGCCGTGTTAACTTTTATGGTAATTATTCAAGAGATGAACAGAATATTGTGTTAAACTCAATGGATATTGCATTGGTTACTCTTTCAGATGGAATGTTTGGATTGGGGGTTCCTTCAAAAACATATAATATTCTTTCCGCAGGAAAACCTATACTCTTTATCGGAGATCTTAATAGCGAGATTGCTCTTTTGATAAGGGAGGAATCTATTGGTTTTTGTTTTTCACCCGACGATGAGAAAGGAATTATTGATTTTCTGAATGGTCTTACTCCAAGCTATTTTCCTCAATTAGCTGAAATGGGAAACAGAGCCAGAATTGTTGCCGAGAAGAAGTATAGCGAAAGGACTATTCTGAATAAATTCTTAGAAACAGTTTAATGTATATTTCAATGCTATGAAATTGTTATTCACCGGTGCTTCAGGATTTTTGGGTTCAAATTTGAAACCTTTATTGAAACAGAAATTTGAAGTTAAAACATTAGG
>JAKPDL010000188.1 GCA_029552825.1 Bacteroidota bacterium
ATTAACCATTGTTTTCAGGATCGGTGATTTCATGTTAGGTTTCCATCCCGGATATGAGCCCTCGAGTACTACACTGGCATCAATTAGCTGAAATGCAGCTGCCACACGCCATGCTGTTGATTCTTTGGCAGTATCAACAGAACTTCTTGTAAGGTTATATGCTTCGAACTTACCCTCCTTGCAACGGACTATTGCAAGGTTATTTGAGGTCTCGACAAGACCTTTCATCGACTGGCTCATACGTATTACGCCATTTGGGCATACATAAACAGCTCTGATTATTTTATATTGTTCATCTTTACTGATTACTCTTTCAGGAACTGCAACATTTTCACAGTTAAATGAGAGGTCTGGTTCAGTTTCTGCAAATTCAGCCCTGTAAACTGATTCGTAATTCCTTACGAAAGCTTCAAATTCATATTTCTTAAGTTCAGGAACGAGTACAATTGCCCATGCTTCGCGTGGTATAGCGTTTCTGAGGTCGCCTCCCTCTGCCATAGCAATTCTGATATTAAAATCTGCCTCGGCCTGCATAAGGAACCGGAAAAGAAGCTTAATTGAATTTGCGCGGCCAAGTGCAATATCAACTCCCGAATGCCCTCCCTTAAGGCCTTTAACCATCACCTTGTATGCTACCATTCCCGAAGGCGACTTTTCTTCGTTGTAATTCTTTTTAGCATTCACGTTTACGCCGCCAGCACAGCCAACACAAAATTCACCTTCGGTTTCCGAATCGAGATTAAGCAGAATTTCTCCTTTAAGCAAACCCGGTTCAAGTCCGTTAGCACCTGTCATTCCTGTTTCTTCGTCAACAGTAAAAAGTGCCTCAAGAGGTCCGTGAGCCAACGATTTTGATGCCAGGATTGCCAGAACAGAAGCAACTCCTATTCCATTGTCAGAGCCAAGTGTGGTTCCATTTGCCCTCACCCACTCTCCGTCAACAACAGTTTCAATCGGGTCCTTCAGAAAATCATGTACTTTATCGCTGTTTTTCTGAGGCACCATGTCGAGATGGGTCTGGAGTATTACTCCTTTCCTGTTCTCCATACCTGGTGTTGCAGGCTTACGGATTATGACATTACCGGCTCTGTCAATTATTGTTTCCAGGTTATGTTCCTTGCCAAATTTTACTATATATTCAACAAGTTTCTTTTCATTCTTTGAAGGATGTGGAATTTGTGTAATGTCATGAAAATATTTCCATACCTCCTTCGGATTTAGATCTTTAATGCTGGCCATAATATCAATTATTAGTTTTTTCAAAGATAAATATTAAGTGTGGTTAAATATATAAAAATTGCCCGAAAGACAAATTATCAAAAAATCATAATACTATAAAATTGTTTTATAAGGCTTTCCATTAGAGCCAGAATAATATTTAATATGAGTAAATTTTTTATCACTCTTTTTTGTAACAAAATCTTAACAATTTTAATGACTTGAGAATTTTAGAAATACTTTACTTTTGGAATTAATGAAAAACTATTTTCGTTTGCATGTAATATATTGTGATTCAATAATATTTTTATTAAGTACATTTGTTTTTTATTATTTTTACGGAAGTATTAATCTATTTTACAAGTGAATATATATCTTGTAATTGTTACAGTACTTTTAATTCTTGCCGTCTCCGATTTAATTGTCGGAATATCAAATGATGCTGCAAATTTCATAAATTCTGCAGTTGGTTCCAGGGTTGCTTCTCTTAGGGTAATACTTTCTGTTGCGGGTCTGGGAGTACTTGTCGGAGCAACATTTTCGAGCGGAATGATGGAAATTGCAAGGTCGGGGATATTCCATCCGGCAAAGTTCAGCTTTTCAGAGGTAATGATAATATTTCTGGCAGTAATGATAACTGATGTTATACTGCTTGACACCTTCAACAC
>JAKPDL010000222.1 GCA_029552825.1 Bacteroidota bacterium
CCGCGGCATAAGCTATTATTTTCATCGGATCGTCGATTATATTATGAAGCACCGAGCTTACAACCGATACCCAAATCAATACCTCCGCAAAGCCCAGTATAGCTCCCTTAACACGTTCGCCTTTATTGACATACACCAGGCGAATGGTTGATATGGATACCTCAATGGTCTTAGCGGCGAAAATAATGAGATACAATATCGGACCCTTTAAGTTCAGCAAAAAACCCATTAACTATTCTCCTTATCTTTTCTATAAATATATTGTATATTGCCTTACGTTTTTATGCAACAAAAAGAGACAAGTACAATACCCTTGTATTTTTGCCGATTAAAGGTTAATATTAGCATAAAGCATGTTCAAGGTAAATATAAACGGCTTTGTTAACTTAGTATGAAAAGAAATGAGACCTGAAAGGCCTCTGGTAGGTTTAAAAAAGGGAAAAACCTACAAATGGAAACGCCTAAGTGTAAGATAACACGAAAAAAAGATACGTGCAAGCCTTTGAAAAAAATCAGGTCAGCACAAATAGTCCTGATGTAGTACAGGACGGAATGAACCTTGAAATCTGAATATTACTCAAGCTACCAAAAGCCAGAATAGCCGTTCTTTTTCCGAGTAGTTCACACCAGCGACTTGAGCTGGCGTGAGACCATTGAGGCTGGAATGAGGTCGGATGAAGTTGTAGAAGAAGATGTAAGTAGCAATAAGTCTATTGGCAGATTCAAATGAATTAAAACCTCTTTTAGGTTTGTACCAAGCTTTAAATTGCCCATTAAAAGCCTCAAGAACGTTGTTATTGATTAAGTCATCAAAGTCTTCAACGCGTATATGTTCAGCTTGTGGAAAGAACAAAGAAGCAGGCTGCAGATAGGCATAATATCTGTCGGAGATGACAGCATACCGGGGTTGTCCAAACTTTCTTCTGCAGTTAGATAAAAGGCTATGGGCAGATGCCGAGTCACGCATAGGGGAAAGATTGAAGTCAAGAACTAATCTGGTTTCTGCATCAAAAGCGAGCCAGAGGTAATAATCTTTACCAGCAATTTTAATATAAGTTTCATCGAAATGCCATTCATCCGAATCACAAAGATTAATCCCCAAAAGCCTGTCATCAGCAATTTTCTTGAATACAGGAGCAAAGCGCTTGATCCATTTAGAAACAGTTACATGAGAAACCTTAACCTGGTGAACCATATGTAAGGTTTGAGCGACTTTTCGGGTTGTTGAATTTCCGCAGAAGTAGTAAGTCAGTGCATGAAGAACAATATGAAGCGGATGGCGCATACCTTTAAAAGAAAAGGTTTCAGGCTTAAACTCGGAAGAAGGGGTCTCAACATTTATTAGTTTTGGTACTCGAAAAGAATGGTTGCATTTTTTGTCACAGCAACGGAAGTTTGAGTAATAAGTATAGTCATGGTGAAGAAAAGTTGCTTTACCACAAACAGGACAATCGGGATATATTCTTTTTCTTGGTGAACATGGTTTATCAGGTGCAAACTGCCGTTTGCATCGTTGACACTGATATCTTTGAAAACCGTCTTTGTCCTTACCAAAACGGTGAAGAACTTTTGAAAAACACCTTGGACATACTACGTTTTTTGGTATAATGGTCATGAGACTTGAACGCTCCTTTCTGGGAGGTAATGGTTGTTTGGCAATTTCCATTATACCAGAGGCGTTTCAGGTCTCATTTTTTTATTAAGTTAACAGAACAAGAAAAAGTACGAGGAGGAGCAAAATGAGCGGTAACCAAACTGATACCTCCAAGAAACTGACAAAGTCCATTATACTTGCCGTTATTCTTGCAGTCTGCCTTTGCATCACTACCTTTGCACTGGTCTATGCCACAATAATGGTTGAGAACAGCATATTCCGCACCGGAAAGGTGGAAATAAATCTTAACGATGGAAAACCCATCATCAGCAAAAGTGATTTTTTATTTGAACCTGGTATGACTTTAGTAGAAGACTTTTTTATAAAGAACAACAGTACCGGGTCGGTCTATTACAGGCTGTACTTCGATAATATCAGCGGTGGTCTTGCTGACGTGTTGGAGATTACTATTAAAGACGGTGACACCATTCTATATTCCGGCACAGCAGCTACTCTAAATCGCAACAATGTTAAGGCAGCAGAAGAAATGTTGCAGGTAGGTGAAAAGAAAATACTGTCAGCATACTTCCACTTTCCTGAGGATAAGGGCAACTATACACAGAACATGACCCTTACCTTTAACATGTGCGCCGATGCGGTTCAGACTAAAAATAACCCTGACAAGTTGTTTGACTAAGGAAGGAAGCTTTTAACAGCATAAATCAGCCGGAGGCCGTAACAGATGAAAAAAGCATTGAATATTATAAAAAACATATTTGTATGGCTCATAACAATATTTGCAATTTTTATGATGATCTTTACCTTGGTATCCGTAAACACTTTTAACCGTGCCGAACGTAATCTGTTTGGATACAAAATGTTTATTGTACTGTCCGATTCCATGAGTAAAACGGATTTTGATGCTGGAGACATTGTACTGGTAAAAGAGACTGATCCCGCTTCTTTGAAAGAAGGGGACATAATTGCCTATATCTCGCAAAACAGCCATAATTTTGGGGAAATAGTAACACATAAAATAAGGAAGCTTACAACTGACGCAAACGGCAGCCCCGGTTTTATAACCTATGGCACCACTACTGATACCGATGACGAGACAATAGTTACATACCCATATGTAGTGGGAAAATATACGGGCCACATCCCTGGAGTCGGGACATTCTTCCAATTTCTTAAAACAACACCAGGCTATATAATTTGTATTCTTCTTCCTTTTCTCCTGCTTATTCTGTTTCAGGGGCTCAATACAATAAGACTATTTCGCCGGTACAAGCAGGAGCAGTTAGAAGAAATACAGGAAGAAAGAGAAAGGCTGGAAGCAGAAAGGGTTAAGAGCGAAAAACTTATGCAGGAGCTTCTTGAATTGAAGCAGCAGCTTCTTGAAAAACAAAACACCGGTGAAGCTTCTTCTGCATCAGATAAGAGTTAAACCATGAGCATTCAGCAGTCCAACCCGCATTAGCGGGTTGGACGGTGATCAAAGGGTATAAGCAATAGTTTATATCTTTTGATTACTGAAATCTGTAAGGGGGATGCCTTAGTGAGAAAGCTGTATAATGAGTACTTCCATATTCCAAAGCATGGGAAAATACGGGATAAGGTATTCTCAGCAAAAATCGCATTGTCCTTTTGTATTATTTTGTTCTTGATAAGTACTTCAGGAATCACTGCGTATGCATATTTTTCAAGCGCTGTAAATGTAAATGTAGCCTCTGTCTTCGCTGCAGAGTACAACTTGGTATTCACCATAACTGACATAACTGACGAACTAAATTCAGAGGTAAACCCAGTTGGCGGAGTTTATTCCCTTGATGCAGGCACTTACAGTGTATCCATAAGAAGAGAAGAAACTGAAAGAAATGCCAAAACCGGCTTTTGTAAAGTTTACATAAACCAGACAGAATACCATACTGCTCAAATAGGTACAGATGTTAATACAGATACCGGTAAAAGAGAAACCATTACCTTTACCATTGTAGTTCCCGTTAGTGCTTATGCTTCAGTTTCATTTGAAGCCCATTGGGGGACATCATCGAATTATAGATATGTTTCTGATAAATTAGAGAATGAGTATTATATAGAGAATAAAGACGTGATAACAGTTGCGGATTCTTCAGGTACTATAGATCGTACTCCCGAAGTAGAATCGTCTGAACAAATTGTAACAATACAGGAAGGTTATACACTTTCTGATATAGCAGAGAAATATAAGACTACTGTGGACAAAATATTAGCCTATAACAATATCGCAGACTCCAACATGATCCAAATAGGCGATGAAATTAAAATTCCTCCTGAAGACTATGAAATCCCTGAGCCTGAACCAGTAACAGAGGAAACACCGGATCCAACTGAAGAACCTTCCACTGATGCTGATCCTTCTGGCTCCGAGACAGATGATCCGGACTTTGATTCAGGCTCAGACGAGCATACAGCATCCGAGGATGGCAGTGAAACATCTGAACAACCATAATTACAAGCGAATGGTTTAAAGGCCGCTGAGATTTTCAGCGGCCTTTAAACATCAGGACAATCTCAGGAGGTATATTAAGTACATCGCATAATTTATGATATTGATAAGCAAATAACCATATGTTATAATTTGGCCGATTATGACATAATGTTTCATTTCATCCTTAATATATGGCTGGGAGTATGTTTAATACTATTATCGTCAAAAATATCAGTAATACCTGATAATAATACTGGAGGACCTGAATATGCAGTGGTACGCCCTGTTTGTCAAGACAGGAGAGGAAGAAGCCATGAGAAGATATCTGGAAACTCTCCTTCCGGATGTTAACATAAAAATCCTGATACCTAAGCGAAAGCTGATGGAACGACGGGGAGGGAAGGTATATGAGCGCATCCGTATCCTGCTGCCCGGCTATGTGCTGATTAAAACTGAAATGGACGTCAGTTTCTATTACCGGTTGAAAACCATGCCCGGACTGATTCGGATTCTAAGGGATGAAAAGGATCCTTTGCCCATTCCTGAACACGAAATTGCTGTTATACTGGCACTTACCAATCAGGGGGATGTTATAGAATTCTCTGAAGTTTACCGTGAGGGAGACCGGATCAAGGTCAGCAATGGTCCCATGAAAGGGCTGGAAGGTATAATAGAATCATATGACCATCGGAAGAAGCGCCTAAAAATCAGGCTGGAACTCCTGGGGCAGATAAAAAAGGTAGACCTGGGAGCAGAGCTGGTTGTTAAAGAACAAACCCAGGGACAAACTGATATGCAAAACAAGACAATATAATATAAAAGTTTACAAATTTATAAAAACCACTTAACATATTTGGAATTTTATGTTATAATGTATCTACAATTCTTAGCACGCTTATGACTTCTTTCTTGCGGACAAGCTTGGATTTACCTGAGAGCATGACAATTTATTTCGGCCGCAATGATATCATCATCCGTAATTGAAGGGACCAAATAATTGAATGATGAACCTTGTACCTTATACTATTTTAACATAAGGGTTAATAAATTAAATAGCAGGAGGTAGATGACGGTGGCAAAAGTAAACAGAACAAAAAAAGCACTTTTCAATGCCGGAGATATTGTCTTTGTAAAGGGAGTTGATGCCTCTACCCTAAAAGAAGGGGACATTATTTCCTATGCCTCTCAAAACAGCCACAATTTCGGGGAAACCGTAACCCATAAAATCAGACGGCTTACTTCCGATGCCGAGGGTAATCCTGGATTTGTTACCTACGGTACGACAACCGATACCGACGATGAAACGGTGGTTACCTATCCTTATGTTTTAGGAAAATATACAGGACATCTCCCGAAAGTCGGCGCCTTTTTTCAATTTCTTAAAACGACACCTGGTTATATCGTTTGTATTCTTACTCCCTTTCTTCTGCTTATTTTGCTTCAGGGACTTAATTGCATTAAATTGTTCCGCCGATACAAGCAGGAACAGCTTGACGAAATGCAGGCGTAGAGAGAAAAAATAGAGGCCGAAAGGCTCCAGAGCCAAAAGATGATGCAAGAATTGTTGGCTTTGAAACAACAACTTGAAGAAAAAGAAAACAGCATCGAAACTTCTTCTAAAGTAGAAGAACTCAATTAGTTGTTAAGCGGTGGCGCTTAAAATAATAGGTAGTGTCAAGAATTTTTCGCACATTTAGAGGCGACCCTATTGCGCCTACAGTTATCCTTAACTCCTTAGTGAACCACCAAGGCCCTGCAGGATGGCTGTCAAGGGCGTGCCATAGCACGGGCTTTAGCCTTTACCCTT
>JAKPDL010000227.1 GCA_029552825.1 Bacteroidota bacterium
CTTGTGAGCCCCGATAGCGTGAGGATATATCTCGATAATAATTCAGGAAAGGGAATTAAAGGTGGATTTGCCATTGGCAGTTTTGATGAATCGAAAGCTGCAGGTGAAGAATATCTTAGAGTTACACCTGACAGCACGAGAGTTTATGTAAAAGAAGCTTCAAAAGGGGTTAAGGGAGGATTTGCCATAGGAAGTTTTGATGAATCGAAAAACATTCCATATCCTTTTACATCTCTTACACCAGAGAACTATTTCATTGGTCATGAATCTGGTAGAAGTTTATCAGGCGGGATTTACAACTCAATAATGGGTTACCAGAGCGGGAAGAATATTACATCGGGTGGCAGCAATGCTTTTTTAGGTTACCAGAGCGGATTCAACAATACTACCGGAACCGGCAACCTGTTCCTTGGCTATCAGACTGGTTATTCCAACACCTCAGGCCATTACAATACATTTGTTGGTTATAAAAGCGGATTTTCCAATACTTCTGGATTACATAACACATTTCTGGGATCTTTTACGGGATATAAAAATGTTGAAGGATACAGTAATACTTTTGTCGGGGACTCGGTTGGGTATGAAAATCTGGCTTATGAAAATACATTTATAGGAGACAGGGCCGGTAAAAACAACAATTACGGTAAAAAGAATGTCTTTATTGGTACAATGGCCGGGTATAAAAGCACCATAGGCGATTCATGTGTATTTATAGGGACAATGAGTGGATACTCAAATCAAGGTGGTGGGGCAAATGTTTTTATTGGAAACAAATGTGGTTACTCTAATACAATTGGTAATAATAATGTTTTTATTGGCAATTATGCTGGATATTCAAATTGGAGAGGCGAAGCCAATGTATTCATCGGTAATAAGGCAGGATGCTACAATGACGAAGGTTATTGGAATGTTTTTATAGGCCATCATACCGGCTTATTCAATACTCACGGGACAGGGAATGTGTTTTTAGGCTACATGGCAGGAGAATCAAATACAACCGGAAGCTCAAATGTTTATGTGGGTTACGAGGCAGGAAATAAAGGTATTACTGCGCTTAACAATGTGTTTCTCGGTTATCAGGCTGGGTTTTCAAATCAAACAGGTAGTTATAATATTTTTATAGGATCATGGGCGGGAACTTCAAGCATTAATGCAATAGGTAATATAATGATTGGAGGAAGGTCGGGAGAACTTAATGAAACAGGAGGACAAAATATTTTTATAGGTAGTTATTCGGGAAATCAAAACAAATCAGGTAGTAACAATGTATTTGTAGGTATGTTTGCAGGCAGAATGAATTCAACAGGAGGACAAAATACTGTTATGGGAAGTCAGGCTGGCGAAAATATTACCGAAGGATGGGGCAATGCCTTTTTTGGAGCACATTCCGGGGTGAGCAGCACTGCAGGTAATTACAATTCATTTTTTGGATATTTAGCTGGAGGCAGAAATTATGGAGGAAGTAACAATGTATATTTAGGTCCAATGGCCGGTTGTTATGTAAAGAATGGCAATAAGAATGTCTTTATAGGAAACTATGCTGGGGCTGATGAAGCCGAGGGCACATCTGAAAAACTGATAATTGAAAATTCCAATGCTGGAAGCACAGAGGCATTGATATATGGTGAATTTGATAAAGATCTTCTCAGGCTGAATGCGAAAGTTACAGTACGGGATCTTCTTAGTTTAACACCCAGAACACAACCTTCAAGTGCTCAGGCAGGGGATATATATTTTGATTCAACAACCAAAAAACTGAGAGTTTTCGACGGTACCGTGTGGCAGGATTGCTGGTAAATCAAAACGTAACAGGAAATCGATAGCGCCGGGACGGAAAGCTTATTTAGAAATGTAACCTTCGTTCCCGGCGCAATTGGTAACGTAAACCCTTTTAAAGGTACATGGTCTGATCCGAAAAAACAGATAAAATTTTTTTCTGTTATTCCGGCCGAAAGTGTAAAGGGCTGCGATAAATTTGTTTTAAATTTTTAAAAATATTTTCAATCCTAATTTATTTCGTATAAATTTTTTAATTTTAAATACCCCTTCCGGGAGATGGGTTGTCAGGCACATGTAATCTGGGTTTTAGGGTTATTAGATGCAGGTATTTCGGTTGTGACTGACGGGGCGGGAGCATGCCCGGGAGGGAAGGAGAAGGTTAAAAGGCAAAAGGAGAAAGTTAAAAGGTAAAAGGAGAAAGTTAAAAGGCAAAAGGAGAAATAAAAATTTGTTTCTATCTCGCTGCATATATGAAAAGAAAAGTTACTCTAAAGAGGTTATATCACCGTGAACGGTGGAGGATAGCCATTTTTTTCAGCTATGATGAAAAGCTGAAGGAAGTTGTAAAGTCCATACCTGGTGTTTCGTACAGCGTCACCAACAGGTGTTTTTATGTGGATGATTCCGAAGAGAATCTGAAGCTTATCCTGAAAACCCTTAAAGACTACTCCGAAACTGATATTTCTGAGCTTGCAGACAAACCAGGTGAACAAAAGAGGCCGACTGCCTGGCAACAGGAGAAGCAGCCTTTCACAAAAGTTATCCGGAGAGTTGAAAGCCAACCTTTGAAGGACCAGGTCAGAAAAGATTTTCCGGCAGACAGGGATACTGTTGCAGGAGATCACGCCCGGGAAGTGAGCCGGGTTGACCGGCCCGTATCCGGTGGCATGGATGCTATAAAGAAAATTCCACAGGCGCCCAGGGCTAACGAAACCAGGTATAGTCCCGTGGAGTTCAGGATAAATGAACGTGAGGGTTATCTTGTGGTGAAGTTCACAGGCAGGTACAGCAAGGACTGGATTGGCGAGATGCAAAGCTACGGCAGGTGCAGGTATGATGCCAGAAGCAAGGAGTGGCTGTTGCCATGGTCGAAGAATCTGGTTGACTCTCTGGCTGATTATTTTTCCTCGCTGGGTGTAAGGGTGAATGTTGTGAAGCAGCAGGTCAATGCGGTACTTCAGGAAGAGAGGAAAGAGTCGGCCGACAGGATAAGGCTAAGAGATCTTGGGGATGAAGCCAGGGAGGGTCTTAAGATTATAAGTCGTTACCTTGATGAAAACAGGTACAGCATCAGGACGAAGGAGTCATACATGGCGCTTCTTGAATTTTACTTCAGGTATTTCAGTCCGAAAGCGCCGGGTGAAATAAGCAAGCAGGAGATATCGGAATTTATAACTGATCATATCATAAGGCTGGGTTATTCGCCGTCGTATCAGAACCAGATGATTTCGGCCATAAAGATGTATTACAAGGTGGCCGGCATGGGAAAAGTAAATCCGGAGCTGCTTGAGCGGCCGAGGAGGATGAGGGCTTTACCGAAGGTATTGTCGAGGGAGGAAGTGAGTTCCATACTGAATTCGGCCCGAAACATAAAGCACAAATTGCTGTTATGGATGATTTACTCGTGCGGTTTACGGCGGTCGGAGGTAACCAATATTCGTCTGAGGGATCTTGACCGGGAGAGAAGTATACTTCACATCAGGCAGGGTAAGGGGAATGTTGACAGGATAGTTCCTTTGTCGCCGATGGTATGGGAAAGGATAGATGAGTACAGAGAGAGTTACTGTCCGGTTGAGTATTTGTTTGAAGGTCAGACCGGAGGGCGTTATTCAACTGAAAGTGTATACAGGGTATTTAAGGATGCAATGCATCGTGCGGGTATAATCAAGGATGTTGGGGTTCATTGTCTCAGGCACAGCTATGCAACACATTTGCATGAGAAAGGGTTAGATATAAGGTACATACAGGAATTGCTTGGTCATAAGAGTACGCGGACTACAGAGATATACACACATGTAAGCCGGCGCAATCTGATGCAGGTACGTAGTCCGATAGAGGATTTGGATTTAAAATAGAATGCAAAAGAAAAAAGGAAATGGTAAAAAACATAACGCTATCTCCCCCAATTTGCAAAAATTATGTAATTTTAATAACGCTAAAAACAAGTTACCAACAATAGTAAAAAAAGACAGAGAAAATGGCAGAGATACCAAAATATTTAGATGACTTCATTTTTGAAGAATTAGGCGGATTTTACCAACCAGGACAAAATGTCGATGTCAATCTAAGGAATGACGAGACAGCCAATAAAAGATATATTGGGACTTATTTTCCTAGAAGTTTAATTGAATGTTACTTCATTTTTCAAGACTTATACGCTCATGATAAGATTAAAGAAGCAATTGATAATAAAACTGAATTAAAAATCCTTGACATAGGAACTGGCACAGGTGGTAATATTATTGGATTAATGCACTTTTTAAAAAATATTAAATTCAATAAACCTGTTGAATTCTTGACAATTGAAGGGAATACAAATGCCATTGATTTTCAAATTAAATTTTTTAAAAAATTCAATCAACAATTTCAAACAAATTTCAGACTTAAATACGCCAATATCACATTTCAGACAAATACCTTAAATTCGCAACTAACTGAATTGCTTAATAAAATGAATTCTAAGTATGATTTTATTACCTCTTTCAAGTTCATAAGTGAATTTTATAATTCTGATTATCTGAATGCTTCAGGATTATTTAAGAGTTTTTCACAAACTCTTTCAAATTATCTTAATGATAAAGGAATATTTTTACTTCTTGACTTGGTAAGTGGCGATTATGAACATCGCAACACAAGACCATTTACTACGCAAATTATGAGTGACGAGCTTAACTCATTTATAAAAAATACAACTTCACAATTAGCTTATATCCTGCCAATTTGCTGTGGCTTTTGGTCTGACTTTTGCAGAACTCAACAATGTTATATTGAAAGACAGTTTGAAATAAAGCATTCTCGTCGACAAAAAGATATAAGCAAAGTAACATATCGTGTTATGGTTAAGAAGCCTTTTGCACGAGAAATTCTTTCAAATGTTCAAGCAAAAGAACAATATCAAATGAGTTACAACACGTGGCATCCCCGATATTGTAGAAATACTATGGTAATTGAGAAAACTAACGAAACAGAATTACCGAACGCTTTTAAACTTATTTAATATGGCAAATCCTTGGAAAGAACTAGAAATAAAAACGGATGATGGAAAAACCGTCAAAGCTATTGCACCAATAATTATTTCAGCAAGTCGTTCAACTGATATTCCTGCATTTTTTTCGAAATGGTTTTTTAATAGACTTGAAAAGGGGTATGTTAAGTGGATTAATCCGTTTAATAGATTAACACCTCAATACATATCATTTGTAAATACTCGAATTGTAATTTTTTGGACTAAAAATCCAAAACCGATTATACCATATCTTGAAAAACTAGATGAAAAAGGAATTAATTATTATTTCCAATATACAATTAATGACTACGATTCAGAACATTTTGAACCTAATGTACCGCCAATACCTGAAAGAATAGAAACGATAAAAGAATTAGCAGAAAAAATTGGCAAAGAAAAAATTATTTGGCGTTTTGACCCTTTAATACTTAATGAAAAACTAACTGTTAGAGAACTGCTTAAAAAAGTTTGGCATTTAGGAAACAAATTATTGCCATATACTGAAAAATTAGTCTATAGCTATGTCGATATAGCAGAATATAAGAAAGTTCAAAATAACCTTATCAAAGACAATCCAAACTCTTTCAATAAAAATAATGTTCTTGCTTCTGAATTTACAAAAGAGCAGAAAATTGAGTTTGCTGTTGGTATGCAAAAAATATTAGCAGAATGGAAAAAAATAAATCCAAACTTTAAAGTTGCCACCTGTGCTGAAGATATAGATTTAAGGAATTACGAAATAGAGCATAATAAATGCATTGACGATGAACTAATGATTAAGCTTTTCAAGTCTGACAAAAAATTAATGGCTTTTATTGGCTTTGATGAAAATCAAAAAACACTATTTGACACCAGACCAAACCTTAAAGACAAAGGACAAAGAAAGGCTTGTGGTTGCATAATTAGTAAAGACATTGGTTCCTATAACACTTGTAACCATCTTTGTACATATTGCTATGCAAACACATCAAGAAAAGTTGTTACATCAAATCAAAATGTAATTCAGGAAAACTCTGAAAGTATTTTGGACTGCTCTTCAAATGAATAAAGAAATGAAAGAACTACTGTTGGTAACATCGTGTATAAAAAATTGGGGTTTAAGTGATTAAATCAAACGTTCTACCCCTCATGGGCGTTCATGTCAGTGGATAGGAACGAAGCCCGCACTCCCCAACGTTTTATACACGCAACCGTTATGCACCATTTAACACGCATCTAATGAGACGATTACTATTGATTGTATTTCTTTTATTTAGTCTTTGCAATTGCTATTCGCAACTACTTGATAATTCTTCATTCCGTATATACCGAGCGGAATTTATTCTTGGCACTGTGACCCACTTGCGACTAGATAAAGATAGTTCCTATATAATGTCTATAGCTGAAATTCATTGCAGCTTGTGTGACCATGGTATGTTAGAAAATTTAATAAACTCAAAAGGAACATGGGCTCAAGTAAACGATACCTTATATCTTGAATCACCAAATCTTAGTGCATTTAAGCTATTGATCAAAAATGATTCAGTATTAAAACCACTTTTACCAATCGGCATTGACCTTAAGCAAATAAACGACACCACAAGAAAGATAGTATTAGAACGTTATAGCAATAATAGTCAAGAAGATTTTCACCTTATTTATGATACATATCCAAACGGTGTCGCTCGCTTTATTATTGACAGATATCGTGCCAGGAGAGATGAATATGAAATAGAGCTTCAACAAAATGGTTCTATAAAAGAAGTAAAATACTATTGGGATAATAAACAAAGGACAAGAATAAAATAAAAACGGTGCATAACAGGACGGTATATTTCATTTGTTTGTCACAATTTTTGCGTCGCTCCTATAACACGATTTGTAAAAGAGAAAATGCTAATGCCCAGCACGTTTTTCGTAGCGGCGCGATAGTTGGAAACACGAAAAGAAACATTCTAATAGCGCCGCGAGGAGCAAAAATTGCGCCAGCCCTCCGCAAGCTCCGGGCACACAAACAAAACATACCGCCGACCGTTATGCCCAATGCTAAATGACAAGTATGACAACAAAACAATTAATTCAAATCGGAGTGAACGCTAAATCTTATCCTCAACATATTTTTAAGTATCGGTCAGACAATGACAAGACCGAGAGAATAATTACGCATAATGAGTTATGGTTTTCAAATCCGTTACTTTTTAACGACCCCTATGATTGTAACACGCCAATAAATACAACGACTTCTCTTGCTGACATTAAAAGTTGGTTGGCAAATGTTGGAGTTGCACCTGCGTTTATTGACGACTTAGCCGACAAATTGCAGAAAAATCCAAACCTAATGAAGGAAGAAACTGAAAAAGGAATGGGTGAATTAGGTGTTTGCTGTTTTTCTACAATGGACGACAGCATTTTGCAATGGTCGCATTATTCCGACTACCATAAAGGTATTTGTTTAAAATTTGATGTCACGGAAGACCCATCTTTTTTCCTCATTCCAGTAATTGTCGCATACAGAAAAGTAATGCAACATTACAATCACTTTACTCAATCAAAAAATATTGTTGACTATTTAATACGACCTAAATTTAGCGAATGGAGTTATGAAAGTGAAATTCGGATTGTTAAGACGGCTCAGAACATTCGAGACAATTCAGGTAACAGAGCGTTTAAGTTCAACGACAATGCACTCAGGGAAGTAATATTTGGGACAAAAACCCCAGACACCATTATTGCAAAATATAGACAGTTGTGTGCCAATAACAACAAAGGACACGTTCAATTTTATAAAATGGAACTAGGAAGTGGAGTTCATTATGAATTAATAAAGCGACCAATTTAATGACAGTGAATAGGCACGAAAGACAGAAAAGCACTGGGCATAACAGCGTGTTGCCTCAATTGGCGGTGACGTGCAAAATTGAAGCTGAGTGCTCCTATCAAACTTTTGTGCAGGTTGACAATAAAGTGCTCCGAAATCGCCAACTGCGGCAACACGCAAACCGTTTGTGCGCAATAAAACAAGACTCTGCAATGAGCATTTATAACAATAAAATAATGTTTAACTTTAAATTTTAAAATAAATTTTAAAAAATGTATGAAAAACGTAAAATTTCTTTTCGGAGTAATCCTCTCTACAGCATTGATTTTTCACGGCTGTAACAAAGATGAATTAAGACCTGTTGACGAGACTAAACAAGCTGAAAACATTTACAATACAATTGGCATTCCTGATGGAATGATGAAACTTGGGAAAAAATAGGAAAACCCCTATTCACTTGCCAATATGAAAAAAGCCTTCGCGCAAGTTTCAAACCTAAAATCCACAGCCGAAGATTTAAAACCGACCCATTTTTATGTTAGATTTCTACCTGAAACCACAGAAGAAATGACAATCCTTATAGAGGATACTTTGTTGAAACTATACGATTACCCCTTTGACTATGAGATTATTCAAGATGGACAGTATTATCACGACCCATCAATACCATTAGATAAATTCACATGGCTTTATACTGTTGTACCGCCCGATTATGTTTTTCCAAACGTTAAATATGAAATACTTGAGGAAATCTATTTGCCGGAAGATTCGGAGGAGGAAGCCGAACTTAAATCTCTTGCAATTACAGGCAACTTACCCGATGGCAATTTGAAATCAGCAATGTTAAGTAAATATAAGCCAACAGGACAGATACTAGTGCAAGATAATTCCAATAATACAGAACCCGGTTTAAGGAATGTTCAAATCCGCCTAAGGAACTGGTTTAGAATTGACGAAGTATATACAAAAGATGATGGCTCATTCAAAGCTGAGGAGAATTTCAGGGGGAAAGTAGATATAAAAATCATTTTCACAAACTCGCGGTATAAAATGCGGAGTACGATGGTAAATTTATTTGATAATATTGATTACAAAATTGCAAATGAAGTAGAGAGTTATAATCTTGTTATATGCAGGGGTGACAGGACGGGTTCAGCACCATCGGGCTGGAATTGGAAAAAGGACAATGAACTTTGGGCATACGCCACAATCTCAAATACAATTGAGGATTATTACGGATACTGCAGGACGGAGAATATAGGGACACCTCCTAATACCATAAGGATTTGGGCAAACAGTAATAGAAAGGATAAAGCATGGAGCGGTAGTGCCCCAATGTTCAGCCATGGAATGAAATACTACACTTTGAATTGGGATAAATGGTGGAAATATGCTGCAAATGTTCTGTATATACCAGTGTCTAATGTTTTAATGAATATTTTTCAATGGTTTTTGCCAGATGTGATTATTAATTTTAATAGAAATTCAATCGAAAACAGTAATGAAATAAATGAAACTGTGTTTCATGAACTGGCTCACGCCAGTCATTTTAATAAAGTAGGAGCAGGATTTTGGGATAATTACATAAACTATATGGTCAATGAAGGCTCATATGGTGATGGAAATGGCAAAGATGCTGATTTGGTAGCTATTTCGGAAACATGGGGTTTTCATATGGGTTGGTATTTATGCCGCACAAAATACCCATCAAATCCAATAGTAACCCTTGAAGGTGAAGAAAATTTTGTGCCTGGACAAAAAGGTGGAATAGATGTTGGATGGGTCTGGGATGCTTCTACGAGTAGAAATCAAAGAACTGGATGGATACCCAGAGGCTTAATGCATGACCTTATAGATACACAAGTTGATAATGTAAGAGATACATTTAACGACAATGCAGGTGCTTTTACAAATCAAGAAATTTTCAATGCATTGGATAAAGATGTTCGTTCTCCACAACAATTTAGAGATAGGCTAATGTCCGAAACTTCTAACCGAGACCAGACTGATGTAAATTCATTATTTGAGGCTTACTATTTTAACTAAAAAATATTGATACAATTATGAAAGCACTATATTATATAATTGTTGTTCTATTTATCACAGGGTGTGACCCAGAACAAACAGTAACATTTAAGGTTAACAATCAGACACAATATAATACTGAAATGACCTTATATTCAAAAGGAGTAGTAAATAAAAGTTTTCAAATTAAAAAATCTACAAGCGTTGTAATATTTACAGATTCAGGATTATCTCCTGAATCTTTTCAGACTAATGATTACGATTCAATAAGATTTATTTTTGAGAACAATAAGGTTTTAGTATTTGTAAACGACACTGTAAATTCGCCAAATGATATTTATAATGGAGATAATTGGCTCGTTGAAACTAAAAAACATACTCAGATATTTACATATACACTTGATAATAAATTGATTGAATAACATTTACTGCACACAACACGGTATATAATTAATGGCGGGGCTTGTGGGGGTGAAAAGATTTGTATCACTATCAAGCCCCTTTCTAACTTGTTACTGAATCGCCTTGAATTCCGCCACTAATCATATACCCTACCGTTATGCGTAAAATTGAAACACTATGAAAAAAACAGATGAGGTTTCAGCAATAGATATAATAAAAAAACTCTACAGGAAAAGAACAAATTCAGGTAATGGGATAAGCTATGATCCTATAACTATTGTAGAAATCAACTTATTAAGATCATTATTAAAATATGAATGCAAAGATTACCATATTATTAAAGCAATAATAGAGATAAACAACATTGAAAATGTCACTCTTAAGGATTTTACAGAGGCTTTAAAAAGAATAACCTCATCGGAATCTATAAAGGATCATCAAGTAAAATGGGAAATTATTGTTCCATTTTATATCAACATAAGAAAAAGACAGCTTAAGATTAATGGATATACAATTAAGATCGTTAGCTATTCTACACTGAAGAAAAAGTATCCATTGTCTTATTACCATTACTTCAAAGATCAAATCCTTGAGACAAAGAAAATTGAAAATCGTAAATGCAAGTATCTATTAGTAAAAGTTGATGGATTCTCAATCTTTAGAGCATGGAAAACTATTGAACCTACATTTAATTTATTAAGAGGGCTAGCAGAATTTGTTGTTTCCTACAACACTTGGACGTTTTTCTCCCGACCAAAAATTAAAGCAGATATTCCTCATCCAAAATTTGTTTTTGGTGTAGCCGATAAACTACGACCAACATACATAGAATTTGCTGAACAAGAGGCTATCCCTAAAAATCTGACCCTCAATACAAAACAAATGAGGAGTCTTGAAAAATACCTAAAGTTATTTCAAAAAAAACCTGCTAAAAACACAATTAATGATCTTCTTGCTGACGTTTTTAGACTTTATTGTCAAGCAATGGACGAAAATAATCTATCCTATTGTTTTTTAGGATTTTGGCAAATTGCTGAAAGAATTTCACTTTCAGATCCAAATAGACCATCCTCAGAAATTATCAAGAAAAGGCTTGCTTTCTTCACTAATTCAAAATCAGATTTTGATCTTTCGCCCTATATACGTAGGCTTTATGTTAAAAGGTGTGATTTAGTACACAAAGGTATAGATGAAATTGAGGAGACTGATTTCAACATTCTGAAGAGCATCTGTGAATTTAGTATAGTTTGGTTATATACTAACAGACTAATGTATAAGTCAATTAATCATTTAGAAACATTCTTCTCATCAAAAGACTTAGGGAACGATAATATCAATGCTGCAATCCAGATACTGAATTATATAAAAAAACAAAGAAAGAAATAATTCTACGCATAACAGGACGGTATATGTCATTGGCTTCGACTGGTTTTTGCGCGTCGGTCCGTCAGACTGGCACACCAAAACCAGTTGGTGCTTTATCGGCCCGGATTAGCGGCTGAAGCCGCCGGGCAAAAACCAGCCGGCCGGCCCCGCTCCCGCGGGGCACTCCCACTTGGTGTCACGGTTTTTGCGTACCCCGAAAAATTTGTAACGAAAAGAAACATCCTACACACCATCACGAGTGCAAAAACGCGCGCCACCGCGATGCTGCGCCAACATGCACATACCGCCGAGCGTTATATGAAATTGGGGCGGGATTACCATGATTCCTAAAAACATAAACCGAGAACATATTATTAAAGCAATAAAAGAAACTAAGAAAGTCGGAATTCCCGATGGTAGAAGTTCAAAGAAGTTTCTTTTGGAATATAATGGCGGACATTATCCACCAAAGTATATCATTTCGTTAGCCAATAAGTATGCAAATGGCAAAGAATTAGATCCTCAAAAATTTGGTGGGGGTTTAGAAACAAATGATTTCCTTAAACATTTGGGGTTCAACATAGTAGAAGCTCCCTCTAAGAGCTCTATCATCAAGCCATTGAAAGAGAATAGCAAAATAAGAGTTCCTATTACTCACCATGATGAAAGATGTGCAAAATGTAAGGAAACAATTAAAAAACTTTTAGAGAAAATTTACGGAAAAGTTGAACAGAATTATAAGTTTGAGATAGGAACACAACCAGATGATTTTAAAAATACACCTTACTACGACAAACTAAGATGGATTTATAAGGCTCTCCAGAGTCATAGGGATTTCAAAGAATTTGTTAAAGCAAAGACGCTTTCAAATTGTGATTTCTTCATTCCAAATCCGGGATTTATTGTAGAATTTGATGAATCCCAACATTTCACATTGCCGAGGAAAATAGCTCTAGAGAGGTATCCTTCTAACCTTGAATTGGATTTTAACAGAGAAAAATGGATTAGATTATGCGAAAATATTAATGCTAAAGATAATGATCCGCCATATAGAGATGAGCAACGTGCTTGGTACGATACTCTGAGGGATTTCCTTCCGGCAATAAGAGGTTTAAAGCCAACTGTCAGATTATTTGCTAAGGATTATGTGTGGTGTAGTTTTGATCCAAATAACCCATCGGATGTTGAGAGATTCGAGAACATTTTAGAAGGAACTTCTGGAGGATGGGAAATTGAAGTAAGAGAGGAACCAAATCCATCCATAGCAAGAGTTATCATCGCTGGTGAATGGGAAGGAAATCCGATAAGAACCAAGCAACTTCTTGAAGATATTTGTGAGAAGTGGACTAAAGGCAGAAAAGTCAAGTTTCTAATAACTTGCGGTGGATTTGTCCAATTTGATTGGCCAGAATCAATATCTCGGAACGATATAGGTGATAATAAAAATCCGAATAATAAGGCTGTAAATAAATTAATTGCGAAAGCTGAAGAGTGTGCAAATTCTATCCTGGACGAAGGTTTATGTAGGAAATTAAGTGAAGTTACGGATCACATCACATTGGGTATAGACTCTTTTAAGGAGAAAATATCAATAACCCAGAATTACATTAATCAACCACACATTGAGTTAGTATTTCTGAAGGATTTAAGACAAGGCAAACTTTATTGGACAGGAAAGTCCTATCCAACACCAACACAACAAAATGGTTTGGTAAGGATTGCCAACTTAGAAACACATTTTTTTGACTTAGACAATGTGAGAGTTATGATATTGGGTTGCCACGATCTAAGTATTTTCAATCCAAGATCTAAAAATGCGAAGGGTTGGCGTAGAGAAGTCAATGATAATTTCAAAAAGTTAGCCAAAGACAAAAAAGAAAAACCACTATATGTGCTACACCATCCTCACACAACTGTAAAAATAAGAACATGGCTTAACGCTTGGCGTTGTTTAAGAAAAACACTTCCATCTGTAAAGCAATATGCAGGTTCTGGGAGATACTATGAATCTGACCGTGAACGTTCAGAGTGGGATGCTTTAGATAAGGTTCTCAAAGATACAAAAAACACAGATACTATAGATTTTATCATTTGGAAGAAGAAAGAGATAATAAAATGATGGCCCAACTTCATATAACGCAGCATAAAAGGTTCGTGTCTGACGGCACTCACACAAATTTTTGCTTCGCAAAAACTTCTTTTATACTGTAAACGTTAGGTATAACCAGTGGCTTGCGTGCATTTTGGCCGCTCCATAAAAAAAGTACTTTAAATTAAAACTTCTGAATGAATTTAAACTCCTGCCCTATGACTTCTCAAAAAACAGTGTACTGTCTTGGGGGGACCGCTTGCTTTGTTCTATTAGTGTATTCACTGGCGACACTGCTAATTATGAGCCTTGCTGGCGGACCGCCCGTGACTATTGAACAAACATTTTCAATCCTGCAGGATAACAAAATTTCAGGACTATTGCGACTTGATATCCTGACTGTATTTGTCATGCCACTTTATTATTTACTGTTTTACAGCCTATTTGTAGCTTTAAAAAACACAGACTACGCAGTTTCAACGATATCCATGATCCTGGCTTTTGCAGGAGTAACTCTTTTCCTAGCAACTCCTTCTGTGTTTTCGTACCTCTACCTAAGTGACAAATTTGCTATAGCTACTTCTGATTTTCAAAAGAACCAATTATTGGCCGCTGGTGAATCCATCCTGGCCTCTGACATGTGGCATGGAACCGGTGCAAAAATTGGCGGACTCCTACTTCAGACTGGAGCACTCTTAATATCAATTGTAATGTTGCGATCAAATGTATTTAACAGATCGACCGCAATTACCGGGATTGCTACTCATGGATTGGATCTTGCTCATATTCTCATTGGATTTTTTGCTCCAGCTCTCGGAAACATTATTATGTTTATAGCAGGACCATTATATTTAATCTGGTTTCCTATGGTAGGATTAAGACTTTACAAATTAAGACTAGCTAAAGATTAGATAACCTACTCAAAGACAAAAAAATGTGGCTCCGCCTAACACGGACAATATGGGTAAGTTGCTTCCCGAGGTCTCGGGACAAATTGTCACACTTTTTGCTCCCGATAACTCTCGGGATTGTGTAACCTGACAGGAAATCGCCCGCAATCGACAACTTTTCATACTGCAAAACGTTAGCGGTAATACAAAACTGACTATGCAAAAGCTACTAACGACATTTTTAGTTTGCTTTATTCTGTCAAACGCCTCTGGGCAGATACAGCACAAAGCATCTCTGTATTTGGAAGTACAATACAACCAAACCATTTCTGACGTAACAAAAGGCAACAATCCTTGGGGAATGGGTTTGGGTTTGCAAATGTTTTTCCGGCAGAAATCAATGTTCAGACCAACTGTTGAACTGACCGCTGATGCCTATCTCATGGACGATAAAGTTTATAGAATGTATTTGGACGGCACGCCGATTGGAACAGTAGGCGGACAGACACTTCTAGCACTAAAGCCGTCTTTATAACTATCTGATTTATATTGTGGGGCGTGGCAGGATCGAACTGCCGACCTCTTGCCTGTCAAGCAAGCGCTCTGAACCAACTGAGCTAACGTCCCTCCTTCGAGAAGGCAAATATAATGTTTTATTTGATTAGTTGATATGATTGTCCACTCTCACGTTTATTAATCAAAGCCCATAAACCCTGCCTTACCACATCATTATGAATAAGTTACTTAATACACTTTTCTGCCCTTTATGCCCGGATAACACCCGAGCCAACCACCTCATCCCCGTCATACCACGCTGCAAACTGCCCGGGAGTAATACCTCGCTGTAACTTATTAAAGACTATATACATGCCATCCTTCCTCAGGTAAAGCCTCGCTTTCTGTAAACCCTGGCGATACCTTATCCGAACCATATAATCCCGGCTCTCACCTTCAGCCATCGCGAGGTCAGGCCTGACCCAGTGAACCTCATCCTTCCTGATAAACAACCCTTTCCTGTAAAGCCCCGGATGTGACTGCCCTTCACCGACATACAATATATTCCGAACCGCATCAATGCCAATCACAAAAAGTGGCTCACGATACCCTCCTATATTTATCCCTTTACGCTGACCGATGGTAAAATAATGTGCTCCGTTGTGTTCTCCTATGGCTTTGCCCATTTCAGGCTTATACATATATGGAGTTACAGCTTTTCTCAACTCATCATCACCAGCATCATCTCCGGGTAAACCCGTATGCCATTCCTGCAAAATTGCATCCCGCGGTATCTCAACAATAATCCCTTTACGTGGTGCAATCTTCTGCTGAAGAAATTCAGGAAGATGAACCTTCCCTATAAAACAAATACCCTGCGAGTCTTTTCTGTGTGCTGTCGGTAATTTAAGCCGGGCAGCTGTCTCCCGTACTTCTGCTTTCGTCATGTTTCCAACCGGAAAAAGCACATCTTTGAGCTGCTCCTGACTTAACTGACATAGAAAGTAACTCTGATCCTTATTTTCATCAATACCCGCCAGAAGCCTGAATACAGCCCGGCCATTTATGAGCACTTCCTCTTTCCTGCAATAGTGGCCTGTTGCAAGATAATCTCCCCCAAGTTTTCTGACTTCTGTAACAAATGAATCGAATTTGATTTCCCTGTTACATAAAATATCCGGATTGGGAGTCCGTCCTTTCTCATATTCCGAAAACATGTAATCCACCACCCGCTTCCTGTAATCCTCGCTCAAATCCACAAAATGAAATGGAATCCCCAGTTTCCTGGCAACCATCTCGGCAAACATAACATCATCTTCCCAGTGGCACTCACTCTGAATCAGACCCGTTGTGTCGTGCCAGTTCCTCATAAATAAACCCTCAACCTCATAACCCTGCTCCATCAATAACCAGGCCGCAACACTCGAGTCAACCCCTCCCGACAAACCTACTATCACCTTCTTTGGCTTCACAATTAATATTTTATAAAATGTTTATTGTCAATATTTTACTATTATATTTTCGGGGTTGTATTAAAAGCTTCTTTTTTATATGTTAAATAACTTTCTTTTAACCGGTGCAAAGATAGATAATTTGAAAAATCCTTACCTTTATCCTTATGGGAACAGGAACAATTACAAAATACAGCGCCTCGGCAGGTTCAGGCAAAACATTCGAACTTACAGCCAGATACCTGCAAAAACTTTTTACATCACAGGGGCAGGCATATAAAAGAATCCTCGCTGTAACTTTTACCAATAAGGCTGCAGCGGAAATGAAATACAAGATAATAAACCACCTTTTCAGGATATCAAAAGGTGAGGAAACCAGTATGTTGATGAGGCTGGTAAAAGATACCGGACTCTCTACTGAGGAGCTTAAAGATAAATCAAAACAGTTATTGCATGCAATCCTGCACGATTATTCTTTCTTCAACGTCGGAACTATCGATAGCTTCTTTCAACGCATTATAAGAGCATTTGCAAGGGAATTCGGACTTCAGTACAGCTATCTTATTGAACTCGATCATAAATATCTTCTGGCAAGAGCTATTGATGATACTGTGGAAAATGCAGCCACAGACGCCAGACTGCTGAAATGGCTTACAACGCTTGGCCTGGAAAAAACAGAAGAAGGTAAAAGCTGGAATATTAAATGGCATATTGGAGAAATTGCAGGTGAAATTTTCAGGGAGAAATTCCGCCTTATCCCTGAAAATGAGCGTAAAAATTTGGAAAACAAGCAACTGCTGGAAAAATATATTAAAAATCTGCAAGATTTTCAGCAAGAATTTTTAGATGAAATTAAAAAACGAGCCGGAGAATGCCGTGATTTTCTTGATAGATACCATGTAACAGATGATATGTTTTATTATGGAACTAGTGGCGGGGTGGGATCATTTATCAACAAAATGTTAAGCATTAAAAATGAATACTACCCGGAACCTGGAGCCAGAGTTATGAAAGTTAAAGAAGTCCCTCCCGTTTGGAGCCCTAAAAATGGACCAACGCCTCAACTTAAGGCAGCACTGGATAATGGATTCGATAAGTTATTTTCAGGAATGCTTAATTATTACCTTAAAAATTACATATCGGTTAATACCGCAAAACTAATTACTGAGTATGCATATATTCTGGGTATCTTTTCCGATATTCTTAAAAGTTTCCGCAATATAACAACAACCGAAAACAGATTTCTGCTTTCTGATACAGGCGAACTCCTTCTGAAACTTATTGGTGGCAACCAGACTCCCTTTATATATGAGAAAGCAGGAAATACTTATGAAAATTTCATGATAGATGAGTTCCAGGATACTTCTGTAATCCAGTGGAATAATTTCCTCCCCTTAATTGAAAACAGCATTGCTGGCGGATTTGAAAATCTTGTAGTAGGCGATGTAAAACAATCAATATACCGATGGCGAAACAGTGACTGGCGTATAATGAGTGAATATCTTGAAAAACAAATAGATAAATCGAGAATTATTTCTGAAAACCTTGGATCAAATTACCGCAGTCTGTGGAATATTGTGGCATTTAATAACTCACTCTTTTCAGTACTGCCTTCTCTGCTGGATAAAAGCCCAGATTTTTCCGGAGCAAATATGAAAATCAGTAACATCTATTCGGACGTAAAACAGTCCTGCCCGGAGAATAGGGAAGGGGGATATGTCAGAATTGAATTTGTTGACAATAACGATGGAGCCTATAAAGAAATAGTACTCAAAAGACTTCCAGAAGTCGTTGAAGAGCTTCAGGATAAAGGCTTTAAGGCTTCGGATATTGCAATACTTGTCCGGAAAAACAGGGAAGGGGTAGATGTAATAAATTCTTTCATTGATTACAAGGTTAAAGCTTCTCCGGAAAAAACGGCAAAATATAATTACAGTATAGTATCAGGCGAGTCTCTTCTTATAGGTTCTTCACCTGTAGTTGCATTCATACTTGCCTTGCTGCGCTTTTCAATAGACTCTTCTGATAGACTCAGCAAAGCTCTGATGCTGAGGAACTGGCTTATGGCAACTGGAGAAAAACCGGAAAAAACCGACCTTTCAGATATTGATAACGATGCTAATGAGTTATTCCCGGACGGGTGGATGAAATTTACTGAGAATTTAAAGCATATACCTGTGTTTGAGGCAGTTGAAAATAGCATCAGTTTTTTCAAACTTGGTGAACCAGAGGAAAACTTTGCTTTCCTTAGTGCTTTCCAGCAATCAGTTTTTGAATATTCATTGAATAATTCCTCAGATATTCCGTCATTTCTGGAGTGGTGGAATTTGTATGGCACAGACCTGTCGTTAACCCTTTCTGACAGACAGGAATCAATACGGGTTATAACAATACATAAGGCAAAAGGTCTTGAATTCAAAGTGGTTATAGTGCCTTTCCTGAACTGGACCATGACTTATGAAGGAAATATGACCCCGATAATTTGGATAAGTCCGGAGGAGGAACCTTTTAATGAAATCAACCTTGTTCCTGTCAGGTATAAGAAAGATATGTTACTCACCCTTTTTGCAAATGAATATTTATATGAAAAATATTGTGCAACAATAGATAACCTTAACCTTCTGTATGTGGCATTTACCCGGGCAAAAGAGGTTCTTATAGGTTTTTGTCCCATAAAGGATAAGGATAAAGAAGAAAAGAAACTTGGTCATGTAAATAAATGTTTGTTCGCGTCGTTTCTGGAAAAATCAGTAAACCAGAATGGCAAGGAGCCTTTAATTAACCTTTCAGATTATTTTAACCCGGAGACATGCGTTTTTGAACTTGGAGATCTGGATAAGGTAACTAAGCATGAAAAGCAGATTGCAGAAGGAGATTTTACTGACTTGAAATATAATGTAAATCCCAATATTCCTTCATTAAGGATTAAATTTAACGGCGAAGGGCTCTTTATTAAGGAGGGTGAAAAGATTGAAGCACGCCTTAATTACGGGAAACTTATGCATGATATCCTTGCTTCGGTGATAACACTTGAAGATATTCCTTCGGCAGTGAACCGCATGGTACAGGAAGGAAGGATAGATGAAGGAGAGAAGGAGGAGATAGAGAAACGAATTAAAAGTGCAGTATCCTCTGATGAAATCAGGGAATGGTTCCGGCCCGGACTCAAAATTGTAACGGAGGCTGATATTCTAACCACAAAAGGCACGATACGCAGACCCGACAGGGTTATTATTTCAGATGACAGGGCAATCGTAGTGGATTTTAAATTCGGCAGGGAAAGGAGTGAGTACAAAGAGCAGGTTGCTCTGTACCGTAATCTTCTTTTAGAGATGGGATATAAACAGGTTGATGCTTATCTGTGGTATGTCGACCAGGGTAAAGTAGTATGCGTGAATTAATTCACACTGAAAAGAAAAATTCTCTGTTTCCCTGGGGTACGTCCCGCAGATATAATTCTTATGGAGATTTCCTTAATATAAAATTCGGAGGAAGAGTTCAGAAAATAAGCATTGATGGAGGATTTACATGCCCGAACCGCGACGGTACAAAAGGGACCGGCGGATGTGTTTTCTGTGATAACAGGGCCTTCAACCCTCCATATTGCGATCCCGGTAAGAGTGTAACTCAACAGCTAAAGGAAGGTATTGCATTTTTTAGTAAAAGATATCGCAAAACCAGAGGCTATCTTGTTTATTTCCAGGCCTATTCAGGTACATATTCTGATATCAGCACACTTGAAAAAATCTACTATGAAGCCCTTTTATTTCCTGAAGTAAAAGGAATTATCATCGGAACACGCCCCGATTGTATCGACAGCGAAAAAATTGAACTTCTGCAGAACATAGGAGAAAAATATTTTGTCGCTGTGGAATATGGAATTGAATCCTGCCGGGATGATACATTGCGGAGGATTAACAGGGGACACACATTCAGCGATTCCGTAAAAGCTGTAAAAATGACGGCAGAGGCTAATATACATACAACGGCACATCTTATTTTCGGATTGCCAGGAGAAACACCTGACGAAATGCTTGAAGAAGCTGAAATCATTTCAGAATTACCGCTCAACTCGGTTAAGTTTCATCAGCTTCAGATAATTAAGGGTACTGTTGCAGAACGCCAGTATATGGAAAATCCCGGAGAATTTAAGATTTTTACTCTTGATGAATATGTTGAGTTTATTATTGCATTCCTTGAGCGCCTTAATCCCGGGATAGCCATAGAACGGTTTACTGCTGAGGTGCCTGGAGAAATGCTTGCTGTCAGACCATGGAATAATACCCCGTCGGAATATATTACCCGTATGATTGAGAAACGGATGGAGGCCCAAAATACATGGCAGGGTCGATTGTATAAACATAAAAAAACTGAAAGACAAAATAATTATGGAATATTTTCTTGAGCATCTTGCAAAACATATTTATAAGAATTACAGTGAAACACTGGAGAAGCAATGTCTGGTTTTTCCAAACAGAAGAGCAGGCCTTTATTTTATGAAATATCTTTCAGACATAATCAAAAAACCAGTCTGGTCGCCTGCTATCAAGACTATTAACGAACTATTTAGTTATTTGTCGCAGCTGGAAATTGCTGAAAATGAGATACTGATATTCGAACTTTATAAAACATATAAAGAGATTTCAGAAAGATTAAAGAAGAAACCTGAACCCTTTGATGAATTCTATTTCTGGGGCGAGATGCTCCTTAATGACTTTGACGATGTTGATAAATACATGGTCGATGCCGGAAAACTGTTTTCAAACCTGTCAGATTTAAAGAGAATAGATACTGAGCTTGGCGGACTTACTGAGGAACAGATAGAGATCATCCGGCAATTCTGGGTTAATTTTAATACTGGAAAACCTACCGGGCATAAGGAAATGTTCCTGGAACTATGGGAAATTCTTCCTGAACTATATGTCAAATTCTGCAATAATTTGAGGAATAAGGGTCTTGCTTATGAAGGAATGATTTTCAGGGAAGTAGCTGAAAAATGCATTTCAGGTGAAAACCTTTCTCTGCCCTGGGAAAGATTCTATTTTATCGGTTTCAATGCACTGAACAGATGCGAAAAAGAACTTTTTAAATATCTCAAAAATAATGGAAAGGCAAAGTTTTACTGGGATTATGACGAATCATACATAGATAAGTCATCGAGTCATACAGCAGGATATTTCATAAGAGAAAACCTGGGGCTTTTCGGAAATGATATGCCTGACGGCTGGAATTATAAAACTCTGCTATCTGCATCTGGGACTAAAAGAAAGATTATAAGTACCTCAACTGATATTGCGCAGGTTAAACTTGTACCTGAATTGCTTAAGGAGCTTGGGAATTTAAATGCCAACGAAGCACATCATACTGCAATTATCCTTGCTGATGAAAATCTGCTACTGCCACTCCTTAATTCTATTCCCGACTCCGATGTGGATGTCAATATTACCATGGGCTATCCTCTTAAATTCAGTCCTGTATACAGCTTCCTCAGATTGCTTCTCCTGCTTCAGAGAAACAGCAGAAAAGAAAACGAAGAGATCCTGTTTGAATATTCAGACGTTTCAGGTTTGTTTCAGCATAGTTTTCTGTCTGATGAAGCAAAATACCAGAGTGGAGAAATTCTCAAATCTTTAATTAAAGAAGGAAAACGGTGGATACCTTCTTCAAAATTGTGTCGGACCGAATCGCTAAAAATGATCTTTAGAAAAGTAGAATCTCCGGGAGAAATAGCTTCATATCTGAAAACAATTCTTATGTCATTTTATCTGGCAGGGGAGGATGAACCAGGGTTAAGTATCAGAAGTAAGCTTCATAATGAGTTTATTTTCAGATCTCTGCAGGTAATTAACAGACTTGAAAACTTGACAAGGACGGCAGAGATTGAAATGAAGACTGAAACATGGTTACTGCTTCTCGACCGTATTCTCCGGAATATAACTGTTCCATTCTCTGGTGAGCCCCTTTCCGGGATACAGATTATGGGATTGCTCGAAACCAGAACACTCGATTTCAAGAATATAATAATGTTGTCTGTAAACGAGGGAGTTCTTCCACGGGCCTCTGCTGGCTCATCCTACATACCATATACTCTGCGCGAAGCATTCGGGCTGCCAGTTATAAGACATCAGGATTCAATCTATGCCTACTATTTCTACCGGTTACTTCACAGGGCTGAGAATGTGACTTTTGTATATAATTCTAATGCTGAAGGACTTAAGACAGGAGAGATGAGCAGGTTTTTAATGCAGCTTATCTACCTTTATGAGAATCATCCTGATATTTTAAATACAGGGTATAAAATTGGCGTGAAACTACTGCCAGAGGGAGAAATTGAACGTAGCGAAAAGCACATAAAGATTCTTGAGAAAATATATTTTGAAAACAAAGAACCTCTTTCTCCAAATGCTATCAACACATGGATTTCCTGCAGGATGAAATTTTATTACAGATATGTTTGCGGTATAAAAGAACCGGAAAGAATAATATCAGCCGATGATGCAGCAACATTTGGGGAAATACTTCATCAAACAATGAAAGAATTATATTCAGGTTATTTAAATAAAACTCTTGAAAAAAAAGATATTGAAAAACTGGCAGAAAAAAGTGATATTGATGAATTAGTTAAAAAGCTTTTACGGGCGAAATTCCATTCAAATACTGATGCCGTTCTTTCAGGCACCGAACTAATTATTGCCAGCATCCTGAGTTATCATGTAAGACTTATTCTTAACATGGACATAAATGTTACACCGTTCAAAATATGCGGTCTTGAAAAGAAAATGTCTGCCCCCTTTGAAATAAACTACGATGGCAATAAGAAGGAAATCTTCATCGGTGGAATAATCGACAGAATTGATGAAAAATCAGGTTCGTTCCGTATTGTTGATTATAAGACAGGAAAAGTTAAAAAATCAGAGATTGAGTCATTTGATTCTCTCTTTGAAGAGAATGAAGAAGAACGCGGACAGGAATGGCTTCAGGTTCTGATATATTGTGAGATATTTTTAAATAAGAAAGATAACACGAAAGTGTTTCCTTTAATATATTCTCTGAGAAAGTTGACCGAAGAAGAGTATACCGGAATGCTCAAAATAAAAAATAACAATAACGAAATAATTGTTGATGACTATTCAAAATTTAGAAATGGATTTAAATCAAAACTGGAAAAAACTGTTTCCTCAATTTTTGATAAAGATGAACCATTCAGGATGACTGAGAACACGAAAATATGCGAAAAATGTTTATATAGGGAGCTTTGTAACCGGTAAGTCTATTTTGATATTTTACTAATTTTGATTGATTTTTAATTCCTGAACAGATGCTAACAAGTTACGATCATTTTAAGGTTGAAATAAAGAATGTCAAGTATTTTGCCGAAGACGGAAGAGTTTGTCCACGTACTGCAATAATAAGTTTTTATGATTCAACAGGGAAAGAAATAAGCAATGAGTTATTTGGTGTTATTGAGAAGCAGGAAATCTATAGGATGATTGAAGAAGGTAAAGATCTTATACTTGACAATCTTTATATAAACGACTTTTCCCTCTCAGCTTACAGGCGCATACATAATCTTGATAAAAAATCACATGTCAGGATAAACAACCTGTCGGCCAGGAACTCATTTTTCGAGGCAACTACGGCAACAGACTTCAGTTTTGCTTTATTCAACGAAGGAGATATTAGTTTCGAAGGTTCACATTTTGCAAGAGGACAGGTATTATTTACTGGCTGCGATTTCGGTAAGGGAAATGTAAACTTTTCGAATACATTTTTCAGATGTGGTGATATTGATTTTTCAGGCTCTCTGTTTGATGACGGTGATTTTCTTTTTAAAAACTCAGTCGTAAAAGATGGAAAGAAAGATTTTCAGGACATACGATTCGGAAACGGTGAAATAAACTTTTCAAATACTGAATTTAACAGTGGTGAGCTGCTTTTTATTAATACACATTTCGGAAACGGGCATTTCATCTTTAAGGTGGCAAGAATAGCCAGTGGCAAGGTTGATTTTCACTATTCATCATTTGGAGATTGTGATGTGTCGTTCGAAAGAGCTGAATTCGGGAACAGCAAAGTGGATTTCAGGACTGTCGATTTCGGCTCAGGTAAAATTAACTTTAACCGTTCAATATTCGGAAACGGCGATGTAACTTTTGAAGGAGCATCATGCCGTTCAGGTAAAATTCAATTCAAGAGGGTTGAAATGGGGTCGGGGCATAAGAATTTCAGCCTGATGGAAATGCCAAATGCTGAAATCAATTTTGAGAAAACAAATTTCGGGGACGGTATCCTCACTTTCAACGGTTCACAATTCAAGCTTCTGTGTCTCCGTTCATGTAACTTTGACCATTACGTTGACCTTCGACTTGCAAAAGCTGAAATTCTTGACATTTCCGACACTATAGTAAGAGATATTATTGACCTTGAACCATACGACTTTGATGTAAACATTGATGTTATTAATCTTACCGGCATGAGGCTCATCGGTAAAATATACATCGACTGGCACAAAAACAGATGCTATGACAAAATAATGGCACAGGAAGATACTACAGTCCGGCAGAAAGCCGAACAGTTCAGAACACTTAAGGAAAATTTCAGTAATACGGGTAAATATTCATTCGAAGATAAAGCATATGTTGCTTTTCGCCGGCTTGAATCCATTGCTGATCTGAAAGAGTCAGTATCGAAAAACAAATGGTCGGCCCTCTGGAGTTACCCGGCTTATGGTTTTAAATGGCTTGTATTTGATAAAATTGGACTTTATGCCACATCTCCCGGCAGAGTACTCGTAAGCGTGGTACTTATCTGGTTTCTGTTCGGTTTCATCTACTATATCATTCAACTTTCAGGACTTGGAATGACAATGTCTTCTGTCAATAATCCCGATAAACTCACACCTTTCATGCAATCATTTTATCATTCTGCAATAACTTTTTTACAATCGGTTATGGCGATGTTTTTCCACAGGGGCTGAGCAGAATTTTTTCAGGAATTGAAGGTTTTATCGGTGTTTTTATGATGTCCTACTTCACGGTGGCTTTCGTAAGAAAAGTGCTGAGGTAAAACTATTCAGTCATATCTCTTTTCAGCGCTGCCATCTTTATTGCAGTTACGGCAGCTTCATCACCCTTATTGCCGTGTTTTCCTCCCGACCGCTCTCTAGCCTGTTCAATGTTGTTTGTGGTAAGAACCCCGAAAATAACAGGAATATTGTAATCGATATTTAGCTGGGTAATACCCATACTTACACTCTGGCAAATATATGTGAAATGTGGCGTCTCTCCCTGAATCACACAACCCAGACAAATGATCGCATCAACGTCCTCATTTTCTGCCATTAACTGTGCGCCAAGGGTAAGTTCAAAACTGCCTGGAACATGTTTTATAACAATATCTTCATCTGTAACACCATGCTTTTTTAGTGTCTTTACGCACCCATCAAGAAGTGAAAATGTAATTTCCTGATTCCAGTCAGAAACAACTATGCCAAATCTCATTTCAGAAGCATCGGGGACCTTTGACGGGTCATAATCTGAAAGATTTGCAGTAGCCATTATTTAAAAGGCAAAATTTAAATTTCTGAATTTTATCCTTTTTAAAAACCGTAAAAACTTTATAATTCCTGCAGGAAAGCCTTAACCTCAGTTCATCAAAAGCTTTACCCTGGCTATATATTTATCAATTGTTGCACCTTCTGTGCTTTCAGGATATTCGTTTTTTATTCTTTCGTAAAGCTTCAATGCTTCAGCATATTTTTGCTGCATTTCAAGTATTTGACCTGCCTTCATTAGATACAAAGGAGTATTAAACGAATTATTCGCTTTTTCAGCTGCTTCGATATATCTGTTTATTCCTTCATCAAGCCTGCCGAGCTCTACCAATGCATCACCCATCGCTCCAATTGCCAGTGAACCAATGACATTATCTTTTATCGAGTATTTGCTCAAATATTCAAGTGCTTCCTCATATTTACCAAGATGGAGATAACATATACCTGCACAATATTTTGCAAGATTACCTGCTTTCGTTAACCTGTAAGTTTTCGCAATTTCTAAGAATCCAAGATAATTCCCATCTCCGTTCAGCGCAAGATTGAGAGAATCTATCTCCAACCATCTTTCGGCCTGATACATCTGTGACTGAGCTTCCTGATTTCTCTTGTTGAGATAAACTCTGCTCAGATAAAACAGACCCACCAGAACTACAAGAATTCCAAGAGTTATAAGAATTACTTTATAATTTTCTTCAAGAAACTGTTCTGTTTTTGTCAGTGTCTCTTCTACACTTTTTATTGATTGCGGACTTTCAGTTTTTGGTTTTTTTGCCATATCGATGTTCTCTCATAATTTGACTTCGCAAATGTAAATTTATTTGCTCATATTTTAAAATTATAGTCTTAAATTTTGATAAATATTTGTAAATGAACAACAAATATCACAACTGACAAACATTTATTATTATTTACAACAGATGATATTCTTTTAGTAACTTTGTTGACTGAAAATATCTTTGTTCTGTATATATTTGATTATATGTATATTAAACAATTGTCCCTAACAAATTTCAAAAACTACGATTCAGCTTTCCTGAAATTTTCTCCTGGAATAAATTGTCTTGTTGGTAATAATGGGGTTGGAAAAACAAATATACTCGATGCGATTCATTATTTATCACTTACAAAAAGTTTTTACAATATAGTCGATAGTGCAAACATTAAACATTCACAGGAATATTTCATCATCGAAGGCGTTGTTACGGTAAATGGTAATGAAGATATTTTGTTTTGTTCCTTCCACCGCCAGAAGATGAAGATATTTAAGAGAAATGGCAAGGAATACAATAAATTAAATGAACATGTGGGTAAATTCCCTGTAGTGATGGTATCACCTGCCGACAGCATTTTGATTACAGGAGGGAGTGAAGAGAGAAGGAAATTTCTCAACAAAATCATCAGCCAGTACGATGCCATATATCTTGATGCAATTCTTAACTACAACAAAGCTCTCCAGCAGAGAAACAGGCTTCTTAAGGATTATGCCGGCAAAATATCAGTCGACAGGGAGATACTTGAAGTATGGGATGCCCAGCTGATAAGATATGGAGAATATATCTACAGAGAACGCGCCGGATTAGTCAAAGAACTTATCCCCGTTTTTAACGAATATTATTCATTCATATCAGGAGGAAATGAAACAGTAAACCTCGATTACCGCAGCCAGCTGTCAGAATCAGATTTCAGTGATTTACTTGAAAAATCCCTGAACAAAGACCTGGTGCTGGAATATACCACTGCTGGTATACATAAAGACGATCTAATATTTGAAATGGGGGGATATCCTGTTAAATCAACAGGTTCACAGGGACAACAAAAATCATATCTTGTGGCACTTAAACTTGCAAAATTTGATTATGTGAGACGAAGAGTCGGTTTTGCCCCGGTAATGCTCCTTGATGATTTATTCGATAAATTCGACATTGAAAGGGTGGAGAAAATAATTAAACTTGTTGGTAATCACAGGTTTGGACAGATATTTATAACTGACACCGATGAAGAAAGAATGAAAAGCATACTTTCCAGGCTAAATGTTGACCACAGGCTCTTCAGGATTGAAAAAAACGGTAACATTGAAGTAATTTCAGATTTCAATAACTATAGCAATGAGACGCAGTAAAACAATTTCGCTCGCCGAAGCTATTAATGATTATATCAATGAAATGAAAATCGGCGGGAAGCTTCAGGAGATTAACATAATCGATTCCTGGGAAAAAATTGTAGGTAAGGCAATATCATCACGTACCTCCAGGGTAACTATTAAAAACGGCGTGCTGACAGTCTATCTTAAATCATCAGTTGTGAAAAGCGAACTTATGATGATACGCGAGGCCATAAAGGAAAAAATCAACAGGGAAGTCGGCAGCGAATTTATTAAAGAAATAGTCCTTAGATAAAATCAAAATATTTGATATTCATAACCTTTTATACTAATTTGCTTTTTTAATCCTTTTGAAGAAGAAAACCTGTAATTGTTTCCGGAATATATTAATTCAACATTCTCCTTATCAATTATTAATGTAATGCAGGCATCTTTATCACGTTCAATAATGTTACAGGCAAACAGAAAAGCCTTTTCTATGCCGTCACCTCTTCTGTAATTCCATACTTCATCGGGCATCGCAAGTCTTTTACCATCATATATGCTTACATGTGCCATTTGCTGGAGAAGATTGTAAATCTCCACAATTCTTAAGTTTTCTAGCTCTTTAAAACTTACAGGATTCCTTTCTATTGCAGCTTTGACAAATGGCAACCAGTCAATAGTGTCCATCTGCCTGTAAACATATAAAGTCAGTCGGCACATCTCCGACAAACCAGACATGCTGGTAACTTTCTCAATTATTTCCTCTCTCGAATCATCAGGTTTTATCTGAGGCACAGGCAGGGTCACAAATTTTTTATTTTCCGACGGGAGCCTTGGCTCGGTAATGAGAAACTTCTGTATGTCCGACATCATTTCCCTTATAATTCCGGCCTGACTCTCATCTGTAATCCTTAAGAATTCTCTTTCAATGTTTTCAAGCGACCTGTTTTCATTTATTTCCAGTATTTCTTCATATTCGTTAAGTATCAGTTTGCCGGGTAACGGACTGAGATGAAATTCGTCTCCTTCCATCTCATTAAGCAACAATCGTCTTGTTTCAGGCCCCGCATTATATCTGCTGCTGTGTTCATATTCGAAAATTTTCTCCAGAGCAACGTACTTAGAATAACCCTGGCAATCACATCTGAATTGAAACAAATTTTTGTATTTTGATTTGAACCTCAGGAAATTTATGAAAAGTGAAACATTAAGGTCAGTTTTCAGAAAGGCCCGTAGCTTTTCTGAAAATGTTCTATAATCCTCAGGATTTATTGTTGCAACATCGTACAATATGTGGATGTAACCTGAAATATTTGAGACAATTGTGACTTTTTCGTTTTCCAGCGCCCTGCGTGCCTTGGCAGAAAGGGATGTCCCGTTAAACCACATGTTTTTGGTCAGTATCCTTCTGTTATTGGTTAATATACCTTCACTTTCAGTTATGAAATTTTGTGAATGGAGTGGTGTGGCCATTAAGAATATTTTTTCCAGTGGAATTCTGCCAATTATAAACATGGCAGCAGCATACAGGGCAGATAGTGAGACACATTCACCTGCACCTGTTGTAAAACCTTCCTTAAATCTGAAGGCTTCCATCGCTTCAACAGTCTCAGTCTTCCAGTAAGGAATAACATCCGAATCATATTTGTCAAGGCCAAAGTGCTTCCTTATGTCAATATCAAAATAATATTTGTCACCCTCATATCCGAACAGGGCATTCGACTGTCTTAGGGTGTTCATGTCTATAAAATCACGGAACCTCTCAATCTCTTTTGTCTTGGTTGTTAAACCCCATGTCGCAAGGTCAAGGTTAAATATGTAATTCTGAATAATATACTGTTTTATTCTGTTTACTTTGTAAAGAAATTTCTTATTGTAAATCCCGTCAAACCACGAATCCTCCCTCCATTTCCAGATTACAGGCGACATAATATTCGCAAGAACAAGCGGATAAAGCAATTCGGGAAAAACAAACACCTCCATGTCGGAAAGTGTAAATGCCGAAGAATATTTTTCCAGATTTCTTTTATCACTGAAATCAACAGGATAACTCTGACTCATTTTAATAAAAAATTGCTGCGAAGATATATCTTATCTGGATAATGAGAAAATAATTCGATTTTTAAAATATTATGGAGTAAAGAGCGAAATCTAATAAAATCTCTCGATTTCAGAAAAGAAGAAACTGGCTTCTTTGATGGCATTTTCAATCGAATCTGAACCGTGTATTGCATTCATTTGAACGGATATCCCATACAATTTTCTTATTGTACCGGGTTCAGCTTTTGCCGGATCAGTATTGCCTATGAGTTTTCTGAATTCATCCACGGCATTCCTGTGTCTCAATATCATAGCAACAACAGGCCCTGACGACATAAACTCTACCAGACTCTCAAAAAATACTTTTTCACGATGTACTTCATAAAAAGATTCTGCCTGCTGCTTTGTAAGCTTTACCATTTTTAAAGCTATTATTTCAAAACCGGCTTCATTAATCATTGCCAGAATAGGTCCGATTTTTCCGGTTCTTACTGCATTAGGTTTTATTATTGCCAGCGTAATATCACTTCTCATACTAAATTTATCGTTTAATATATTTTCTTTTTATGATGCAATATTAATATTTAATAACTTTACCGCCTTTATTAAGTCTTAAATAAAGTGTTAGAACTTGACAAATATAAAAAAGAATTATCGGATTATCTGAACAATTCTGATAATATACTCCTGATTTGCCATATTAATCCTGATGGTGATGCAATCGGTTCAATGCTTGCTCTTTATTCTTTTGTTTCGTCTAAAGGGAAGAGGGTTGATATGATTTCACCAAATTACCTTCAGGAATTCCTTACATGGATGAAAAATTCTGACAGGATTAATATTTTTATAAGGGACCGTAAAAAATGTCTGAGGCTTATCGAGGAAGCTAACTTAATAATTATGCTTGATTTTAACCAGTCGGACCGGCTGGCAGAAGCTGAAAAACCGGTTTTAAAATCATCAGCCAAAAAGGTTGTAATTGATCATCATCTTGATTCAGATAATTTTTATGACCTTTTAATTTCAGATGCCAGCAGCTCATCTACTGCAGAAATTGTTCATGAATTGGTGTGCAAGCTCAATGATGGGTTCTTCGCCGATATTGGTTATGCCGAGGCTATCTATGTTGGTATTATCACCGACACAGGTAATTTTGAACATGGATCATTTACCGGCAACACATTAAGATTAATTGCCGACCTGCTGGATATGGGCCTCAACAAAGAGAGAATTTACAATCTGGTTTTCAATAATTTTACTGAATCCCGAACCAGGCTTCTTGGTTATGCCCTGTATCAGAAAATGGTTGTCATACCGGAATATAAAACCGCATATATTGCTCTTACACGGGAAGAACTGGAGAGATTCAAATACAGCAAAGGTGATACAGAAGGATTTGTTAACCTTCCTCTATCAATAAAAGGTATTGATTTTTCTGCTCTCTTTATCGAAAAAGAAGGATTTGTAAAGATATCTTTCAGATCAAGAGGGGATTTTTCAGTAAACTCCTTTGCCGCTAAATATTTTCAGGGTGGAGGCCATTTCAATGCTGCTGGAGGTGATTATAACGACACACTCGAAAATACCATCAGCTATTTTCTCGAAATGGTTAAAAAAGAAAGGAACAGTGAAGATTAAATGTTTGAAAAATATTATTCTGTATATCATTATTTTATGCCAGCTTATATCTTTTTCCTGCAACAAACCGGGAGAACAGGTACAGAAAAAAAAGCCCGGAAGAAGAGAACTTGAAAAAGTTAATACCTATCTGGCAGAAAAAGATAGGGAAAGAATCCTTAATTATATCGAAAGGAAAAACCTTAAAATGACAGAGTCAAGCTCAGGACTGTGGTATTGTATAATCAATGAAGGGGAAGGGGATTTCTTCAAGGAAAATGACAGGATTGTAATGGATTATGAATGCACTCTGCTTGACGGTACAAAATGTTATTCATCATACGAAACAGGCCCTAAAACCGTTATACTTGGGAAAAGCAATATAGAAGCCGGACTTGCAGAAGGACTTAAAATGCTGAAACCTGGAGGGGAAGCAATATTCATAATACCACCTTTTCTGGGATGGGGGCTCCTGGGTGATGACAGGGCAATACCTCCCAGAGCGGTTATAGTATATGAAGTGAAAATACTTAATAAAAAAACACCAAACCGCGTTCAGGGAGATTAAACTTAGGCAAAATTGAATAAATTTGTAAAAAATTAAAGGGATTAAAAGATTGTGCTATGAAAATTAGATTAATTACATTGAGCATTTTGTGTTTAACTTTTTTATGGTCGTGTAATTTGGGCAAGAAGTATGAAGAAGAAGAGGAAATCCGAATTCAGAATTATTTGCAATCAGTAGGAGATACGGTTTATACTAAAACCCCCAGTGGTTTATATTATTACATCATCTCTGAAGGCTCAGACAGGACACCGGTTAATGGGGATACTATATCAATATGGTATAAAGCCAAGTTTCTTTCTGGTGAACTTTTTGATACAAATCTGGAACAACCGGATCCGTACTTTTTTATTGTAGGTGCAAATACCGTAATAAAAGGTATTGACGAAGCCGTAAGGTACATAAAAAATGGAGGAAAAATTAAGTTTATTACTCCCTCAAGCCTTGCATATGGAGCGGCGGGTCTTTATGGATATGATGCCTATGGATATTACCGTGTAATTGTTCCTGGTTATACTCCTTTTGTCTGGGAAGTTGAAATAGATGAAATTAGAGCTGGCTCAAAGTAAGGTTTTTTTCTTCTGAATGTTCTAAAAATGTGCATGAAAAGATTTAAACCTGGCATTTCAGTCTTAGCTTCAATCATTCTAATTCCGACGCTTTTTTCTGCCTGCGGGGAAATAGGAACATGGAAAGAACAGGAAGAACAGATGATTCAGGATTACCTGGATAAACTTGGTGATACTGTAGCAATTCGTAAACCCAGTGGGTTGTATTACATTGAATTGAAGGAAGGCACCGGTCTTTCTCCTGTTCCGGGCGATTCAGTTAGCTTCTTTTACAAAGGTATGTTTCTCGACTATGTAGTTTTTGATACAAATCTGAAAGACAGCATTCCCTACAAAAGCAAAATTGGTTCAAACGATCTTCGTGCAGGAATTGATGAAGGCCTTCAGTATATGAAAGAAGGAGGTAAAGCCCGCCTTCTAACCCCGTCAAATCTGGCTTTCGGTCCAACCGGAATTTGGGGTATCATACCGGGATATACACCCCTTATATGGGAAATAGAGCTTATTTCTGTTAAAAAAGCAAGGTAAACGTAGCAATCATTAATAACATCTGCGAAGGCTTATTTAATTAAACTATAATAATTACTCTTCGCAATGAATTTTAATTCGTTATTAATGTTCTATTAAATTATTAATTAATAGTTAATTATAATTATTAATCTTCGTGAGGATAGATCAATAAAAAGTTTATTCTGCCGATTGTAAAATGAAAATTACCAGATGATCGTTTAAATCAGGTATATTTTTCTTCCATTCATAAATTCTCTTTGTTTCAATCTTTTCACCTGGCAGGGTAATATCAACAGCAATACATAAATATGTAGCTGAATTACAGGTTTCAAGAATATATTTCAGCATTCTGCTGGCTCTGTATGGAGTTTCCATGAATATCTGGGCTTCACCTCCTTCTGATCTTTTCTCCAGTTCTTTTAATCGCTTTCTAAGACTATCTTCCTTAACCGGAAGATAGCCGTTAAATGTAAACTTCTGACCATTTAGCCCCGAGGCAGCAAGCGCTAAATATATTGAAGAAGGACCGGGAAGAGGGATAACTTTTATTCCTTTTTGATGAGCCATCCTGACTAACATCGACCCGGGGTCCGCTATACAGGGAATACCTGCTTCACTCATAAGCCCGACATTATGACCCTCAAGCAACGGCTGAAGAAAGTCATAAAGTTCTTTCACAGGGGTGTTCTCATTGAGTGTATAAAATACAGATTCATCAACAGGAAAATCCCTGTCGAGCAGTTTCAGATATCTTCTGGCACTCCTTACCTTCTCAACAATAAAATGCCTCAACGACAGAGTAATATTAATTACTTCGTCAGGTATAGCTTTTCTGAAGTTTTCACTGCCGATTGGTACAGGTATCAGATAAAGAATCCCGGTCAAAACATAATACTTTTTAGTACTTTGTAAAGATATATATTTAAAAAATATAGCCTCGTTTCAAAAAACAAGATATCTGTTATTGACTGTTTCTAAATTTTGAGTTAGGTTTGTGCATCAATTTTTATAAAAGTGAAAATCACCTTTCTGGGAACCGGAACATCACAGGGAGTACCGGTAATAGCATGTGATTGCAAAACCTGTCAATCGGATGACCCAAGGGATAAAAGACTCAGAACATCCCTGCTGCTTGAAACTGAAAAGGCAATAATTGTCTTTGATGCAGGACCTGACTTCAGGCAGCAAATGCTCAGGGAAAAGGTTACTCATATCGACGCAATTGTTCTCACACACGAACATAAAGACCATATTGCAGGTATGGATGATGTGCGAGCATTTAACTATAAAACCCGCGATGCAATCGATATATTTGCCGAAGAAAGAGTTCTTAAAGAAATAAGGAGAGAATATTCTTATGTCTTTGCTGAGCAACAATATCCGGGGATTCCCAAGATGAGACTAAATGAAATAAATACTGAAAATTTTTCAATCAAAGGTCTTGAAATTATTCCTGTAAGGGTAATGCATTTCCGCTTACCTATTCTGGGATTCAGAATTGGTGATTTCGCATATATTACTGATGCAAACAGTGTTCCGGAAGAGAGCAAAGAAAAATTATATGGAGTTAAGTATTTGGTAGTAAATGCTTTAAGGAAAGAGAAACATATTTCACATTTCAGCCTATATGAGGCAATTAACTTTATTAGAGAAATCTCACCACGTCAGGCATATATTACACATATAAGTCACCAGATGGGATTGTATAGAGATGTGTCAAAAGAACTCCCTCCCGAAATCAAACTTGCATTTGACGGATTGAGTATCGAAATTAGTTAAAATCATTCTCTTACTTTTTCTTTTTCATGCTCTTTTGAAGCTTCTTCTGGTAATTGGTTGAAAAATAATACCTGTTTCTTCCAAGCTGCGTTGTACTTACATAGGATGCCTTGGCTCTTTTGGCAGCCCATGGATTCTGCTTTGAAGAAGCACATCCGGTAAACAAAAGCAGGAGAATGAACAAAAAAAATGAATAAAACCGTAATATTTTTTCCAGACATTTCATCATTAAAGGGTCTTCAATACCAGATATAAATATAAATATTTTAATTATTTAACGAAAAAAACTCATTTTGGTTACTTTTTTCCTGTAAAAATTTTTTTCTTTTGCTGTTAACTCACTAATTTTCATTGTAAATACGAAATGTATTTTAGGTATGTGTGCAAGAATCTATATAAACTCACTGGTAGCCAGAAGGATTAAGATATGTTTAATTTATCTTTTTTTGTTTCATTCAATTTTAATTGCTCAGAAAATATCTGATGTTCATTTTACAGTATCAGCCGGTTTCTCAGCTTATCGTATTTCATTGTCAGACAGTATTTTATATGATTTTAAAAAAATATTGCCTGTCTTTACTTTTGAACTAAATAGTAAACAGTTAAGTTCTAAAGATTTTGATGTAAAAATAATTGATGGTACCTGGGAGCAGAATTTCGGCCCGGCGATACATACATCCTTAAAAAGGTTATCAGGGTTTTCCGATGCATTGAGATACGAGCTTATGTTTGAAAATAGAGGGACAGATACAGTCACTATCGGAAATGTTGTCCCTTTCGGAACAGATGAAAATTCTGTGTTTATTACTGGTTATGGTCCTTCTGACCTCGCAAGGGCTTACCTATTCCGACCAGGATATTCAAAGGTGAGGGTGATATTGCCTGATAACGCGTGGGAACTTGGGTACTCTTCTTTCAATGCAGGAAAATATTCGGTATGCGCACTTACCAGACGTCAGCAGACTGAGGGTGGCAGAAAAAGAAGATACGAAACTGTACTCCCGCCTGGGGCTAGTGTAACATATTATATGTATGTGAGCACATTTCAGGGCGAATGGCAGAATGGTTTAAAATATATGTTTCGTGACAGATATCTTTTTGACCTTGAAAATTTTGATAATGAACTGTACCAGCGCGAAGATCTAAAATGGATAAAAAACAGTTATATCATTATTCTCCAGATGGCATGGGACAGAAACTTTATCGACAGAACCACAGGAAAATATACCTATGCCGGTGAGCTCGCAGAATGGATTAATCTGTTCGGACATATAGATGTGTTTGGTATATGGCCTACATGGCCCAGGCTCGGACTTGACAGGCGAAATCAATGGGACCTTTACAGGGATCTGCCAGGTGGAACCCAGCAACTCAGAGCTTTCGCAAGAATGTCGCGTCTGTCAGGAACCAGGTTCTTTATTGCATATAACCCATGGGACAGAAGCACACGCGAAGAAGACCATCTGAAAGGTATGGCTCAAATAATTATGGAAACAGAAGCCGATGGTGTGGTTCTTGATACAAGCGGCCGGTAAAGCCGCGAGATTCAGGCTGCAGCCGACAGTGTAAGAAAAGGTGTAATTATGTATTCCGAAGGTATGGCTGTACCTGCTGATATGCCCGGGATCATATCGGGCCGAGTACATAATGCTATTTTCCTGAGTCCTGAACTTAATCTGAATAAACTTATCAAACCCGATTTTTCAATTTTCCGTGTGTGTGATGTGGGCGAAGAACGAATACACCGTGAAATTGCAATAGCTTTCTTTAACGGCTATGGTACTGAACTGAACCTCTTCAGACCAGGAGGAAGAAATCGCGAAGACCTTGATTACCTTGCTCAAACAACTTTTATACTCAGGCAGAACAATGATGCCTTTCTAGATTACAACTGGACCCCACTTATTCCTACACTTATCGATAAAGTATACGTTAATAGCTGGGGTTCAGGAAATAAAACGATATTTACAATACTTAACATGAGGCACGAAGGTGTATATGGAGAATTATTTGAAACTGAACTCCCTGAAACGGTACACCTCGTATCACTCTGGCATCATGAAGAAATTACACCCGTCGCCCGAAACGGAAAAATAAAAGTAAGAGCAAACGCTTCAGGATGGGATCCATCCCTGACAGGTACCAGAATGGAGGGATCGGTAGACTGCATTGCACAGCTGCCTCGTCTTCTGAAATCTATATTGAAAGGAGATACACTATTCATAAATAAACCTGATAATGGCACCCTGATCCTCTGGCAGGGCAACCCTTCATACAGCAATAAAAATTCATTTCATCTTAAATTCAGAACAGATACAGCTCTTAATTTATTTAATCTTACATCGGGTTATGAAGGAAAGATAGTAATTCAATTACTTGAGTCAGGTATTCTTAAAGATGAAAATATTCTCTATTTCAAAGGAGGACAACCGTGGTTGGTAAGCAAGGTAATCCGTACAAAAGAAGCAGAAAATATCCCGGATGATATGGTTCTTGTTCCCGGAGCTAGAATTACATACACACTTTCAACAGATGAAGATTTCATACCATATCCTAATGTTAATCAGCCTATTAATGTAGAAATTGATAGTTTTCTTATTGACAGGTATCCAGTTACCAATGCACAGTTTTATGAATTTCTTATCAATTCCGGTTATGTGCCGTCAGATACTGCAAATTTCTTAAAGCACTGGTCGAATGGCATTTACCGGACTGGCCAGGAGAAATATCCGGTAGTGTATGTGAGTTATGAAGATATGCAGGCTTATGCGAAGTGGGCAGGAAAGAGGTTGCCAACTGAAGCAGAATGGCAACTGGCAGCACAGGGGACTGATGGAAGAAAATGGCCATGGGGAAATGACTTCAGGGGAACATGGTGCAACAATTCATTTGGTCGCCCAACTCCGGTAGATGCATTCCCCAAGGGGGCAAGCCCTTACGGTGTTATAGACCTTGTGGGTAATGTCTGGCAAATGACCAACGACATGTATTGCAATGGCAATTACTATTTTACCGTTATCCGGGGTGGAAGCTTTTTCAACCCTGAATCGAGCTGGTGGTATATAAAGGGAGGTCCTCAGCCTCTCGACCGAACACAGATTATGCTGATGGTGTCACAGGGCTTCGATAGAAGTGAAACAGTAGGTTTCAGATGCGTAAAAGATATAACTCCTGGTTCGATACGAACCAGAAAATGATTGTTTTACCAGAAATATTTTATAAAGCTCAGGACTAACTTTAGCTGCTAAAGCTTAAGCCTTTTTTCAATTTCGTGTATCTGATTTCTGAAGTGTTTGTCAGTGTCAATCAGATTGTTTACCGTTTTACAGGCATGAAGCACAGTAGCATGATCTTTACCACCTATTTTTGACCCGATGCTTGCCAGAGAAGCTTTTGTGAGGTTCTTTGAGAAGTACATTGATATCTGCCTTGCCTGAACAATTTCGCGTTTTCTTGTCTTGCCAAGCATCTGTTCCATAGGTATTTTGTAATAATCACAAACTACCTTCTGAATATATTCAATGGTTATTTCTTTCCTTGAGGTGCTTACAAGCTTTTCTACCATCTTTCTAGCAAGGTCAATGGTAATCTCTTTTTTATTAAGAGTTGCCTGAGCATAGAGTGAAATAAGGGCAGCCTCAAGTTCCCTGATATTATTGGTAATATTTTCAGCCAGATATTCAAATATTTCATCAGGCAGCTCTATGCCGTCGTTATATGCTTTCTTTTTCAGTATAGCCAGACGTGTTTCATAATCTGGCTTCTGCAGATCAGCAAGCAATCCCCATTTAAACCTTGAGAGCAGACGTTGTTCCATGTTCTGCAATTCAACCGGAGGCTTGTCGCATGTTAGCACAAGCTGTTTACCCGATTGGTGGAGATGATTGAATATGTGGAAGAAAATATCCTGTGTTTTTTCCTTCCCCGCAAATTCCTGAACGTCATCAAGAATCAATACATCTACCATTTGATAAAAATGCAGAAAATCATTCTTGTTGTTATTTCTTATCGACTCAGTAAACTGCGTCTGAAACTTATTTGCATTTACATATAAAACAATTTTGTCGGGATGTTTTTCCTTTACCAGTATTCCAATCGCCTGAGCAAGGTGGGTTTTTCCCAGCCCCGAATCACCATAAATCATCATCGGGTTAAATGCAGTACCTCCTGGATTATTTCCAACAGCAATCCCTGCCGACCGAGCAAGCCTGTTACATTCACCCTCGACAAAGTTGTTGAAATTGTAATCCGGATTCAGCTTCGGATCGAAATGTATCTTTTTTATTCCAGGTATTACAAATGGATTCTTAATTGAAGGTTGTGTAAGCTCAAAAGGTACCTGCACAGGCTTGTTCTGGAGGTCAGTTTTATTTCTTGAAGGAAATTTGACAGTATACGGCTTGCCGTCAGCATAATTTGAATTTTCCATTATGACATTGTACTCCAGTTTGGCGTCAGCTCCTATTTCACGCCTTAGAGTCTTCCTGAGGATGTCAATATATTGCTCCTCAAGATACTCGTAGAAAAACGGACTTGGTACCTGAATGGTAAGTACGTTGTTTTCAAGCTTCAGGGGAACAATAGGTTCAAACCATGTCTTATAACTTACTGAAGGAATAATGTCCTTAATGATTTTCAAACAGTTATTCCAGACTTCAGTATGCGATTTATTCATAGCTCTTCAGTTTGATTTTTAAACCTTAATTTGTTCATTTCAGATAGCAATATTTGCAAAAAAAAAAACTAAAAAAAAAATTTTTTTTGCTTGATTTTTTAAAAAAAATTATATGAATTTAATCATCAATAACTTATAATTGAAAAATTTTTTCATTATTGGTAAATAACAATAAATCAAATAGTTATAAAATTTTTTTCGCATTCTTGTATGTGTTACAATACATTAAAAAATTAATCAAAAAAATAATATTTCAAGGAAAAAACTAGTACTATTTTGGAGTACTATTTTCGATGGAAATAAAGCTGTGATAAAGAGATATTTAAATAATTTTTATTAATTGACCTCATTTCCGCCCGAAAATTGAAAAATGAACATATTTTTTAGGGTTTTCTTTTAAATCTTTTAATAACAAGTCAAGACTTTCAAGACTGGATGATAAATTTCTATATAGAGTGTCATTGTTAACCAACTGACCTGCTGTGCCTTTCCCTTTGTTTATGCCATCAAGAAGAGTTCTGGTTTCTTCAAGTGTCATTTTCAGACTGGTAAGAGATTCGTATAAGCCTGAAGCCGAAATAGAATCAGTTATCGCCTGAAGGTTACTGACAGTTCTGTCAATCTTGCCTGAACTTGATGCAAGCATAGATGAAAAAGCAGTGAAATTGTCAACAGCATCTTTCAACTCAGTCTTTTTTGTGCCCATTATTTCACTCAAACTTGCAGTTGTTTGGTTTATGTTTGAGATGCTACCCTTTAAATTGGACCTGAATTCAGGAGACAATAAGTCATTAATTCCCGAAATTGCTGTGTCGAGTTCATCAATCAGGTTGTTAACCTTTTCCCTGATTACAGAGAAATCTTTTTCAAACGTGGTAAGAATCGGAGGAGATAACCTGCCTGGAATAGTATCACCATTCCTGTAAACTTCTGGACCAGGCCCGTAAAGCAACCTGACTTTCATTCCCGCTATTAGCGATACACTCGTAATTTCTGCCACACTTCCTCGAGGAATAGCATAATTTTTCTTTATTGATAATTCTACAAGCAGTCTGCCAGTATTATCATTCATAAGATTAATGGTCTGAACAACACCAGCCTTGAAACCATTAATTTCCACAGGGCTCGATTCAGTTAACCCGCTTATGTCATCATAAATGACATAATAACTGGCCATGGTACTAAAAAGATCCTTTCCCTTAAGATAATTATAGAGATAGATGAATGCTAGTATCGTAATTATTGCAATTACCCCAACCTTTAATTCATTTGATATTTTAAATTTCATAGCTTCTCCGTTATTTTTTCTTCAACTCATTGAGAGCATCCTGCAAAGGTAATATTTTGTTTTCTTTAACAGCAATTACAAATGCATCTGGAAAAAGTGATTCTATTTTACGCCTGTAAGCAACTGCCTGATTATAGTCGGAAAATTTTCCTGCAGCATATTTATATCGGTTACCATCATGGATTTCTGTTATGTCAGTCAGGTTTTTAAAATTGTTTGGAGTGATTTCTGTTTTTCTTGTTGATGAAAGAACCTGAACCATAAAAACAATATTGCTTTGCGGTGCACCTGCATTTCCCTCTGAACTGGCATTGTTATCAATCCTGATTGCTGAGATTTGGCTTTTTTTGTAGACTTCAGCTATGTAATCACTGCATGCTCTGAAAATTGCTTCTGCAATTTCTTCCTGTCCCTTTTTTGAATTCAGATACTTCTCTTCTGCAGAGTTCGAAATGAATCCTGTTTCTATCAGTACACTCGGCATTGTAGTCATATATAACACCCAGAAACCTGCCTGTTTTACACCTCTATCGAATCTTTTAATCTGCTCCCTGAACTGAACCTGAATCTTCGACGCAAGATCTGTGCTCTGCTCAAAAAAGGCAGATTGCATTAATGTAAATATTATGTATGATTCAGGCGATTTTGGATCAAATCCTTCATATTTGGTAGTGTAATCTTTTTCAAGAAGTATAACTTCGTTTTCCTTCATTGCCACTTCAAGATTCTGCTGGTCTTTGTGATGCCCCATAACATATGTTTCTGCACCATAAGTATTTCTGTATCTGTGCCAGTTGGCATGAATCGAAATAAATAAATCAGCCTTGTTTTTATTTGCCAGATTTGCCCTCTCGGCAAGATCCATAAAAACATCTGTTTTTCTTGTGTATATCACTTTGGCATTACTGATATTCTTTTCTATCAGTTCGCCTGTCTTTAAAGCTATTGCAAGTGTTATGTCCTTTTCGTAGCTGAAAGAACCAATTGCACCCGGGTCCCTGCCACCATGTCCGGCATCTATAACAATGATCCATTTTTCCTTGACTGGTTGCTGATAACCAGAACCCGCATAAACTGAATTACAAATTGATAACAATAACAAAACCAGGTAAAAGCAGATAATAGAATAGTTGAGTACGCCGTTTTTAATTGTTACGACCATTTATTGTACATTAAATTGTGTTAGTTTTGCCGGAAATATCTCCAACATGTCGCAAAAATAAAATTTAAAGTTGCATTATTTTTTTAAAATAAAACGGTTCATATTCTTTTTTCTGATTTTATTCAGGTTTCTTGCTGTGTTTTCGCAGGAGGAGGGAAAGGCATTACCTGATACACTTTTTGTACTGAAAGATAGTATTTTAACAGATACTATTCTGAAGCCTCTTAAAATTTCCCCCGATGCTGTTGACCGCACAATAACCCACACAGCAAAGGGTTACAGACGTACAGACATGGTTAACAGGAAAGTATACCTGGTCGAAGAAGCCGTGGTTACATATGGAGATATAACACTTACAGCCGATTCGATTGTACTGAACACTGAAACAGGAATTATTTACGCAACAGGCAGACCCGATTCAACCGGTAAGATGGTTGGACGTCCGGTCTTTAAACAGGGTGAGGAATCTTTCGAGTCGGAAGCATTGGAATATAATTTCAGAACAAGGAAGGGAAGAGTCTTTAACCTGGTTACGCAACAGGAAGAAGGATATCTTAGAAGTAAAGTTACAAAACGACTGGACGATGGAAGTCTAAATATTGGAAGAAGTACATATTCAACATGTGATGCTGATCCTCCCCATTTTTACATCGGATTTAATAAGGCAAAGGTGGTGCCTGCGAAAAAGATAGTTACCGGCCCTGCATATCTTGTCCTTGAAGGAATTCCCCTGCCTGTTGTAATACCCTTTGGCTATTTCCCTCTCTATCGTAAGAATGCAGCAGCTTCCGGAATTATTATGCCTAAAATTGGAACTACTTATGAACTTGGCTATTCACTGCGGGATGGAGGTTATTACTTTGCCATAAATGATAATATTGACCTTTCTCTCACCGGGACACTGTACACTAACGGTACATGGATGGTTAGTGCCTCATCTAACTATTTCAAGAGGTATAAATATTCAGGCCGTTTATTTTTAAGTTATGCCAACAATGTTACCGGCCATATGGGACTGCCAGATTATTCAAAAACTAAGAACTACAGAATTGACTGGACTTACAGCCAGGACCCAAAAGCCAGTCCAGGTTCAAGATTTTCAGCAAGTGTTAGCATGAGTTCAAGCTTATATGACAGGCAAAACAGTTATGTGATAGCAGAGCATGTAAATACAACCAGGCAATCGAGTATAAGCTATTCAAAAACATGGGAGGGAACACCTTTTAATTTTACTGCAAGTTTAAACCACAGTCAGAACGTTCAGAATAAAACAATGAGCCTTAACCTTCCCCAGGCCACATTTTCTATGTCGAGAATATACCCCTTTAAAAACAGGAAAAGAGTTGGACCATCCCGCTGGTACGAAGACCTGCAGTTTCAGTATACCGCCAAGCTGGACAACCGAATATATAACATTGCCGATTCTTTGCTGTTTACCAGGTCGTTATTCAATAACATGCAGAGTGGTTTCAGGCACGACGCACCTTTGAGCCTTCAGATCAGACCTTTCAAAAAAATCCCGGGTTTTATTATTTCTCCCCAGTTATCATACTCCGGAGTGCTTTATACACAGAAATATAACAAACGTTTGGTAACAGATTACTTCGATCCGGAACTGGGTAAGACAAGACCTGTTGTTATTACTGATACATTGAGGGGATTTTTTTACGGGCAATCAGTTAACACCTCAATCAGCACTGGTATTAATCCTCAGTTGTTTGGAATGTACCAGTTTAAACCAGGCTCCAGGCTCGAGGCAATCAGGCATGTTATAAAATCTTCTATTTCATTTAGCTATGTTCCTGTAATTAAAGGTCTTACAACCAACATGTACAGGCAATATACCGATGTAAACGGTGTCACCAGAACATATTCAATATTCGAAGGGAATATCCATGGTACACCCTCTGCAGGTAAAAGAAGCGGTGGGATAAGTTTCAGCCTTGTAAATATAGTTGAAGCTAAAATTCATGATAAAAATGACACAACAGGTGTTGCTAAAAAAGTAAAAATAATTGAAAACCTCAGTGCAGGTACTTACTATAATATTTTTGCAGATAGCCTCAGGTGGTCACCAGTTGGTGTAAGTTTCCGCACAGTACTGTTAAATAATATTGGATTATCCGCAAACAGCTCTTTTTCACTCTATGGAACCAATGAAAACGGTCAGGTAATAAATAAATTTTATTTCAAACAAACGGGTAAACCATTAAGGCTTACCGGCTTTAATGTCAGTGTTGACTTTGATGTAAATCAACTCTTCAGCAGGAAAAAGACAGGTGCAACAAATACGCCGCCAGGAATGGTAAGCAGAGGTGGATATGGTGAAGAAGAACCGGTGAGTGGACCATCCGCTCAAAGAGCATATCAAGATGAAAGAGAATCAGATTCTGACTATCCGAGGTTCGACATGCCATGGTCTATGCATCTGGCTTACAGCATGAATTATTCAAAACAGGCACTTACTTCATCAGTTATCCAGTCCTTATCTCTTACGGGTGATTTATCTCTTACTAAGAAAACAAAGATAACCTACGAAACAGGTTTTGATTTCAAAAACAAACAGATAACCACGACAAGAATAGGTATTTACCGCGATTTGCATTGCTGGGATATGAGCTTCGATTGGATACCTGTCGGGACAATGAAGAGCTGGTATTTCACAATAAAAGTAAAAGCCTCAGTGCTTGCCGATCTGAAGTATGAAAGAAGAAAAGATTTCAGGGATCAGTTTTATTAATATGGTATATCGTATTGGTCATCAAAAATAATTCACTATGAAAAGAATAATCTGTACAAGTAACGCTCCGGTAGCAGCCGGACCTTACAGCCAGGCAGTTGAAGCTGGTGGAATACTCTTTGTCTCAGGCCAGGTGGCACTCGACCCTGCTACAGGCAAGCTTATAGAAGGTGATATACGAGAACAAACAGAACAGGTACTCAGAAATATTGGCGCAATACTCGAAGCAGCAGGTTACACTTACAGGGATGTTGTGAAATCAACTGTCTTTCTCAGTAATATTCAAGATTTTAAAACCATGAATGAGGTCTATTCAAAATTCTATCCGTCAGAACAACCGGCAAGAGTAGCTTTAGCGGTTAAAGACCTCCCGTTAGGAGCACTTGTTGAAATTGAAGCAATTGCAATAAAATCAAAATAATTATCTATGAACAGATTATTTGTTTGGATATTGGTTTCGGCTGTATTTTTCAGTTCCTGCAACACACAGGTAAAAAAACAGGATTCACCTCTCCGCAGGGTCATAACACTTGAAAATACACCGGTTTCCAGGCCCTATAGCCCTGCTGTTGAAGTTGGAAATATGCTCTATGTCTCGGGACAGATAGCACTTGACCCCGCAACAGGTAAATTGATTGAGGGAGGGTTTGAGGAACAGGCACGTCAAACACTTTCAAATCTGAAAACTGTAATAGAAAAGGCAGGATATAAACTTGAAGATGTTGTAAGATGCACAGTTCTATTGACTGACATAAACAATTATGCTCCCATGAACCGCATCTATATGGAATACTTCCCATCGGATCCCCCTGCCAGAATGGCTTTTGCTGTCAGAGATCTGCCGATGGGAGCCCTGATAGAAATAGATGCAATAGCTGCGAAGAAATAGTTTACGTTACAGTATTCAGACTGAAACTACTTCAAATTCGATTTCAGCCTTCACGTCACGGTGAAGCTTTATTGTGGCTTTATACTTACCCACTTCTTTTATCTGGTCTGCGGTAAGCATAATGTTCTTGCGGTCAATTTCAAACCCTTTTTCTTTAAGAGCTTCAGCAATCTGAATTGCATTTACTGAACCGAAAATTTTTCCGGTGCTGCTTGTTTTTGCCCCTATAACCAGGTTAATTCCTTGAAGTTTCTCGGCAAGTGCCTGTGCTTCAAGACGTATTTTCTCCTCTTTGTGAGCTCTTTGTTTCAGGTTTTCAGCATGGACTTTCTTTGCCGATGGAGTGGCAGCTATTGCCATACCTTTCGGAATCAGATAATTACGTCCATAGCCGTCCTTTACCTTTACTATTTCGTCTTTATGTCCAAGCTGCGGAACGTCCTGCAATAAAATAACTTCCATCTCAACCTCCTTATTTTAACAAGTCAGTAACATATGGGAGCAGTGCGAGATGCCTTGCTCTTTTTACAGCTTTTGCCACCCTTCTCTGATACTTGAGAGAAGTTCCAGTAATTCTGCGTGGAAGAATTTTGCCCTGTTCATTTAAAAACTTTTTAAGGAATTCAGGGTCTTTGTAATCAACATATTTTATTCTATTCTTCTTGAAACGGCAGTATTTCTTTTTCTTTATCTCAACTGCCGGGGGCGTAAGATACCTTATTTCTGATTCGTTCTGTGCCATCTTTTATTCCTCCGTAATTTTTTCAACTTCTTTCTGTTTTCTCTTCTTCTCAGCATACTCTATAGCATACTTGTCCATTTTGAAGGTGAGAAATCTGAGGATTCTTTCATCCCTTCTGTACTGGAGTTCAAGCTTTTCAACAATATCACCGGGTCCTTTAAACTCAATGAGGTAATAAAACCCTGTTGACTTTTTCTTAATTGGATAAGCCAGTTTCTTAAGACCCCAATTCTCTTCATGAATAATTTCACCTGAATTTTCGGTGATAATTTTCTTAAATTTCTGTACCGCTTCCTTCATCTGATTCTCAGATAAAACGGGAGTTGCAATGAAAACGGTTTCGTAATGGTTCAACATAATTTTTAATAATTTTATTATTAATGTTAATTGGCTCGCAAAAGTACAACAATTTTGAAATTTACAAAAATATTATATGTCAATTTTTTCAGGATTTATCAATGATACTCAGGATTTGAAAGGATTTTTTCAACAATAAAAAAACTGACACTCTTTTTAATTATATTTGCTCTGGCCCCGGTTGAATTGATAAAATATAATTATTAATGGAGAATTTTATTGTTTCGGCAAGGAAATACCGACCATCAACTTTCGATATGGTAATAGGGCAGGATCCTATTACAAGTACTCTTAAAAATGCAATAAAAAACAGACAAATAGCTCACGCATATCTTTTCTGCGGACCCAGGGGCGTTGGGAAAACTACATGTGCAAGGATATTTGCAAAGACAATTAATTGCTTCAACATTCAGGAAAACGGCGAAGCATGTGATAAATGTGAATCGTGTGTGTCGTTTAACACTCTGAGGTCGTTCAACATTCATGAACTTGACGCTGCATCCAACAACAAAGTAGAAGATATAAGAACCCTGATAGAACAGGTAAGAATCCCTCCACAGATTGGTAAATTCAGTGTTTATATAATTGATGAAGTTCATATGCTTTCGTCATCAGCATTTAATGCTTTCCTGAAAACACTTGAAGAACCACCATCTCATGCTATTTTTATTCTTGCCACTACCGAAAAACATAAAATCATACCTACAATACTTTCACGATGTCAGATTTTTGACTTCCAGAGAATAAGGGTAGAAGATATCGTTGAAAGACTGAAATACGTTGCGAAAAATGAATCCGTTTCTGCCGACGAAAATGCGCTTCATGTTATAGCAATGAAGGCAGACGGTTCAATGCGAGATGCACTCTCTATTTTTGACCAGCTGGTCAGTTACAGTGGAAATTCGATTACTTACGAAACTGTTCTTGAACATCTAAATGTTCTGGATTATGAATATTACTTCAGAACTGTTGACGCTGCCCTTGCTGGTGATGTTGCAAAAATACTGCTAACCTTTAATGAGGTTCTTACCAGAGGCTTCGACGGTCATAATTTCATTGCCGGACTGAACAGCCATTTTCGTAACCTTCTTGTATGCAAGGATGAAGTTACTCTTAAACTTCTTGACACCGCACCTGCGATAAGGGAAAAATATCTTAGCCAGTCACGCAAATGTTCAAGGGAGTTTATCTACAGGGCACTGGAAATTGGAAGCAATTGTGACCTCGGATATAAAAGCAGTAAAAACCAGCGCCTTCACGTCGAACTGGCATTGATTAAACTCTGTAATATTTCTGAAACTGAACCAGGTGAAACCGAAAAAAAAAAGAGCCAACTGAAACCTGAAAAAAAAGATATTCATACCCTGCAACCACAGGAGCCTAAACAATCTCAAAAACAGGAAGTTAAAAGTGACATACTGATTGCCAGAGAATCAAAACCCCCTGAAAATAAAATAGTAAGTAATGAAAGATCACTTTCAATTAAGGAACTGATAAACGGTTTCCATGACACTCAAACTGAAGAAAAGGTTCCCACAGAAATCAAAACTGATGAATTGCCTGTAGTTGCATCTTCTAAAGAAAAATTTGATCCCGATGAGTTTTTAAAGCTCTGGAAAAAATTCACTGAGACTGTGAAAAACGAAGGACCCAGGGTGTCGGGTATGTTCAAATCTCTAAAAGTTGAAGTCCATAAAGATAAGCTGGTTACTATCCATCTTAACAATATTGCTCAAAAGGAATTGTTTAACCGGAACTATAAACAAAGATTGCTTGCATTTATGGAAGAATATTACGGAAAAGATTTCTTCGAAATTGAAACCGTTGTAGATCCGGTTGAATCAGAAGATATTATTTATTCAGATGAGCAGAAGTACCAGTTTCTAACTTCAAAATACCCTGCAATCAAGGATATAAGGAAAAAATTCAATCTTGATTTTGAGTAATTTTATATCAGTGAAATGGTTATATGATATTGAATGACTGTTGAAAAGAACTATATTGACAAGCATCTTTACGACCACCTTATAAACAATTCAAGGTCGATGTTGAGTGTTATCAACCGAAATTATTGCTACGAGAAGGTCAATAACACATTCTGTCGATACCATAATATCCAGCCGGAAAACATTTTAGGAAAGTCCCTGGCTGACTTATGGGGTGAAGATACATTCAAAGAGAATATAAAAGAAAACATCGATATCTGCCTGAATGGAAACATTGTCAGGTATGAGGCAAACTTTCAGATTCCACTCTATGGAGAAAGATTCTTTGAGGTTATTTTCAGGCCACTTCCTGATGAAGAAGGAAATGTTACACACCTGCTGGCAGAAACCGTTGATATTACAGATCTGAAAATTACACAGAGAGCAATAAGTGAAATGGAAGAAGAATTCAGAAGACTAGAGACACACCTGCCTATAGGTCTTCTGAGATGTAAGCCCGATGGTACAATTATTCATTATAATAAGGCTTTTTCAGATATACTTGAAAATACTGAAAATGAAAATCTTGAGGGTTTGAATATTAAAGATTTTTACAGGGAAAAAACAATTTTTGATGTCCAGATAATGCATGCGGCAGATGGAAGCATCAGTACATTCAAAAGAGTTCCCCTTATAACTTTTAAAGGCCGCGAAATCAGATGCAGAGTAAACATCTATGTTGTTACAGAAAAGGATACAAAAAATCCATTATATGCTGATTTTGCATTTGAGGATTCAACCAGAGAAATAATGCTCGAACACCGTTTGCTCCAGGCAAAAAATATAGAGACAATAGGTTCCCTTGCAGGAGGTATTGCTCATGATTTTAATAATATTCTATCATCTATTTTCGGTTACTCTGAAATGCTGCTTGAAGAAATAAAAGATAACCAGGAAGGAACCGAAATGGTCGGAAAAATAATCAGGGCAGTATCTAAGGCCAGAGAACTTACCAATCAGATACTCACATTCAGCAGACAGGTAGGTCAGGAAAAAATACCTGTCAATATTTGCGATTTACTTGATGAAGCAGTAAGCTTTGCTGAATCAGTTAAAAAACCAAATGTGTCGATAGAAAAAAATTTCAGGGACAGAAATGTTCTGGTCTATGCTGATCCAACGCAACTTTTCAGGGTCTTCATGAACCTGATTATGAATGCACTTCAAGCAATGGAAAATACCGGAGGAACCCTTACTATTGTACAGGAAAGAATCAACGGAAATCAGTTCCAGAGTGAGTCGGGAAAAAGTATTATCGCAGATGAATATACAGTGATAAGTTTTGAAGATACAGGAACAGGAATGGAGGAATCTGTGATAAGCAGAATATTTGAACCATATTATACCACAAAAGATGTCGGGAAAGGAGCTGGACTTGGCCTCTCTGTTGCTTATGGTATCATCACAGAGCTTGATGGGGAGATAACTGTAAAATCAGTTAAAAACAAAGGCTCACAGTTTAAAATATATTTGCCCCTTGCAGATAGTTTGCCCCTGGAAGAAATAGCACCTTTTGCCGAAAGAAGCAGAGTACTTTTTATCTGCGGCGGCAGCCATGAATTAAAAGTTCTCGGTTCAGCCCTCGAAAAAAGCGGATATGCTGTCGATTATGCTATAGATATTGATGGATTAATAAAACTGTCAGGGGATGAAGATGCAAAACCTGATGTAATAATATTTTCGCAGGATAATGAAAACATAAGTTCAGATATATTATCAGAATATATGATAGAAAAAAATATCGACATACCTGTCGTACTAATTACCGACAGCAGTTATGATCTTTCAAAAGAAAAATTATTAAATTCTGGAATCGCTAAAAATGTTCTTTTCAAACCAGTTTCATTGCGCGAAATTCTTACCTCAATTCAAATATCGTTAAACAAATAATTTTTTTCTATGGCCGGAATATTAATAGTTGAAGATGAGAAGGACGTAAGAGAAATGCTGAGAGATGCCCTTATAAGAAGAAAATATTCAGTTATAGAAGCTGTTAACGGTAAAGAGGCACTGGCAAAATTTAAAGCATCATTCATAAATATTGTAATTACAGACATTCTTATGCCTGATGAAGATGGTCTGAAGGTAATAATGAAATTAAAGGAATTAAAACCTGATCTGAAGATAATAGCTATCTCGGGTGGTGGCAAATTCGGTCCGGCCGGCTATCTTAACATAGCCAGAACTCTTGGAGCTGATGAAGTTTTCACCAAGCCTTTTTCATTAAGAGAACTTGAAAAAAAAATTGAAGAGCTGCTTGATGCAGGAAAGCAAATTTAATCGGAACAGCGTTTTTTATTTCCAGTTAAAAAGCAAAATATATCGTTAAATTTTACAGGGATTTCGATTTTCAATGTTCTCCTGGTTTTCATACTGCCGGATAAAAAAGATGCTATTTCATACTTTTTCAATCAAATAACTCTGAACACCCGACAAATAACGACTGCGATTAAACAATAGTTCACCATTAAGAAAATAAACCTAACTTTGCACGATATTCATATAAAAAATAAGAAAGCTTAAAATGAGTATTATTGGTAAAATTCTGAGTCTATTTCTGGGCAATAAATACGAGAGGGATTTAAAAGAATTGTATCCTTATGTCGAACTCATAAACAGGGAGTTTGAAAAGCTCAGAGATCTTACAAATGACCAGTTGAGGGATAAATCGGAAGCCCTGAGGAATGAAATCAGGGAATCTATTAGAGAAGATGAGGAAGAAGTAAGAATGTTAAAGGAGAAGGCCGAAGCAGAAGAAGATGTTAACGTTAAAGAAGAATTATACAACCAGATTGACAAGCTGGAGAAGCAGATTGACAAAAAGCTTGAAGAAATTTTGACGCAGCATCTTCCTCTTGCTTTTGCTATTGTCAAAGAAACGGCTAGAAGGTTTAAGGAAAACAGTGAACTCGAGGTAACAGCCCGGCAATACGATAGGGATCTTGCTGCAAAAAAGCCGCACATTACAATTAAAGGTGATAAGGCCTACTGGAGTAACCGGTGGATGGCAGGTGGAAACGAAACAGTGTGGGACATGGTGCATTTTGATGTCCAGTTAATGGGAGGTGTGGTTCTACACCAGGGTAAAATTGCGGAAATGGCTACGGGAGAAGGAAAAACACTTGTTGCCACATTGCCTGTTTTCCTGAATGCATTGGCTGGAAGGGGAGTCCACATTGTAACAGTAAATGACTACCTTGCTAAACGCGACTCAGAATGGATGGGCCCCATATACGAATTTCACGGACTTACCGTTGATTGCATAGATAAACATCAGCCCAATTCACCCGACCGCCGCAAAGCATATCAGGCCGACATTACTTACGGCACCAACAATGAGTTTGGATTTGACTACCTGCGCGATAATATGGCAGTCAATCCTGAAGATCTTGTGCAGAGAAAACATCATTATGCTATTGTGGATGAAGTTGATTCAGTGTTGATTGATGATGCAAGAACACCACTCATCATTTCAGGTCCAACTGCACAGGCTGAGAACCAGCAGTTTGAAGAGTTGAAACCTTTTGTTGAAAAACTTGTTTCAGCTCAGAAGAAACTTGTTAATCAGGTACTTATTGATGCAAAGAAACATATAGCAGAAGGTAATCTGGAACAGGGGGGGATGCTTCTTCTTAGAGCCTATAAGGGGTTACCTAAAAATAGTGCACTTATTAAATACCTGAGTGAAGAAGGCATAAAATCACTGCTTATAAAAACCGAGAATTTTTATATGCAGAATAACAGCAAGGATATGCCTAAAGTCACTGATGAGCTTTATTTTATTATCGATGAAAAGGCCAATACCATAGAGCTTACCGATAAGGGTATTGACCTTATATCAGCTTCTGTGTCAGATCCTTCGTTTTTCATACTACCCGATGTTGGCAGCAAAATAGCTGAACTTGAAAAATCAGGACTAAGTGAGCGCGAAAAACTTAAGGCCAAGGATGAAATTCTTCAGGATTATTCAGTTAAGTCAGAGAGAGTTCATACCCTCACTCAGCTTTTAAAGGCATATACCCTTTTCGAAAGGGATGTCGAATATGTGGTGATAGATAACAAGGTAAAGATTGTTGACGAACAGACGGGACGAATACTTGAAGGCAGAAGGTATTCCGACGGGCTGCATCAGGCTATTGAGGCAAAGGAAAATGTTAAAGTTGAAGCCGCAACACAAACATATGCTACAATAACGCTTCAGAATTATTTCCGCATGTATCATAAACTTGCCGGAATGACAGGCACAGCAGAAACGGAAGCCGCAGAATTCTGGGATATATACAAACTTGATGTTGTTGTAATACCTACAAATGTACCCTGCATAAGAATTGACAAAGAGGATATTGTTTATAAGACAAAGAGGGAGAAGTATAATGCAATAATTGAAGAAGTTATAAAGCTTCACAAGCAGGGAAGGCCAGTCCTGGTAGGAACAACCTCAGTAGAGGTTTCAGAATTACTGAGCCGGATGCTGAAGATGAAAGGTCTGAAGCATAATGTGCTGAATGCAAAACTTCACCAGCGTGAAGCTGAAATAGTTGCAGAAGCAGGAAAAAGCGGGACAATAACCATAGCAACAAACATGGCGGGTAGGGGAACGGATATTAAACTTACCCCGGAAACCAGAGCCGCAGGAGGTCTGGCAATCATAGGCTCAGAACGCCATGAATCAAGAAGAGTCGACCGTCAGCTCAGAGGAAGGTCAGGCAGGCAGGGAGATCCGGGTACATCGCAGTTCTTCGTTTCTCTCGAAGATGAACTCATGAGACTTTTTGGTTCGGAGAGAATTGCAGGGATAATGGACAGACTGGGTCTTAAAGACGGCGAGATGATCCAGCACCCCATGATTACAAAATCAATCGAAAGAGCACAGAAAAAAGTAGAAGAGAACAACTTTGGCATAAGAAAGCGTTTGCTTGAATATGACGATGTGATGAACTCACAGCGTGAGGTTATCTATAAACGCAGACGACACGCACTTCTGGGAGAAAGACTTTCGGTTGATATTGCCAATATGATGTATGATGTCACAGAAAGTATAGTTTATTTCTACCACGAAACTGGCAATTTTGAAGAATTTGAGTTTGATCTTATTCGTTCATTTTCAATGGATTCTCCTGTGCCAAGAGATAAGTTCCTGAAGCTTTCCAAAGAAGAAATTGTTGATATAGTCTATAAAAAAGTACTTGAAGTATACAAAAGAAAGGAAGAAATTATTGCAGGTCAGGCATATCCTGTGTTGAAAGATGTTTACGACAGAATGTCACATCTGTACGAAAATGTTGTTGTGCCTGTAAGTGATGGGGTAAGGGTTTTTCAGGTAATTGCAAACCTGAAGGCAAGTGTTGAAAGCAAGGGCAGGGAAATTATGAGAGCTTTCGAAAAAACAGTAGTATTAGCTACAATAGATGAAGCATGGAAGGAGCATCTCAGGGAGATGGACGACCTTAAACAGGCTGTACAGAACGCTACTTATGAACAGAAGGATCCCCTGTTAATTTACAAGTTTGAATCGTATGAACTGTTCAAATCAATGCTTAACAAGATTAACCGTGATGTTGTTAGCTCTCTGATTAAAGGCTTTATACCGGTACAGGATGCAGAACAGGTTAGAGAAGCTGAACGACGCCGGAAAGTTGACACAAGCCGCTTAAGAGAAGAAAAAAGCGATTTTTCCCAATACAGCAGCACTGTTCCAGGTCAGGTAGGCCAGAAAAAAGTGGAACCTGTAAGAGTTGAGAAAAAAGTCGGACGCAATGACCCGTGTCCCTGCGGAAGCGGTAAAAAATATAAAAATTGTCATGGCAGAATGGAATCACCGGTAACACCACCGGTGAACAGGTAGTTATTGAATCGACTCCATCGCCTTCTTCAGTCTTGCATGGACCTGCTGGCTAACTGGAACAAGAGGTAATCTGAGAGTGTTCTGACATAGATTCAGAATATTCATAGCAGCTTTTATCCCTGCAGGATTGCCATCAGCAAACAGCAATTCAATTATTTCAGTGAAACGGAACATAATTTCACGCGCTGCTTTGAAATTCGATTTGAGACACTGATTGACCATCTCACTCCATTCGGCAGGATATGCATTTGCAATTACAGATATAACACCCGTACCCCCCGCAGCAATTATCGGCAGAGTCAAAAGGTCATCTCCGGATACAACCTGAAAATTTTCGGGTTTTCCTTTAATTATCTTCATAATTTGTTCCATGTTGCCCGAAGCTTCTTTTACACCAACAATTGTATCAAATTCATGGGCAAGCTGTAAACATGTTTCTGCCGAGATGTTGCATCCAGTACGGCCTGGTATATTATACATAATTACAGGAACAGGGCTGCAGGTGGCAATTGCTTTAAAATGCTCATATAGTCCTTTTTGAGTCGGTTTGTTATAATATGGAGCTACAGAGAGAATCCCGTCAACTGATTTCAGGGCAGTTGTTTTCAGCTGGGTAATAATCTCCTGTGTATTATTTCCTCCGATACCTACAACCAGAGGAACTCTTTTATTGATTGTGTCCAGAGTAAATGAAATCAGGGCTTTCTTTTCATCTTTTGTGAGAGTGGACGATTCTCCTGTCGTTCCCATTAAAACAATATAATTGACTCCACCGTTGATAACATGATTTATTACTTTTTCAAGGGATGAAAAATCAATGCTCGAATCGTTTTTAAAAGGAGTTATTATTGCCACCCCTGTTCCTCTGAATTTTTTCATATGATCAGTTTTTTATATATGCCGGATTATTAATCATTTCAAGATAATGTAATATATGGTCAAAATAATCGCTTATTTTTGAATTCTTGTTGAGATCAATCATCATATCAAACAGATATGAATTATTCCCTTCATTAAATAACCCAATTTTTAATGACGCCACTGACATGGCAGTGATATATTGAAGTGGAAGTAAATCATTGAAATTTACATCTATCAGAACATCAAACCGGGTTTTTATAAAATTTTCTGCTTCCTCTGATGTGGGCAAATAAAAATAATTAAGATCATTTTTTTTCAAACAGGACAGATATCTGATGGCTGTTATGCGGTCGGGAAGAATTTTATCGGGATAATACCCTATTATTTTTACATCCACTCCTTTTTCCTGCATCTTCTGATGAAATTGTGCAAGATATTGAAAATCAGATGTTCGTGTGGCATCCCAGACAATACCGATTGATTTAACATCAGCCAGATTACCTTTGAATTTATTCCGTTTTATATCTCCTGCTCTTTTTCTGAGCAACGACATTCCTCTTTTAAGTCTTATTTTTCTGAACAATTCCATGTTGCAAACGTAACAGTTTTTTGCAAAAAGTATTTCATTCTTTTCGACAATATTATTCAAGCATTTTCAGAAATTCATCTTCGCTTATTATTGGTATGCCAAGGCTTTCAGCTTTTTCTCTTTTACTGGGCCCCATATTCTCACCTGCAAGTACAAATGAAGTGCTGCTGGAAATAGACGATGAATTTTTACCTCCGTGCTTTTCAATCATTTCTTTATATTCTTCTCTGGAATGCCTGGAAAAGACTCCTGAAATCACAATTGTCTTACCTGCTAGCTTGCCTGAGATCTCTTCAGGTGTCTCTTTTTCTGAACGGAAATTGATTCCGTACGATTTGAGCCTGGCAATTATTTCTCTGTTATCTTTATCTTCAAAATAATTAACAATGCTGGCAGCTATTTTAGGGCCTATTTCTCTGACAGATGTCAGTTTTTCAATATCTGCCGATATCAAGGTATCAATATCGGGAAATTCAGCTGCCAGAGTTTTTGCTATAGTTTCGCCTACATGGCGTATTCCAAGGGCAAATAAAACTCTATGATAAGGAGTATTCTTTGATTTTTCAATGCTTGCAATAATGTTTGCTGCAGATTTTTCCCCCATCCTTTCAAGAGGTATCAGCTGCTCCTTTTTCAGTTCGTATAGGTCTGCTATGTTTCTAACAAGACCTTCATTGAAAAGAAGGTCTATTGTCTCTTCTCCCAGCCCTTCTATATTCATCGCCTTTCGTGAAATAAAATGCTCTATTCTGCCCTTAATCTGAGGTGGACAATGGAGATAATTTGGACAGAAATGATTTGCTTCATTCTCTATCCTGATTAGCGGTGTACCGCATTCAGGGCAGGTTTTTATAAATTCCACTTTTTTACTTCCTGGCTCCCTCTTGCTTGTGTCAACACCAACAATTTTGGGAATTATTTCACCTCCTTTTTCAACAAAAACGGTATCATTATAATGAAGATCAAGTAACTCAATCTGATCTGCATTGTGAAGGGAAGCCCTTTTTACTATAGTTCCTCCGAGATGAATTGGCTGAAGATTAGCTACAGGTGTTACTGTTCCGGTCCTTCCAACCTGGAAATCAACTGACAGGAGTCTCGTGGCAACCTGCTCAGCCTTGTATTTGTAAGCTATTGCCCAACGTGGCGACTTAGCAGTGGAACCTAGTTCTTCCTGAAGAGCCAGAGAATTTACTTTAATTACTATACCGTCAGTATCAAATATCAAATCCCTTCTTGCCTCATCCCAGTGATTTATATATTCCATAACCTCATCAATGCTTTTGCATAACCTCATGTGTTCTGAGATCCTGAATCCCCATTCCCTGGCTTTTAACATATTGCCATAATGGTTATCACAGGGCAAATTTTCCCCGAGAAGGTAGTAAAGGAAACACTCCAGTTTTCTACTTGCAACTATTTTAGGGTCAAGAAGTTTCAGGGTTCCTGAAGCCGCATTTCTCGGATTGGCAAAAAGCGGTAGTCCCTCAGCTGCACGCTCTTTGTTAAGTTCATTAAATACTGGCCGTGACATCAGGATTTCCCCCCTGATGATAAATTCCTCAGGATAATCTCCTGCCGGTAATTCATGCGGAATTGATTTTATTGTAAGTACATTCTGGGTCACATCATCGCCTGAATACCCATCTCCCCTCGTAAGTGCACGCTCAAGTTTTCCCTTTACATAAGTAAGACTGATAGATGCCCCGTCAAATTTCAGCTCACATACGTATTCAACATCTTTGCCTGCAACTTTTATAACCCTGTTATGAAAATCCATAACTTCCTCTGCCGAATAAGTGTTGCTGAGCGATAACATCGGGTATTTATGCCGGTACTGTACAAACTCTTTTGTCAGATCACTGCCAACTCTCCTTGTGGGTGAATCTTCAGTTATCAGTTCCGGAAACATCTTTTCAAGAGTTTCCAGCTCATTCATCAGTAAATCATATTCAAAATCAGAAATGATAGGATCGTTCAATACATAATACCGTCTGTTATGTTCATTTATTTCCTTTCGAAGTTCTTCAATACGTTTCTTTGCTTCACTCAGCTTCATAATTTCGGGTAAGAGTATTTTAATAAATTAAATCTAATTCCATATTCCATCTATCTTTTTGCCACACGATGGACATTTGCCATCAGTTATCTTGTTGAAATCTATCCGGTATCCTGTCCTTTTAATTACAGTAGTGTTGCACGAAGGACATCTGGTATCAGCCATTTCGTTCCCCGGTACGTTGCCAATATAAATATATTGTATTCCTTCTTCGGCAGCTATTTTTGCAGCCTGATTCAGAATGTTCAGCGGAGTAGGAGGTAACTGTTCGAGCTTGTAGACCGGATAAAATCTGCTGAAGTGTAATGGTGTTGAAGCAAAACCGTTCTTGTAAAGCCAGCGGCACATATTTCTTATTTCCTCAGGCTTGTCAGTCCAGGTTGGAACAATAAGGTTTGTAATTTCAAGCCATACACCATTGTCACGGTATATTTTAAGCGATTCAAGAACGGGCTGAAGTTTACCGCCCGATAACCTTAGATATGTGCTTTCACTGAAAGATTTAAGATCAATATTCGCAGCATCCAGCACTCCGCAGAGTTTTTCAAGAGGTTCTCTGTTTATGTAACCATTCGACTTGAAAACATTTTTAATACCTGCTGCTTTTGCCAGTACTGCTGTATCGTACGAATATTCATAAAAGGAAACCGGCTCGGAATAAGTGTAAGCAATAGACTTGCATTTCAGATTCAGACACTCCTCAACAACCTTTTCAGGTGGTAACGTATAGTTCCTTGTCTTATCCGGACTGGTCTGGGATATAGACCAGTTCTGACAGTTTAAGCATGCAAGGTTGCAACCAGCTGTTGCAATGGAATATGCCCTTGTACCAGGGAAAAAGTGATAAAATGGTTTTTTCTCGATAGGGTCGATATTTACCGAACAGGGATTGCCGTAAGCCATCGTATAAAGTTTCGATTTGATAACTTTCCGATTATTGCATTTGCTTACTTCCCCTTCCTTCAACTCACATTCATTTGGACATATCCTGCACATTATACCTCTTGGTGTTTCTTCCTGATACATTGCCAGTTTTAATCCGGTTTTCTGTTCAGAAAATGGATTTTCCCTGAGCATTTCCGGTGAAAAACAAACAAAACCAGCCGAAACAACTGAGCATCTTTTTAAAAACTCCCGCTTGCTTATTTTCCTCCCTTTCATATTCCCTCCCTGTTTTTTACTTAATATTTCTGAAACATTAATGCAAATATAAATCCTATGAAGATTAAACCGGATATTATCAGCATTGTATTTAGGGAACCTGCAAGAGGAACCGTAACCCCAGATATTGCTATAAATCCGAGGGCAGAACCTGCCAGATCGGAACTGTACACACCTGCAGGTGTTTGATTAGTACTCTCTGTTTCAGTCATGACCTTAAAGATGGAACCTGTAATAAACGAAGGTATCAAACTTATTACTAGTAAAATTGCAACTGCTACAGCAGGACTGTTCATTAAAATTATCCTGTTTATTATAACTCCAGTAATTAAATAAAAAGTCAATAGTATTAACATGGAATATTTTACATGTTTTTTCTCCGGGAAAAAAGGTTTTATCCATGCACCTGCAGAAAGTCCGGCCATTATTGCAGCAATTACAAGTCCGGTCAAATGGTAAATATTACCTGCCGATGACTGAATGGACATCAGGATTAATATTTCAAATCCAGCTAATGATGCTGCAGCAGAGTACATCGGAAAATTCACGGGTTTTATTGTAAATACAGGAAGGAAGAAAAGGATAAGCATAATAACAAATGCAGGAACAATTTTCCCCAGGTCTCGAGTCAGATTATATGACTGAAAGTGAAAACATGCAATAGGACGTTTAATAGTGTTAATTTGTGTCTTATAATCAATTATGGAGAGGATCTCATTGGATTTCATTTTAATTAATTCATCATCCAGATAATCGGAGCTTACATAAATATTTTTTATTCCCCTTTTTTCGAGGAGAGAGCAAATATTTGTACTCAGCTCATTATCAGACGATATAAAATATAATTTATTACCTGCAACAGGAAGGATATTCTTAAATACAGATGCCAGAGTATTATAAATTACCGAATACAATGATGCCGACTGGTAGTTATAGTAATTTTCAGCTGACCCGGGTGTGCATGCGAATATTCCCCCATCGTTAAGCTTTTTCTTAACATTTTCAAAAAATTCTTTTGTATAGTACCGGTTAAGAAGGATTGTTGATGGGGGAGGGAGGATCATAATTACAATATCGAATTTTTCGTGGGTCTTTCTGATAAAACTGTATGCATCAACATTTTGTATAGCCATTATTTCTTTGCCGGGAAAATTTTCAGTCATAAAGGTTCTTACCAGTTCAGGATCTCTTTCAACGTAATATATTTTTTTCACATTATATTTCAGAATCTCATTTATACATGAGGATGGATCGCCTGAAATTAGGAGTATTTTTTCTGGGTTATCATGTTGAAGCATCGCATAATGTATGTTTTCCTCCCGTTCAATTTCATCGTTTTTCCATCTGATAATACGGTGATTATAGTATGTTGATTCCTCTAACTCATATATTCCTTTTGTTATGTTGCCGTAAGGGGTGTCGGAAGAAGATTCTACATTTATTCCTTTTAGAAGAATCTGTCTGAAAAACTTGTCTGGACCCTGCCAGATGCTAACAAGTATTAATATAATACTTGCCGCTATTGAAATTAGTCTGATATTAAAATCAGGTTTGAAATACATCATTATGAGAAACAGCAGGAATATTATTACAGAAATTGCCAGGATCTGATATGTATTTAGGATGCCTGATGTTAGCAGGGTAACAATAAGTCCTGCCGCAATTCCTCCTGTTGTCTCTATTGAAAATGATTTACCACTATTATAAATATAATTTTGTTTTGCGGCCGTCAATACTTTAATAAATACAAATCCAGAAACAAAGCAGAACGGGAAAAGCACAAGGATGTTAAATATTATGCTTGTAAGAAAGGAAGGTGTTTCACCAGGGTTGATATATAATCTGTGGAAAAGGATCATCATTATAAGAGAGAGAATAGGGCTGATAGCAAAAAAAGTATTTATTCTTTTCAGGTTATTAAATAATGATTTTCCTGCATAATATGAGCCTGCTGCAGAACTTATAAGCCATGATGCGAGAAAGGTCCCTGTTATCAATTCATATCCACCTGAAATGTTAAGTATTTCTCTCATCAGCAATAACTGTACTGAAGAGCTCAGATATCCTATAAAGAACAGATTGGCGGCAAAATGTTTTGAAGTATATGACTGTTTGTAAACAGGAATCTCTTCAGTTAGCGTCTTTTTGTAAGTGAACAGGTTTTTGAAATATGTGAGGTGCCACAGCAAATGAATTATCCCTGTAAAAGAGAACGCTATACCTGTCTCAACATGCCATCTGAGCAGGGAGTCAAAGAAACTGTTTTCCCATTTGTATGTTACTTTCAGAGCCAGGATGAGACCTGCTGATGCGGTTGTGATAAATGTTACCGCTAATATTAGATTCCATATTTTCCGGTGGTCGGCAAGGGAGAGAAAACCTGACTTATAAAAGAAATGACATATCAGATACAATACAAAAACTGCAGTCCCTGTACTTATTACATGATACATTATCTGTTATTTCTTTTCTTCAAGCACCAGTGCTTCATAAACGTATAATTCTGCATCTTTCCATCCATCCCATCCAAGACCAGCTTTTTCACGGGAGGTATATCCAAGAAACTCCTCAACTGTCCATTTATTCTCTGTAGCCACCTGCGGAAGCATGGTACCTGATCTGAAGTCTTTTTTGATGTAAATGCCGTGTTTTCCGAGTATAATCTCGGAAATGTTGTTAATCCTTTTAAGAGGACCAAGCACAGATATTTCAATTTCAATTTTCTTGAATTCTTCCTTTGTCAGTGGCATAAAACGGGTGTCGTTGAAAGCCGATGCAATTGCCATCTGGTTTATGACTTCGTATAGGGGCTCTGACGAAACAAATCTGCCAATACATCCTCTTAGTTTTCCATCAATTCTGAGAGTAACAAAAGCTCCCAGGTTTCTCTTCAGTCCCGGAAGAATCTCTGAAGGATTCAATACAAGTCTACGGTGTTCATTAAGCATTGTGGCAATTGAATTTCTGGCAATCTTGAACATCTGGTCAATTTCTTCCTGTGTAAACTGCATTTCCTGCGACTGATTACCGGCTGGTTGTTTATTTTTCTGAACCTCTGCAAGGACTATTGCGTGGTAACCCACAACTTCTTCTTTATTGCCATACTGTGAATCGCCAGAATTACAGTAACTTATTTTTTTGAATACAAGGTTCGGGTCATTGTTCACAAGGTAGAGAAGCATCAACCCCGAAGTCCAGCCACACATACTTGTAGCAAGGTTCGGAATTCTTTTTGATGAGTTTTGTGAGAGAGTCTTTAAAAACAATTCAGGATCTTTTGATACTATCGCATCAGCTGTGGCATTATCCACTTCTTTTGCTTCTTTATATGGTGGGTAGTGGGAGAAATCACTGCTGATAATGAAAAGGTTTTCCGGAGTAAACCATGGTCTTAAAGCTTCGGCAATAGTTTTAATGGTATTTTTGTTATTTGTTCCAATAATTATTGGCACAATTTGCTGAAGGTTCTTGAAATAATATTGGATAAATGGAACTTGAACCTCAAGGCTATGTTCCTGAGAATGAGCATTTTCCTGAAACCTGAAAACGCTGTGCTCTTTTCGAAGTTTTTCTGCAATTTCCTTATTTACTGTAATCTTTCCAAGAGGAGTTAAAAAATCTCCCGTATAATAAACCGAGGCGCCTTCAAATGCCATAATATGGCTTGAGCCGATAAGAAAAATGTTTTTGAATTTACTATCTGCTGGTATTGTCGAAAATGCTGAAGCTGCCGTTCTACCTGAGTAAATATAACCAGCGTGGGGGACAATAATTGCTCTTACCTTTAATTTTTCTGGATACTTATCACATGATGCAAACATTTGCTCGAGATCGCGAAGCAAAGTTTCACGGCTTGCCGGATAAAACCTTCCTGCTGCAGCAGGTTGACGATCTCCGGTTTTACTCTGGGAAAACATTTCCATTGTAAATAGTGTTGATATTAATATAATACACAAAAATCGCATATCGCTGCGCGGTTAAATTTGGTATTAAAATTACTAGAAAAAAATGAAAAATCCTTGAGATAAAAAGATTGTTCTAAACTAGAACCATTGACTCTTTTATGATTTCCCCTTTTTCGTCGGTACCGTATATTTTTATTCCTATGCTGATTGTAGCCCCGCCAAGGACATCAATTACCGGACTGATTGCATCCTTAATGTCTTCAGTCTCCATATTGTCAAATTCTTCCACATTGAAATAGAGATGAATATAGAGTATTTTATCAGGATCATCCACATGACTCAAAACCTTTACAATTTTGGCCAGCCATATCGAAGAGGCTGTGTTAAAATACTCAAGATTGAGCCTTAAATTTGTCACCTGTCTGGGATTCTTTGCATACTCCACTATCCAGTTGTATAGTGGTTCATATAAATCGGTTGCATTCTCAGGTATGGACCTTCCTGACAGGATAAGATTGCCTGTTAATGAGTCAAAATCTACTTCGGGAGTTTTTGAAGTTGGCTCTTTGTAAAGATTTTTTAATTCTTTCATTACTTGGATTATAAAAAACCGGTAAATTTTTAATTATTACAATCCAAATATAAAGTTATTTTATATAGTCAGATAAAACCTTTATCAAAATAAATAATACAATTGTCAAATATTTTATGCATTTCACCTAAAATGGGTAAAGATTAAGGTTTAAATGGCCCAAACTTATTTTTACTTTCCCGCAAAAGCATAAAAGAATTATATTTGCCGCTGAATTTACAAATTTTATGGAATATATTCTCAGGAACAAAATAGCGGAAGCTGTAAGGTCACTCTATAACAAGGATGTTGACTTAAATCTGATTCAAATTCAGAAAACCAGAAAAGAATTTAATGGTGATTATACTCTTATTGTTTTTCCATTAATACGATGTTCGAAAAATACCCCTGAGAAGACTGCTGAAGATATTGGTAATTTCCTTATTAACAATTTGCCGGCTATTTCTGAATTCAATGTAATAAAAGGATTTCTTAATTTGAAGATTTCCGATAAATGGTGGGCTGATTATTTCAAAGATTTCTGTTTCCTGGATGACATCTTTTTACCCTGCAGGGTTGCAAAACCCGAAATTATACTGGTGGAATACTCTTCCCCCAATACCAATAAACCTCTCCATCTGGGGCATATACGAAATAATCTTCTTGGATATTCTCTTTACAAAATACTGAAATCATGCGGTCATAATGTTATCAAAACTAATATTGTAAATGACCGGGGTATTCATATATGCAAATCAATGCTCGCGTGGCTCAAATGGGGGAACGGTGAAACACCCGAAAGTTCAGGCATGAAAGGCGACCATCTTGTTGGAAAATACTACGTGTTGTTTGAAAATGAATATAAAAAGCAGGTTGAAGCTTTGATGAAACAGGGGGTTGACGAAGAAACAGCAAGGCAAACAGCTCCAATAATCATTGAAGCCAGAGAGATGCTTGTAAAATGGGAAGCCGGCGACACAAAAACCGTTGAGATATGGAAAATGATGAATTCATGGGTCTATCAGGGGTTTGATGAGACATATAGAAAATTGGGTGTCGACTTTGATAAAATTTATTATGAATCAGATACTTATAAAGATGGAAAAGAACTTGTTCTGAAAGCTCTTGATAATAAAATATTTTACAAAAAAGAAGATGGCTCCATATGGGCTGACCTTACTGCCGACGGACTCGATCATAAAGTACTTCTCAGGTCAGACGGAACGGCAGTTTATATAACCCAGGATATAGGTACTGCTGTTGTAAGACATAATGACTACAAATTTGATAAGTGCATTTATGTTGTTGGTAATGAGCAGAATTATCATTTCCAGGTCTTGAAAGCTATATTAAAGAAAATGGGTTTTGCATGGGCCGATGGCTTAATACATTATTCCTATGGCATGGTTGAGCTTCCGGAAGGGAAGATGAAATCACGCGAAGGGACTGTTGTTGATGCAGACGACCTGATTGAAGAAATGATAAATACAGCACGGGATGTGTCGCTGGAACTGGGTAAACTGGATGGTTATTCTGAAGAAGAAAAGAATGAAATTTTCAGGAAAGTTGGACTTGGAGCTTTAAAATACTTCATCCTTAAAATTGACCCAAAGAAAAATATGCTTTTCAACCCTTCCGAATCAATTGATTTCGACGGTAACACAGGTCCATTTATTCAGTATACTTATGCCAGAATTAGATCGGTGATGCGAAAGGCAATACAGAACAAAATAGATCCTGACCCCGAACTTTTGCAATCAGCACAACCAAATGCAAAAGAGATAGAACTTATTAAACTGATTAAAAAATTTTCAGAAACCGTCACAGAATCAGCAGTGACTTATAATCCGGCTAATATTGCAAATTACTGTTATGAGCTGGCGAAGGAATTTAATCAGTATTATCACGATTATACAATTCTGGGGGAGAAAGATCCTGTAACAAGAAATTTCAGACTCATGTTGTCCGACAGAATCGCTTTTGTTCTTTCGGAAGCAATGGGGCTTCTGGGTATTGAAATGCCTGAAAGAATGTAGTACCTTTTATAATGAATATAAAATGTTTGAGAATCTGACAGAACGGCTTGAGAGATCATTTAAAATCCTTAAGGGTCAGGGGAGAATAACAGAAATAAATGTTGCTGAGACCCTTAAGGATGTAAGGCGTGCATTGCTAGATGCAGATGTCAATTTTAAAATTGCAAAACAGTTTACTGACACAGTTAAGCAGAAAGCTCTTGGCCAACAGGTTCTGACCGCCGTCAATCCGTCGCAGATGATGATTAAAATCGTCCACGATGAACTGGCTGAACTGATGGGGTCAGAAAAATCTGACATTAACCTTAAAGCAAATCCTGCAATTATTCTTATTGCCGGTTTACAGGGTTCTGGCAAAACAACATTCAGCGGGAAACTTGCCCAGTGGGTTAAAAATAAACATAACAAAAAACCTTTGCTTGTTGCCTGTGACATTTATCGTCCGGCAGCTATAGAGCAGCTAAAAATAATAGGAAATCAGATTCAGACACCTGTTTATACAGGACAACCTGGCCAAAACCCCGTATCGATAGCCATCGAATCAGTAAAGGAGGCAAAACTTAAAGGTTATGACGTACTGATACTCGATACTGCAGGAAGACTTGCAATTGACGAAGAGATGATGGCTGAAATAGCATCGATACGCGATGCAATCAAACCTGCTGAAATATTGTTCGTGGTCGATTCAATGACAGGCCAGGATGCTGTGAACACAGCCAGGGAATTTAATGAACGCCTCGATTTTACAGGCGTGGTACTAACAAAACTGGATGGCGACACAAGAGGTGGTGCAGCCCTGTCAATAAAGGCCGAAGTCAATAAACCGATAAAATTCGTCAGCACAGGAGAAAAGCTCGATTCTATTGACATATTTTATCCGAAAAGAATGGCTGACAGAATTCTGGGCATGGGAGACATTGTGACACTGGTTGAAAAAGCCCAGGAACAATACAATATAGAGGAGGCCCGTAAACTACAGAAGAAGCTAGCCAGAGACCAGTTTGATTTTAACGATTTCATGACTCAGATTCAGCAAATTAAGAAAATGGGTAATGTCAAGGATCTGATTGGCATGATACCGGGTGTGGGAAAAGCAATTAAAGATCTCGACATAGATGATAAAGCTTTCAAAAGAATTGAAGCCATTATACAGAGCATGACCCCGGAGGAAAGAAGCAATCCCCATATTATTAACGGAAGCCGACGCAAAAGAATAGCTGCAGGAAGTGGTACTTCAGTACCTGAAGTGAATAAACTTTTAAGACAATTTGATGAGATGCGAAAAATGATGAAAACCATAGCCAAAGGCGGTAATCCGGCAAAACTTATTAATAGGAGATAAACTCATCCATAATGCAGATAATTGACGGTAAAAAAATTGCAGCTGAAATAAAAAGGGAAATAGCAGCTGAAGTGGATAAAAGAAAATCAAGAGGTCTTAAAATTCCACATCTTGCGGCTATTCTCGTTGGAAATGACCCTTCAAGTGAAATTTACGTCTCAAACAAGATAAAAGACTGTAAAGAGGTAGGATTCAATTCAACTCTTATAAGATTCGACTCAAATGTTCAGGAGAATGAGTTGATTGATAATATAAAAAAACTCAACAGCGATTATGAGGTTGATGGTTTTATTGTACAACTTCCTCTTCCTGACACTATTTCAGAAAATAAGATAATTGAATCCATAGATCCCTCAAAGGATGTAGATGGTTTTCATCCGGTTAATGTTGGAAAAATGGTTCTGGGTATCCCCTCATTCCTCCCTGCTACTCCTTTCGGGATAATTGAACTGATAAAAAGAACAGGAATAAAAACTGCAGGAAAACATTGCGTTGTAGTCGGAAGAAGTAATATTGTTGGCCGGCCAGTAAGTATTCTACTTTCTCTGAAAGGGATAGATGCCACCGTTACTGTAGTACATAGTAGAACAGAAAACATTAAAGATATTATTTTACAGGCCGACATACTTATAGCAGCACTAGGATCCCCCGGATTCGTTAAAGCAGATATGGTAAAAGAGGGCGTTGTAATTATTGATGTCGGAACCACCAGAGTAGTAGCACCTGAAACAAAATCGGGCTGGAAACTTGTTGGTGATGTTGATTTTGAAAATGTTGCTCCAAAGTGCTCATATATTACTCCAGTTCCAGGTGGAGTTGGTCCTATGACTAGAGTATCACTTTTAAGAAATACCCTTCTGGCTGCAAGTCTGAAAGATTAAAGAAATCAATAAATAACCCTTGATACGGGTAGGTTGAAACCTGTGAAATAAAGGTCATATCTTCCGCTTCCACCCGGTCTGTCGGATGAAAATAATATCGCCTGATTAGAAAAATCTTTATTATAAATTATTACTGGTCTGAATTCATTGTGTGATGAATTAACAGATGGCCCAAGATTGAAAGGAGAACTCCATTTACCGTTTTTATAAACTGAATAATATAAATCAAACCCGCCTAACCCTCCCGGTCGGTTCGATGCAAAAACCATGATATTCATATAAATATATGGAGCCATGTCGTCAAAACTGCTGTTGATACTGTCAACTTTTACTGCCAGTTCGGGAGCCCCAGAAAAAAATAGATCGGTAACAATCCCGGCGTTTCTTTTCAAAACATATATATCGTAATTCCCGTCTCTGTCAGAACAAAAATAAATTGAGTCGCCGTTAAAATCAAAAGTTAAATAACTGTCGTTGAATGAAGTGTTTATTACCGTGATCGGGAAAGGCCCTGTAACATTTGGTGCATTATTCCCAAAACGTGGCAGGTTTTTGACATAAAACAGATCAAGGCCGTTGTCTGCTGTTTCAGATGCATAAATCATATATTCATAGCCGTCACTCGAACTGAAATAGCTGTAAGGCCCAAAATCATTGAGAGCTGTATTAGCTTTATTTATGATAGTCGCATAATATATATCGGACGTAATATCGCTGCTAAGCACAAAATTACCTGTCTCTTTATCGAAATCAAACGAAATTACCCCCTGAACAAAATCAAATTGCCCTCCCTTGCTTCCCCTGTTGCTTGAAAAAATAACCGGATGTGTACCCGAAACTGAATACAGATTTAGGTTGTAATCATCATATTCCGAATTCAGCCCTGAGAGGTTATATAGCGAATCAGGAAAAATTCCCATGGGAAACTTTACTGGATTATCCTTTTTTTTGCATCCACTGCTATAAACCATCAAGAAAAATGAAAAAGCAGTGAAAATGAATAAATAATTAGGTTTATAAAAGATTTTCATATTAAAAAATATGTTTCAACAAAATTAAGATTTTATTTTCTTATCGTGAGAGAAACCCCCTCAAATAATTGAAGAACCGGGTTTGGCCCGGCCCTTCTGCATAGAATTTAGGTTAATTCTAGGGTATATTGGGTATGAGGGTTTCCAAATATATAGATGATTTTTATTAACCAACGGTTGCGTTGTGTTATTAATAAATAGTTTTTTGTTTCTTTTTGTATTTTATTAACAGATTTTAATGTTTATTAAAGTGTTAAAATGTTTATAAATGATATTTGCTTAACAATTTGACGAAAAAAATAATATTAACTTTGAAAAGTTTTACTGAAGATTAAATGGAAGAAGAAAGACACTGGTTTTCACAGGAGGAAGATGAAGTCCAGAAAATCATTCAGAGATTTGAAAGGATGAAAAGAAATAATGAAAATTATTTCTTTGATGTTATTGAATTTGAGACAATTATTGATTATTATCTTGAACGGAACAATCAGGCAAGGGCATTTGAAGCAGCTTCAATAGCAAGTAAGCAACATCCTAATTCAGTACCTATTCTTTTAAGAAATGCAAAAGTATTGCTTGATAGGGGAAGAATAGCTGAATCCCTGCTCATTCTTAAAAAACTTGAGACTATAGAACCTGGGAATCATGAAATTTTTCTTGTAAAAGGCACTGCTCTTGGTATGATGGGCGACATTCAGGGTGCAAGAAAAATGTTTGACCTTGCCCTTGCAAAAGATTCGGATGATGTGGAGAATATACTTTTTTCAATAACCTCAATACTGCAAAACCTTAATTACTATAAGGAAGTAATACCTTATCTTGAACGACTTATTGAACTTGAACCTTACTACCCCGAGCATCTGTATGACATGGCATATGCCTACGAAAAAATCGATGATTTTGAAAACAGTATTAAATATTACACCAGATTTCTCGATGAAGAACCCTTCTCAGATAGTGCCTGGTATAACCTTGGAATGATCTATAATAAAACGGAACGTCATTACGAAGCCCTCGAAGCATACGATTATGCACTTGCTATAAATCCTCAAAATGATTTCGCACTATTTAATAAGGGTGTAGTCCTGGCTTATCTTGGCAAATATGAAGAGGCAATTCATGCATATCAGGAATACCTTCAGATTGAACCTGAAAGCCATGAGGCCATGACATATATCGCAGAGTGCTACGAAAAAACCGGGAACCCATCTCTTGCAAAAAAATACTACTATGAGGCAATTGAACTGGCTCCCGATTTTACTGATGCATGGATTGGACTTGGAATCTCTGAGCTTAATAGCGGCAACGCCGAAAAAAGCCTTGGCTTTTTCAGAAAAGCTGCCGAAATAGACTCTAGTAATCCAGAACTGTGGTATTTTACTGGAAAGGCTTTTATGCTGACTGGCAATAAGAAACGAGCACTAAGATGTTTTAGGGAATCACTTAAAATAGACCCTTATTACCAAGATTCATGGTATGAATTTGGTAAGATAATAATTGAAGAAAAACTTGCCACCAGAACGTTACCTCTTCTAAATAAAGCATATAAAATAATTGGCGATATACCAGGAATTAACTACCTGATGGCAGCATTATATGTCCAATCAGGAAACAATAAATCAGCCATAGTTCATCTTAAAAAAGCACTGGAACTTGATAATAAAATATTTGAAAAATTTATTGATTTATTTCCGAAGGAGATTAATAATAAAGATATACGTAGTCTGTTAAAAGGTCTAACCAGAAATACTTAATCTGTATGAACTTTAAATTGCCCTTTATTCCTGAAAGGCCCTCTAAACCTAGAACCAGAGGACTTACGATGGTAATGGACAAAGGACTGAGTGTGAGGGAAGCTGAAGATTTTATGTCGGTAGGGAGTGAATATACCGATTATGTAAAACTCGGCTTTGGAACTTCAATTATCACTCCTGATTTGAAGAAGAAAATCAAAGTATATAAAAAGGCAGGTGTGATACCATACTTTGGAGGTACGCTTTTTGAAGTATTTCTAATAAGAAACATGTTTGAGGAATTTGTCAGATTTATTCAGGAATATGAAATTACTATGATTGAGATATCTGACGGTTCATACGATATTGAACATTCCCGGAAACTCGAATATATAAACAAACTCTCAAAGATAGCTACAGTTATTTCAGAGGTGGGGTCAAAAAAGAAAGAAGTAGTTTATACCCCTGACCAATGGGTAGCAATGATGAAGTCGGAACTTGAAGCCGGTTCTGTTAAAGTAATTGCAGAAGCACGGGAATCGGGTACAATAGGCATTTATAATGATGATGGATCTATAAATCATGCAGTTGTGGATGCGATATCAACCCATGTTAACCTTGATAATGTTATTTGGGAAGCCCCAATGAAATCCCAGCAGGCGTGGTTTATAAAACATTTTGGTGCTAACGTTAATCTTGGAAATATTCCTCCCAATGAAATAATCCCACTCGAATCACTACGGCTAGGTCTGAGGGGAGATACCTTTTTCCAGTTCCTCCCGGATAATTTAAAATAAGGCCGATTAAAAACTACGGGAGAATTTTATTATTTTGTTCATGAAATGAGAAAATATGGCCTGATTGGGTACCCGCTTGAACACTCTTTTTCAAAGAAATACTTTGCCGAAAAATTCAGAAATGAAGGCATTGAAGATGCTTCATATGATAACTACCCACTGAAAAGTTTAAAGGAATTCGAAAAACTTATCAAAGAAGAAAAAGAATTATCTGGACTAAATGTAACAATACCATATAAACAGGAAGTTATTCCTTTTCTCGATTCAGTTGACACTGAAGCATCCGAAGTGGGAGCTGTGAATGTTATTAAAATATACCGTAACGGTGATAAAATTGTATTGAAAGGTTATAATACTGATATCTATGGTTTCAGGGAGTCATTAAAGCCTTTTTTAAACAGAAAAATTAGCCATGCATTAGTACTTGGGACAGGTGGTAGTTCAAAGGCTGTTGCCTATGTTCTTGGACAATTGAGCATAAAAGTAATTTTTGTTTCACGTATAAAAAAGCCGGAATGCATAACCTATGAGGATATTAATGAGGAAGTTATCGACACTACAATGCTGATTGTCAATACCACACCGGTTGGAATGTACCCACTGACTGATAATAAACCGGATATACCTTATCATTTGCTTTCCCCGTCACATATTCTGTACGATCTTATTTATAATCCCGAACAAACTCTGTTTCTCAAAGAAGGTTTAAGAAGAGGGTGTACAATAATAAACGGACTGGAAATGCTGAGGCTGCAGGCTGAAAAATCGTGGGAGATATGGAATAATCCTGATTAGGAAAAAATGTCTCCCGGGTATTCAATGTCTTCAAGAAACAAACCTTTTGCCGGAACAGATTTCCCAGCTTTGCATCTGTCGCGGGCATTGATAATCTTTTCAAAATCATCCAGATTTATTTTCTTGCGCCCTAATTCAACCATTGTCCCTACAATTGCTCTAACCATATTTCTGAGAAATCTATCGGCTTTAATGGTGAAAATGAGAAGATTATCTTCATCTTCCCATTTTGCATAATGAATGTTGCAAATATTTGTTTTTGCATTTGAATGCAGCTTACTGAAACTTGTAAAATCTGAATGTTTTGTCAGTATTAAGCAGGCTTTGTTCATGCAGTCTAAATCAAGATGGTAAGGCACAAACCATGATGTATCTTCACTGAAAGGATCTTTATTCTTGGTTATATAGTATTTGTATGTTCTGGAAACTGCGCTATACCTTGCGTGTGCATCATTCCTAACCTTTTTAATTCTTTGTACTGCAATGTCAACAGGGAGAAACCTGTTTAATCTTGTCAAAAGGTTTTTTCTGGTTTCCAGATCATTATAAATACTGTCGAAATGTGCACAGAAAAATTTCGCATGAACACCCGAATCCGTTCTGCCTGCTCCAATAGTTGAAATCTTTTCCCTTAGTATGGTACTCAAAGCTTCATCTACAACTTTCTGAACGGTAATTGAGTTGGGCTGAATTTGCCATCCGAAATATTTTGTGCCTTTGAATGAAAGAAATACGAAGTATCGTGTAGTCATGTGTTTTATTTACTGTAAATATATTCAATGTATAAATTTCTTTTTTCCGGTTAATTAACAATAATTAACTCAAAATGCTTTTCGGAATATCCACAATTTGCTTATTTGCTGAATAACAGATTACTATTGAAATTTGTCCTGATTAATCAATTTTGTATTAAATAAATTATAATACTAATAATCAAACAATTATCATAAGGGTCCATTTACTGAAAACAAATATTTTGTTCTCTGGCTATGAAGTAAATAATATTTCAATATTTTTGAAAATTCATCTTAAAATGTAAATTTACAATCGTTAAAACTAACCAGAACAGTTAAACCTTAAAACTATATCACTATGACAGAACAAAAAAGTACACAGGCAGCCGGTATGGCATTTATGGGGATGATTTTTTTCCTTTTTGGTTTTGTAACCACATTTAATATTACACTGGCTGATAAGTTTAAAGCTGTTTTTGAATTAACGAATTTCGAGACTCAGCTTGTCAACTTTGCATTCTTTTTGACCTATTTTCTTCTCTCCTTTACTGCAGGGGGGATTATTAAAAAAATCGGGTATAAAGGAGGTGTTATTCTGGGTCTGTTATTGGTGGCATTAGGTAGTTTTCTGTTTTTCCCTGCCGCCAAAGCTCTTTCTTTTCCTTTCTTCCTGATTGCAATTTTCATTATGGCAAGCGGTGTGGTATTTCTGCAGGTAGCAGCCAATCCTTACGTCACGGCTCTTGGACCTTCAGAAACAGCATCAGCAAGGCTGAATCTGACACAGGCGCTTAATTCAATTGCAACTTATCTTGCTCCGATCATTGCGAGTGTTTTTGTGTTCAAGACAACCGCTGAAGCAGCACTGAGCGCAGCTGAAGCTGCCCAGTCGGTTCCAACACCTTTTATTATAATTGCAGTAGTGGTTATTATTATTGCAGTTGCAATCTATTTTATGAAGCTTCCTGTAATACCCACACAGGGTATCGAAAGAAAAAGTGTGTGGAAATATTCCCATGTTTTACTCGGAGCCGTGGGTATCTTCTGCTACGTGGGTGCTGAGGTTGGCTCTGCTGCAATGCTTCAGAGGTACTTCCAGGAAGCCATCAATATTGCTCAGTCCGACGCTGCAAAAATGATTGCTCTTTACTGGGGCGGTGCTATGATTGGAAGATTCTATGGTTCATTTATGTTATCAAAAATTGAGGCATCCAAGAAGTACATGTATACCGCTATTGTAATTGCTTTTGCAATCTTCGTCGGATGGTTCGTAAGGCGCGAAATTACTGATGGATTAATATTTGCCGGAATAGCAGTTGTAAATTACCTTGCATTTCTGATTGGTAAAGGAAAACCCAACAGGTCACTTGCAGTGTTTGGAATTATAGCTGCATTATTATTGCTTGTAGTAATGTTTGCTTCAGGCAATATTATCCTCTGGCTGGGTCTTTCCGTTGGGTTTTTTAACTCAATAATGTTTCCAAATATCTTTACTCTTGGTGTTGACGGCCTTGATAAGGGAGAACTTAGCATGGCATCAGGTCTTATTAACAGCCTGATAGTTGGTGGCGCTGTTGTTCCGGTTTTGATGGGAATTGTGGCTGACAGTGCAGGTGTTAGATATGCATTTATTCTTCCTATTATCTGCTACCTGTATATTGTATTCTTTGCTCTTGTGGGAAGCAAGCATAAATAACATCTGTCTTTATTTTTTGGCATCTGATTTTAATTTGAAAGAGGTTGTCTGGAGATGTTTTAGACAACCTCTTTAACATAATTTTGTATTTCATATTATATATTTGTTTTTCCGGATAACATAAAAACATTAAAAAATGAAAACTTCTGAATATCTCATCAAATCAATTAATGGCGGTGATAATAAAATTTTCCGTGAACTTTACGGTAATGAACCTGCTGAACTGAAAAGACATGCCCGGAGGTATGAAACTCTTTTACGACAGTTCGAAGAAAACTTTGGCAAAAAAGAAGTTGAAATTTTCAGTTCACCGGGCAGAACAGAAATAGGAGGAAACCATACCGACCATAACTGGGGCAGGGTACTTGCTGGAGCAGTTAATCTCGATAATATATGTGTGGCAGCTAAAAATAATAAAAACATAATTCGTATTGTATCAGAAGGTTATCCTCGTTTTGAAGTAGATCTGGCTTCCCTTGCACCTGTTGCTGCCGAGAAATACACCTCTGCAGCACTTGTACGAGGAATATGTTCACGGTTTAAGGAATCAGGCTACAAAATTGGAGGCTTTGATGCATGTATTGATGGTGGTGTGCCTAAGGGTTCAGGACTAAGCTCCTCTGCTTCATTTGAAGTTCTTATAGGTGTAATCCTTAATGAACTTTTCAACGACGGAAAAATTGACCCCGTTCAAAATGCTATAATCGGACAATATTCCGAAAATAATTATTTTGGTAAACCTTGCGGTCTTATGGATCAGGTTGCAATTGCTATGGGAGGCCTGATTACCATTGATTTCAAGGAACCTGCAAATCCAGTTGTGAAAAAAGTCAATTTTGATTTTACTTCAACTGGATATTCACTTGTTATAACTGATACAGGTGGCAGCCATGCAGATTTGAATGATGAATATGCTTCAATTCCGGCCGACATGAAAGCAGTTGCCGCTGAACTGGGTGCAAAAGTGCTCAGACAGGTAACTCTCGACCAGATAATTGAAATTGCTCCCAGAATAAGGGAAAAAGTAGGTGATAGAGCAATACTTCGTGCGATACACTTCCAGAAAGATAACCAGAGAGTAGTTGACCAGGTTAATGCACTTGAAAGAAATGATTTCCATGCATTTCTGGAAATGGTTGTAGAATCAGGTTACAGCTCTTACATGTATAATCAGAACATTTTTGCTGTTATAAATCCCAGAGAACAGGGGGTCTCTCTTGCTCTTGCATTGAGTGAACTTGTACTGAAAGGCGAGGGTGCATGGCGTGTTCATGGAGGCGGATTTGCCGGAACTATTCAGGCGTTTGTTCCCAAAAACCTTCTCGAAAAATATTTAAATACACTTGAACACTTTTTCGGGAAAGGTGCATGCAAAACTCTGTTTATCAGACACCAGGGCGCTTGTAAAGTAGAACTATAATTAACTAATGTCAATTAGTATGAAAATAATTCCGGAAGAATCATTCAAAACAGTCCATAATGAAAAACCCGTAAACCTTTATACTTTAAAAAATAAAAATGGACTGATTGCCCAGATTACCAATTACGGTGCTATTATTGTTAGTATATTCATTCCTGATAAAAACGGAAATTTTGCCGACATTGTTCAGGGTTATGATACTGCAAAAGAATATATCATGGGAAACGGTCCTTATATGGGAGCAGTTTGTGGCAGGTGTGCCAACAGAATAGGAGGAGGAAAATTTATTCTTGGTGACAGGGAATATAAACTGGCAGTAAATAATGGACCGAATCACCTGCATGGAGGCTTAATCGGATTCAATAAAGTATTATGGGATGTAGTATCCTCAAATAATTCATCGGTAGAAATGCAATATTTATCCCGCGATGGGGAGGAGGGTTATCCTGGTAATCTGAATGTTAAAGTAAAATATTCTCTTACAGATGAAAATGAATTAAGAATTGATTATAATGCTTCTACTGATAAGTCTACGGTTGTCAATCTTACCAGTCATTCCTATTTCAACCTTGCTGGAGAAGGTTCAGGTCCAGTTTATGACCATGAGCTTATGATAAATGCAAGGTATTTCACTCCTACTGATGAAACAAATCTGCCTACCGGAGAAATACTGAGTGTTAAAGGAACTCCCATGGATTTTACTTCACCAAGGAAAATAGGAGAGGGGATTGACAGCGACTATATCCATATAAAATATGGTGCAGGTTATGATCATAACTGGGTATTGAGTCACCGCTGCGGTACACTTGGACTCGCTGCAATAGCTCGTGATCCAAAGTCGGGTCGTATTATGGAAGTCTATACAACACAACCCGGACTACAGCTTTATACTGCAAACTGGATAGATAATGAAAGGGGGAAAGGTGGAAAAATATACGGAAGACGATGGGCATTTTGCCTTGAAACACAGCATTTTCCAGATGCAATCAATAAGCCTCATTTCCCTTCTGTAATATTGAATCCGGGTGAAACCTACAGGCATACGTGTATTTATAAATTTAAAGCTGAATAAATAATATGATTGTGCTGGGCTATGTTTTTGAACTATAAATAAAATACAAAAACCGATTCTGAATGTAAACAGTTAACCTTTAATTTGTTAAAAAATAAAACTATGACAAACGAAAAAAACAAATTTCTGTTTCCGTTAATTGTAATGGCCTCACTATTCTTTTTGTTTGGCTTTATTACAACGATGAATAACTCGCTAATAAACTATCTTAAAGACGCTTTTGGTCTTAATGAAGTAGAGAAGCAGCTTCCCAACACTTTCTTTTATGGGGCTTACATTTTTTCAATTCCTGTTGGTTACCTTCTAAACAGGATTGGTTACAAAAACGGAGTACTTTCAGGCCTCGCTCTGGTGAGCCTTGGTTTTTTCCTGTGTATACCGGGTGTAACACTGGGTTATTACGGGTTCCTCAGCGCTGTTTCAGTATTTGCAATAGGGGTGGTATTGCTGCAGGTAGCTGCTAATCCATATGTAAATGCGCTTGGTAAACCAGAAACAGCAGCCAGTCGTCTGACCCTTACTAATGCACTTAACTCACTGGCTACTGTAATTGCTCCTATATTCGTTTCGATGCTTATTGTATCGTCTTCAAGCGGGGCCTCAGCAGATCCAAAGGCAGTCCAGGGACCATTCGCCGGAATTGGAATTGTAACGCTGGTTATTGTGATAATTATGTTCTTTCTTAAACTGCCAGAAATAAAAGAAGGAGAAGAAACTGAAGGAGTTGTACAGGAATATAAATCGAGTGCTTACAAATATCCACACATGTGGCTTGGATCACTTGCAATTTTCTTTTATATGGGTGTGGAAGTCGGAATTCCTAGCTTCTTTGCTGATTATTCTGCAAAGCTGGGATTTTCGTATGATGGTGAGATGAGAACAAAACTGCTGGCATACTACTGGGCAGGTCTTATGGTAGGCCGTATAGCAGGCATATTCATTCTTAGAAAATATTCTGCAAGACAAATACTTAGTTTCAATGCTACTTTTGGAGCTCTAATGTTGCTTCTTTCCCTCGTTCTGGGTTCATTTGGAATGAATTCGGCAGCTCTTGTCTTATTCCTTGGAACAGGCTTGATGCACTCAATTATGTGGCCATGTATTTATAATCTGGCACTTGAAGATCTCGGACCTCATACCAAGGTAGGGTCAGGAGTTATTGCCACCTCTGTGATAGGCGCAGCCTTGCTGCCAATTATGATGGGAGGCATTCAGAAGAGCGTCGGACTAATTGCAGCAATATGCTGTCTGTTTGTTTATTATGCTTACATTACATATTTTGCATTAAAAGGTTCAAGGATCAGATAAGTGCAGGATAATTTGATTAAGAGGGGGTTTGCAAGCGACAACAATTCAGGAGTCCACCCCCTTATTCTTGAAGAGATACACGCTGTTAACCAGGGGCATGCGCTGGGTTATGGTGCTGATGTTTACACATCGCAGGCAGAAGTAATTTTTAAGCAACATTTTGGCGAAGACACCGAAGTATACTTTGTGTTTAATGGAACTGCGGCAAATGTTCTTGGTATTACAGGGGTACTAAAGCCATGGAATTCTGTCATAACTGCTTATACTTCTCATATTGAGCAGGATGAATGCGGGGCTCTTGAGAACTTTGCAGGGTGTAAGGTCCTTACCGTTGATACTGATGACGGTAAAATAAACCCGGAGATGCTTCATAAGCATATGCACGGATTTGGATTTGAACATCATTCCCAGCCAAAGGTTGTTTCAATAACCCAGTCTACAGAAATGGGTACTGTTTATACACCGGAAGAAATTAAATCTCTTGCCGATTATGTGCACAAACATGACATGCTGTTGCATATGGATGGGGCAAGAATTGCAAATGCAGCTGTTTATCTTGGTCTGCCTTTCAGGAATTTTACAACTGATGCAGGAGTCGATTTGTTGACATTTGGCGGTACCAAGAATGGTATGATGTATGGCGAAGCAATATGTTTTCTGCGTCAGGGACTGGCACCAGATTTCAAATATGTACGAAAACAGGGCATGCATCTTGCCTCGAAAATGAGATATATAGCAGCGCAATATATTGCATACTTCAGAAATAATTTATGGTATGAGCTTGCGAGTCATTCAAACAGAATGGCAGGGATATTATATAATAGAATTAAGGATATTGAAGGTATAATAATTACTCAGCCTGTACAGTCGAATGGGGTTTTCATAATTATGCCGCCTGAGGTGGCTGAGAGAATTCAAAAGAAGTATTTTTTCTATACATGGAATGAGAAAAAGAATGAATACAGGCTGATGACAACCTGGGACACAACTGAAGAAGATATTAATCTGTTTTCGGAGCTATTGAGATCAGAAATGGAGAGTTACATAAAAAGATTATGAATGATAGGAAATAAAAAAGGGGCTTTAATCAGCCCCTTTTTTATTTTATGCTTTCCTTGTTTATTTCAACTGGAAGTTAATAGGCACACTGTACCAAACATTGACAGGTTTACCACCCTGTTTTCCGGGTTTCCATGTAGGCAGCATTTTAATAACCCTGATAGCTTCATTATCAAGCGATGGGTCAACGCCTTTGATTATGGATACCTGATCCACTGTTCCCTTATAGGTTACGCAGAATCTTACCACAACTCTTCCCTGTATATTGTTCTCTTTTGCAATTTCAGGGTATTCGATGTGGGAATAGATGAATTCCATAAGTGCCTGATCACCACCCGGGAAAGAAGGCATTTCTTCAACAACCACAAACACTTCTGTTGGAGCCTCTTCCTCCTTAACCTCTTCCTGAACTTCTTCCACTACTTCAACAAGTGAAACATCTTCGTCTTTAACTTCCACTCTTGCTTCGTCAGCGGTCATAAGCTGTTTTGCTTCCTCTGGTTTTACAGAGTCAACAACAACTGGTGCAACATATCTGGTTGTCTGAACGGCTTCCTCAGGTGGAGGTGATGGAGGTGGAGGAGGTGCTTCTATTTCGTTTTGAGGTTGATCAATATTTTCCATCTGAATTTCAACCTGCCTTTCAGCTCTTTTCTTATAGCTTTCCTGGGCTTTTGCATTTATGTATGGCCCTATAATCGCAGCGCTTGTCACAAAAACACCTATAAGAAATCCTACTGTCAGATGTTTAACGTACTTTTTACGCAAAACATAAGCGCCATACTCCTTATTTCTATTCTCAAATACTATTTCATCAAAAGGAGGGGCCTTGATTTTTTCTTTTGCCATATTTCCTTTAATTTAAATGTTTCTTCTACTGAGCTGATCCGGGAGTGATGCCGAGTGTTTTCTCGACCATTTGCTCTTCGATCCAGTTAATATCGACAATTGCATAACGTGCTATACCTACTATAGACATTTCATCGAGAATATCGACGAAATTACCATAATTTGAGGTTTTGTACGCCTTAATCAGTACAATCGGACCAGTATCATCTTCTTTCTTCAACCGTGTAACAGCAGCTTCAATAGAATCTAAGGGCATTTTAATTTTACCGGAAATGACATCGTTGTTAAATTGTTCAATTTTCCGGAAAAGAGCCCTGTTTCTCTCAAGGAGAAGTGCGCGTATCCCTGTAGGACTAAAGTCGGTGACCTGAAGTGGCGGAGGATTCTTTGGATCGTCCACTGCTCCAGTATACCACAGCACTTTGTTCTCGGGACCAAGAATTACATTCAAGGTACGGCTTTTAGCAATTTTTGGAGCCTCTTCTTTTTCCTTCTCCTTTTTAATTTTTTCAGGAAGTACGATCTCCATTATTTTAGGCTTGCTAAAAGCAGTTGTAAGCATGAAAAACGTGATCAAAAGACACATGAGGTCAACCATTGGTGTCATATCGACACGCACTACGCCCCTACGGCCCGGTCGTCTTTTTTTACCGCCTTTTTTTCCGGTTTCTTGTGCACCACCAATATCTGCCATATCACTTCTTATTTATTTGTTTTCTGTGTCTTCAACTTTTACAGCTCTGAGGCTGGTAACCAGGTTAAACCTGTTAACGTTTTTATCCTGCAATATGTCGAGTATTCTTCTCACGGTCGGAAACTCAGTTCTTGCGTCACCTTTCAGACTTGCCATTACGGCAGGATTTATCTGTCTGGCACATAGAACCCATACTTCCAATTGGTTGTTGAGCGAATCGTAAGGAATTCCTGTCTGAAGAGCCTCTCTTAAACTTGGATCTTCAGCGTTAAGAAACTCTTTCATTTTTTCAATAGGAACGCCTATTGAAGTATTATACTTCTCGAATTTCCTCAGCTCTTCAGGTGTAAATTCAATATTAAAACGCTGGCCAACACACTCGAGAATTTTAGGTCTGAATTTAAGAAGTGTATCAGGACCATTGTCAATATTAAAGAATACACGATTATCGCTTGAAAAAACGATAGTCATGTTGTTAAAATCAGGTGTTGGTTTCTCTGATATTGAAAAAGGCGTATCAACAGGAGCCGGTTCCTGTGCCCTGAAAGTTCCTGTAAGCAGGAAAAAAATCAACAGGATTGAGAACAGGTCGACCATCGGCGTCATGTCGATAAAGGGCTGCTTTGTTGGTAATTTAATCTTTGGCATCTTTTTAATTTTTATTTTGACCAAAAGATAAAACCCACCTTAGCTTTTCAATGATGCTGCAAACGTCTGTACCAGGCTGAAACCAGCTTCATCAATCTTGAAGGTGAAATTATCGATTTTGTTTGAGAAAAAGTTGTATGCAAAAAGTGCAAGAACTGAACCTGCGATACCGAACACTGTATTGATAAGTGCTTCCGATATACCTGTTGAAAGTGCAATTGCATCAGGAGCACCTGCACGTGCAAGCGCTGCGAAAGCACGAATCATACCAAGCACAGTTCCTGAAAGACCTATAAGAACTGTTCCTGGTGCAAGAGTTGCAAAGAAAACCATGTTTTTGCTCAGCATCGGCAGTTCAAGGGCAGTAGCTTCCTCAAAAGCTTTCTGAATTGAAAGAATCTTCTGATCTTTCATCAGGGTCTTGTCATTCTGCAGTTCACGCCAGCGGATAAGTCCAGCTTTCATAACATTTGCAAGTGAACCTTTCTGCCTGTCGCATTCTTCAATAGCTTCTTCTATTTTATCTTCAGCAAGAAGAGTCTGAAGTTTGCGGACAAAAACATTTAATCTGCCCCTGCCTTTTACTCTTGTAAGAGTAATCCATCTTTCAATTGCCATGATGATAACTACCATAACGCAGGTCATCAGCAATGGGACTATAAAACCACCCTTATAAATAATACCGAGGTAGTTGCCCGCAAGTGGTTGCCCTTCAGGATTTCCACCTTCAAAGTTGGCAGGATTACCCATTACCTGTATGTACAAATAAACCGATAATAAGAATGCTATCAAAATAGCACTTGTTGCAAATATGCTCTGCAACACATCCTTAAATGAACTTCCTTGTTTACTCATTTTTTCAATCTGTTTTTAGTTAAATTTAATTTTATCAGGTTTTTAAATTTTATGATTCGCAAATATATACTATAATTGATAAATTCCAAAAATGAACTTAAAAATGTTTTTATAAATTTTATAATTTTTCTTTGATCTTATTATCACGTTAACTTATTATTACAGTCACTTGTTAAATAATATTAAATTATTATTGTTCAAGAGTAATAGTTAGCGGTTTTAAAGGTCTCACTATTGGTATCTCCTTTGGCTGGAAGCCCGGAGCTGAGACTATCAATGCTTCAGAAGCCTGCGGTATTTCAAATTTGAATTCACCTTTAGTATTTGTGTAAGTTTCGGCCGCAGTATCTTTAACTCTTACTGAAGCATTTGCAATTGGTTGTCCTGATGCAGTTTTAACTATTCCCTTAAGCTCGTTCGGATTAATACCTTTCTTTACCTGAGCCTCGTAATCCTGAGTCCATTTCAGTAAACTCTTTGCCTGCTCATTACTGGAGTCGTAAGCCAAAATTTGCTTATAATAATCCTGCGCATGGCTCAGGAATGGAAGTTTGCCTTCAATTGTCTTTTCATTTATGGCAAGATCTACTTCAATGCTTGCAAGCCCCAGATATCCCTTAGTTTTATTGTCGTTATTATTTGAATTCAGGTTGATCATCCTGTTATAATAATCCCTCGCTTTCTGGTAATTGCCGTTTGATTTATAGTAATATGCAAGATATCCAAACGCTTCAATCATTTCCGCTTCATTTTTAAGCGAGTCTGAAGCAGCTACCTGTATAACTTTTTCAAACTTGGGTTTTGCCAATCCTTCTTTTGGCTCTTTCTCCATTTTTGAATATGTTCTTGCGATATACAGGTGAGCTTGCAGGTAATCAGGCTGAATTTTTGTAACTATGCTGAATATCGAATCAGCTGATTTATAATTTTCAGCCACATAAAATGCTCTTCCAACTCTCATATAATCATTTACATCGTTCTTACCTAGCTGTATAAGCTTTGCCCACATCCTTGCAGCATCTTCATACTTTCTAAAATCATAATAATTTATTGCTATTTCATTAATAAGTGCAATATCTTCAGGATCATATGAAAGTGCTTTATTGTAAGCATCAAATGCTCTGTCAATTTCTTTTTCAGCATTTGATATCTGTCGGTTTATTCTTGTCATCTGGGCATTAAGAGTGTCTACCAGTGGCTTCATTTTTGCCTTCTCAGCAGCTGAGGCAGCATTATACCTGCTCCTCTCTTTATCAAGCTGGGTTTTGAGTCTCTCACTTTCTTTAATTAGATTCTGGTAATTAGCATTTTTCTTTAATAGAATTTTTGCAAGATAAGTATAATCCCTTTTTATTATCAGCTCTGGAGAAACCTTTTCAAATAAGGTTTCCATATATTTAAGAGCTTTATCATAATCAGGATTCTTGTTTTCATAGCACGAATAGGCTGCCAGACGGTTAAGATAAGCTTTTGACTGATCAACAGCAAAAATCTCATCCACATTCTTTATTACCTGATCGTATTCACCGGCAAAATATAGAGATCTTACATAACTGATTTTTGCAGGTATATTACCTTTAGTTAGCTCAAGATATTTTTCATAGTATTGCTTTGCCTGATCATACCTTCTTGCCATTGAATAAAGAGAGCCAAGTTCCCTGTAGGCAGGAGCATAATTTGGATCAAGGTTAATAGCGTTTTCAAAATATGGAATGGCTGCCTGAAGATTCTTTGCCCGTACATAAATACTTCCGATTTTCATATTGGCAGTAGGGGAGGTGGGATCATAATCCTGAGCGAGATTATAATTTTTCACAGCATTTGAGCCATCATTTACAAGATTATAAATATCACCTGCAATAATATATATTTCCGGATTTTTGTAATCTATTCTAAGCGCTTCCCTAATAAGTGGCAAAGCTTTTGAAGTGTCAACCTGGAATTTTACATTAATATATGATTCAGCCATTTTAGCAAGCGTTAGAGCATAATCCTTTGCAGGTGGCTGCAGCTTTTTAATGTTTTTATTAGGAATTAGGAGACTTCTGGCTTTAGCCCTCATCTCATCGGCCGTTTTATTGTCTCCCATATAAAATGCTACTTTGGCCAGACCTACATAGTTCAAAGGAAAATTTGGGTTTGCACTCACTCCTTTTTCAAAAAGAGCTTTTGCTTCTTTCATGTATGCAGGAAGTGAGTTGGAGATAGTGTCAGAGAAATAATCATATATCCAGTTTTCTCCATAATAAAAATAGTACCTGCTATTATTTGGCTCATTCTGAATCAATTGTTTAAAAACTTCCTGAGCCCGGTCATAGGCTTCACTTTTTGTGTAATGAATTGCCGTATTTAAATCCTGACTGTAAAGACTTGAAATACTTGTGAATATCAGTCCTATGACGCTAATAATTAAAATTTTTCTTGTCCACATTTTCTTTTTCATTTCGTTTGGTTTTATTATTTATACTTTATTTTATTTATTGTGTCTTTATTTGCACCAGTCTTATTGGCATGGTAGCAGGTACCAGACCTGATTTCAGGACAATCCTTTGTCCCTGCTCAGCACATGCCCAGCTGATAAAACCGGAGCCAAGCCCCAGATGAGATTCTCTTTTTATAAGGTAAATTTCCCTGGTAAAGGGATAGGATTTATCATAGATCGACCCCTGATAAGGACGATAATAAGTGCCTTTTTCAAAAAATGGATGGGAAATAGCCGCTACTTTTATTTTGTTGATAAAACTCATACTTAATGAATCATCAGGGTCACTTATCCAGTTTACACTTACAATACCAAGAGCATTTTTGTTTTTTTCAACATAATCAATTACCTCCGGATTTGAGTTTACTGCGTAAAAATTTGAAGGCAAAGGATCATAGTAATCAAACTTTTCCCTGAAGTACCTGATGTTTCCCGATTTTGCATTATCAAAAATGACGTAGATATTCCCCAGCGGGGATTTATTGTTTATTTCTTTCCAGCTTTTGATTTTGCCCGTAAAGATATTCTTCACATCTTCATACTCCAGAAGGGAGTCAGGATTCGCTTTGTTAAGTATTATGGCTATTCCATCATATGCAAAAGTGGTTGTTCGTGCAATTATAAGAGAATCACGTAGATATTTGATCTGATCATCTGTGAGTTTTCTGCTGGTTACCATTACCTTTCCGGAATCTCTCAGGAATTCATTAATTACATCTACTTCTGGTTTATATGATGGAATAATTGTTGCATTTCTGTACAATTCTGTAAATACTGCTATTTCTGCTTCAAGCAGAGGTTTAAAAGAATCATCAACAAGTATTTTCAGATGCCCACTGGTGGGTGTATCAGTGGGATATGATTTATTGCTTCCTCCAATACATGAATGCAAGGAAATAAGTAAAACTGGTACTATAAAGATTCTGAATATTATTTCAGAATTATGATTCATAAAAGCTTTATAATGTGGTTTTATTAAATGGCATGCAATAATAATAAAATTTTGAATATATGAAACTATCTTCATGGCTTTCTGTTTTAAATTTTAAGTAACTCTGTTTTCATAATAAGCAAAGAGCATGCCATATCCAATTAAATGAATTAATCTTCAACAGAATTACTTAAAAGTAATCTTCTCTCTCATTATTTCTTCTGCCTTTTCCAAAAAAAGCTTCCTTTATTTTCAAATAGGAGACATATCCTCTATACAAACTGAAAATAAGAAAAGATATTCCGACGATATTCCTGATCAAACTGTCTATATAATATAAACTCTTAGCATATATGAAAAAAATTCCCACAATAATGTAAAAAAAAGTCATAAATATGCCAAAAATGGCACTAATCTGATCCATTATTTTCCTTTGTTTCATTCCTGAAAATTTTGGCGAGCAAGTAAATAAAAATCATATTAAAAACAAATAAAATTACTAATTAATTATCAAAAGATTACATCTTTTCTGAATAACAGTGAGGCGTCTCCGTAACTAAGAAATCTGTAATTGTTTCCCAATGCATATTCATAAATTTTCTTCCAGTCAGACCCTGTAAATGCAGCCACCAGCATCAGCAGTGTGCTTTTGGGTAAATGAAAGTTGGTCAGTAGAATATCAGAAAACATAAATTTATAACCAGGAAAAATAAAAAGTTTTGTTAATGCTGATAATCTTCCGGTTTTGTTTTTTTCCATCCATTCCAGTAAAACTTCCAGTGATTCTTCTGGTTTTAATTTACATTTCAATAAATAAGGGTCCCACTGGTCTATATAAAGTGAGTCAGGATCTGTATCAGGCTTCATCTTTAACTTTATACCTGCCCAGTAAAGACTTTCCAGAACCCTAAGAGAAGTAGTTCCCACAGACACAATTGGACCTTTATTACTTAACAGATGGATAATAATCTCTTTTTCAACAAAAAACAATTCCGAGTGCATCTCATGACCCTGAATGCTTTTTGATTTTACCGGTCTGAATGTACCTGCACTCACATGAAGTGTTACATTAAGTTGACGTATGCCTTTTGAATTCAGCTTTTCCAGAACTCTATCCGTGAAATGCAATCCAGCAGTAGGAGCTGCTACCGAGCCATCCACAGATGAATATATTGTCTGATACCATTTCCTGTCAGATGGTTCGTCAGGCCTTATTATATAAGGAGGAAGAGGTACGTGACCTGCCGAATCAATAAATTCTTTGAATGTAAAGTTCCCGGAATCCCATGTAAATCTTACTATCCATGTGTTATCCTCTCCAGGATATAATTTTTCGGCCCAAACAATATAACTATCTCCGGCAGTTTTATATTGACATTTTATTTTACCTTGTTTCCATTTTTTAAGATTCCCTATTATACATTTCCACTCTGTTTCTCCTTTCGATTCCATTGCAGCGGAAAAATCGGCAGGCATAACAGGCTCAAGGCAGAAAATTTCAATAATTGAACCTGTTTGTTTCTCGAAAAAAAGCCTTGCTTTTATAACTCGTGAGTTATTAAATATCATCACGCTACCTGAGGGTATCTCTTTATCAATATCTGAAAAAACTGTTTCCGAAATAAAGCCGTTTTTATAAATAAGTAACTTTGATTTGTCCCTTTCGGGCAAAGGATATTGTGCAATACGGTTCTGTGGAAGATCGTACTTAAAGTTTTCAATATCGATATCCGGTAAACCTCTCCGTTTTCGTTCCCCTGTCACTGCTTTTTTTAAAAGTGGCGTAAAGTTATAAATTTTTATCGGTAGCAATTTTGTTATTATTAACAAGAAGAAAGTCTTATTAAATAATATTGGATTTGGAATGAACATAACAGGTTGATAATGAATTATTTATTTAATAATAAAACTTTACTCTCTTCAAGAATAATGTTGTAAAACAGGCATATTTTTATTAATTTTGCAACTGCAGCAGGCCGTTCCATCGTTCCGCCGACAGGCGGAAAGGAAAGTCCGGGCAACACAGAGCACCATACTTCCTAACCGGAAGATACCCGTGAGGGTATAGAAGTGCAACAGAAAATAACCGTCCCGACCCTGTCGGGATAAGGGTGAAAAGGTGAGGTAAGAGCTCACCGGTTCCTGTGGTGACACAGGAAGCCGTGCACCTTATGGGTTGAAAGACCATGTATACCGGCGCCTGAGGACTGCTCGTCCGATGCCGGGGGGTAGGTCGTATGATCCCGCCAGCAATGACGGGACCAGATAGATGATGGAAAGGGATTCCGGGCTCTCGAGTAGAAGAAAGAATCCCTACAGAACCCGGCTTACAGGCCAGCTGCATAAACAACAAAAGGGAGAATTCTCCCTTTTGGTTGTTTACCCGGAAATAAATTCAGATTTTAAACAAACTATCTTCAAGCGGAATATTGATTTCCGCTTTTTCTATTTTAATTGTGATTTCAATATTTCCAGCTTTTGTGGTTGAAACTTTTGGTAGAATGATACCGTCAAGATCACCCCATTCTTGAAAAGTATCGACATTTATTCCATTCTGAATTACTGTCGTTTTAACCGGTAGCCATGAGCTTTTATCAATAAAGAAATACATAATAGTGCCACCATCAACGGCCTTTATCTTGAAAGCAGGTTTATCATTAACATTTTCGGTGCCTTCGAGTGTTAATTTTCCTTCCTTGAGATAGCGTGCCAGCGGACTTCTGAAAGTGCTGTTGTTTTTCAGGTTTGCAGCCTGATCAGGTGAAAGTTCCTGAGGGGCTCCTCCAGCCATCGGATTTATTAAATAAGCTTTATTCCCATCGTATAACTGAATTACTTCCTGTCCATTAAAGGAAAGGGCTATTCTCGATTTTTCAGGAAATTTATAATAAGTTGTCATTCCGATAATCATACCTGACTGGCTAAGATTTCCTGTAATTTTCAATGTCTTGATATTATCAAAAGCCTCTTCTTTCAATGCCTGCGACTGCCTCTTTACAATTTCTTCCAGGGATTGTGCCTGAACTGCTGCAAGTGCAGCCAGAAAGATTAAAATAATAAGAACAGATTTTTTCATAAATTTCATTTTTAATTTGTAAATAATTAATTTAGAATGATATAACGGTTCTTCTTATAGCGACAAGTTTTGCTAACAATTTTTCCATTTCTGATAGTTTAAGCATGTTGGCACCGTCTGACAGAGCACTTGCTGGGTCGGGATGAGTTTCCATGAATACGCCATCGGCTCCAGCGGCTATAGCAGCTCTTCCGAGTGTTTCTATCATTTCTGGCCTGCCTCCGCTTACACCCGACTCCTGGTTGGGCTGCTGAACCGAATGTGTTATATCAACAATCACCGGAACACCTATACTTTTCATTTCAGGAATGTTACGGAAATCCACAACGAGATCATTATAACCAAATGAATTGCCTCTTTCAGTCAGCATTATATTATTATTACCTGCATTACGAATTTTTTCCACTGCAAAACGCATTGATCTGCCTGAAACAAACTGACCTTTTTTGATATTTATCCATTTACCCGTCATTGCAGCAGCTACCAGAAGATCTGTTTGCCTGCATAAAAAAGCCGGAATCTGCAGAACATCAACATATTTAGCTGCAATACTGGCTTCATGAGGATTGTGAATATCAGTTATTACAGGAACAGAAAACTCTTTACGCACTTCTGCGAGAATTTCTAAAGCAGGAATATCACCAATCCCTGTGAATGAGTCAGATTTTGACCTGTTAGCTTTTCGGTATGAAGATTTAAAAATAAACGGAACAGAATACTTTTCGGCAAGCTCTGTAAGAAAAGATGCAGTAGTAAATGTAACTTCCCTGTTTTCAACCACACAGGGTCCGGCTATCAGAAGAAAATTTCCGGAATCCAGATATTTAATGTTAGGTATATTCAATTGTAAATTTCTTTTTTAAGCAGGTAAAGGTAATCAAAAAAACTTACCAGTTAAATTTCCGGTTTGTAATTGTAAAAGTCTTTCCACATTGAAGCAATCTTTTTTCTTATTTCTGCTTCTCTGGGATTCTCACCTGGTTCGTAAAATATTGTACCTTTAATTTCTTCGGGTAAAAAATTATCCCTTATAAAATTACCATCATAATCGTGAGCGTATTTGTATTCCTTACCGTAACCAAGTTCTTTCATAAGTCTTGTTGGAGCATTTCTTATATGAAGTGGTACAGAAAGGTCGCCTGTTTCTCTTACTTTACTCTGGGCTTTCTCAATAGCCATATAGGATGAATTACTTTTAGGCGACACAGCAAGATAAATGGCTGCTTCAGAAAGAATTATTCTGGCTTCGGGCCAACCTATTACATTGACAGCTTCAAAACATGTTTGGGCCATTAACAGAGCGTTGGGATTTGCCAGTCCTATATCTTCTGCAGCAAGAATTACCATCCTTCTGGCAATAAATAACGGATCTTCACCTCCTTCTACCATTCTTGCAAGCCAGTATACAGCAGCATTAGGGTCGCTTCCCCTGATAGATTTTATGAATGCTGATATAATGTCATAATGCTGATCACCGCCTTTATCATATAAAGCAAGGTTTTTCTGGATAACTGCTTTCACTTTTTCGTTTGTAATTCTTATATCGCCATCAGGGTGCTCATCAAGCTCAGATGTTACAACTAGCTCAAGTGCATTATACAGTTTTCTTGCGTCACCTGCGGCTGCTCTTAAAAGTGCTTCTGTTTCTTCAATGTGTATTTTGTATTTTGACAGGTATGGATCTTTTATTATCGCTTTGTTTATGAGCTTTATAAGGTCTTCATCTGTAAGTGGATTCATAATATATACCTGGCAACGGGAGAGGAGAGGGGAAATAACTTCAAAAGATGGATTTTCCGTTGTTGCTCCTATCAGTGTAAGTATCCCTTTTTCAACAGCATTCAGAAGTGAATCCTGCTGTGATTTATTGAATCGGTGGATTTCATCAATGAACAAGATAGGATTCGGTCTGTTGAAAAATTGTTGTTTTTTTGCTTTTTCTATTGTTTCTCTAACTTCCTTCACTCCTGAATGTACTGCACTTAGCTGGTAGAAAGGACGTTTTAACCTGTTTGCAATAATCCATGCAAGAGTAGTTTTACCAACACCGGGAGGACCCCATATAATAAAAGAAGGTATATTTCCTGTTTCAATAGCTTTCCGCAATACTGAGTTCTCACCCACAAGGTGTTCCTGGCCACAAAACTCATCAAGGTCCTGAGGCCTCATCCTGTCGGCTAATGGTTGATTGGCTAACATCTTTACTTATTATCCATGTAAAAGTATTAAAAACACTTTTTATTTCAGCAGGAATTAATATAATCACAAATTTAAGAGATACAAAGCAACTTTTTTTACATATTTACAGACATTTATTAAATACTGTAGAATCATCATGAGCTTTTGTAAAGGAATTATCTGTATTTCAGTTCTTTTTGTATTACTAATTTCTGGATGCAGCAGGAATGAGGCTGATAATTCAAATAGTCTGTTTAGTGAAGGGCAGTTCATTACTTCAGATAGTGGGATGGTTGTTTCTGCTCATCCAGAGAGCTCAAAAGTAGGTATAAACATCCTCAGGAAAGGCGGGAATGCTATGGATGCAGCTGCTGCTGTTGAATTTGCCCTGGCTGTATGTTATCCTGAAGCAGGAAATTTAGGGGGAGGTGGGTTCATGGTAATTAGAAAAGCCAGCGGTGAAACCGATGCTATAGATTACAGAGAAAAAGCCCCGGCTGCGTCAAGGCGTGATATGTTTCTTGATTCTGCCGGTAACGTTATAAGAGGATTGAGTACAAATTCCCACCTTGCTTGCGGAGTACCGGGTACTGTCGACGGGATAATAAAAGTACATTCAAAATATGGAAAGCTTCCTTTTAATGAGATAATTCAGCCAGCTATTGATCTCGCTGAGAAGGGATTTCCTGTTACTGCAGTTCAGGCAAAATCGCTTAATGCCAACAGAATAAATTTTATTGAACGAAACCGAATCAGGCCTGCCTTTGTGAAAGATTCATTGTGGAAAGAAGGAGACACATTGATACAACCGGAACTGGCAAATACTCTTAAACTTATACGTGATTATGGTCGTGACGGTTTTTATAAAGGAATAACAGCACAACGAATTGAGGCTGAAATGAAAAGAGGTAATGGGTTAATTACGTCTGAGGACCTTGCCTCATACGATGCACAATGGAGAGAACCTGTTACCGGTACATATCGTGGATACAGAATTATCGCGGCACCCCCACCTTCAGGAGGGGGAATAATACTCCTTCAATTACTTGGCATGGTTGAAAATTTCCCTTTAAGAAAATGGGGTTTTCATTCTGCTAAAGCAATCCATATAATGATTGAAGCCGAAAAAAGAGCATTTGCCGATAGAGCTGAATTCCTGGGAGATCCGGATTATGTTAAAATACCGGTAAATGGACTGATTAATAAAAGATATCTGAAAGGAAGAATAAGCAATGTCGACATGAGAAAAGCTTCATCGCCAGAGGAAATCACAGCCGGAAATCCTGAATGGATAGAATCAGAGGAAACTACTCATTATTCAGTTGTTGATGCATTTGGGAATGCCGTAGCGGCAACCACAACCCTTAACGCAACCTTCGGAACATCTATAGTAGTTGAAGGAGCTGGATTTCTGCTTAATAATCAGATGGACGATTTTTCAATAAAACCAGGTTATCCAAATATTTATGGACTTACCGGCAGTGAGGCCAATTCAATACAACCTGGCAAGAGAATGCTGAGTTCGATGACACCGGCAATAGTTGAAAAAAACAAAAAGCTTTTTCTGATTCTCGGCTCACCTGGAGGTTCAACAATTCCAACATCAGTGTTTCAGGTTATCGTGAATGTGATTGATTTCAGGATGAGCATAAAAGATGCTGTTATCGCAGGACGTTTCCATAACCAATGGCTTCCCGACCAGACTGATATGGAAAAAGAAAGCATTGATTCATTAACAATAGCTGTTTTACGTAATTTAGGGCATAAATTTTATACCCGTTCTGCCATTGGTAGAGTAAATGCGATTATGATTGATAAAAATGGGTTACGTCATTCGGGAGCTGACCCGAGAGGAAATAATGTTGCTTGTGGATATTGATTGGTAATATGTTAATTATTTTTTACTAAATTGGTAGAAAATTTTTTTCTTTACTGAAAATAAATTAATACTTTTAACAATTAAATTTTGATATTTTAAGGTTGTTTGACCTAAATGCATTGAAAATCAAGGTATTTGAATTATTTCAAATATTATTTCAGTTATGAAAAAAACTTTAATTATTCTAGTCATTATTCTGGGACTGCTCCTTCTCATTCCTGCTATTAGCTATCTAAGCTGGTTTTTTCAGGAGAAAAAGCCGATAGGAATGATTATCCTTGACAAGACAGTACCCAATATGGAAAGACTACACCACAAATCTTTAATGTGGGTCCTAACCAATGAAAGATTTACAAAGAAAAAAGGTGGCAGTTATTCATTCAGAAAAGATTATTTCGGATTTTATCCCACCAGACCTCTGAGAAAAAAAGGCTGGAAACAGGTTAATCTCCGGCTTACTGATATAATGGAAGTTACCGACTCGGTAGACGCATTATATTATACTGACACCTACGGCGTTTACATGAATGACTGGTACAGAGGAATAAGCAAAAGCCGCAGGTCACGAAAACTTTACGGAGGACTTAATAATACAGACTATCTCTATCTTGTTGAGATGCAGCTTAGAAATAAGCTCTGTATTCTTGAGTATAATACACTTGATTACCCCACAGCGGATCTGGAAAGATATAAACTCAAGGAAAAATTGGGCATTGAATTTGATGGCTGGACCGGAAAATATTTCAGTTCACTCGACACCGCAGCAAAAATAAATAAGGACAACTTCCCGATATGGATGACTGCAATGTACAGAAGACAATATATGAAACCCTGGACATTCACGAAACCAGGCATTGTATTTCTTAAAGGTATAAATATAGTTGTTCTTGAAGAGGGTACTCATCTAAAATCAGCTTTACCTTTTATAGTAACAGATTCAACGTACACAAAAAAATATGGGATGATTGATAAAGTTGGTTTTGAAGGCTGGTTTGATATAATTGACCCAAAAGACAATGAAGTTGTTTCAAAATATCGCCTTGAAACATTGCCACCTGGAGACTCATTGCTTGAAGATAATGGTTTGCAGAAAGAATTTCCAGCTGTTATTGTTAGCCCTGAAAATCACAGGACTTATTATTTCTGCGGTGATTTCACTGCAAACAAGGTGAATAGTTGCCTGTCACGTTTTAATGGAATTGAAAAACTTAAAGGTATTCTCTATTCAAGCAAAGAAAATGACCCAAGAAGATTTTTCTGGCTTTATTACAGACCTCTTATAAATAGTATATTTACAGATTATTATAATTCATTAGAGAAGAAGAAATAGCGAATAAAATCTCATTAACAAGCTTAACAGGAGTTATTTTTATTCTGTACACTTAATTTCATTTCATTAGAGCATCATAGAGTATTTCAGCAGGATGTAGCGCCTTTCTGCCAGTACCTTCTTTTATATGATGTCTGCAACTTGTTCCAGGGGCACAAATAATTGTATTTTCAGGAGCATTTCTAACTTCAGGAAACAAAATAAGTTCTCCAATTTTATTAGATAGTTCATAATGTTCCTTTTCATATCCAAAAGAACCTGCCATTCCACAGCATCCTGATGGAATCTCTTTTATTGTATAACCAGGTATTGACAAACTTTCAATAAGCGAAGCTGACGAAGCAATTGATTTCTGCTGGCAATGTGTATGCACAAGCACTGTCTTCCCTTCTCTGCAGAATCTTTCTTTGCTTATATTACCTTTTTTATGTTCAAGTGCAATAAATTCATCAAAGAGATAAGTGTTCAGGGCGATCCTTTTTGCATCTTCTTTGTATTTAATACTTGCAAGTTCCGGGTATTCGTCCCTGAATCCTAAAATTGCAGAAGGTTCTATGCCTACCAGGGGTACTCTCTCATTTACTATGTCACTTAGAACCAATATATTCCTATTAATCCGCCTTCTTGCTTTTTTAAGAAATCCCTTCGACAGAAATGTCCGGGCACTTACTGTATGATCTGCAACAACAATTTTATAATTAAGAGATGTTAGAAGCTTCACTGCTTTAATCCCGATTTCTGTATCGTTTAAATCTGTAAATTCATCAATAAACAGGCATACTGTACCAATCGGATTGACAGGGTTAATCTTTTCAAGATTCTTTTTTAACCATTTTCTTAATGTTACACGATATACACCCGGTATAGATCTTTTAACGGAAAACCTTAGAATTCTTTTTATTAAACTTGAGAAAACCTTATTTGTTACAAAGTAATTAAACAAAGATGGGGCTAGAGCACCTAATCTGGTCAGATAAGGCATGTATGCCACTGCAATACTTCTTAATGGTGCTCCATGGCGGTGATACCAGTGCTGCAGAAATTCTGCTTTTAATTTGGCAATATCAACATTTGAAGGACATTCCGATTTACATCCCTTACATGACAGGCATAAATCCAGTATCTCGTAAATTTCCCGGCTGTTCCATGAATTGCCATTTTCTTTTGACAGGAACTCTCTGAGTACATTTGCCCTCGCTCTGGTGGTGTTCTTTTCTTCTTTTGTGGCCATATAGCTGGGACACATAACTCCTCCTATTATTGCTGATTTTCGACAATCAGCTGAACCATTGCAGCTCTCTGCTGCCCTTATTACACCATCGGTCGAAGAAAAATCAAAGTATGTTTTAAGGTCAGGGGTCTTTTGGCCGGGCTTATATCTTAGAAAGGTATCCATTGGAGGGGTGTCGATTATTTTCCCCGGATTGAGAATATTTTGAGGGTCCCAGCATGACTTTATTTGTTTAAGGAGATTGTAGTTGTGTTCACCTATTATTATTGGTACAAATTCTCCTCTCAATCTGCCGTCTCCATGCTCTCCACTCATCGAACCCCTGTATTTTTTTACAAGTTTCGCAGTTTCAAGTCCTATAGTGCGGAAAAGTTTTACATCACCTGGGTCTTTCAGATTAAGAATTGGCCGGGTATGCAATTCTCCTGTACCGATATGGGCATGATATACGCATTCTTTTCCATACTTTTTGAGCATTTTTTCAAATTCCTCCATATATGCAGGCAATGTTTCAACATTGAGAGCAGAATCTTCGATGAGCGATACAGGTTTCGCATCACCTTTCAAGTTTGAAAGTACTCCCAGACCTGCTTTCCTTAAATCCCATACTTTTGAAATATCTTTGCCCTGTATTACCGGAAAATGATAACCAAAGCCTGAATTTTTCATATCCTCAATCATCACCTCAATAGCTTCTGTAAGTTGCTCCGGTGTATCTCTAATAAATTCTACAATAAGGATAGCACCTGGCTCACCTTTAATGAAAAACCTGTTTTTTCTCTGTGTAATATTTCCTTTCGTGAGCTCCAGTATCCTGTCGTCCATCATTTCAACAGCAGAAGGATGATGTCTCAGGGCAACAAGATTGGCAAGAAATGCTTCATTTCTCTTATGCAGATGTATACATACCAGTGCTTTATGAGGTGAGGGAAGGGGTAGCAGGTTAAGTTTTAATTCAGTTATTATTGCGAGTGTTCCTTCAGAACCAGCAATGAGCTTCGAGAAATTAAACAGGTTGGCAGAGTTTCTGTCAAAAACTGAATTTTCAAGCAAAAGGTCGAGTGCATATCCTGTGTTTCTCCTGGTAATAGACCTATCCGGATATTCTTCAATAATAATTTTTTTGTTCAACGGATTGGAAAGTATATCGAAAATGTTACGATAAATCTTCCCTTCGAGATTGTTGTATTTACATTTTTCATTAAAAGTTTCTTGATTTACCGGCCCGAAAACAACTTCACTTCCGTCGGAAAGTACAGCTTTTAGCTCAATGATATGATCCCTTGTTGAACCGTAAATCAGGGAATGAAGTCCACAAGCATTATTGCCTGCCATTCCCCCTATGTTACAACGGTTTGCTGTTGAGGTTTCAGGTCCAAAAAACAACCCATATTTTCTGAGAAAAATATTAAGTTCGTCAAGGACAACGCCCGGTTCAACTCTAACATATCTTTCTTCTGGGTTTACTTCAAGAATTCTGTTCATGTGCCTTGAAATATCCACAATTATCCCTTTTCCTACGACCTGACCTGCAAGGGATGTCCCTGCCGCTCTGGGTATTACTGCAATTTTTTCATTTCCTGCGAACTTTATGATTTTTTTTATGTCGTCAATACCGTGTGGCCATGTAACACATAAAGGAACTTCTCTGTAAACAGAGGCATCAGTTGAATATATAGTCCTTGTTATAGTGTCGTATCTCAATTCGCCTTCAATATCTCTTTTTAACTGGTCAAATTTTTTAAAAAGACTTTTCATTACACTTAATTTTATTTACATCCAGGCTGCTAAAATAAAAAATGTTTCATGTAAACTCTTAAAATTATTATAACTTTTAGTTAAATGCATAAAATACAAAAGATTATATTAAACATGATTTTTACATTTGTTTAAAAGATATTTTTTTTCGTACATTTAGAAAAAATTTCTATAAACTTAAATTATTGATTTACAATGGAATTGTTAGATAAGATAAAAGAGAATGCAAAAAGGCTCAGGAAAAAAATTGTATTGCCTGAAGGATACGAAGAACGCACTTTAAAAGCAGCGGATATTTGTATTGAAGAGGGCATAGCATCGATTGTACTCATAGGGAATCCAGATGAGGTTCATGCACATGCAAAATCACTCGGATTGAAGAATATTGATAAGGCAGAGATTGTTGATCCTAAGAAACATCCGAAGAAAGAGCAGTATATTAACCTTATGGTGGAATTGCGCAAGCACAAAGGAATGACTTATGAAGAGGCCTCCAGACTTATTGAAGATCCTCTTTATCTTGGTGTATTGATGATTAAGAGTGGTGATGCAGATGGAGAGGTATCAGGAGCTGATCATGCAACAGGTGATGTGCTGAGGCCTGCATTTCATTATATTAAAACATCTCCGGGAATTTCAGTTGTTTCAGGAGCATTTATTATGATTTTGCCCGATAAAAATTTTGGTGAGAATGGTATACTTGTCTATGCCGATGGTGCAGTACATCCTGATCCCAATGAGCGTGAACTGGCTGAGATAGCGGTAACTACGGCAAAAACGACCAGGGCTATCTGTGGTTTTGAACCAAAGATTGCCATGTTAAGTTTTTCAACAATGGGTAGTGCTTCACATCCGATGGTTGATAAAGTGGTTAACGCAACAAAAATAGCCAGAGAGATGGCTCCCGACCTGCTTATTGAAGGAGAACTACAGGCAGATGCCGCCCTTATAGAGTCAATAGGACAGAAAAAGGCTCCGGGTAGCAAGATAGCTGGTAAAGCCAATGTCCTCATTTTCCCCGATCTTAATTGCGGGAATATTGCATATAAATTAACCCAACGTCTTGCTCATGCCGAAGCAATAGGCCCAATATTGCAGGGCATGGCTGCACCTGTAAATGATCTGTCAAGAGGTTGTTCAGTTAGCGATATAGTGAGCGTAATTGCAATTACTGCAAATCAGGCCGGTGCTATTAAATAACAATAACCTGTAAATAAATTTATTTTTTAATAAATAATTGAAATAATGATAATTCTTGTACTTAATTGCGGAAGTTCATCAATTAAATATCAGGTTTTTGATTTTTCAGACGGCGCAAATATGCTTGCAAAAGGCCTTCTGGAAAGAATAGGACTAAACGATTCAATCTTTACTCATAAACCCACCGGCAAAGAGCAATACAGAATTATTACTGATATTCCTGACCATACTGTCGGAATAAATATGGTGATTGATGCACTCATTGATCATGAGCATGGAGTGATTAAAAGCATTGATGAAATTACGGCAGTAGGGCACCGGGTGGTACAGGGCGGCGAAAAATTTCAGAAAAGCGTTTTAATTGACGAAGATGTTAAAAAAGCTATAGAGATATATTGTGAACTTGCTCCGCTCCATAACCCGGCAAATCTGAAAGGTATCCTTTCAGTTGAAAAACTGTTACCTCATGTTCCCCAGGTTGCAGTGTTTGATACATCCTTCCATCAAACCATGCCAGATTATGCTTATATGTATGCTATTCCGTATGAGTACTATGAGAAATACAGAATAAGAAAATACGGATATCATGGAACCAGTCACAAATTTGTTGCCAGTAAAGCGGCCGGTATTCTCGGCAGGGATATAAAAGAGCTTAAAATCATTACCTGCCACCTTGGAAATGGCTCATCAATGACCGCCATAAAAAATGGAATCTCAATAGATACCTCTATGGGTTTCACCCCGGTTGACGGACTGATTATGGGAACCCGTACAGGAGATATCGATGCAGGTGTGCTTCTGTATCTAGCTGATAAAGAACATCTTAATCTTGCAGGTATTAACAATCTGATAAATAAAAAAAGCGGCGTTCTCGGAATTTCAGGAATATCTTCAGATATGAGAGATCTGGAGCAAGCTGCAGCAGACGGTAATCCGAGGGCAATACTGGCTTTAAAAATGTTTGCCTACAGAGTTAAAAAGTATATTGGTGCTTATACTGCAGCAATGAATGGCCTTGACCTTTTAATATTTACCGGGGGAATCGGTGAGAATGATTTCAATATGAGAAAGTTGATCTGCACCGGTATGGAATATATTGGAATAGTGTTCAATGAAGAAGTAAATGAAGGAGCGAGAGGGAAAGACCTGATATTGTCAAAACCTGAATCTAGAGTTACCGTGATGTCAATAACTACAGATGAAGAATTTGTAATAGCATCTGATACAAAAAGTATTGTGGAAAAATTATAAAAGCCTTTAGTAATTATCAGGTCATGTTGAAAAAGCTTGATGAAATTAGAACAATAATTGCAAATGAGCCTGTTAAAAAACTGGTTCTAGCAGCAGCCAATGATCATGATTCACTTAGTGCAGTTTTACGAGCTGCAAAAGATGGTATCGTAATTCCGATTCTTGTGGGCGACAAGGAAGCTATACAAAATATAGCATCATCATATGGATATGATATATCTGACCTGCGAATAGTTCATGAACCAGACACCGAAAAGGCAGTTGAGATAGCTGTAAAAATGGCAAGCAGCAAACAGGCTGAAATACTTATGAAAGGGAAGGTCGGTACATCAACGCTGCTGAAAAGTGTTCTCAACAGGGAATGGGGACTACGTACAGGCAAATTGCTCTCACATTTTGCCCTGTTTGAAGTTGAGACATACCACAAACTGATTGCAGTTACTGATGTGGCAATGAACATAGCACCAAATCTTCAGGAAAAAATTGCAATTATTAATAATTCGATTGATTGTCTGCACAAACTGGGTATAGCACTTCCAAAAGTGGCAGTTCTGGGAGCTGTAGAAATGGTCAATGAAAATATGTCAGCCACACTCGATGCTGCTTTGCTTTCAAAAATGAACCAGAGAGACCAGATAAAAGGCTGTATTATTGATGGTCCACTGGCTTTTGATAATGCAGTAAGTGTTGAAAGTGCGCGTCATAAGGGTATTAAAAGCGAGGTGGCAGGCGATACTGACCTTTTGCTTATGCCTGATATTGAGGTGGGTAATGTCCTATATAAATCACTGGTATTCTTCGCCAAAGCAAAAGTGGCTTCAGTAATATTAGGAGCTGCTGTTCCTATTGTGCTTACATCACGTTCCGATTCGGAGCAGGCCAAATACGACAGTATAATGCTTGCAACCGCAGTTAGCAGGAAGCAACAATGATAAGAACCCTCGATGAAATGGTCGATGTGGTGCTTTCTTTTCGAAAAAAGCACCGGCTGGCTGTTGCCTGGGCACATGATAATAATACCATTGAGGCTGTGGGCAATGCTGTAATTAACGGACTTGCAGAAGCAGTTCTGATAGGTCACAAAAAAGAAATTATTAGAACATGCGAAGCTGAATCAATCGACTATTCAATATTCACGATTACTGAATCGAAAAACGAAATCACCGCTTCACAGGAAGCAGTTTCCATGGTTAAAACAGGAGAAGCCGACATAGTCATGAAAGGATTGGTCAGCACCGATAAATTCCTTAAGGCTGTGATGGACAAGGAAAACGGAATTATGAAACCTGGTGCAGTTCTTTCATATGTATGTGCTGTACAGATTCCATCGTACCATAAGCTTCTTTTTATTACCGACCCTGCAGTAATCCCTTTTCCAGACCTTGACCAGAAAATTGCCATGGCAGAATATGCCATTGAAATGGCAAATACTTTCGGAATAGAAAAACCCAGGGTGGCATTGATCGGAGCATCAGAGAAAATCTCCAGGCACTCGGAAAATTCTATTCATTACGCAGTTATGTGTAAAATGGCTGAACGAGGTCAGATTAAAAACTGCATTATGGATGGTCCGCTGGATATTTTTCTCGCCTGTGACAGGAAAAGCCAGGAGTTGAAACAGGTCGATACTCCTATTTGTGGTGATGCTGATATTCTTCTTTTTCCTTCGCTTGAATCATGCAATCCGTTTTATAAAGGACTTATGCTTTTTGCGGGAGGTGAACTGGCCGGTCTTATAAGAGGCACATCAAAACCTGTTGTATTAATGTCGAGAAGTGAAAAAAAGAAGTCAAAATACTATTGCATAGCCCTTGCTTGCCTGCTGGCTGAAAGAAATATATAAACAAATAGTTCAGCTATTGGAATGAAAAAATCACTGATTATTGCAATTAATCCAGGTTCTACTTCCACTAAAATTGCTGTATTTGAAGAGGAAAACCTTCTTTTTGAAAAAACAATCAGACATTCAACAGAAGAGCTTCAAAGATTTTCCAGGATAACTGACCAGTTCCATTTTCGTAAAGATCTGATTATGAAAGAACTGGAACATTATAAAATTGATTTTTCAAGGGTTGCAGCAGTTGTAGGAAGGGGTGGGCTTGTAAAGCCTATTGAATCGGGAGTTTACAGGGTGAATGAGAGAATGAAAAAAGATCTGAGAGAAAGTCCAATGGGAGAGCATGCCAGCAATCTAGGAGCTCTTATTGCGGATGATATAGCTTCTGAATTACAAGATGTTCCTGCATTTATTGTTGATCCTGTTGTTGTAGATGAAATGGAACCTGTTGCCAGACTATCAGGTCATCCTGAAATTAAACGGCTCTCGATTTTCCATGCGCTCAACCAGAAGGCGGTCGCAAGGCTTTATGCAGCCTCTAAGGGAAAAGAGTATGAAAAGTTGAATCTTATAGTTGTTCACATGGGAGGTGGAATAAGTGTAGGAGCTCACAAGCAGGGGCGGGTAGTTGATGTCAACAATGCACTAGGTGGAGATGGACCTTTCTCTCCGGAACGGTCAGGAGGACTCCCTTCAAAACAATTGGTCGATCTCTGCTTCAGTGGTAAATATACTTACGAGCAGATTAATTCAATGCTTATCGGCAAAGGCGGGATGGTAGCATACCTCGGAACAAATGATTTCAGAGATATCTCCAGGAGGGCTGAAGAAGGAGATGAGTCAGCATTGCTGGTTATAGATGCAGCTGCGTACCAGATTTCAAAGGAAATAGGCAGTATGGCTGCAGTTCTCGAAGGAAAAGTTGATTCAATAATTCTTACGGGTGGAATGGCTTATCAAAAATCATTCAATGAAAAAATAATATCCCGTGTAAGCTTTATTGCTGAGGTTGTAATATATCCTGGTGAAGATGAAATGAAAGCACTTGCTTTTAATGTGATTCTTGCTTTACGGGGTCAACTACAGATAAAGGAATACTTCTGATAAACCAAGATAACATCGTGTTTTTAAAATATTTATGGTGATACCATTGCAACCGGTATTATTTTGCCGTTGAAATATCTGTGGCCGTTGATAGCAAACCATGCCAGGAATTTGCCCATTTCTTCAGCGCTTAAATTTGCCTTTTGACCTGGAAAAGCTCTGTCAAACATTTCTGTCTGAACACTCCCCGGTGCAATACAGTTAACATAAATTTCCCTGTCTATCAACTCTGTTGCAAGGCATTCAGTTAAACATGCTATTGCTGCTTTGGAGGCACTATAATATGAGAGGCCCGGAAATTTCTGACTACCCTGGTACCCACCCATACTTGAGATATTTACTATATGAGAACCTCTGTGAAACAAAGGAAGAAAAAGACGTATCAGCATTGCGGGGACAAAAAAATTTATCTCCATCATTAATCTGGCCTCTTTTTCATCTGTTTCATCAAATTTTCTGGCATACAAATATCCGGCATTATTAATAAGTATATCGATTTTGTCAAAATATTTTCGTACAAATTTTAATATTGATTCTGAATTACTTGCGAGAGTTGTGAAATCTGTTATTAGAGGGATAATATTGTGGTAAGGCGAATAATCCGAAACTTTTTTAAGAGCCGTTTCATTTCTACCTGTTACAATTATGTTGATTTCTTTGTTTTCGGATAAAACTTTCGCTGTTTCTAAGCCAATTCCGCTAGAGCCTCCGGTAATAATGATGTTCATATTTAAAGTTTCTTTACTGGATAAAAGAGTTTTTTCGTTTATTTGTATGTATCAAATATACAACTTTTAAGAAATGAAGAGAGGCAGGAAAGTCGTCGCTGGAATTTTGCTTACATTATTTTTTAGTCTATATACTGCTGATAAACTGATTGCTCAGGATAAAAATAATGAAAGACCTCCCTTTAAGGAGAGGTTATTCTGGGGTGGAAGCTTTTCCCTTCAGCTGGGGACTCTTACAGATATTGAGATAGCCCCCGTGGTCGGAGTCTGGCTTTTACCACGTCTGGCAATTGCTGGAGGACCAAATTACAGATTTTACAAATTTCTCGGAGAGCAAACTGATATATACGGAATTCAATCTTATTTACAGGTAGTGCTCCTGCGAGACATTGATAAATTAATTCCAATCGGATCTCATACCAGCATTGTGCTTCAAGTCGATAATGAGCTCCTTTCCCTTGAATCGAGTTTCTGGAAAGGATCCTCTTATATCCCGGGTGAATCAAAAAGATTTCTTGTGAACACACCTCTTATAGGTGGCGGACTCAGTCAGCAGATTGGAAGAAGAGCAAGCATAAACTTCATAGTTTTATGGGCATTAAGTGATTCAGGATATGCTTTATACAGCAATCCAGAAATAAGGATAAGTTTTATTTTCTGAATTATTATCAGGGAATTTGTTGAACATTATTTAAATGTTAATGTTTTATAATTGAGAAATATTTTGAATTAATTATTCTACATTTACAAAAACAAATTTTTATTAAATGAAAATCAAAGAGAATTTATTGGTTTCCCTTGTTTATGAACTAAGAGAGACTGACAGTAATGGACCTGTAATTGAAAAAGTTGAATCTGACAATCCATTTCAGTTTATCTATGGAACGGGCCGTCTGTTGCAATCATTCGAATCAGCCCTGAGCAATTTATCTGAAGGAGATGAATTCCAGTTCACAATTAAATCCAGAGATGCTTACGGAGAGAGGAGGGAAGATCTGATAATAGATATTCCTATTTCAGCCTTTGAGATTGACGGAAAAGTAGACGAGGAAGTATGCAGGGTAGGTAATGAAATTCCGATGACTGATGGTTCGGGAAAACAATTTATTGGAGTAATAAATGAGATTTCCGGAGATATTGTAAAAATGGATTTTAATCATCCCATGGCAGGCGTTGATCTATACTTTACAGGGAAAGTAATAGGTGTTCGTGAACCTACTGCCGAGGAACTTGAGAATATCTGACAATCTGATTAACCAACAAGTTTGAATTATTCCATACTTCATGGCTCTATTAAAGCTGTGAAGTATTTTCTATTTAGGATTTAGAAGTTCTAAGCTACCTTTTTGAAAGTTATAAGACGGTCAATTAAATAGAGAGTTTTTCTCCTTCTGACTTTGCAATTATTACAGCAGCGCATGTATCCCCATATACATTTAAAGCTGTTCTGAACATATCAAGGATGCGGTCCACGGCAAGTACCAGACCTATTCCTTCAAGCGGTAAACCTACTGCTTTAAGCACGACGGCCATCATCACAAGTCCTGCCATTGGGATGCCAGCTGCACCTATTGCAGCAAGCAATGCAGTAAAAATTACAATTAGCTGCTGTGTCAAACTCAGATCAACACCATAAGCCTGGGCTATAAACATTACTGCCACACATTCATACAAAGCTGTTCCGTTCATATTTATTGTTGCTCCCAGCGGAAGTGTAAAACTGGCTATTTTTCCTGAAACGCCGTCCTTGTTCTGAACAGCCTCAAGTGTAAGGGGAAGGGTTGCATTGGATGATGATGTAGTAAAAGCTGTGAGCAAAGGAGTCATCATGTTTTTAAGATGCTTGAATGGATTAGCTTTACCCAGCACTTTAACCATTAGTGGAAGTGTAATAAATCCATGAATCAATAATCCTGCAAGTACAGTCAGGAAATATAATCCAAGCCGGCTAATAACTTCGCTGATGTCATTTCCAATAGATATCTGCTGAGCAATAACTTTTGCTGTAATGCTGAATATTCCCAGGGGAGTAAATTTTATTATAAAAAGAGTCAGTTTCATTATAACATCGAGCGCAGCAGAGATTATGCCGGTTAAAAGAGTACGCCGGTCTTCATTAAGTTTTGTAATGAAATAACCAAATAGAATAGAGAAAAGAATTATTCCAAGCATCTGACCCTGAGCAAGGGCTTCGAAAATATTTGAAGGAATGATTCTAATGAGTGTTTGCCCGAAATTGTCAGATGCGGCTGCAATGTTTTCAACATTCATAGTTAATCCAAGTTCAGCACCTGTTCCTGGTTTAATGGCAGTCACCAGAACAAAACCTGTAATGATAGCTATCAAAGTTGAAAGGATATAGAACCCGATAGTTTTAAAACCAAGTCTTCCAAGATTTTCTCCGCTTCCAACACTTGCAACTCCATTGGTTATTGAGCACAGAATAAGAGGAACTATAATCATATTCAGCGCACGCAGAAAAATATCACCTATCCAGTTAGTATATTTTACCGCACCGTGAAAAAAATAACCAAACAAACCTCCTGCAATAATTGCAATAAGAATCTGATAGTGTAGGGGAAATGAAAAACGTTTATTTGAAGTCATCTATTCCAGTTATTATTTCCGGCAAATATATCATTTTAAAAATCTGAATTAAAATTAAGATGATTTAAGATTTATAACCAAAAAGAATTCTACAGAATCATTTTACACGAAAAGGCGATGTTTTTACAAAAGTAAAATAAACAATAATGAATTAAAACTAGTCGATTTTACATGTGTAAGTTATCATTTATTTACAAATGTAATGTTAATTTAATAAGTAAATAATAATTTATTAAAAGTCTGTTTATCTGCATATTAAAATATATTATATAAATAATAAATCGAAATAAAAAGTAATGATACCAATAAAAATTTTTAGAATATTAATGTCTTTATATATTATATTATTATAAATCAATGTTTTAAATACCTAAATTCAAGAAAAAGTTGAAGATAATTGATATTTATACTAGTTTGGAAATAAACTGTTTAATCAATTAACGAATTATGCATACCTGGCGAATAAATTAACTTATTTTACAGATGTAAATTAGATTATTTTACACATGTAATTCAAATTTTTATTACATTTGTAAAAACATGAACATGAAAGAAAGGATAGAGGAATTTCTCAGGAGAGAAAACAAAACCTACATTCAATTTGCTCAGGAAATAGGAGTTCAGCCATCTAGTATATCTCATATCCTATCAGGAAGAAATAAGCCAAGTCTTGACTTTGTACTGAAGATGCTCTCAAGATATAAAAACATTTCTCCATCATGGCTGTTATTCGGCAAAGGTGAAATGTATACAGATAATGTATCGTCCCTGTTTGATAATGGAATTATGAAAGATGATGATAAAGAATCTCTTATTGAAATCCAGCCATCTGAATCATCAGTACAAAACAAAATTTCCTTTGATGAAAAAGACAAAATAGAAATAAAAACTGAAAGTAAAGTCCCGAAAAAACCGGCACGCAGGATAATTATTTTCTATGATGACAATACTTTTGACGAATATTTTCCGGATTGATGTATTTTAATATTTCCCTATTCACGGATATATTTATTATAAATTTATCTTTGTCATAAATAATATTTCTAATGGCAAAGTTAATCCGGGACTTTAAAGTTTTAAATAATACTAAAATTACTCAAGATTATTTCATTCTTGAATTAGTCTCGCCGGAAAAGCTACAGAATTTAATGCCCGGACAGTTTGTTCAGGTGAGGATAGATGGCAGCAGGGAGACGTTTCTGAGGCGTCCTTTTTCAGTTCATGATTTAGATTACGATAAAAATTCAATAAAGATTCTGGTCCAGATTGCCGGAAAGGGAACAGAAAAAATGTCAAAACTCCTGCCTGGTGAAATTCTAAATATCATTTATCCTCTTGGCAGGCCTTTCAGTGAACCTAATAAAGGTGAGAATATCCTCCTTGTTGGCGGAGGTTCCGGTGTAGCACCTCTTCTTTTTCTGGCAAAACACATCAAGCAATTAGAGATAAATCCTGATATTCTTTTAGGTTTTAAAAGCCAACAACGTATCATAGAAACTGAAGAATTTGAAAAATACGGCCGGGTTTTTATTACAACCGACGACGGATCTGCAGGAAGAGAGGGTTTGGTTACGGAACATCCTTTACTTCTTAAAGGTAAATACGACAGAATATATTGCTGTGGACCTGAAGCTATGATGAAAGCAGTAGTATCATTGGCAAAGTCGCGTAACATATTTTGTGAAGTATCTCTTGAACACCTCATGGCATGTGGAATAGGCATATGCCTTTGCTGTATTGTAAAAACAACCAGGGGTAATATTTGTACATGCACTGAAGGTCCAGTTATCAATGCAAATGAACTATTATGGTAAACCTTAGTTTCAAAATAGGAAATCTCAGCTTTAAGAATCCTGTTATAACAGCTTCAGGTACATGTGGATATGGCATAGAACTTGAAGATTTTATTTCACTTGAGAAACTGGGTGGAATTATCGTTAAGGGAATGACATTAAAACCACGAGAGGGAAATCCTTATCCAAGAATGGTTGAGACACCCTCAGGGATGCTTAATTCAGTGGGATTACAGAACAACGGGATTGAATATTTCGAAAAGCATATTTATCCAAGACTTACAGGTCTGGATACAAATGTCATGATAAATGTAAATGGCAGTACAATCGAGGAATATGTTGAACTTGCTGAAAGGATATCTCATCTTGAAAAAATACCTGCAATTGAGTTAAACATTTCCTGTCCCAACGTTAAAATGGGAGGCATGGCCTTTGGTACAAATCCGGTTACTGCACGGGAGGTCATTAAATCAGTAAGAAAAGTTTATTCGCGGATTCTGATTGTTAAACTTTCTCCTAATGTCACCTCGATAGAAGAGTTTGCAAAAATTGCCGAAGACGAAGGTGCTGATGCGATATCACTCGTAAATACTTTGCTGGGAATGGCAATAGATGTTAAAAAAATGAAACCTTCACTGGCTACAATTACCGGGGGACTATCTGGACCAGCCATTAAACCGGTTGCTGTAAGAATGGTATGGCAGGCAGCAAAAACGGTAAAAATACCAGTTATTGGAATAGGGGGAATTATGAATGAAATAGATGCTCTTGAATTTATAATGGCTGGAGCTACAGCTATCCAGGTTGGAACAGCATTATTTATCGATCCTTCAGTACCCTGTAAAATAATAACAGGCATAGAACAATTTCTGGTGGAAAGAGGTTTTGAAGATTATTCCCTGCTGATAGGTTATATAAATAAGAATTTTTAACATAGTTAAGGTACTTGTTAATCAATAAATTGATAAATTAATACTTATTTTTACCAAATTATTTGTTGAATAAATTTAAAATTTATAATTTTCAAACGATATTTTTAAAAATTATTAATCGATTAATAATATAAAAATCAAAACGTCATGGCTGAAAATTTACAGATAGATAACCTTGACAGGAAAATTCTGGATATAATTACAAAAAATGCCAGGATACCCTATCTGGAAGTTGCCAGAGAATGCGGGGTATCGGGGGCTGCAATTCATCAGCGTGTTCAAAGGCTGATCAGAATAGGAGTTATTAAAGGTTCAGAATTTAAAGTTGACCCGATAATGGTTGGTTTCAGAACCTGTGCCTATATTGGCATTTTCCTCGATCATCCAGGTGAATACAGGAATGTAGTTAAAAAATTCAAAGAGATTCCGGAGATAATCGAATGCCACTACACTACAGGAAATTACTCTCTGTTTATCAAAGTTTATACACGTGATAACGAACACCTGAGGACAATTCTTACTGACAAAATTCAAACCATTCCGGGTGTTACCCGTACTGAAACTCTTATCTCACTGGAAGAGTCAATCAACCGGCAGATTCCGGTTTTATCTGAGTAATATAATTTGCACATTAAAAATAAAAAACAACCTGATCAGGTTGTTTTTTATTTTGTGATCCAGCTGGGAATCGAACCCAGGACCCCATCCTTAAAAGGGATGTGCTCTACCGACTGAGCTACTGAATCTTTAAAAATTTTTGCGAGTGCAAAGTTAGGATATTTTTACTAAAATCAAAATAAGAATAATTTTTCAATTGTTAATTTTAGTATTTTTCACCCATTAAATTTTAATTAAAATTCTGACAAACAACATTCATTGCATACATGAAAAAATTCTTTAACGATAAGGTTGTGATAGTGACCGGAGCTTCCTCCGGGATCGGAAAGGCATTAGCATTTGAATTTGCCAGAAACGGCAGTATTGTTGTGCTGGCCGCAAGGTCTGAAGACAAAATTGCTGAAATTGAAAAGCAGATAAGAGATAATGGAATGAAGGCCATGGCAGTTAAAACTGATGTTACCAGCAGGGAAGATTGCAGGATATTAATTGAAAAGAGTGTTAAAGAATTTGGAGGAATTGACATACTTGTTAATAACGCAGGCATTTCAATGAAGGCTCTGTTTCATGAAACAGACATTAAAGTACTTCAAAGAGTCATGGATGTCAATTTCTGGGGTTCTGTGCACTGTGCTCAGTTTGCATTGCCTTATCTTATTGAGCGTAAAGGAACGCTTGTTGGAATATCATCAATAGGAGGCTTCCATGGTTTGCCCGGAAGGGCTGGATATTCTGCATCAAAATCAGCACTTCATGGCCTTTACGAAAGCATACGTGTTGAGAACATAAAGAAAGGATTGAACGTACTTATTTTTGCACCAGGATTTACTGCTTCAGAAATCAGAAAAAATGCTTTGCTGGCCGATGGTTCAATACAGGGTGGATCTCCCCGCAATGAGGAAAAACTTGTCCAGCCGGAATATGTTGCCCAAAAGATTCTTAAAAGCATTTTAAGGAAGAATAAATATAAAATTATGACTATCGAAGGATATCTGACTGTACTGTTAAAAGTTTTTCTTCCAAACCTGGTCGATCGTGGTTATTATAATGAATTTGCAAAAGAGCCGGATAATATCTTAAAATAAAGCCTAAATGTGAACGTTTTATAATAAAAGTAATTTTATACATTCATTTTCAGGATAAATAAATTATTGAATAAAAACTTAAATTCAATCTTATGAATAATTTTAAAATCAGATGGTTATTATCGATAATTATTCTGTTGCCATTTACTTTAAGTATTTCTATGGCTCAGATAGATAATGTTGAATTTCTAAGGGCCGGGGCAACAGATGGTATCAAAATTATTGAGGCTTATATGACACCCTGGGCAAATGCTTTTGGTGCAGGGCTGAACGGTAGCTGGTATAATACTGCAAAACCTCATAAATTTGGAGGATTTGATATCACAGCCGGCATAAATGTGGGAGTGGTTCCGAAGTCAGCAGGAACATACAATGTCTCAGATCTTGGACTTACAACTTTAACAGGTTCAGGTACAGCTTCTACTGTATCAGGACCCGATGTTAATGGTCCGCAGCTTACAAAAGAGGCTTCATACGAGTCAACCACCGTAACATTGGCTTCTTTTTCACTTCCTCCAGGAACAAATTGGAGGTATATACCTGTCCCGACACTTCAGGCAGGTATAGGATTACCTCTCGGCACAGAGCTGAAAGCAAGGTATATTCCAAAAATTAATATTAAAGATGATGGAAATATTTCACTCTGGGGTATAGGATTAATGCACAGCATAATGCAATATATTCCAGGTAACAAGCTGCTGCCAATTGATGTGTCGTTGTTCGGAGGCTATACCAAATTGCAAGGAAATGTAGCAGTGAGCCTTCAGCCGAAAGAGCCACAGAATTATTCAACCTATAACCCGGCAATAGCATTCAACGACCAGAAAATTGCAGCTACAGTTAATGCATTAAATATTGGTGTGGTTGCTTCAGTCAATGTCCCAGTTATTACTATTTATGGCGGACTTGGTTACAGCAAAACACAAACCAAAATTTCCCTCGAAGGAAATTTCCCAACGCCTGTTCTCGTTGCAACACCTACACCACATGCAGAATACAATGACTCAGGAGTGATTAAAGGTAGTTCAATACAACCTATAGATATTAAGAATTTTTCAGGTTTAAGAGCGAACGTGGGAATCAGAATAAAACTGGCTGTTATAACAATTCATGCTGATTATACAAGGGCTCAGTATAATGTATTGTCAGCTGGATTTGGGGTTTCATTCAGATAATAAATATTTAACAATATACTTGACCCCGGTACTCAAAGCATAAGTCCGGGGTAATTTTTTTCATGTATTTTGATTATATTTATTTGACCTAAAATGAAGATTTATCACAGGTGCTTTCAAGGGAAATATATTCACGATACCGTACACTCTTATATGCATCCAGGCGTTCATTACCTGAGAAAGATATTCCTATTATCAGAAAAGCACTGGATATTCTGGTGGAGCATTGCAGCGACAGAAAAACATTAACCGGTAATTCAGTTATCATTCATGCGCTTGATGTCGCGAATATTGTGGTTTCTGAAATCGGACTGGGGATTTCAGCCGTTGCAGGTACACTTATTCATTATGTATACGATTCGGTTAAAAATAGAAAAGAAGAGCTTTTAAATACCTTCGGGCAGGGTACTATAAATATACTTGAAGGGCTTTCAAAGATATCTGTTATTGAATCAGCCAGGATTTCATATGAATCAGAAAACTTTCGCAAGCTTCTTTTAAGTCTGGCAGATGATGTCAGAGTTATTCTTATCAAACTGGCTGAAAGGCTTGTAGTAATGAGAAACCTTGACAGTGCAGAGGAAAAAACAAAACTTTCACTCTCTTCTGAAACTTATTTTCTTTATGCTCCTCTTGCTCACCGGCTGGGATTATATAATATTAAATCAGACCTTGAGGATCTTTCAATAAAATACCTTGAACCTGATCAGTATAATTACATTAGTGAGAAGCTTAAGAAAACAGCTGTTTCACGTAATAGATTTATTAAGGAATTTACCACTCCCATCAAGGAAAGACTTCTAAAGAATGGCTTTAAGTTCAGTATAAAAAGTCGCACAAAATCAATTCATTCTATTCTCAGTAAAATGAGAAAGCAGGGTATTGATTTTGATGAAGTTTATGACATTTTTGCTGTGAGGATCATTATAGAAAGTAAACCTGAAAATGAAAAATCAGATTGCTGGCAGGTATATTCAATAGTTACAGATTTATATCAGCCCAATCCCAGCCGTCTTCGTGATTGGATTTCGGTTCCGAAGTCAAATGGTTACGAATCGCTTCATACAACTGTTATAGGTCCGGGAGGCAGGTGGGTGGAGGTGCAGATAAGGACAACAAGGATGGATGAGATTGCGGAAAAAGGACTTGCTGCACATTATAAATACAAAGGTTTGAGGGATGGTGAATCGGGTCTTGATCAATGGCTTGCGAGGATGCGGGAGATACTTGAGACAAGTGACAAAGATGATTCTTTTATTGATCAGGTAAGGTCGGGGCTCTATTCGGACGAAGTATTTGTTTTTACACCAAAAGGAGAACTTCGACAGCTACCGGCAGGAGCAACGGTTCTCGATTTTGCATTTGATATTCATACTGAAGTTGGCCGGACCTGCGTTGGAGCCAAAGTCAACGGCAGGAATGTAACATTGAGGTATGTACTGCAAAATGGAGATCAGGTCTCGGTGCTCACATCCAGGAATCAGAAACCGACACATAATTGGCTCTCGTTTGTAATAACCTCAAAGGCAAAAGCTAAAATTAAGCAGGCACTTAACGAAGAGAAAACACTTCATGCAGCAGAAGGAAAGGAGATGCTTATGCGCCGCCTTAAGAACTGGAAAATACCTTTCGGAGACGCAGTGATAAATAAACTCCTTTCGCACTACCAGTTAAAATCGGCACAGGACCTTTATTATCAAATTGCTCTTGAGAAAATTAATCTACTGGATATAAAAGATTTACTAACAAAACCTGAAGTAAAAGATAAGGCAGAGAAAGATAATGTTGAAACAGATAGCAGCACCGTTATTGAAGACCGTTTATCGCAATTATATACAGATTACCTTGTTATTGATGAAAAAATAGAAGGACTTGATTATAAGCTTGCGAAATGTTGCAATCCAGTTTTTGGTGACAGGATTTTTGGGTTTGTTACAGTTTCAGATGGCATAAAAATCCACAGAACTTCATGCCCTAATGCCCAGTATATGTTATTGAGATATCCATATAGATACGTATCAGCCAGGTGGACCAAAACAAGCGATATGCCTGATTTCAGGGCATCGGTAAAAGTTACAGGCATTGCAGAAGTTGGGATTATAAACAGGATTGCTGATGTAATTACTGAAAACAGAATTGTATTGCGAAGTTTTAATTATAAAATGAATGAAGGAATGTTTGAAGGTATGCTTCAGATAATGGTGCCTAATAATGATGTATTACAAAGTATTATAAAAAAGATTTTGTCAATTAAAGGAGTTCTGAAGGCTGTAAGGACTGAGAGCGGAGAGTGGTAAAAACATTATTAAAAATCAAACCGAACGTGGATCTTTTTTTACCGGCAGTTTTGCCATTTTCTCAACTTCTATGGAGGGGAAACCAAAATCCACAACAACCTTGCCTGCTATTAGATATATGCCACTTCCTTTGAAAGGATAATTTTTCAGTGATTGTGGAAAATGCACTGTGTCAAAAAAGTTTCCTTCTGCATCAATAAAGCATCCGAAGTTCATCCATTCGTTTTTTACTGTTTTAATGTATTTTACGGTAACAAGTTGTCCTACCATTTTTACTTTTTTCCCTTCATATTTATTTAATTCATGCGCAAATATTTCTCCCCGGAATGATGTTTCCAGCATATCGAACCAGGAAACAGATACGGGGAATCCTATAAGTTCGATTTCGTCGTAAGCATCGGAAAGCTTGTCATATTCAAGTTCGGGGAGTGAATACATCCTTGCAGGAGAGAAGAAGAGCGGCTTAGTAGGTTCCGGCTTACTCTTATTCATCAGCATGTGTGCTTCCCACAGAAGTGAGGCTTTCGGTTTTCCTGTAAACCTGAAGGCGCCGGCCCGTATAAGAAGAATAAGCTGTTCAAGACCGGGGTTAACACGGTTAATAAAGTCGTTCAGACTGTTAAATGGACCGCCCGTTTGTCTCTCTTCTTCGATCAGTCTGGCAATTTTTTCTTCAAGGTTCTGTATATGAATAAAACCCAGATATATATCCTTTCCATAAATAGTTGTCTTATAGGTACTTTTGTTTACACAGGGCAGATTAATTTTACCTCCGTATCTTTTTGCTTCATGGACATAAACCCAGGCAGAGTAAAACCCTCCGAAATTATTAATAACAGCTACCATAAATTCAAGCGGGAAATGAGCTTTCAGGTAAAGGCTCTGGAGGCTCTCAACGGCGTATGATGCAGAGTGTGCCTTGGAAAAGGAATATCCGGCAAATGACTCTATCTGGCGCCAGACCTCTTTGGTAATTTCTTCATTGTAACCTTTTTCCCTGCAGTTTGAGAAAAACTTGTTCATTATTCTCTTCATTTCCTGTTTCGACCGGTATTTTCCGCTCATTGCGCGCCTGAGAATGTCTGCATCGGCCAGATCCAGACCTGCGAAATGGTGGCATATTTTAATTACATCTTCCTGATAAATCATTACACCGAATGTCTCTTCCAGTTGTTCTTTCATAACAGGATGGAGATATTCAAACTTACCCGGGTTATGAAAACGGTAAATATATTCTCTCATCATGCCAGAGCGTGCAACACCAGGTCTTATCACAGAGCTGGCAGCAACAAGAGTTTTGTAATCTTTACATTTTAGTTTTTTGAGAAGTCCCCGCATTGCCGGACTTTCAATATAAAAGCATCCTTTGGTTTCACCTTTTCTTAGGAATTCTTTCACAAGGGGGTCTTGTTTGAATTTATCGATGTCGTATATATCCACTTTAATGTTTCTGTTTTTAAGGATTATTTCGGCGCTTTCGCGGATATGCCCAATACCTCTCTGGCTTAGTATGTCGAGCTTTTCAAAGCCTATCTCTTCAGCAGTGTACATGTCCCACTGTGTGGTTTGAAAGCCTTTGGGCGGAAAATCAAGTGCTGTATAATAGGTAACCGGCTCTTCAGAGATTATAACGCCTCCGGCATGAATGCTTCTGATGTTGGGGAAGTCGGCAATTTTAAGTCCTGTTTCGAAAATCTTATCGGCTATTCCGTTGCGGTTAATATCGGCACAGGGGTTATCTATCAGGTTATCAATTTCTTCCTTGGGTAGGCCATATATTTTCCCCAGTTCTCTTACAATAGATTTACCCCTGAAAGTATTTATTGTGCCTATGAGTGCGGTATGGCGGTATCCGTATCTTTTGAAAATGTAGTCGAGCACTTCATCTCTTTCTTTCCATGAGTAATCAATATCGAAGTCGGGCGGGCTGCTTCTGCGGGGGTTGATGAACCGTTCAAAGTAAAGGTTCAGGTCGATAGGGTCAACGTTGGTGATTTTCAGACAATAAGCAACTATTGAATTGGCACCGCTACCTCTGCCGACGTGGTAAAAGCCTCTCGACATTGAGTACCGTACGATATCCCAGGTAATCAGGAAATAGGCAGAAAAGCCGAGTTTGTCGATTATTTCAAGCTCGTGTTTAATTCTCCGCTTTGCTTCTTCGTTATTGTTGCCGTACCTGTAAAGCATGCCGTCCCATGCAAGTTTCTCAAGTAGCAGTTTGTCGTCGTAACGGCTTGCTGAGTACACTTTTTTATTTTTGTTGCTTTCAAGGTCGGGTGAGAAATCAGAGTTACTGATCAGTTTTTCAGTAGTTTCAATCAGTTCGGGGAAGGATTTGAAGATGTTTATTATTTCATCCTTTGTGCGGAATATTTCATCGTTGGGGGCGCATTGTGAGGGCTGGAGATGGCTCAGGAGTATGTTATTGTCGATGGCCCTCAGGCTTTTGTGGATCTGGTAATCATCACTTGCAGCAAAAGTTACAGGATTGATTATTAACATTTTCGAGCGTTTAAGGGCAGGGGGGAAGCTGATAAGGCGGTTTACTTCTTTTGGCCGTATGCCTATGTACTCATTTTCGTAAAGTTTGCGTCCCGGAATTTTACCGACTGAATAAATTATGCAGGCATTATTGAATCGTGGCGCAGGGAATTCGATTGGCATGCCATTGATATTATGGCTGGTCAGGAATTCATTCAGTTCCCGGAAACCTTCATTATTCATTGCGATGCCAGTGTACAGGAACTCGTTTCCGTTTCTGAACTCAATGCCAGCAAGAGGCTTTATGTTTTTTTCTCTGCAGAGTTTAACGAATTCAAGTACGCCTGTGGAGTTGTTTATATCGGTAAGGGCAATTGCCTCTGCACGGTATTCAGCAGCTTTGCTTACAAGTTGTTCGACAGACATTGTTCCGTAGCGCAGGCTGTAATATGAATGGCAATTCAGAAACATTGTTTTTGTCTTTTGTTACTTAGCCAGCATACAGCATACAAGGTACTGTGCTGTTTTTTGTGTTTATTTTTCACCACCAGTACCTTTTCAGTCTTTCCTCCATCATTTTATGCTCGTTAAGGGCATTTTCAAGCCGTTTTAAGGCTTTTTCCTCTCTTTCCTGTACTGTCATAACCCCTGATGCTCTTTGAACGGCATATCGCCCGAAACGCTTTCTAAGCCTGTCCATTGCCATGTACAGATTTACTTTTTCAGGGGTATCGTCGAACATGTCGAGTTGTTGAACGCCCCTTACAAGGTGGCTGAACCGTACCCCGATAAGTCTGATGAGCATACGGCGCTGCCAGAGTCTTTCAAAAAGTTCTTTTGCAGCGCTTATCAGGATATGGTCGAATGCGGTGTAGGGGATACGTTTCTGAATTGTATAAGTATCGAAGTTGGAATATCTGATTTTTACTGTTACACACGAAGTGAGTTTTTCCTGGCTTCTCATCTCAAATGCTATTTTTTCGACCATGCTTACAAGAGTCTGGTTGAGCACTTTCACGTCGGTAGTATCTTTTTCGAATGTATGTTCTGTGCTTATTGATTTCTGTTCTGAATAGCTTATGACAGGGGTGGGGTCTATTCCGTTTGCCCTTTTCCAGATTTCAATACCGTTTTTTCCCATCAATCTTTCGAGCATTTCGGGAGGGATATTTCTCAGTGTGTATATTGTTGATATTCCCATAGCTCTCAGTATCTGGTATGTTTTCTGTCCTATCATAGGTATTTTTTTGATTGAGAGCGGATCGAGGAAAGGGATAACTATGTCTTTTGCCACTTCTTTTTCGCCGTTTGGTTTAGCTTCATCGGCAGCTATTTTTGAAACGGTTTTGTTGACAGAAAGTCCCATTGATACAGGCAGGCCTGTTTCTTTTATTATATATCTGCGAAGTTCATGAGCCCACCGGCTGCATCCGAAAAACCTGTCCATTCCGGTAAGATCTATATAATGTTCATCAATCGAAGCTTTTTCATAAAGAGGCGCCCTTTCGGCAATTATTTCCGTAACTATATTTGAGTACTTACTGTAAAGCTCCATATCGCCGCGTATGACTATCGCGTCGGGGCAAAGATTCATAGCAAGCTTCATTGGCATGGCTGAGCTCACACCATATTGTCTTGCTTCATAACTGCAGCTTGCCACAACTCCACGGTCTGACAGGCTTCCGACTATCACCGGTTTGCCGTTCAGCCTGCTGTTCCTCAACCTCTCCACCGAAACAAAAAAGGTGTCGAGGTCAAGGTGCAAAACCGCTCTCTCTGTATTGCCAGCAATCATGGCATTCATTTTTTAAAAAATTATTTGGTTATATCAAAAATCTATTTTAATTTTGATTAAAAATTAATCAAAATTCTGACTATAATATAATCAAATTTTTGATATGTACTTCGCCAGCAACATAAAAATTTTAAGAAAGAGGAAGGGGAGGACCCAGGATGAAGTTGCCTGTGCCCTTAACCTTAAGCGCTCAACACTGAGCGGGTATGAGAATGGCATTGCCCAGCCTGATATTGAAACACTGATTTCATTTTCAAGCTATTTCAATGTTTCAATAGACACACTTCTCCGAGTTGATATTTCGAAGCTTTCCGACAGTCAGCTCGGTGAGCTTGAACGGGGTTACGATGCCTATATCAGGGGAAGCAATCTCAGAGTGCTTGCCACAACTGTCGACAGAAGCAATAAGGAAAACATTGAACTGGTAAATGAAAAAGCGAAGGCTGGCTATACAACAGGTTATGCAGATCCTGAATATATAGGAAGCCTGCCGGTGTTTAACCTGCCTTTTCTTTCAGAAAACAGAAAATACCGGACTTTTCAGCTTACAGGCGATTCAATGTTGCCCATACCCGACGGCTCATATGTTACCGGCGAATTCCTTCAGGACTGGAGGAATATCATAACCGGCAATGCATATATTATTTTAACTCTCGATGATGGTATAGTTTTTAAAGTAGTGGAAAATAACATTGAAAAAAACGGCAAGCTGGTTCTTTATTCACTGAACCCTCTGTATGAGCCTTATGAAGTGCATGTTAATGAAGTAAAGGAAGTCTGGAAATTTGTTCATTATATAAGCAGCAAGCTTCCTGACCCCTTAATACCGGAAAAACAGCTCCTGAAAACAGTAGCTACAATAAAACGTGATCTCGAGCGCCTTAAAGCAAAGTTGGGAACTGAAATAATTGATATTACTGAAGAAGCAAGCCAGTAACTACTCCTTTGTCAGCTCAATTATCAGCTGTATTACTTTTTCTATTTCGTTATCTGGAACTTTACCCCTGTAAATAGCCCTGCAGACTCTGTTCTTATCCAGGATAATTATGCTGTAACTATCGCGGGGAAGTCCCCATAATTTCTGAAGTGTAGCATCATAGTCGAATAGAATGGTAGTATCATATTTTTTGGCTTTGTTGCCTGCTATCACCCTTATCAGACTGTTGGGTTTCCAGGTTGATTTGCAGTCGACTATACCAAAACCCTTAAAATGATCCCTGCTTATTCTTTTATCAACATCCACAGCCTTATCAATGGCTTCATTGAATGGTTCATTCAGATCCTGCTCATCGGGATCCACATAATTTATCTGCAGTACCTTGCCAGGCCATGAATCGAGAGAAAACTCTTTCTTCTGAGCGTCGGTAAGAACAAAATTGGGGGCCTTTACTCCAACTTCAAGGTTTACAGCTTGCCCTTTAAGACTTAATGAAGCAATAATGATGCTTAATGAAACAATAATTTTCCTTTTCATATCTGCTGTTTTATAATTTTAACGAATATAGAAATTTTTTATAATAACTTTTTACTGATTTTCAAATCCATAAGTTTGACATGAAATGATTTGTTATACAGCACATTCATTGAAAAAATCATTAAAAGGTTTGAGAACTTCTGCCACCTTAACTGCATAATCAAGATAATCAGGACTCAGCACCTTCTTTTCACTTATATAATTTACAACTGTATAGCTTTTAAACTTCAGTAATTCGATATAAGGGTGGTCAGGACTGAAGCCCCTGGGAGCACTCTTAAGTTTTTCATCATCAAGTTCTCCGAAATACTTTTTAAAATCTTTATTTTCAATGATTTTTAAAAATTCCTCAGGTTTTTCAGCTATTTTTTCCCTTATAGCCGCCAGCCATTCAGGAGGCGGTAAATAAGCACCCCCAGCGATCATATATTCTCCTGGTTCAAGATGAATATAATATCCTGCAAATCTGTGAATGTTTTTCCTGCCACCTCTGATAATGAGGGCTCCGAAATTTGTCTTATATGGAGATTTATCGTTTGAAAATCGTATATCACGGTTAATCCTGAAGATACAGGATTTAGCCTCGAGTCCTTTCAAAACCGGATCAAATTCAGTTATTCTGTCAATGAATGCCTGAACAAATGCCTCAAAATTCTTCCTGGAAGTTTCATAATTAACACGGTGTGCTTCAAACCAATCTCGGTTGTTATTCAATGCAAGTGCTTTAAGAAATTCAACCGTATTTTTCTGGATAGCAACCATATTGTTATTGTTCTGGTTTCGAAATATAGAAAATAATAGATAAAAACTTACTCATATTTTAAACCTTCCTGTATTTATCTATTTTTTAAAATAAATTGCTTATAAAAAAGTTTAAAGATTAAGTCAAAGCAGGGTCAATTTAAATATTCATGGTGTAATGTAAATAGGATATTGAATTATAATGATTAATTTAATCACTTTGTAATTTTTAAATGTAGTGTTTCAATAAGATATTGATTAACAATTTTTTAAAGATATTATTTATTGTTGCAGTTCTGACACTTAAGTATTCAGTCTGCAATTTTGCCCAGGAAATTGATCACTGGGAAACTCTTGTTATGTCGAATGACATATGGAAATATTTCATAGGCAATGTTGAACCTCCATCCAACTGGGCCGCTACAGAATTTGATGATTCATCGTGGTTGAACGGCAAAGGAGGGATTGGATATGGCGACGGTGATGATTCTACGGTTATTTCCCCGGCAGGCTCTGTATATATGAGGATTAAGTTCAATGTTTATGATGCTGATGCTGTAGGTGCTGCGATTCTTTTTGTAGATTTTGACGATGGTTTTGTTGCTTACCTGAATGATCACGAAATAGCAAGAGAAAACATTGGGACACCAGGCGTGAGGCCATCCCATGATGAATATGCCATACTGACATCTTATGAAGCACAGATGCTCTCGGGAGGTTTGCCTGCAAGGTTTGTTATTAATTATGATACATTATTAAAATATCTCAGAACCGGCGAGAATGTCTTAGCCCTTCAGGTACATAACTGTAATTCAACCTCTTCAGATCTATCTTCGACTACATTTCTGATTTTCGGAATTAAATCAGAGGAGAGGCTTTACAGGCCTGCGCCTTCCTGGTTTATAGAACCAAAAAATGATCTTACCCATCTTCCTATTATTGTAATAGATACTAAAAACCAGGAAATTCCTGATGAACCTAAAATTATTGTCAATCTGAAAGTTATTAACAACGGACCGGGTACGATGAATTCGTGGCTTCAGCCGGGAACTGACTTTGATGGTCAGGCCAGTATAGAAATCCATGGACAATCGACACAAATGTTTCCCAAAAAAAGTTATTCAATTGAACTTAAAGATTACCAGGGTAATGATATTAGTGTACCTCTTCTGGGAATGCCTGCGGAAGAAGACTGGATACTTCATGCTCATTACACTGATAAGACGATGATAAGATATGCACTTACCCTGCATCTTGGAAGTAAGATGGGATCATGGCAGCCCAGATTCAGATATTGTGTTGTTTATTTGAATGGAGAGTATAATGGTGTTTATCTTTTAATTGAAAAAATAAAAAGGGATAAGGAACGGCTTGATATCAGCCGTCTGAGAAGGGAAGATGTTGCAGGAGATGAAGTGACAGGAGGATATATTTTAAAAGTTGACAAAATTGGCGGGCTGACATCCAATGACTATTTTGTATCATATCCTTATATAATTTATCCTAATTCAAGAAATTACAAGTTTACATACGTTTATCCAAAATCAGATTCGATTGTTTATGAGCAAAGAGAATATATTAAAAAGTATATTACAGATTTTCAGAATGTTTTGAACGATAAAGATTTTAAAGACCCCTTTACAGGTTACAAAAAGTACATTGATCCTTCATCTTTCATTGATTTTCAGATAATACAGGAACTTACAAATAATGTAGACGGTTACCGCTTCAGTACATTTTTTTATAAAAAGAAAGACACACAGGGTGGTAAACTTTATGCCGGGCCTTTATGGGATTTTGATTTGTGCTATGGAAATGTGAATTATTCTGATTATAACCTTTCAACATCGGGATGGCTTTATCCTCATTGCGGGCCGACGGATGCGTATACGATGCACTGGTGGAAGCGATTGATGGAAGATCCTGATTATGTAAGGAATTTCATAATGAGGTGGAATGAACTTAGGAAAACATATTTTTCAACAGAGAATATAATGCAATTTATAGACAGTATTGTATTGTATCTGGGCCCGGAAATAGACCGAAATTATCAGAAATGGCCTATTTTGGGCAAATATGTATGGCCAAATTATTTTATCGGGAAAACATATGAAGAGGAAATTAATTACCTGAAACAGTGGATAAATGACAGGCTTACCTGGATGGATGCACAAACTGGCTTAAACTCAAGTCTTTATAATGATGCTTTTGATAGTGAGTTTATTGCTTACCCAAATCCTTTTGATGAAAAGATAAAGTTAATTTTCTCAACACGGAGCACATTGCCTGTATCAATGGAAATTTACGATTTTATGGGTCGTATGTGCCTGAATGACAAAATAATACCTGAATATTCAGGAATTCAACAAATAGAAAAGGATTTCTCAGAATTAAATAATGGAGTATACATTATTATTCTGAAACAGAGTAACAGAATAATTGGCAAAAGGATTGTAATTAAGAGGTTGTAATTAATTGGTGTGTCAATATCTGGATGCCGGTTACTGGTTGTCAGATTCAGAAATATCCCAGGTTAAAGTTATGCGGATGTTAACCAGCAAAGCTGGAAGGGAAAAAATCGTACCGTTCCGGTGCCAGAGGCCCCGGAACTGATTTTATGTTAACCAGCAAAGCTGGACGGAAAAATATAAAAGAGGTATGAAGAAATTTCCTTTAACATAAAATCGTACCGTTCCGGTGCCAGAGGCCCCGGAACTGATTTTATGTTAACCAGCAAAGCTGGACGGAAATTTCTTCATGATTCCCATAATTAATATTATGTTAAATAGTATTTTTATTCATAAAGGAATTCTATATTAATAATTTAATTCTATATTAATAATTTAATTACCTAACTCTCCCCTTTTTCGCAGGAATAAAAAACGCGGTTGAGTCACAACCGCGTTTTAATTATTTATATTCGTTTTTACTGAATCTGTTCAAGCTTCTTTACTACCTCGTTGTATTTTGCTTCAAATTCAGGATTAACTGTTCTAAGTCTGAAATAGAGTTCCTTCAAATTTCTCAGAGAGTCTGGATCGTCTTTCTTGAGCTCAGCTGCTTTTTCAAAATAAGGCACAGCCTGGATAAATACTGCATTTGCTTCTGCTATTGCAGCATTATATTTTGCAACATCCATAATTTCGTTTGCTTTCTGAAACATTGCAACAGCCTTATTGTAATAACAGACTCCAAGATTAAACTGAGTATTATACTCATCCCCTTTCAATTCAATGGATTTTTTAAGACTTGCTATTGCTTCATCATATTTTTCCTGCTTCATGTATAATACTCCTTCAGCCCAATAGAGTGTGTAATCGTTTTCTTTTTGACTTTTTGCCATGTTCAGATATGAGAAGGCTTCATCAAGCTTATCAGTTGTCATGTAGAAATCAACCAGGTTAAGTATAACATCCTGATTGTTAGGATATAATTCGAATGCTTTTTTCAGGGTAGCCTCAGCATTTGCAAGGTCATTCATTTCCTTGTAGCAGCTGTAGATAAGGAAATATGGCATCGGGCCTTCATATTTCATATCAGCACATTTCTGAAAATGTACTATTGCCCTGTCATACATTTTTGCATTGTAAGCTGCAAGACCTGCGTTGAAATAGATGCCCGTATCAGGAACTCCGATATATAGTGGACTGGTAGCAACTTTAATATTATTTTCAAATGATTTCAGAGCACCTGCAAAATCCTGAGCTTCAAATCTTTGAACTCCCTGAGTTATAAAGTCGTTTCCAAGAAGCACATATGTATTATTAAGCTTGAGCTGCTTGTCGATAGTACCCTTGGGATCAAGTTCAAGGGCCTTTTCATAAGCTGCCAGAGCTTCTTCAAGAGGATCAGCATAAAACGCTTTAAACTTGGGATTATCTGATCTGAAACATTCCTGTGCCAGCCTACCTTTGGCAACCCAGGTTTTAGGATTATTTTTTGATTTTTCATTAACCAGAGCCTGGTCAAGAGCTTCTTTTGCCTTATCGAGCAGTCCCTGATCAATATAACTCAGCGCACTGGTTACTTTCCCCATCTGGGCCAAAGCACCGTAAGTAATTGAAATCGAAACAAATATTGCTATTAACTTTTTCATGGTTTAAATTTTAGTTATAAAAATCGCTTCAAATTTAAAACACTTTTAATTAAAATTCATCAAAATCTTTGCCATTTTCATTTGATGGTGAAAAATTTTCATCATCATAATCAGCTTCTTCCCCACCATCCTCTTCATTAATTTCCACACATGCAACAGATGCTATTGAATCATTTTCTCTAAGATTTATGAGCTTAACACCCTGTGTTGCCCTTCCCATCAGTCTGATTCCCGATACAGGTATCCTGAGGATATTTCCATTCAATGTTATTATCATAAGATCATCATTATCAGTAACATCTTTAAGGGCGATAAGTGAGCCGGTTTTTTCAGTGATATTTATGGTTTTCACACCCTTTCCTCCCCTGTTTGTAATTCTATAACTATCTATGCTAGTACGTTTCCCATTTCCTTTTTCCGAAACAACCAGAACATCTTTCTCCTTGTTTTCGATTGTAATCATACCAATAACAATATCATCATCCGAAGCAAGTTTTATACCTCTTACTCCTGAAGCCGTTCTTCCCATTGGTCGAACACTGCTCTCGTGAAATCTGATTGCCCTTCCCGATTTTACAGCAAGCATTATTTCATGATTTCCATTAGTAAGGCGAGCTTCAATAAGTTCATCTCCATCTCTTACAGTTATGGCATTAACCCCCGAACTTCTTGGTCGTGAATAGGCCTCAAGTGACGTTTTTTTAATAATTCCCTTCGCAGTGCATAAAACAATGTAATTGTTTTTTATGTATTTCTCGTCATCAAGGGTTTTAACATTAATGAATGCTCTGATATTGTCATCAGGTTCAATATTTATTAGATTCTGTATAGCTCTTCCTTTAGAGGTTCTTGTGCCTTCCGGGATATTATATACTTTAAGCCAGTAACATTTCCCCTTGCCTGTGAAGAAGAGCATTGTATTATGCATGGTTGCAATATAAAGATGTTCAATGAAATCTTCATCGCGTATTGTACTGGCCCTCGACCCTATGCCCCCGCGATTTTGCCTGCGAAATTCTGTGAGAGGGGTTCTTTTAATGTATCCGAGATGGGATATTGTAATAACCATCTCATCATCAGAATAAAAATCTTCGGGATTAAATTCTTCAACGTTTGGTACTATCTCCGTACGCCTGTCGTCGCCGTATTTTTCTTTTATTTCAAGCAGCTCATCCTTTATAATCTTCATTTGCAGATCAATACTTCCCAGTACATTCCTCAGATACTCAATCTGCTTTTTCACTTCCTCATATTCTGCTCTGAGTTTATCCTGTTCGAGGCCTGTAAGCTGCCTGAGTCTCATATCGACTATAGCCCTCGCCTGTTCTTCCGAAAGATTGAATCTCTCAATAAGTTTTTCCCTGGCCTCATCAGGATTTGATGAACCTCTTATAATTGCAACAACCTCATCAATATTGTCGCTTGCGATAATAAGACCCTCCAGAATATGCAAACGTTTTTCGGCCTGGTCAAGGTCAAATTTTGTTCTTCTCAGAATAACATCATGGCGGTGTTTTACATATAAATCTATAAGGTCTTTAAGGCTGAGCAGGCGCGGCCTACCTTTTACAAGGGCTATATTGTTAACATTAAAAGCTGTCTGTAGCTGTGAGTACTTGTAGAGGTTGTTTAGAACTACATTGGCAGTAGCATCTTTTTTAAGAATTATTACAACCCTTGTTCCATTTCTGTCAGATTCATCGTTAATGTAGGAGATTCCCTCTAATTTACCATCATTGATCAAATCTGCTATTTTTTTGATCATCTCGGCCTTATTTACCATAAAGGGAATCTCTGTAACCACAATACATTCTCTTCCGGAATGGGTATGTTCTATTTCTGTTCGTGCCCGGATAATGATTTTACCCCTTCCTGTTTCGTATGCATCTTTAATCCCCTGTTGACCGTAAATTATCCCTCCTGTTGGGAAGTCAGGTCCTTTCACATATTGGAGTAACTCGTTAACAGTAATATTCCTGTTTTCTATAAAAGCCACAATTGCATCCACTATTTCGGAGAGGTTATGCGGAGGCATGTTTGTAGCCATACCGACTGCAATACCTGAGGTTCCGTTGATAAGAAGATTGGGAATTTTTGATGGAAGGACAGCAGGCTCCTGCAACGAATCGTCGAAATTTAGCTGAAAATCCACAGTATTCTTATCAATATCGGCCAGCATTTCTTCTGCTATTTTCTTTAATCTGGCCTCTGTGTATCTCATAGCTGCCGGGCTGTCGCCGTCAATTGAACCGAAGTTGCCCTGTCCGTCAATAAGAGGATACCTGAGCGACCAGTCCTGTGCCATTCTTACCATGGCTTCATAAACAGATGTATCTCCATGGGGATGGTATTTACCCAGGACCTCTCCCACTATTCTTGCTGATTTCTTAAACGGACGATTGGATAAAACACCAAGCTCCCACATTCCGTAAAGAACCCTCCTCTGAACAGGCTTAAGTCCGTCCCTTACGTCAGGCAAAGCTCTTGAAACTATAACCGACATCGAATAATCGATGTAGGCCGACTTCATCTCCTCTTCAATGTTAACCTTAACAACTCTTTCCACCTCAATACACTGTTTAACAATTATTTAAAACAAATCATTATTTTAATTAAATCAGAGCACGAACTTAGTGAATATTTAAGTAATTTTGAGAATTAAATACGTTGATTTTTTAACATAATTGTTTATAAATAGGCATGATTATTGCCAGATTATATTACAGCTATAAAGTAACTTTGAAAAGCGGACAAAAAGGTTACTTTTTAACATGTTTTATGACATTATGGCATGATTTATATTTTAAGCAAGAATGTTTGGTTTTATATTAAATTAAAGATTGATTTATGGATTCACAATTCTCGCAACGAGTAAAAGATATTCTTACATACAGCAAAGAGGAAGCTATAAGGCTGGGAAACAGTTATATCAGCCCTGAGCATCTGTTTCTTGGCATACTTCGCGACGGAGAAGGTGTTGCTATTGATATTCTTCTGAACTCAGGAGTTGACCTTCTTATGATTAAAGGTGCCATAGAAAAAAGTATCAGAGCAGAAAATCCGGTGCCTGTAACTGATAATGCTGTTATACCTTTATTAAAAAGTACAGAACGTATACTTAAACTGGTTCATCTTGAGGCCAGGTCGTTAAAAAGTGATACTATTGAATCCGAGCATCTTCTTCTTGCAATACTGAAAGATGATAACGCCCTTGTAACACGTTTTCTCAAAGAGTTGGATGTTGATTATCAGACGGTAAGGCGTTATGTTGAAAGTGAAGGTCCTTCTGCAAGGGCAGATTTTCCTCGTGAAGATGATGATGAAACCTTTAGTTACGGGCCATCAGGCAGGGGCTCAGCAGGTTCTTCTTCAAAGCCTTCATCAGAGACTCCTGTACTTGACAATTTCGGAATAGACCTCACAAAAGCAGCCGAGGAAGGTCGTCTGGATCCCATAGTGGGAAGAGACAGGGAAATTGAGCGGCTAGCACAGATTCTTTCAAGAAGAAAGAAGAACAATCCTGTGCTCATAGGTGAACCCGGGGTTGGAAAATCAGCTATAGCTGAAGGTCTTGCTCTCAGGATAGTAAAAAAGAATGTATCACGGGTTTTGTTTAACAAAAGAGTTGTAGCGCTCGACCTTGCATCAATTGTTGCAGGTACCAAGTACCGTGGACAGTTTGAGGAGCGAATGAAAGCAATCCTGAACGAGCTTTCGAGGAACAATAATATTATTCTCTTTATTGATGAGATTCATACAATAGTAGGAGCAGGTGGCGCTACGGGTTCCCTCGATGCTGCCAATATGCTTAAACCTGCCCTGGCAAGAGGTGAAATTCAGTGCATAGGAGCCACAACACTCGACGAATATAGAGAGCATATCGAAAAAGACGGTGCTCTTGAAAGGAGATTCCAGAAAGTTCTGGTAGAACCCACAACTATAGAAGAAACGATTAATATACTTCATAATATTAAAGAAAGGTACGAGGAACATCACAATGTGATTTACACCGATGCTGCCATTGAGGCATGTGTAAAACTGACTAACAGATATATCACTGACAGACATCTGCCCGACAAGGCAATTGATGCTCTCGACGAAGCAGGATCAAGAGTTCACATTTCCAATATTGTAGTGCCTGAGCGTATTCTGGCTCTTGAAAAGCAGCTTGAAGAGACCAAAAAGGAAAAAATGGCAGCCGTAAAAAATCAGAATTTCGAAAAAGCTGCAAGTTTCAGGGACAAAGAAAAGGAGCTTCTTGATCTGATTGAACAGGAAAAGAAAAAATGGGAGAAAGAACTTGCTCAGAACAGGGAGATTGTTGATGCCGACAAAGTGGCTGAAGTGGTTGCAATGATGACAGGCATCCCTGTTCAGAGGATTGCCCAGACTGAGGGAACGAGGCTTCTCAAGATGGCAGATGAGCTTAAAGCAAGCATTGTCGGACAGGATGAGGCAATTGAAAAGGTAGTAAAGGCAATACAGCGCAACAGGGCCGGTCTGAAAGATCCGAATAAACCTATAGGCTCATTTATTTTCCTTGGACCAACTGGTGTTGGAAAAACACAGCTGGCAAAAGTTCTTGCAAAATTTCTGTTCGATAGCACTGATAACCTTATTAGAATCGACATGAGCGAATACATGGAGAAATTCTCGGTATCGCGACTTGTCGGTGCTCCTCCGGGATATGTCGGTTACGAGGAGGGCGGACAGCTTACGGAAAAAGTAAGAAGGAAACCCTATTCGGTTGTTCTGCTTGATGAGATTGAAAAGGCACATCCGGATGTGTTCAACATATTGCTTCAGGTGCTTGATGAAGGCCAGCTTACTGACAGTCTTGGCCGTAGAGTTGATTTTAGAAATACTATTGTAATATTAACATCAAACATAGGATCAAGACAACTGGCAGAATTCGGGCGTGGGATTGGCTTTGAAACTGCTGCAAGGAAGGCAACAAGGGATGAGCAGACAAAGAGCATTCTTCAGAAAGCATTGCAGAAAACTTTTGCTCCCGAGTTTTTAAACAGAATTGACGATGTTATAATATTTAATCCTCTTGAGAAAGAAGATATTGAGAAGATTATAGATATTGAACTTAAAGGTTTATACGAGAGGATAAAAGCCCTGGGTTATGAACTCAGGATCTCGAAGGCAGCCAAAGATTTTATTGCCGAAAAAGGGTTTGATCCGAATTTTGGAGCAAGGCCACTGAAGAGAGCTATTCAGAAATATCTGGAGGATCCCATGGCTGAAGTGATGATAAAATCTGTGCTTGAAGAAGGTGATTATGTAAGCGTTGGTTACAATAAAGCCAAAGATGAAATAAGAATCAAAATCAAAAAAAGGAAAAAAACACCAGGCAGCAGGAAAACAACTGACAGTGTTGTAAAACCCTGAAAGTTACATTAAAAGATACGCTTTTTATTCAGCGGGAACCCCATAAAGATCGAATTCTTCAGCACCGGTGATTTTAATTTTGTAAAATAATCCTGGGGTAAGTTTATATTTTGCATCAATAAGAACTTCCTGATCTACTTCAGGGCTATCAAATTGTGTTCTTCCGACATAGTAACCTCCCTCCTGCCGGTCGATAATTACTTCGAATAAATTATCTATTTTTTCGAGGTTAGTTTTATGCGAAATATTCTGCTGAATCTCCATTATTTCTGCTGCCCTTGCTTCTTTCTCTTCTTCCGGTATATCATCATTGTAGTTTTCAAAAGCATATGTACCATCTTCGTGTGAATATTTGAAAACACCAAGCCTGTCGAACCTGAAATCCGAGATAAACTTTTTGAGCTCTTCAAAATCCTTTTTTGTCTCACCAGGATGTCCCACTATTAGAGCCGTTCTTATCGCTGCTCCGGGAATTATTTCCCTGATATGTGCAAGAAGATTTTCGAGGCTCTTTCTAGTATAACTTCTCTTCATGAGCCGAAGTACCCTTGTGGAAACGTGTTGAATTGGTATGTCAATATATTTACAAATGTTGCTTTCAGTTCCTATTAATTCCAGCAGGGAATCGTTCAAACCTTCAGGATAGAGGTACTGAAGCCTTATCCAGGGAAAATAATTTTGCTCCAGAATCTTTTGGATAAGATACGTAAGTTTTCTTTTCTTGTATATGTCCACTCCGTAATAATTAAGATCCTGTGCAATGAGAATCAGTTCTTTCACACCTTTACTTGCGAGGAATGTTGTTTCTTCAAGCAGGCTATCAATAGTTCTTGAAATATATTTTCCTCTTATCTGAGGTATGGCACAGAAGGCACATTTTCTGTCACATCCTTCTGAAATTTTCATATAGGCATAATGGCCCGGACCAGTTATCACCCTTTCTGTGGTTGGGTTTTCTTTTCCTTCATAACCGGACACAAGGTGTTCAATAATTTCTTTTACACTGTTAACACCTGAGAAATGGTCGACTTCAGGAATTTCTTTCTTTAGTTCCGGCATATATTTCTGTGACAGGCAACCTGTTACGAAAATTCTTTTAATCAGACCCTGTTCTTTAGCCCTGACATAATTAAGGATTGTGTTTATGCTTTCTTCTTTTGCGTCGTGGATGAAGCCACAGGTATTAATTATTACAGTATCGAAGGGAAAATCGTTTGAATCGTGCAGAACCTTATATCCTTTAAGTTCAAGGTTTTTAAGAAGTATTTCTGAGTCGACAATATTTTTAGGGCAACCAAGAGTAACAACGTTTATTTTTTCGGTTGAACTTTTATTTATGGGTAAATGTTTCATGAAAAAAGGGAATCAACAAATTCGAATCTGTCAAAAATCTGGAGGTCTTCTATTTTTTCTCCGGTACCAATGTATTTAACAGGTATTTTAAGCTGGTCGGATATTCCCAGCACCACTCCCCCCTTTGCTGTACCGTCGAGTTTTGTGATAGCGAGGGCTGTTATGCCGGTGAAGGATGTAAATTGTTTAGCCTGTTCGAATGCATTTTGTCCGGTTGAGCCATCAAGAACCAGCAATACTTCGTGGGGGGCACCGGGTACGACTTTCTCCATAACCCTTCTGATTTTTGCCAGTTCGTTCATCAGGTTCACTTTATTGTGAAGTCTTCCTGCTGTATCGACAATAACTACCTCTGCTCCTGTTGAAACTGCTTTCTGGAGAGTTTCGTAGGCAACCGAACCCGGATCGGATCCCATCTGGGATTTAACAAGTGGAACATCGGCACGCTGCGCCCAGATGCTCAGCTGGTCAATTGCTGCTGCCCTGAAAGTATCTGCTGCACCCAGCAGAACTTTTCGCCCGGCCTTCTTGTATTGATATGCAAGCTTCCCAATTGTCGTGGTTTTACCTGTTCCATTAACGCCAACAACCATTATTACATAAGGAACAGCAGGAAGAGGAGAAGAAAAATCGGGTACCGGACTCGTTTTGTTCTCAGCAAGAAGTGCAGCAATTTCCTCTTTAAGTATTTTATTCAGTTCAACAGTATTCAGGTATTTGTCCCTTGCAACTCTTTTCTCAATACGGTCAATTATTCTCAAAGTTGTCTCAACTCCCACATCAGAGGAAATTAGAATTTCTTCAAGATTATCTAAAACTTCGTCATCAACATGTGATTTTCCTGCTATTGCTCTTGAAATTCTGGCAAATACACTCTCTCTAGTTTTTTCCAGACCCTTATTAAGGTTCTCCTTTTCTTTTTTCCCTATGAATCCGAATAAACTCATTTTGTATTTTCTAAGCAGGCTTTGATAATGACAAAAAAAGCCCTCTTCATGTTGAAGAAAGCTTTTTTTCGGGTCAGTGTTTTAATTTATTTCTTATTAAAAAAATCTTTTACGTGGTCATAATGGACAACCTCTTCCTTGAATATATAAGCCCCTGATTTTTCAGATTTTACCATCTTGATGCACTTAACAAAGTGTTTACCTACACCTGTTTTTAATGTTGCAACTACTTTCTTTGCCATATCTCAGATTATTTTATTTCCCTGTGAATAGTATACCTTTTTAGAATCGGGTTATATTTTCTCCTCTCCAAACGATCAGGAGTATTTTTTTTGTTTTTTGTTGTTATATACCTTGAAGTACCTGGCAAACCACTCTCCTTATGTTCGGTGCATTCGAGAATTACCTGTACCCTGTTTCCTTTTCCTTTTTTTGCCATGTTGTATTTCTTTTTTAATAGTTAGCAATATAGCCTTTTTCCTTAGCTTCTTTCAATGCAGCGCTCAGTCCTTTTTTGTCAATCAGCCGGATGCCTGCTGCACTGACTCTCAGTTTTATCCACCTGTTTTCTTCAGGTAAAAAATATTTTTTCTCAAAAAGATTCGGGAGAAACAATCTTTTTGTCCTTCTTTTTGAGTGGGATACATTATGACCCCTCTGAGCTTTTTTCCCTGTTATCTGACAGATACGTGCCATTTTAATGTCTATTTCCTGTTAAAAATTTATTCATAAAATTGACGCGCAAATTACGTCATTTTTATTGGATTAAACAAATTTTTATTAAACTTTTTTAAACAGTGTTTACAAATTATTTGACTAGAACTCGCAAACGGAGCATATTAAGTGCTGCGATAGAGAAATGTTTTATGTTTGTTTCCCTGTCGTGCAGGAACTGATATTTTTCAGCAGTAACGCCATTCTTTGAAGCTACTGATATCCAGACAGAACCAACAGGTTTTTCTGGCGTACCTCCGTCAGGTCCTGCTATACCTGTTGTAGCTACAGCGAAATCGCAATCAAACAACTTAAGTGCTCCAGCTGCCATTTCTTCAGCTACTTCCCTGCTAACAGCACCATTTTCTTTCAGGGTTTTTTCCTTGACTTTCAGAATATTTTTTTTGATACTGTTATCATATGCTATTACTGAACCTTTATAATATGTCGAGCTTCCGGGTACGCTGGTTATCATGTGTGCTACCATTCCACCTGTACAGCTTTCAGCAGTGCATATTGTTAATTGTTTCTCTTTTAATATCTTTCCCAATACCATTTCAAGTGTTTCTTCATCTTCACCATAGATATAATCAGGTATTGTGGCATAAAGTTTTTGTACCTGTTCATTTATCTGTTTCGACAATTCAACCAGGTTATTTCCTGAGCCTGTGAGCCTCAGTTTAATTATTCCCAGAGAAGGTAAATATGCCAGTTTTATATTGGAAGGAAGTTGTGCCTCAAAATCGACAAGCAGTTCTGCCAGGCGGGCTTCAAATGTGCCATAGGTCATAATGTTTTTATGAATTATAATACGTGAGCTGAACCTCTTTTTCAGTTCATGTAATACATGTTCATTCATAATATATTTCATTTCCAGTGGCACACCTGGCAGTGAAATAAAAATGGTTCCCCCCTTTTCGAACCACATACCCGGTGCTGTTCCAGCGGCATTGAAGAGTACCCTGCATGATGCTGGAACATCTGCCTGCCTTCTGTTATTTTCAGTCATTGGCAAATTCCTTCGCTGAAACATAAGTTCAATCATTCCCAGAACTTCCTGGTTTGTTACAAGTGTAGTATTAAAAAATTCACATAATGTTTGTTTTGTTATATCATCGCTGGTAGGTCCAAGTCCACCGGTAATAATAACCACATCTGCTCTGCCGGTCACTTCTGAAAGGATTTTAAGAATACTTTCACGACGATCGGGTATTGAAGTGATCTGAGTTATTTCGAAACCCAGTTTACTTAATTCAGATCCGATCCAGGCAGAATTTGTGTCAACAGTCTGACCTATCAGGATTTCATCACCTATTGTGATAATTTCTGCTTTCATTTCTCTGTGGTTTATTTCTGGAATGTTTTTATTGCAAAAATATATTTTGTAAGTTCAAACATCAATAAATCACTTGACAAATGGATTCGAAAAAAATTATCCGGACCACGGAAGATTTTGTAGTTAACAACATTACAAAGCATGACAGTGCTCATGATTGGTGGCATATTGACAGGGTCAGGCGGATGGCACTCTTTATTTGCAAGGAAGAAAAATCGGGTAATCCTTTGATTGTTGAAGTTTCTGCATTGCTTCATGAAATAGGCGATAGAAAATTTAATGATGATTCGGGCGAAGATGTAATCAGTAAAATGAGAAAAATGCTTTTGGAGACCGGACTTAATGAAAAGATGATTAATGAGATAATTTTTATCAGTCAGAACATTTCGTTCAGCAAAGGGTATAAGGGAACAGGGATTACAGATGAGTTTAAGATTATTCAGGATGCTGACAGACTGGATGCCATAGGGGCAATCGGTATTGCCAGGGCTTTTTCGTATGGAGGATTCACAGGTGTACCCCTTTTCGACCCAGAAGGACATAGGGAGTCGACAATAAAGCACTTTTATGACAAACTGCTCAAGCTAAAGGATTTGATGAATACAGAGACTGCAAAAAAGCTTGCCGAGGAAAGACATATATATATGGCCGGGTTTCTTGACAGGTTTTACCAGGAGTGGAACACGGCAGGAAACGTATATTGTTAGCAACGGTAACAATCCGCGGATTTATCTGATTGAGTGACGCTGTACTAAAATAAAAAACCTCCTGAATTATAGATTCGGAGGTTTGAGCGGGAAACGGGATTCGAACCCGCGACCCTCAGCTTGGGAAGCTGATGCTCTGCCAACTGAGCTATTCCCGCATTAGAATTTTTCACCTGCAAAAATAAAAGAAAAATAAATCCAATTAAAGTACTCACACACCATTTTGCAGGAACTTATACAAAGAATTCAGGAACTGTATTTCCTTTGAGCCTCCCACGGGATTTGAACCCGCGACCTGCTCATTACGAGTGAGCTGCTCTACCACTGAGCTAAGGAGGCAGAAACGGTGCAAATATAAAAATAGATTACTATTTGGTCAATTAATCTTTTATTCAAGTTTTTTAAGTCTTTCCAGAAGTGGCGGATGCGAGTAGTGAAAAAACACATATACCGGATGGGGATTCATATTGGACAAATTTTTGACTGACAGTTTTTTAAGAGCCTCTGAAAGTGGTACGGCATAATTGTATTTCTTAACAAAAGCGTCAGCCTGAAGTTCATTTTTCCTTGAAATATAGTTTGCTATCAGTCCTATTACAAGAGACAGAGGGCTGTATAGAATTCCAAACACCAGCAATCCAAGGTGAAAGCTTGCATATTCTGCACCAAGTGCTTTTGAAAGAGCCGGGCTATCAACTACCAGTGAAAAAAGAAACAGAGTAAGACCAGTAAGCAGTATAGAGACAAGCATGTTATGTATAATATGCTTTCTTTTATAGTGTCCGGTTTCGTGGGCGAGAACTGCTACGATTTCATCTTCTTCAAGTTCTTTAAGTAATGTATCATACAAAACAATTCTTTTTTTTGAGCCAAAACCAGAGAAATAGGCATTGGCCTTTGTACTTCTTTTTGAACCGTCGATTATATAAATATTACTGAGGTGAAAATCTGTCTTACTGGCAAATTCTTCAATTTTGGTTCTAAGGGAACCTTCTTGAAGTGGAGTCTGTTTATTGAACAGAGGAACTATGAGTTCAGAGTAGAAGAAATTTATAAAGATTGTAAAAACCGTAATTAAAATCCATGCATATATCCAGAATGATTTTCCAGTCTTATAATAGAACCATGTAATAAGAGCAAGAACAGGAGCACCTATAACTAAGGCAAGTATCCACGATTTAATATGGTCAGTGATAAATGTTCTGATAGTCATTGTGTTGAAACCATATTTCTTTTCTATTACAAAGTTATCGTAATAGCTGAAAGGGATATTCAATAAATCAGTAGCAAGGCCGATGATTCCAAAAAACATTAAGGACATTAACACAGGGTGGCTTGTTATGCTTCTAACCAGATTATCAACAAAGGCAAAGCCACCTGAAATAATCATTAGCAGTAAAATTACGAGGTTGAATGTAGAGGACCATAGTGAAAGTCTGTTATTATCTTTCTGGTAGAATTGTGTTTTCCGGTATTCATTTTCATCGCATATTCCCTTAAGCCGGTCAGGAAGTTCAGGTGACCACATTTTAGAGTTAAGGTAGTTAAGGTACCTTTCGGTTAAGTATCCTGCTACAGGGATTGCAATAATCAGTATTAATATCAGATTATGCATTTAAACAGAATATATTTAAGAACATATAATAAAAAAAGCAGGGCGCTGTTTTTAGAAAGAAAGTGTGTGGAATAAATATGTCTCGCTGCATTTCCTCGTGCTAAAAGGATAGGCGCCCTGCGATGGTGTAAATATAATAAAAAATTTCATTATGTCAACATTCCTCCACAAATATTTATTACCTGTCCTGTAACATAGGAAGAAAGGTCAGATGCGAGGAACAGTGCGACTGAAGCCACGTCGTCGGGTGTACCAGCGCGTTTGAGCGGTATTTTTTCAGTCCATTCTTTTTTAATTTCTTCGGGTAGTTTATCAGTCATTTCAGTCATAATAAATCCAGGTGCCAGTGCATTGCAGCGAATATTTCTTGAGCCAACCTCCCTGGCAACGCTTTTTGTAAATCCAATTATTCCTGCTTTCGATGCTGAATAATTGCTCTGACCTGCATTACCTGAGACCCCCACAACAGAACTAAGGTTAATAATAGACCCTCCTTTTTGTTTCATCATCGGCATTAGAACGGCTCTTGTAAGGTTGAATACAGATTTAAGATTGACCCTGATAACAAGATCCCACTGTTCTTCTGTCATTCTCATTAACAATGTGTCACGGGTAATACCGGCATTATTAACCAGGATATCTATTTTCCCAAAATCTTTTATAACCTCTTCCACATTTTTCTGCGATTCGGTGAAGTTGCCCACGTCAAATACATAACCCTTTACCTTCACACCGGTTGATTCTATTTCTTTTATTGCCAACCTGAATTCATCATCTTCTACGATGTTGGTAACGGCAATATCAGCTCCTTCACGGGCAAATTTAAGGGCAATGGCCTTGCCTATTCCCCTGGAAGCTCCGGTTATGAGTGCTGTTTTTCCATCAAGTAATTTCATGGTTTTCGTTTTAATTTCCGCAAATATATCTGAAAACTTTTTAATTCAAACCTGACTTTTTTATAACAGAAGCAACTTTATCTCCTATTTCGGCCGGTGAATCAACTACGTGTATACCGCATTGTTTCATTATTTCTATTTTTGCAATTGCAGTATCATGCTTACCTCCAATAATTGCACCAGCATGTCCCATTCTTCTACCCTTTGGTGCAGTACGTCCAGCTATGAATCCAATAACGGGTTTGGTACCATAGTCCTTTATCCATTCAGCTGCTTCGTTTTCCATATTGCCACCTATCTCCCCTATTATTACGATAGCTTCTGTTTCCGGATCATTCATCATCATTTTTGTAATGTCAAGGATAGAACTACCCACAACCGGGTCGCCTCCTATGCCCACACATGTGGATTGGCCCAGACCCAGTTTTGTGATCTGATCAACTGCTTCGTAGGTAAGTGTTCCCGACCGCGAAATAATTCCAATGTTACCTTTATGGTGAATGAATCCAGGCATAATACCAGCTTTTGCCTCGCCCGGGGTTATTATTCCCGGGCAGTTAGGTCCGATGAGTACGCATTGCGGAAAGTTTTTAAGGTAATGCTTTGCATGAACCATATCTGATACAGGTATTCCTTCGGTTATTGCAACAATCAGTTTTATGCCGCCTTTAGCTGCTTCCATAATTGCGTCGGCTGCTGCTGCAGGAGGAACAAATATCACCGACACATCTGCCCCGGTTTCCTGAACTGCTTCCCTTACTGTATTAAAAACTGGAAGATTGAGGTGAACCTGACCTCCTTTACCCGGTGTCACGCCTCCAACCACCTTTGAACCATATTCAATCATCTGAAGTGAGTGAAAAGTACCCTCACTGCCAGTAAAACCCTGTATTATAATTCTGGAGTTTTTATTCAGAAGAATGCTCATAAATAATTGAATAAATTAATTTTAACTACTTGTTGGTTATTGCTGCTCCATTTTACTTATTTTCAAAAGTACAATAATTATTCTGTACTTTGATTATATTTGACAGAACAATCAGCAAGCGATGATTGATTATATTGAGCCTATTTTGTACATAGGTATTTCCCAGTCTTTTTTTGCAGGACTTCTTGTTGCAACGAAAAAGCCGGTTACTATCGCCAACAGACTGATGGCCGCCTGGTTATTTATGATATGCATTGAACTGATTTTTGCATTGATAAACAGCAAAGTCCTTGAAATGTACTCTTTCCAGTTTATTACATTTACATACGGGCCTCTTCTTTATCTGTATGTTAAGTTTATGACTGACCCCGAAAGAAAGTTTAACTGGCTCTCTCTACTTCATTTTATACCCTTTGTAGCATTTTTTATTATTTCAGTAATTTTCAGATCTGAGCCACTTGTAAGGGATTTGAGAAGCTTCTTTGTAGCTGATAAATTTCTTTCCCTTAGATTGATTTATGGTTTCAGTTTCTTTCTTTCCATAACCATTTACAGCTCATTAACATTCCTTGAAATCAGACGTCACCAGAAAAACCTCAGAAACCTCGTTTCATATACATCTGGCGTTATAACCCTTAGCTGGCTGAAAATAATCTCAATAAGTTTTTATGCAGCATATTTTATTCTTTTCATTCTCGGCGGACTGAATATGATAGGAAACTATATTCCATTTGATCCTTATTTTGTAATATTTTTCTTTATTGCAGTGTTCTCCTTTGCATACAGCTTTTACGGGATTAAACAACCGGTAATCTTTGGACAGGAGCTCATATTAAATGATATAAACGGGAACAAAAAGGAAATTACAAAGTACCAGAAGAGTGGACTGAAAGAAGAACAGGCAGATGAATATCTGAAGATTCTTCTCGATTGCATGGAAAAGGAAAAGCCTTATCTCAATAATAATTTAAGTATCAACGATCTATCTTCTTTAACGGGAATACCACGTCATCATATCACTCAGGTTCTCAATGAAAAATATGGTAAGAATTTTTTTACGTTTATAAATGAGTACAGGGTGAAAGAGGTAATCTCAAGGCTTTCTGATCCGAGATATAACAGTTACACCCTTCTTGCTATTGCATATGATTCGGGCTTCAATTCAAAAGCCACATTTAACTCCTTTTTTAAAAGCTATACTGGCCTCACTCCCAGTGAGTACAGGGAAAAGTTAGCTGGCAGCTCCGGTTCCTGAGCAGAGTCTTTCCCTGCAAGATTGAACCAGTAAGTTTCTTTTTCCCGGTATTAAAAAATCGGATTGGACGACCGTTTATTCTTCAATCTCTTTCTTTGACCGAAAAAAAAGCAAGGCATGAGATTCGGCAAAATAGAGGTTTTCATCTTAGCATCTATTATAAAAGGCACATTATTATCTGTTTACTGCCTGAATGGCCAAACTGAAGTACAAAACCAGACACTTTCTTTTGGAGGTTTTGTAAGAGGTGGTGCATATTATGATCTTAACCGTCAGAATGACAAGCCTTTGTTTTCAAGCGGATTTTCTGATCTCGCTTTAAAGCTTGAAGCCCGGCAGGAAGATAAAATGAGGGCATTTTCGGATATCAGGTTGCGATACGGCTCTGAGTTCAACAATTCTGTTAATTCTATAACAATAAGAGAGGCTTTTACAGAAGTCTACTTCCCCTTTTTCAGGTTCTCAATAGGACAGCAGATTATAAAATGGGCAAAAACTGATTTTACAACCACAAATTCAAAGTTAAACCCGCAAAATTTCATAACAAGATCCCCCGACAGGGAGGATATGGATCTTGGCAACATAATTGCCTCATTATCATGGTATCCTTCTCCCATATTTGATTTTCAGGCAGTATATATCCCCTTTTATCGTCCATCGGTTCTTCTTGTAGATCAAGTGCCTATTCCTGAAGGAGTTGAAATTAAATCGTTAAAATCACTTGTTACCGATAAAAATTATTCGGGATATGGTTTTAAGGGGAGTATTCACATCAGAGGTGCAGATCTAGGCGTTACATGGTTCGATGGATATGATCCTATGCCAGGGATTAAGCTTGATGAGTTTTCTCTTGATATGTCAGGTCCTGTTCCTGTTGCTTCGACAAAACTGAGTGTGACTCCATATAAAATAAGGAGTGCAGGAATATTCTTTGAAGCAGTGACCGGAGAAATATGTACGAGGGGTGAAGTCGCATTATCCGATCCTTATGCTGATTACAGAGAAAATGAATATGTTCCAGCTCCTGAGGTAAAATGGGTTGGAGGGTTTGATTATACACCGGGAGACTGGAGAATTGTTTTTGAATATTCTGGAAAATACATTACACGCTTCACCAGGCCTGATACAGAACCCTTAATTGGCACTGAGCCTGATTATACACAGCTTCTTCAATTGATTTCCACGCCTGGTTTTGATATAAAGGAATATGTAAGAAAACAAACAGAAGCTTTCAACAGACTTTACAACTACCAGCTGGAAAAATCATATCATTCTGCAGGTTTGAGGCTCGAGAAAGAAATTGCATATGGTAAATATGTCACTTCTTTATCTGGTTTATACAATTTTACGGCTCATGAACTCTTATTGATTCCCGAAATTAAGTTCAAACCATACGACGCTATTACAATTACAGCCGGAGCAGAAATATATTCAGGCAGGAAAGGTTCTTTATACAAGCTTGTAAATGACTTTATGGAAAGCATTTATGCAGGAATTAGAATTGATTTTTAATCATATTATATATGAGTAGATTCATCATAAGGTTCAGATGGCTGATAATTTCAGTTTGTTTAATTACCGGATGTTTTTTCATCTTTCTCATTCCTAAAGCTTCAACTGAACCCGATATCAGAAATTATATTCCTTCGAATCTGCAGTCGAAAATAAGAACTGACTCGATTGAGAGCGTATTCGGATTTCAGGATATGGTGATGATTCTTTACAGAGACACCTCTTCAGTGATTACGGGAAATAATCTTACGACACTTAAGAGAATTGAAGAACAATTATCACAATTAAGCGAAATTTCGTCCATCATCTCCCCTTTCAGCATTAAGGCAATAAGAAGCGAGGAAGGTTACATGGTTGCTGAAAGGCTTGTTGGACAAATACCTTCCAACAGGAAAGAAGAGGAGGAGTTAATTTCCAGAATTAATTCAAATAGTTACTCACGTGATATAGTTTTTTCTCCAGATCTAAAGACAGCTGCTATAACACTTACTCTTTCCAATAAAACACATGAAACAGAATTATTGAACAAGATTGATTCCGTCATTATTTCATCAGGTGAGAGTAATAAGGTTATGAAAGGTGGTTTACCTGTAATAAGGAAATTTATACTTAAAGATGTAAGAAGGGATGCCATAATTGTTGTCCCTGTTGCACTATTTATAATGCTTTTAATTCTGCGCCTAACACTCGGGTCATGGAGGAATGTTTATATTCCATTTTCTGTGGTGATTCTGTCAACAGGGATAAGCATGGGGCTTATACCACTGCTGGGGTGGAAATTGTCAATTATTACTCTTCTCATTCCAATAATACTTATAGCCGTAGCTAACAATTACGGAATATATCTTGTAAGTTATTATAACCGGGTTGCAAATACAATTAAGGGCAGCAAATATGAAATCCTTAAAGAAGTAATGGGTTCTTTAAGGATACCTGTGTTATTCAGTGGACTGACCACAATAGCAGGAATACTTGGTTTGCTCGCTCATTCAATAATTCCCGCAAGGCAGGTTGGAGTGCTTGCGGCATGTGGCATTTCCATAGCATTGGCAATGAGTTTCTTTATGGTACCTGCTCTGCTATCTGTCAGTAAAACAGACTATTCTGCAAAACTAAGGATGAATTTTGTTAATCATGGAATGGATGGTTTTTTCAGGCGTCTTTCAATGCTTATTACAAAACACCCGGGCAAGGTACTGGTTTTTTCAGTGATAGTAATCTTATCAGTAGGTGCTGGAATTATTTTCCTCCGGACAGATACAAACCAGGAACATTTTTTCCCGGAAAGACATCCGTTAAGAAGAACGTCGGAAATAATAAACAAAAGTTTCGGTGGTTCTCAAACAATCTCTGTAATGATTTCTGGCAACATAAAGGACCCCCGGGTAATGAAAGGAATAGACCTTCTTACTAACATGATAGAGTCAGAAAAAGGAGTTGGGAAGGTATTTTCTATATCAAAGGCAGTAAGGGAAATGAGTAAGGCGTTATATGATAGGGATGAAGAAGGATATAACAGGATTCCAGATTCGGAGGAGGCAATAGCTCAGATGTTCGAACTCTATTACATGAGTGGGGATGCAGAGGATTTCAAACAGCTTTTAAATCCTGAAAACGACAGGGCTCACATTATAATAAGGCTATCAAATCCATCTGGTGATGTAATAAAGCGTATTGTCAATATAGTTGAAGAGACCAGGAAAGAAATTCCTGCAAAAATAACTACCGGTGGGTATGCCCTAATAATGTACGATTTCACGGGATCCCTTATAAAAGGACAAGTTTTCTCTCTTGCATTTGCACTTATTATAGTGTTTATACTTCTCTCTCTGGTTTTCAGGTCGGTTAAAGGAGGGCTTACAGGCTCAATACCACTTGCAGCTTCTATTATTGTTCTATTTGGATTTATGGGGTATTCGGGAATTGCCATTGATCCTGCCACTGCACTCCTCTCATCTGTTATGATTGGCGTTGGAGTTGACTTTACCATTCAGTATATGTGGAGGTTCAACATTGAATTAAAAAAGTACAAAGATTATTTCAAAGCGACGGAGAAATCATTTGAATCAATAGGTCAGAGTATTGTTATTAATGCTTTTGCAGTAATGGGAGGCTTTGGTGCACTTATCTTTTCCGGATTTACATCAATTAAGTTTTTTGGTTATCTTGTTGTGATCTCTATTGCATCGTGTCTTGCCGGTTCATTGTTTGTCATCCCTGCATTTCTGATAAAATTCAGGCCCCGGTTTATTGAGAAAAACCTCTCAAAAATAAAATACAGTGAATATGAAAAAGAGTATGCTGGTAAATCTGTTGCTTCTGTCATTGTTAAGGATATCGGCCCAGCAGCCTGATGCTGGCCAGATAATGGAAAAAAGCAGAGAGCTCACACTTACAGGTTCACTTAAGGCAAATGTAAGTCTTACTATTACCGAAAAAAATGGTTCAACCCGTAATCGAACCATTTCCATGATTACAAAAAGTTATACTGACGGAACAGAAAAGAGGCTGATTAAGTTTCTTGAGCCTGCTGATGTAAAGGGTACAGGTATGTTGATAATTGATTACAAAACGGCTGCAGATGAGATGTGGATTTATCTTCCAGCCCTTAAAAAGACCAGAAGAATTGTGAGCTCCGAAAAAGGAAAGAGTTTTATGAATTCAGAATTTTCAAATGCCGATATGAGTTCCCCTTCTCTTTCGGACTTCAAATACCGACACCTTGAGGGCTCGGGGCAGGATGATGTATGGATAATTGAATCTGTTCCTGCAGACAATGAAAAAGTTGCCGAATACGGTTTCTCGCGTCGCATAAGTTATATAGGAAAAAGCAATTATCAGGTAAAAAAGATGGAATTTTTTGACCGGGAAAATAAATTATTCAAAATTATTGAGATAGCATCTGTTTTTCCCGGGGAAAATGGCAAATACATTGTTAGTGAAATGAAGGCTGTTAATCTGTCGAATGGCAGAAGTTCTGTTATTAAATTAACAAATATCACTTTGAACTCGGGAGCTGAAGATTCATTATTCACGCTTCAGAATCTTGAACGGTAATAGATAAACTTTTACACAACTGCACTTAAATTATGGCAGCAAATTATGTTGTTTGCCTCTATATTTATTATTTTTACTTATTCATTACAAATGAATATTAAAAGTGATTAGAAAAGGAGAAACAATATGTGCGCCTGCCACCGCAACGGGGGGCGCAATTGCTGTTGTAAGAGTAAGCGGGCCGAAGAGTTTTGAAATATGTGAGAAAATATTCAGGCCCCATAATAGCAAAACAAGGCTCAGGGAACGAAGAGGTCATACAGTAGTTTATGGTGAAATCGTTGATGGAGAAGAGATAATTGACGATGTGCTTGTAACAGTTTTTCGTAAGCCTCATTCATATACCGGTGAAGACTCTGTAGAGATTTCCTGCCATGGTTCCCAGTATATTATCCGGAAGGTTCTGGAATTATTGATTAATAATGGTGCTGTTCCTGCTCGTCCGGGAGAGTTTACAATGCGTGCATTCATGAACGGAAAGATGGATTTATCACAGGCTGAAGCTGTGGCAGATCTGGTTGCAAGTTCTTCTGAAGCATCCCACAGGCTGGCTATACATCAGATGCGTGGAGGTTTTTCGGAGGAAATAATGCGATTGCGGCAGGAACTGCTTCATTTCACTTCACTCATAGAGCTCGAGCTTGATTTCGGAGAGGAGGATGTAGAATTTGCGGACAGGAGTGAATTGCTGAAAATTGTAAGGCGGGTCAAAGAACTTGCCGGCAAACTGGCTTCATCTTTCAGGCTGGGAAATGCTATAAAAAACGGGGTACCTGTTGTAATAGTAGGAAAACCAAATTCAGGTAAATCCACTTTGCTGAATGCCCTTCTGATGGAAGAGAGAGCAATAGTTTCGGATATTCCCGGAACAACAAGGGACTTTATAGAAGACACAATAGTGATTGACGGTATTGAATACAGGTTTATTGACACTGCAGGATTGAGGGAAACAACTGATGCCATAGAAATTCTTGGAATAAAAAAGACACTTGAAAAAATCAAACAGGCAAGAGTCATTCTTTTAGTGGATGAGATCACAGATTCTCCTGAAACGATAAACCGGAGGGCCGATTATTTAAGAAAACTGGCAGGAGATGATGAAAAAAGACTGATCATCCTTATAAATAAAACTGACCTTTATCCTGAAAAGATGTCCAGAAAGGAGCTTGGTAAATCCATTATGCTTCGTGATAATGAATCGCTGTTATTCATTTCTGCAAAGGGAAAGATAGGGCTTGATGAATTACGGGCAAAACTTGGTGAAGTGATAGAAAAAGAGAAGTTGAGTTCTGAAGATGTAATTATTTCAAATATGAGACATTACGAAGCTTTATCAAAAGTTAGTGAGAGTCTTGCCCGGGTAGAAGAAGGTTTAGAATCTGGTATTCCCGAAGATCTGATAGCAGAAGATATCAGGCAGGCTATTCATTACCTTGGTGAGATTACAGGGGAGATTACGTCGGATGAGATTCTTGGAAATATATTTAAGAACTTCTGTATTGGAAAATAATCAGAACAAAACTTCACTACTATTGATTTTAAGTGCAAGAACATAAAATAACATTTACCAATTTTAAATAAAGTATCAGAATGGAAGCAAAGTACATCAGTTTTGAAATTATTGAAAAATTTGTATTAAAAGTGCTTGTTAAAGCTGGCGTTCCTGAGGATGATGCAAAAATTGTTGCTGACGTATTAATTCAGGCCGACAGGTTTGGAATTGACAGTCATGGTGTTAACCGTTTAAAGCCCATCTATCTTGACCGGCTAAAAGACGGGATTCAGAATCCGGTTACCAGATTTGAAATTGTCAGGGAAGGTCCTACTACAACTGTTATTGATGGTCATTTCGGCATGGGGCAGGTTATTGGTTATAATGCTATGAAGCTTGCAATCAAGAAGGCAAAGGAATTTGGAACAGGTATCAGTGTGGTGCGCAATTCTTCGCATTATGGTATAGCTGGTTATTATGCCCTTATGGCAGTAAAAGAGAATATGATAGGTATTACATGTACCAATGCGAGGCCATCTATAGCTCCAACTTTTGGGGTTGAGAATATGCTGGGCACCAATCCGTTAACATTCGGCATGCCTACTGACGAACCTTTTCCTTTTCTCCTCGATTGTGCCACCTCCATTACGCAGAGAGGTAAAATTGAACTATATGCAAGAGAAGGAAAAAAGCTTCCAAAAGGCTGGGTAATTGATATTAACGGAGAAAGCAAGACTGATCCTGATGAAGTACTGGCAGATCTCATTGCAGGAAGGGCAGCATTGACACCGCTGGGTGGAATAGGAGAAGAAACTGCAGGGTATAAAGGTTATGGCTATGCTACTGTAGTTGAAATACTTTCATCTGCTTTGCAACAGGGAGCATATATGAAAATGCTCATGGGAGGTGTTAAAGATGGAAAGAAATTACCTTACCCCATCGGTCACTTCTTTATGGCTATTGATATAAGTGCCTTCATCGATCCGGAAGAATTTAAGAAGACAACAGGTAATATTTTAAGGGAACTAAGGGCTTCAAGGAAAATGCCCGGTGAAGACAGAATATATACTGCCGGTGAGAAAGAATATTACTGCTGGATGGAGAGAAAAGATAAAGGTGTTCCCTTTAATAAGGAACTGCTGAAAGAATTCAGAGGACTCTGTAAAGAATACAGTCTGGAGGAATATTTGCCTTATTTTGAAGAATAATTTACAGGGGCAATACTTCTGATTTTATGGGTGAACATATTTTCCCCGGTATTCTCTTTTAAGAAGTTTTGAGGCTTCCGGGTTGTTTATAATTTCATTTTTCGTTTGATCCCATCTGACAACTGAATCAGTATAATAGGAAATCATTGCAAGCTGGACTGTTGCTGTAGATTTGAATGCATCTTCAGGCGTGCAGCTTACAAGGTTTTTGTTTTGGGCCCTAACCGCATCAAGAAAATTCCTCACATGGTTATCCTGCATCATAGGTGTTGGGAGTGATATATCCTCTCTTTTTAAATCTTTTTCTGCTGAAAAAATGATGATTTTATTGTCTTCAGCGAATATAGTTCCCTTTTCGCCATAAAAGAATATTCCGTTTTTGAATTCCGGTGTTACATCACCATTTCCCCATAGGCGGTGTTGCCATACAACCGGCACTTTATTAAATTTCATATGTGCAGTTAGTGTATCAGGAGTGGTAATCTGGTCTTTCAGAACAAATATTCCGCCTGTTGTATAGAATTCGGATGGCATATTCTCTCCCATTATTTTTCTTATTATGTCAATATGATGTATACCCCAGTCAACCAGGTGTCCATTTCCATATTCCTTTTCTAGTCTCCATGCTTTATGACCAATGCTTGGTCTGTATTCAAGTTTCGGTGCAGGTCCGCACCACTCTTCCCAGTCGAGTGAAGGAGGCGGAGGTTGAATCCTTGTATCCTGCTGACCAGGATTATAGTGAATTTGAGCAACAATCTGCCTCACCTCTCCTATCCTACCCGACTCAATAAGTTCTTTTGCCTTCTTAAAAGCCATGCTCTGCCTGCGTTGAAAACCTATCTGAACTATATTTCCAGCTCTTTTCCATGCATTAACCATAGCAATTCCTTCAGCCACATCGTACGACAGAGGTTTTTCGCAATAGATATGCAGGCCTCTTTTACAAGCATCAATAAACTGAAGTGCATGCCAGTGTGGTATTGTTCCAATAAATACAGCATCAAGATCTTTCATGTCAAGCATTTCCTGATAATACTTGAATGTCTTAGGTCTTGAACCCTGAAGCTTTTCAATCTCATCAGCACCAGTTTTTAGATGATCAGAATCAACATCACAAACACCTATAAATTCAACATCCCCTGCTTTAATGGCTGCTGTAGAAATAACCATTCCGTACCAGCCAGCACCAATAAGTGCAGCTTTAATCTTTCTATTTTCCTGTCCGGAAGAAATATAGAATGATGTTGCCAGTGCCATAGAACCTGTGCCTGTTAACTTTATGAAATTTCTTCTTTTCATTTCAAAATTTTTTATACAGATAAATTTAACAATTATGGATGATAAAAATAGGTCACAAGTCAGCAATTTTGATAATTTTTGCAGTTTAAGCAAAGAATGTTATGCCAGCAGAAAGAAGAAAAACTGCCATACTCTTTACAGATGCACTTAAACTTAAACGACCAGCTGCTTTTAACGTTATGGTCAAGCCAGCAGGTTCAGTTTGCAATCTTAACTGTGCATATTGTTATTATCTAGAAAAGAGAAAATTATATCCGGAAAAAAAAGATTTCCGGATGACTGAGGAATTACTTGAAGAGTTTACAAAGCAGTATATTGAGGCAAATGAAGTACCTGTAGTAACTTTCACATGGCAGGGTGGTGAGCCAACGCTTATGGGGCTTGAATTTTTCAAAAGGGCCATAGAGCTTCAAAAGAAATACGCCGGAAGAAAGCGGATAGAAAATGCTTTTCAGACAAATGGTACAACGTTGAACGATGACTGGTGTAAGTTTTTCAAAGACAACAATATACTGGTAGGTATCTCAATAGATGGTCCTGAACACAATCACGATCATTACCGGAAGACCTATTCGGGAGGGCCTACATTCAGAAGGGTTATGAAGGGCATAGAGTTACTTCAGAAGCACAGTGTTGAATTTAACACCCTGAGTGTTGTAAATGATTACAATGTTCATTTCGCAAAGGAGACATACAGGTTTTTAAAAGATATTGGCAGTATATTCATGCAGTTTCTCCCGGTTGTTGAAAGGGTAGCTGAAGGTATTAAAGATGATTCTCTTAAGCTTGTCTCGAACGAATATGGGAACCGGACAACTGTTGCACCCTGGACCGTTAACGGGAAAGATTACGGAAAATTTCTGATAACGATTTTTGACGAGTGGGTGAGAAATGACGTTGCAAGGTATTTTGTACAGATTTTTGATGCCACCCTGGCAAACTGGGTGGGTGAAATGCCCGGGGTGTGCGTATTTGCTGGAACATGCGGTGATGCGCTGGTGATGGAGCATAACGGAGATGTTTATTCATGCGACCATTATGTATATCCTGAGAATTTTCTTGGTAACATACTTGAGAAGCCATTGATTGAGATGGCCAGGTCGCAGGAGCAATTTGATTTCGGGATGAAGAAACGTAATAATCTCCCCCGCCAGTGCATGCAATGTGATGTTCTGTTTGCATGCCATGGGGAGTGTCCGAAACACAGGATAGCCATAACTGAAGACGGGGAGTATGGATTAAACTATCTGTGCGAGGGATATAAGATGTTTTATCGTCATGTTACGCCCTACATGGATTTCATGGCAAAAGAACTGCAAAACAAAAGAGCGCCTGCAAATGTAATGCAATGGATAAAGAACCGGGAAAGCAGGGTTGTAAAGCCTGTAATTCCTGAAAGAAATGATCCCTGCCCGTGCGGTAGCGGAAAGAAGTATAAAAACTGTTGTGGAAAAGGCTTGCTATGAGAAGAACGTATCAGTATTATTCACCTTTTATCAGAAGTATTCTTAAACCGGCTGATACCGAGTGAATTATCGGCACATCTTCTTCCACAACAAACATCGGATTATATTCACCGATAATAAGAAGTCCAGGGTATTTTGTGAAGGGTTGAATTCTTATACCAGCGGGTATATTTATACTCAGCCATTTATCCTTGTCTTCCGACAGGAGATTTGCCCCCAGTCCGCCTCCTGCATAGAATATAACATTCTGGGCATTGAACACCCTGGCTGAAAGATACAGCTGAGTAATGCCCCTGTCGCTGTATGTCCAGGATGCCTGGTTATATGCTTTTGTATTGATTCTGAACTCACCCCAAAGTGTTTTCAGAGGGCTTGTCGACAATAATAAAGTATTTCCATCAGTATTGTAACCAACAGCCATTTGTCCGTAAACAAAAGATAGACCTGAAATTGAAAGTGTCAGCAGAATAATTATTAATTTTTTCATAATCATTGATTTAATATAAATATACCATTTTTATAAGTTCCGATGTAAATATTGTTTTCGTCATCAGTTTCAATTGTTGTTATTATGTCATCCGGAAAGCTGTTATCTGGTGATTTGAGCCAGGATTTTCCGTTATAGACATAAATTACAGCTTCATGTTTTTTGTTGTCGTAAGAAGCCAGCCAGCAGAAATTCCTTTTATCGGCTATTACACGTGTAGAGAAATGGATAAGGGGAGGATTTTCGTTTTTGTTCAGTAAATGCCAGTTACCATTTTCAAAGGAATATACCTTATTTGTTTCAAAAGCAGAGGATAGTGAAAAATCTTCAACAACATATATTATACCTGCCGGACTTACTGTAAATGAGAAAATCCAGTAAAATGTACCGTTTTCATTGCCGAGACAATCCCATTCCTTGTTGTAAATTCTGTATATGTTTGATTTGCCAACCTTTCCTGAAGTTGCAATATATACAGCTCCATCTTCTCCGGCAACCATATCTGAGATAACATTCTGGTTCAGGGGTGAGTTTTCGGGGGTAAGGAATTCGAACTTGTTTCCGTTGAAAATGCCAATGCCTCCAAGCATATGTGCACAACTGGAGAACCAGATATTACCATTCTTATCAATTTCAACCTCAGCAATATAGTCACGCGGGAATCCGGAATTTTCTTTGTTGTACCAGGTAAATTTCCTGTTTTCTAATCTGCATAAACCTTTTCCTCCAGTGCCAATCCACAACACTGAACTCTTATCCACTGCTATATCCATTACTGGGCTTCCGAGGTCAAATTTTTCCTGGTTATTTCCCCTGATAATATAAAGATCATTTTCAGAACCAACGAAAAGAGTTCCGTCGTTAGAAGTTGCCAGACAGTTGATTTTCCTGCCCTCAAGCAGATGGCGTGTAATTTTGAAGCTAACCGATGATGAATACCAAAATTTATCGTTATCTTTTCTACAGGTAGTTATGAACAATATAATGAATAATAGCACAAATGAATAATTCTTTCTCATGAATAAGAGGTTAATGCATTAAAAGCCATATAAAAATAACGCCTAATTATTGCAAAAATTATACCATTAATCAAAGTATTTAAGAAATAAGGTAGCATAATGAAAATTTCAATTATGGATCACCTATTTTAGTTAGTATGGGATGAGTTATGTGAAGAGCATTTAACTTTCCAATTTTAAAAAAGGAACAGGGACTATCAGTCCTGCAGACATAGACATTGACGAAATACCCTTGTAAGAACCTGGCTTTTTGCCGGATTATATTTTTAACTATTTCTTTTTTTAAACTCTTTCAAAAGGAATGCTGAAGAAAAACGTAGTTCCCTCACCAGGTTCAGAAAAGAACCAGATCTTACCCCCAAGAAGTTCAACATAACCTTTTGAGATGTAGAGACCAAGACCAGTACCTCCATGCAGGCGCGACGGCCCATTGTCGGCCTGAAAGAAACTGGTGAAAATATAATTGTAATACTCTTCTGATATACCTTTGCCCGTGTCGTATACATAGAATTCTACCATGCCACCCGATATTACATAGCCAATTTCCACTTCTCCCCCATCTGTAAACTTCACTGCATTATCTCCCATATTCTGAAGAACCCGCTTTACCTTTTCCTGGTCTGTCATTATATTCACATCTTCATCATCCAGAGGAACTCTATATGAAATATTTATACCCTTATCACCAGCTTTTTTCTTCAGTCTGTCATAAACACTTCTGATAATTGAATTCAGATTAGCAGGCTCCTTTTTTATCTTCACGGTTCCTGATTCAATTTGTGATGCTTCTATGATATCATTAACTGTTTCAAGCAGAGTATCGGCACTCTTTAATATAATTTCTGCATATTCTTCCCTCTTTTCTTGAGGGCATTCGGGTTCACATAAAATGGAGCTAAATCCAATTATTGCATTTAACGGAGTCCTTATTTCGTGAGATATATTTCTCAGGAAAGTTTTTTTGAAATTTTCAAATTCATGATTATCATATTTTTTGGTTAATTCAGCATTAAATGAATTCCACTTTTCAGGATCAAAAAATATCCCGCATATCTCTTTTACTTTGCCTGTTTCTGAATCGACGACTGGTGTTGCAAATTCAAAAATTCTTTTTTTCCTGCCTCCAGGCATTTTTACCTGCAATTCAACCCTGAAATTTTCTATTTTGCCCGAAAACAGTTCTTTTCTGGCTTCAATTATTTCTACGGGAATATTATTGTCGAGGGAAACCATTTTTTCAACGATGCTTCTGTAAATCCCTTCTTTGAAATCTTCCGGTGAAATGCCCAGCAGTTCCCTGATTCCATTTCCGACTATAATTAAGCAATTTTCAGACCCGGCAACATCATTTTCCAGTATTATCCTGTAAGGAACCCCTCCTGCATTTTCAATTAACCTGAAAAGTGTATGAATTTCGTTATCAGGAATAATATCGTTCCTGCATCCTCCAGCTCCTTTAGAGTATTCGTAAACCTTCTGCCATCCAAATGAATTCATATCAATAAAATAAAATACTACTTCTTCCCTTTTCGAAGAAGAAAGCATAATAAAGTATCATCTGTTTTATCAATATACCTTATAGTCTTTTTCAGTTTTCACTGTTTAATTGCGATTGACCCAAAATTGTTACCTGTTTTTTAAAAAAATTTTTATATCTGTTGGTAACTTTTTATTTATTTATAAATTTGTCAATGAATTACGGGTGTGCGAATAAAGAGTTTTATCAGGTGAAAGAGTATTCTGACAGCGAAATAATTGAGTGTCTGCGCAACCGGCAGGGTTATGTTGTCAGTTACCTGATGGACAGGTACCTGCCAATGATAAGGCTTATGGTTGTGCAATTTGGTGGCACAAATGAAGATGCGCGCGACATTTTCCAGGAAGGCCTGATGATAATGCTTGAGAAGATTGACGACAGAAACTTTGTTCTGACCTGCAAGTTCAAAACCCTTTTTTATTGTGTCTGTGAAAACCTCTGGAAAATGGTTCTGGCAAAAAGAAAATCAGCCGAAAACTTTTTCCACAGGAAAACTGAGGAAGAATCAGAGAAAGATCCCGGGGAAAAGATAGACGATGAACTATACCAGAGGATATTCAGGGAATCATTCGATTCGCTCGATGAATTGAGCAAAGAGATACTTAAATTATACTGGCAGGAAAAATCACCTGCCGAAATAGCAGAAATTCTTGGCTATACATATGGATATGTAAAGAAAAAGAAAAGTGAGGCACAGGCTGAACTGACAAAGAAATTGAAACAGCACCCTGATTACAGAAAAATAATGAAGCTCGAAAAACTGACAGGTACTCCTGTTGTTTAAATAATCAAACATTGACTTCTGATTAAGGTTAAAGACAAAAAATGAATATGAGACTGAGAACAGAACACAACAGAATAAATGATAACCTGGCAAAATCCGGTAATAACGGACAGTCATGGTTTGACGAAGATTCTGTTCTCAGTTCTCATGATCAGGCACTTTTAAGGCTGACAGGTGAATATCTGACTGCCATGTCTGATATCGAAGAAGTGAAAAATGACCCGGATTATTTAGTAGCGAGTTCTCTGGCGGTTGAGATGATTCGTGAATATAAGGAGAAGCCAGTATGGAGCCGTGACAATGAGAAATTTATAAGGGAATCGTTTGAAAAAGCAGAGGAAGAAAAAAGTATAATTCAGGAAATAAGCGAAATTAAAGCTGAAGCTGAAAAGAAAGGTGTTTTTGAAACTGCGGAAGAATGGGTCAATGACTGGAACAGAAGAAAAGTTGCAGGTAGAACAGAAACGGATAAGATTAGAGAAATAGAGAATTTTGTAACAGGTTCGTTGAATAATGAAATAAGTGAACCAGAAGTTAGATATAATAACAGAAGTAAAAAACCGGTAGTTAAAATATTAAGATATGTTGCTATTCCTGCAGCAGCAGCAATAGGTATGTTTATTATGCTCAGAATTTTCACGGCACCTTTTAATACTGAAAAAATATACTCTGAAATATACCAGCCATTGCCTGCAATTACAGGTATCACAAGGGGCGGTGCTGCAACTATCAGGGATAATTTCAGCGAGGGCATAGTAAAGTACAGGAAAGGAGACTATTACGGTGCAGCGCTATCGTTTTCCGAAGCAATGAAAACCGATAGTAGTTCATTTGCAGTAAAATTTTATCAGGGCATTACACAGATTGCACTTGGTAATTATTCTTCCGCTGTTAATTTACTTGAAAATATCACCGGCAGCGAGACAGAATACGGGAAGGATGCCTGCTGGTATCTGGGACTGGCTTATCTTAAACTTGGAGAAAAAGAAAAAGCTTTGAAATATCTCACGCCATTGTCTGAATCCCGGGGTTTTTATCGGGATAAAGCCCGAAAAATAGTACGTCGCCTCAGGTAAATAACAAAAACCGGAATACATAATATAATTATGCTACCTGTAACCAGCAGGTAGATTCGTTTATTTGTTGCAAGAGAACTGTTGTCTCCCAGCAGTTCGTATGCTCCCCAGTAATAGGGATTGGAATATACCGGTGGCATGGTTGCCAGGTAATCTAGTTTGGCTTGCCTGAGTGCCCTGTCTTTCGTTTTGCCCTTTGAAAGATACTTATAAAACGATGACATTATTTTAGCGCTTGTTTCATCATTAATATCCCATTTTGTTCTTACAACAGAAGATGCACCGGCAAGGAGAAAACTGCGGGCAAGGCTTATCACCCCCTCGCTCCGGTGAAGGGAGCCGGTACCGGAATTACATGCACTTAAGACCACCATAGGCGAGTTCATGTTGCTCAGGCTAATCTCATAATTATATAACCTGTTTTTCCCGGTGCTGTCCGGAGAAGAGTCAAAAAGAAGACAGGAAAACCTTGAATCGGAAGTGTCTATTAGTGAGTGCATTGCAAGATGAAAAACGGCTGATTTATTTAAAGACTGCATGAACACCTCTTTTTGAGCCATAGCTGAGGTAAATTTCTTACCGGGAAACCATCTGAAAATATTTTCAATTTCCTTTTCAGCTTCTTCCAGGGGCATTAATCCTTGATTATTAATGAGATTATCCTGTTCATAACCGGGCAAGAATGCGTATACTCCTGCCTTCCTGTCAAACCTGACATTTTTTCCCTTTAAAAGGCCTGAAGAATAGTTATATGTAAATGAATAATTATTAATAAGGTAATCGAGACCCTCATAGCTCCCGAAACCCGGCTCGGGCATTTTACGGAGGAAGGCTTCAAAAGGAAGCCATGAAATCTCTTCATCAGGTATAATTATCAGCCTTTTGCCTCTGAAAAGTTTCTCATAAGGCATAATTAGCCTTTTATACATGTAATTGAGAACCTCAGTACATTTATTGAATGATATGCCATTTTTTCCTGTAAAAGCCATTGAATTAATGCAATATAGCACAGTGCGGGCATTCCCGGTGAATGAGGAATCAACCTCTGTTTCGAAGCAATGCAGATTGTTTCTGGTTATAACAAATGCGTAAATAATTCTTTTACCCTCAGAACGAGGAGAAGATATAAGATAATCGAGAACTGTTTCATTTCTTTCAAGATTTTTTTGTAATTCTTTCAGTGGTACCGTCTCAGTTTTTTCAAGCAAATTGCGGTATGAAGGGAATAAAGCATTTATTGTTGCTTCTATCTGTTCATTCTCTCTTCTCATTTCAAACAGCGCATCTTTCCAGAATCTGATTTTTGAACTGTCGGGCGCCAATTTTTGTGATTCTTCAATTATGAGGTGGTTATATCCTGCTATGCCTGATGTAATCTGTTTTTTTCTCTGGCTGATAGAATCAGGGAGATTAAGAGTAATGAGGTAGTCTCGTCCTGCAATCTCGCTTCTTAGTATGGCGGCTTTGCATTTACTGGCAAATTCATATACTTTTTCAGGAGGCACCAGATCTCTTTTCAGATTCATGAGACTATAAGCAATATGTACTGCACTCACGTATGTCTCTTTCTCATTTTCAGTAAGATAAGCCTTGCTCTCTTCATCAGGATAGCCATTTCTGATCTGCTCAATAAGTGTTACGGCCAGTTCGGCAGTCCCAAGAGCAGCCTGGAGCCATCGGGTTTTATCAGTTATTTCATTCGTATTTTCAGCAAGTTGCTCAAATGCTGTTGTTTTGCTTTTCAGGACTTCGAGAAGGCGGATATCAAAAATAGATGAATCGGGAAGCGGATTGGAAAATATATCTGTGTCTTCAAAATTTCGCGATATGGCTATCAGTGCCTTTTGATAATAAATAAGAGCGGTGTCGTAAGAATGGTTTTTGAAATAAAAATCGCCAGTGTTCTTGTATACGAGGGAGGTAAGCGGGTGTTTTGGTCCGTAGCTTTTAAGGCATATTGAAAGGGCTTTCTCATGGGCTTTGAGAGCTTCAGATTTTCTGTCAGTTGACTGCAGAAACTGAGCATATTCAAAATATACCTCGGCAGTTCTATAATAGCCAGCACCATACTCTTTTTCAAAACTTTCAATGCTTTTCAGGAAGAACGATTCGGCTTTTTTGAATTCACCGAGACGAAAATAGGTTTTGGCAAGATTGAGGTAAGTGAGTCCAATATTTTGATTATTTAATTTAAGTCTAATATTTAAGCTCTTGAGAAAGTATTCTAGAGCTTTGTTATAATTCATTGATTCATAGTAAATAATCCCCAGATTTAAATAGGCAATTGAAATCCTATATAGCAAATCATTGCTGATTTCTATCTCTTTATAAATTCTTATTGCCTTTTCTATATATTCTATTGCAACATTGTATGATTTATAAAAAGTGAAAATTCTTGATTTATTAATATAAATATCAGCAAGAATAGAATAACTTATTGATTTGGATAAAGATATATTTTCAGCAATATTATAATAATTTAAAGCTTCATTATAAAGACCTAAATTTCTTTTTATCAAACCAAGATTATTGTACGCTGCTGCCCTATAAAATAGAGGTAAAGTGTCATTACATTCAATAACTGAGATCATGTATCCTTGGGCATTAATAAAATCACCTTTATAAACTAATTCTTGGTACTTAAGAAATAAATTATATACATCATTTATTTGTGATAATGTAATATTACCTCTACAAATTATTATTAATAATATACATAGATGAACGGTTCTTATCATTTACATGAAATTGACTTAAGTTTCCGGTTAAAATTATTAAAATAAATAAAAAAGCATCCACGATAGGGATGCTTTAACTTGTATAATTTTAAGTTCATTCTGGTTTTGGAGGTGGTGGTGGAATAATAATTATATCCTCTCCCCCATCCCCATCCTCATTTCCTCCATAGACGAACCTCATCTCATTAATGCTCAGTATCTCTTCCGGTTTGAAAACCGGTAATTCATTGTTTGGTTTTCTGTTTTTTGTTTTCATGACTTCTGTTTTTTAAGGTTAAAGACACCGTTTAATTGCGATTGGGTCAAAATTGTTACCTTAAATTTTAAAAATTTTTTCATGAAATTTAATAATATATTGATTATCAGTGAGTAAAAAAGTTATATAATCTACCTTACAGTAACTCTCTTTCAGGGTAAGGGTGTTATTGGGTGAAATGAGGTCTGGTCAAAGTGACTTTATCAGATGATTTCAAAAGATTTATCAATGAAATTTTTAACTGTTGCTTCTTCTCAATTAAAGCAAAGGAGAGCAATTTTAGCAGTTAAAAAAATGATATAAAAAAGTAACAATTCAGGGGTAAATCATATTAAACGGTAAAAACTTAACCCTGAACTGCTGGTGAGCTAATGTCGAATCAAACTAAATTTAACCATGCATACAATTTATTATGCCGGAAAGAAGCCGTTTGTCACAGGCCGGTTGTATATTCACAAGGCAGAGTGCCCTTTTCTGCCTGAGGAAAGAATGCTGCTCGGGTCGTTCAATTCAGTTTATGCAGCAATAGAGAGCCGCAAATTTAATTATGGCAAGCAGGAGCCCTGTCCATTTTGTTGCAAGGAACAGTTGCATTTTCAAAATAGAGAAAAGGCATCAACAATCGGAAAACTGTTTGTTGATGCCTTCCATTTTGCAGAACTTAAGGTGTTTATGCCGGGAACTTATATTAACTGAGCACAGGTCTTTTTTCATTTTGCCGGTAGAAATGAGAGTGCAAGTTCGTCACTGTCGCCATATTTCTTCATGATTTTCTCGAGACGTTTATGAAGCTGTTTCTTCACTCTGTCGTAAGCCGGGTCGTTGTAAACATTTTTCATCTCCATCGGATCGGACTGCAAATCAAAGAGTTCCCATTCGTCGATGTCATAATAAAAATGTATCAGTTTGTACCTTTCGGTGCTTATTCCGTAGTGCCGTTTTACACTATGTACTGCAGGATATTCGTAATAGTGGTAATAGTGTTCCTTTCTCCATCCCGGCACTTTTTTACCCTTAAGAAGAGGTACCAGGCTTTCGCCCTGCATATCGGAGGGTATTTTAACGCCTGCAGCATCAAGGAAAGTTTCTGCAAAATCGAGATTTGAGACAATATTTTTATTAACAGAACCTGATTTTGTTACTCCTGGCCATGATATCAGGAGAGGTGTTCTGTAAGACTCCTCGAACATAAAGCGTTTGTCGAACCAGCCATGTTCACCCAGATAAAAGCCCTGGTCGGAGGTATAGATAACGATTGTATTTTTATCCAGACCTGTTTCTTTCAGATAATCAAGGATTCTACCGACACTTTTATCTACTGCGGCTATACAGGCAAGATAATCCTGCATATATCTCTGGTATTTAAACCGTACCAGTTCGTCGCCCTCAGGCGGGTTGGCATAAAACTTTCTTATAATCGGGTTATATACTGAATCCCATGCAGCAGCCTGTTCGGGGGTCATGCGGTTGAGTCCAACATTTTTGCCTTTAACCGGATCTTTGTATAGTTTGAGGTCTTCCTGCAAGCGCATTGTTTTTGCGATTGTCATATCCTGTTCACGCTCTGCCCTTCCTCGGCCTGAATAGTCGTCGAAAAGGGTCGGGGGTTCAGGGAAGGTGATATCTTTATAAAGTGTGAGTTCATTTGGGCCAGGTTGCCACTCGCGGTGAGGTGCTTTGTGATGCATCATAAGCATAAATGGCTTCCCTGAGTTTTTAACTTCTGAGAGCCATTTTATACATTTTTCTGTAATTATTTCAGTTACGTACCCCTCCTCCCTGTGTCTGCCTTCTGCTGTTATGAAGTCCGGGTTGTAATATTGGCCCTGCCCGGGTAGTATTTCCCAGTGGTCGAACCCTGTAGGATTAGACACAAGGTGCCATTTCCCAATTATAGCAGTAGTGTACCCTGCTTTCTGCAGGAGTTTCGGGAAAGTCTGCTGGGAGCCGTCGAACTCTTTTGCTTCGTTGGAAAGAAACCCATTGAGGTGGCTGTATTTACCGGTGAGAATAACAGCTCTGCTCGGACCGGAAATAGAATTTGTGACAAGGCATCTGTCGAAACGTATTCCGTTTTGAGCGATACGGTCGATATTCGGTGTTGGGGCATAATCCTTCAAAGGGCCACCATAGGCACTGACAGCCTGCCATGCGTGGTCGTCGGACATGATGAAAAGGATGTTAGGCCGCTGCAGGGTGTCTTTGTTGCTGCTGCAAGAAAGAATTGCAGACGAGAGGCTTAATAATAACGGAAGGTGTGGTGATGATTTCATAACTCAGAGATCTATTAAGTATTATTAATTCGCATAAATTAAAAGATATTGTAATTACTTTACCGTATTACAAACGTTCCTTTCAGTTCTTCGCTTTCTTTATATCCGTACCTTACAGCCTTTACACGGATATTGTATGTTCCGGGTTTGAGGTGGAGCGGGCCCGTATATAGCAGCCAGCGGGGGTTTTTGTTTTCCTCAAATGTATATACTATTGAAGAGCCATGAGTGGGGCAATAGAAGGAAAGCGTCATTGGTGATGAGAATGTACCGCCAGTACGGTAGTTTTTTGAAGACCTGTCTTCAGGGGCATTCACTATGAAATATGGCATGTCTGTGATAGGCTGTTTTCCACCTGGCCACATCATCTCAATCATTTCAGGCTCGTTCATATGTCCCATATCGCCTGTCTCTATTGTCCATTTTTCATGGAGGCTTCTCATTTCATCGAGGACAGGTTTGAATTTAGGATCACCCGCCAGATTGTTTATCTGGTAAGGGTCGGCTTTGACGTCGTAGAGCTCCTCGGGAGGGCGAGAATATGCGAACCATGCTTTCTGTGCCCCGGTCAGTTTGTCGTCGGCATCAAGTCGAAGCATCTCCCTGTAAATAGGCATGTTGCTGAGGTAAGCAACCCATATAGGATACGGTTCGTTTGGATAATAATTACGTATATACAAATAATTTTTTGTACGTACGGAGCGTATCATGTCGTATGACTCGTCAACCCTGTCGCGTGCAGCATAGACTGCATCACGTGGTTTACCTGTCTGGTTGCCGAGGAACGGGATCCCCTGCATGTGTGCCGGAACAGTTACCCCTGCTATAGAAAGCACCGTCGGGCCAAAGTCAATGGAGCTTATCAAACGGTCGTCGACACTACCTGGCTTTAATTTGCCAGGCCATCTTATAATCAAAGGAATATTGAGGCCTGAATCGTATAACCATCTTTTTGCACGAGGGAGGCCGTCGCCATGGTCTCCCCAGAAGAACACCACCGTATTTTCTGCCTCCCCTTCCCTTTCCAGTTCTGACAGGAGAGCGCCAACCACAGAGTCGAGCCGGGCAATGTTATCGTACATTTTTGCAATGTTAAGCCTTACAGTGTCTGTATCAGGAAAGTATGGAGGAACTTTAACTCTTGTAGGGTCTGTTTTGACATTTTTCAGGTTCCAGTTCTGGCTTTCATGAGTGCCTGTCCAGTTGAAAACAGCAAAGAAAGGCTGGTTTTTGTCGGGTCTGTTTTTGTAATGAGCCGTCCGGCTGCATTCATCCCATATACTGGCAGGAACAGGGTCGGTTGCAAACTGATAATCGGTTTTGACATTATTAGTACAATAATAACCTGCAGCCCTCAGATATTCAGTAAATGCTTTTACATAATGAGGGGGAACAGCGGTAAACTGTAATGGATTATCGGTTGCCCTGCGATATGAGGTAGTTCTCATGTGCATACATCCTATTGAAGTCTGGTACATCCCTGTTATAATACCTGCTCTGCATGGGGCGCTGATAGCTGCAGTTGTGAACACATTTGTATATCTCACCCCCTGTGATGCAAGCCGGTCAATATTAGGTGTTTTAGCAACAGGGTCACCATAGCAGCCAAGGTGTGGACTCAAATCTTCTGTTGAAATCCAAAGGATGTTTGGTCGCTTCTGGGGCTGTTGACTGAAAGCATTCAGCGCCATCGAAGCTGCAAGTGCAAGATTTAAGGTTTTTAGGGCACTTTTCATTGAATTCTGGATTTAAAATTTATTCATAATGAACACAGGTTGCCAATAACTTATTACAAAGTACCCGGTTTCCGTCTACCGGTGCCGGGACTCTTAGTAAGGTCGTCGCCGAGGTCGGCGCGGGCACGCTCAACGAGTTCCATAAGTTCCTTCACTTTTTCGGGGTACCATTGTGAAACGTCGTACCATTCACCCGGGTCTCTACGAAGGTCGTACAGTTGAGGTGATTCAATCTTTTCTGTACCGGTAGGGCCAGGCCATCCGTCGCTTCCGGGTTTTAAACCCCTGTAAGTGCGTCCGCTGTGCGGAAGGATGAGTTTCCAGTAATCTATCTGCACTGCTTCGAGGGCATTTTGCTGGTAATAATAGAGAAACTCATGACGCGGGCAGGCCTCTTTATCACCACGCATAAGAGGCAGTATGTTAACACCATCAATTTTTTTATCAGGAAGCTGTGCGCCGGTTATTGCGGCAAGAGTGGGCAAAATATCTATTGATGAAGCAAGCTTATTACATATTGTACCAGCGGGTATAACTCCCGGCCATTTCATTATACAGGGAACACGCTGCCCTCCCTCCCAGCTTGTTCCTTTACCTTCGCGCAAGCCACCAGTGTTGCCGGCATGGCTGCCAAAGTTGAGCCATGGCCCGTTGTCGCTGGTGAAAATAATCAGGGTGTTTTTCTCAAGACCGTTACGCTCAAGAGCTTTCATGACTTCCCCAACCGACCAGTCAACTTCCATCATTACATCACCAAACATTCCCTGACGGCTTTTCCCGCGAAACTTATCAGATACACCCAGAGGAACATGCACCATCGAATGGGCAATGTAGAGAAAGAAAGGCCGATTTTTGTTTTTTTCTATGAATTTTACTGCTCTTTCTGTGTATAACGTGGTGAGTTTATCCTGATCCTGCAGGGTAAGTATCTCTCCGACTTTTGTATTCCCTTCAATCAATGGTAATGGAGGATATTTCATCTTATTACTGGTAGTATCCTTAAGGCGTATCGGAACACCATCATAATCGACAGGCCACATATCATTTGAATAAGGGAGTCCGAAATATTCGTCGAAACCATGCTGAAGAGGAAGGAACTTTTGATGATGACCCAGATGCCATTTTCCTATAATCCCATTATAATATCCTTTTGTTTTAAGCATTTCGGCAATGGTTGTTTCTTCAGGATTAATGCCAACTTCAGCCCATGGCATCAGGGCGCCGGAGATGCCTATGCGGTTTGGGTAACATCCTGTCAGAAGCCCGGCGCGTGAAGCACTGCTTACTGCCTGCGGGCAGTAGAACCATGTAAACTGCATCCCCTGAGCAGCAAGACGGTCGAGGTTAGGTGTCTCATACTGGTTTGCACCTGTGCGACCGATATCCCCATAACCCATGTCATCCATCAGAATAATGATGATGTTTGGTGTCGATTGCTTTACAGGTGCAGCTTTCTGAGCCATAGAAGGAGCAGTTACTGCAAGGGCTGTTCCATAAGTCAGGAATGATTTAAAATTCAACATATATTTTTGTTTTTATTCTCTTTATTCTGATTTACCTTTCCAGTTTGGATTGGGGAGCATCATTCTGGCATTGTTTGCTTTGCGCCATTCGTCCAGCAATTTATAAAGCTCATTTGTTTTTTCAGGGCAGGTAGCTGAGATATCGTATTTTTCTGATATATCAGCTTCCAGATCATAAAGTTCAAGTCGTTCTCTTTCAAAATTGTCAATCAGTTTGTATCTGCCGAGTCTGACTGCGCTGCCTGGCTCCACCCCCTGGTTCGAGTAGTGCGGATAATGCCAGAATAGAGGCCGTTCAGGCATATCGTCCTTTTCGAACAATGGCATCAGACTTATACCATCAATGCTTTCATTGTTATATTTGATTCCGCACATATCGAGAATTGTAGGGAAAAAATCAATAGAGGAAACAGGTGTGCGGATCATTGTTCCGGGTTTACCTTTTCCAGGATATTTAATTATTAAAGGTACTCTGATACCTCCTTCGTAGAGCCATCCCTTTCCTGCCCTGAGGGGAGTATTGCATGTTGGAGAGCCTTCAGATGTTGAGAGCCCCCCATTATCTGAAGTGAAGAAGATGATTGTATTGTCTTCTATACCAAGCTCTTCTACTTTTTTAAGCACTCTGCCAATGTTTTCATCCATGCTGTAAATCATGGCAGCATAAACCGGGTTGCTCTGGATAATGCGCTCTTTGTAATTATTACTCATATCAGGCCTGATCCAGTCACGGTCGCGGGTAAACGGTTCAACTTTTGATAATCCGGTTGATTCTGCCTTTTCGGTAAACTTTTTTATATGTTCCTCTTTTGCCTGCATCGGATTATGAACGGCATAGTATGAGAGATAGAGGTAAAAAGGCTTTTTTCTGTTTTTTTCAATGAATTTTATTGCTTCGTCAGTCTGGCGGTCTGTAAGGTATTCACCCGGTGGTCCATCTTTCAACCTTGGATTTCCATAGGGGGAGAAATATCCGTTTGCTGTTTTGTTGCGGACCGGGGCTCCCTTGCTGAAACCGCCTGCATTTACTGCGAAGCCCTGATTTTCTGGCCAGTAAATAGAGTCTTCGCCAAGGTGCCATTTGCCGGAAATCATTGTAGCATAACCGTTTTCCCTTAATACCTCTGCTATTGTAACTTCCTCAAGATCAAGCTTAAGGTTAAAGGGCTGGGCAATCAGTTTATCTGAAGGACTTCCACTGTTGGTAGCCTGTCTTCCTGGTATCCAGTCGGTTATACCGGTTTTTACCGGATACTTACCAGTCATTATTGATGCCCGGGTTGGTGATGAGACGGGGCAGGATGCGTAAGCATCGGAGAAAGAGACTCCCTGAAGTGCAAGGCGGTCAAGGTTTGGAGTCTCATAGAAAGTACTTCCGTAACAACCCAGGTCGGAATAGCCGAGGTCGTCGGCGAGAATAAAGATGATGTTAGGTTTTTTATCTTGCCTGCAGCTACTTGCAAGAACCAATGTAAGCGGTGTTATTGCAAAAAAGCCGAGCTTAAATATGTATTTCTGGTGGAGCATAATATGTTTTTTTTCGACTCATCCCCTCTTTGACAGCCTCTCCCCCTTGATCCCCCTCTCCAAATGGAGAGGGGGAATGAATTGATATATAACACTTAATTAGAAGTGACAAGGATATGAGGCAGGTTTCTTGTTTTTCCGGTAGATTTTATTTGGTCGAGCAGTTTTGAAAGTTCTTTTACAATTTCAGGATATTGTTCGGCCAGGTTATTTTTTTCTCCTATGTCGTTTTTCAGGTTGTAAAGTTGAGGCATTGGATCATTACCGGTTTCTGTATTGGTATTTATCTGAATTTTTGCACCCGGACCAGGTTCGATATATTTCCAGTCGCCTTTGATTATCGTGAGCCGGCCTGAGTGTTCGACAAGCCATTCGCGTCCTTTTTTATCTTTACCCAGCAGAGTGTTAAGCATATTAAAACTGTCTGGAGCATCGTCTTCTTCGAGTTTTTGTCCTGTGAGGGCAGCAAACGATGCCAGGAGGTCTATCTGGCTGAAGAGGGCATCAGAGGTGCCTGGCTTAATAGTTCCTGTCCATCTGGCAATAAATATCACACGCGTTCCGCCGTCGAAGAGGCTGTATTTTCCGCCTCTGAGTGGTCCGGCAGGTTTATGATTGCCAAGAAGTTCCACAGCCATGTCTTTATAACCGTCGTCTACAACGGGTCCGTTATCGCTAGTTACGATAATGAGTGTTTTTTTATCAAGTTTAAGTCTTTTTATGGTATTAAGTATTTCACCTACTGACCAGTCGAATTCGAGGATTGCATCACCGCGTGGACCCATTCCGCTTTTACCTGCAAAGCGTGGATGGGGAACGCGGGGCACATGGATATCATGCGTGGCAAAATAGAGAAAGAAAGGTTTATTCCTGTTTTTTTCGATAAACTGAACGGCTCTCCGGGTGATAGTGTCGGCCATGTCTTCGTCGACCCACAGGGCTGAGCGGCCACCGGTCATATAGCCTATCCTGCTTATACCGTTAACAATGGTCATGTCGTGGCCATGGCTCGGATGCATTTTGAGTAGTTCTGGATTTTCCTTTCCGGTAGGCCAGTCGCCGATTTTCTTCTGGTAGTCAACCTTGATGGGGTCTGAGGGGTCGAGGCGAAGGACGCGTCTGTTCTCTACATATACACAGGGTACGCGGTCGCCTGTGGCAGGAATAAGGAAGCAGTAATCAAATCCTATATCCAGCGGGCTGTGGGTTATTTCGCCATTCCAGTCGGGACCGCCTGCAGGGCCAAGTCCGAGATGCCATTTCCCTACCACACCTGTTGTATAGCCTGCTTTTTTCAGGACAGACGCAATAGTAGTACGGCCTGGTGCAATTATTGCTGAGGCATCACCGGGCAGGACATTTGTCCCTTTACGCCTCCATGCATACTCGCCCGTGAGAAGTGAATAGCGCGAAGGAGTACTTGTAGCCGACGTGCAGTGAGCATTTGTAAATTTCAGTCCCTGCTGCGCTACCCTATCTATGTAGGAAGTTTTGATTGCAGTGGCTCCGTAACAGCTTACATCTCCATATCCGAGGTCGTCGGCGTAGATGATTATAATGTTAGGTTTTTCAGCTTTTTGCCCGAATAAAGAAAATGTCAGATTAGCTGCAATAACCGAAAGAGTACCTGAAATCAGTTTTTTATTCATAAATAATTGAATTACAGCAAATTATTTAAAAATCTTTAATTTTCTGTCTGTTCAAAAGCAAACCTGAAAATATCTGATTTTGTGTGTGCCTGCTTCATAATCTCATCAATCTTCTTAACTATATCACCATATTCCTCTGATACGTCTTTAGTTTCTCCCGGGTCATCAGAAAGGTTGTAAAGCTCAATCTTTCCCTCGGGGTCTTTGTTAACATTGAGTCGTACGCCTTTCCAGTTGCCCATTCTCACTGCCTGTTTACCTCCCTGTTCATGGAATTCCCAGTACAGGTAGTCATGCTGTTTTTGTTTCTTTCTGCCGAGCAGAGATGGTAAAAAAGAGATTCCATCGATGCCATCTGGAACTTTTGCGCCTGTAATTTCAGCAAGAGTTGGCATCACATCCCAGAATGCCGAAATATGGTTGGTTTGTGAGCCTTCTTTTATCACTCCTGGCCATCTTACTATCATGGGAACCCTGATACCGCCTTCATAAAGGTCTCTTTTGTAGCCTCTCAGGGGACCGTTGCTGTCGAAATAATCAGGATCTGCTCCGCCTTCGAGATGTGGTCCGTTATCCGAAGTGAAAAATACAATTGTTTTTTTCGTCAGGTTCAGTTCATCAAGCTTCCTGAGTAAATCTCCCACATAATCATCGAGTTCAGTAATCATTGCAGCAAAAGCTGCATGTCCTTCGGGTTGCGAGCCGTAAGGTCCCTTCCTGAAATCGGGTCCGTCATCAACTCCCTTAAATGATTTTTCAGGTTCGAATTTACCCCTGAACTTTTGCATATATTCCTCTTTTGCAAAAAGTTCTGCATGTGGAATTGTTGTGGGGTAAAATAAAAAGAAAGGTTTGTCTTTATTATTCTCAATAAATTCCAATGCTGCCCGGTGTATTAAATCAGCGCTGTAAGCTCCTGTTTTGCCGCTGTCGTTTTCGTGTAAAAATATTTTTTCATGGTTGTGCCATAGGTATTCCGGATAATAATTATGAGCCAGCCGCTGGCAGTTATACCCGAAGAATTCATCAAATCCCTGTGAATTAGGATCACCTTCAGTATTGATGAAACCAAGACCCCATTTCCCGAATGCACCCGTGGTATAACCTATTTTCTTTAGCATCTCGGCTATGGTAAAGGATTCTGCCGGCAAAGGCCATTGACCTTCGGGCTTCCATTCCCGGTTGCCTCTTATTGGCGTATGACCCGTGTGCATACCTGTCATCAGACTCGACCTCGAAGGAGCCGATACAGTTGAACCTGCATAATGCCGGGTAAATAACATCCCTTCAGATGCAAGCCTGTCAATATTTGGCGTCTGGAATTTCTTCTGCCCGTAACAACTCAGATCCCCATATCCGAGGTCATCAGCAATAATAAACACAATATCAGGTAATTCTTTATTGTTTCTGCCGGTTGAACAGGATGCAAATGTACCTGTTAATAAAACGAGTGCAGGTAATTTGTAATCAAAACATTTCATTTATTACTACAATTTGTTCCGGGAAATAAAAATATTTAAATTTTGTTAATTCTTCCCTGCTTAAAAAACAAAATATAATCATTATTGTTTTTTTATTATTTTGCCGGAAACCATAAATACGTTTACTTTATGAAAACTTTATTCAAAATTTCAATTTTATTATTTTTTGCTGCGTTAATTACAACGACTTCTGCTCAGCAAGCAGGCTGGAGAGGACCCGGACGAAGCGGTGTATATAATGAGACCGGTTTGCTTAAATCATGGCCTTCCAGCGGACCTGCATTGTTATGGGAAATAACAGGCATTGGTAATGGATATTCAAGTGTTACTGTCACTGACGATGCAATTTATATTACTGGAGCACACGACGGCAAGGATTTTTTAACAGCACTTACCCAGGATGGAAAAACAAAATGGAAGGTTGAGTATGGCAAAATAGGAACAAAAAATTATCCAGAGAGCCGTTGTACACCAACTTATTACAACGGAAAATTGTTTGTAATAAGCGGACAGGGTGATCTTGCTTGTATAAGCAAAGATGGTAAACTGTTATGGACAGTGAACCATTATCAGAAGTATGATGCTACCGAACAAAGGTTTGGAATATCAGAATCACCGCTGGTGGTAGATAATAAAGTTATTGCTACACCGGCTGGCAGGAAAGCATTTATGGTTGCATTTAACATTGAAAATGGTGCAGTAATCTGGGAAACACCTGTAATTGAAGAAGGTGCAATGTATGCCAATCCCCTTCTAATAGAATTTAACGGGGTCAAGACCATTGTAACCTATTCACAGAAATATATAGTAGGTATAAGTGCTGCTGACGGCAAGGTATTATGGAAATTTGATTATGAATCAGTTAATGATGAGCACAGAGGAAGAAATCATATAAATACTCCTCTTTACAGGGACGGCTACATTGCTGCCGGAAACGGTTACGGACAGACCGGTGTAAAAATAAAGCTTAACCCTGGAAAAGATCCTTCTTTTGTGTGGAAGAATCCTAATTTTAATCCTCATGTGGGCGGCATGGTACTTCTTGGGAATTATATATACAACTCCACTCACGATAACAACAATATGGGCAGATGGGTATGCATTGACTGGAACACCGGTGAAACAAAATGGATTACACAGTGGAATAATAAAGGTTCTATAATAGCTGCCGATGGTATGCTTTATATTTATGAAGAAAAGGGAGGAAATGTTGCACTCATAAGGCCAGATCCATCGAAACTTGATGTTGTAAGCTCATTTAAAATAACCAAAGGTGATGGGCCACACTGGGCACATATGGTTATTGATAAAGGAAGATTGTTTATAAGGCATGGAGATTATCTGGCGGCTTTTTCAATAAAAGCTGGAAAGTAAAGGAATGTTCAAGTTGAAGAATTCTGATGCTGTTCTGCTATTCAATAATTCGCAGACAAACATCTCACCTTTGTGTTAAAACGAGAAAACATAATCCTGAAATGAAAAAAGGGGAAGCAAAAAGAATTATTTTTTAATAAGTTTTGGCCAATCTTTGATATTTTTGGCAAATTTCTGAAGTCTATGAGCAGCAGGCAGACTCTTCCAGTTATAATTGCAGCTTTTGTTCTTTCGGTTGTATTTTTCTGGTGGAAAGCAACAGGCTCAGGATACCATATTGTTAAACGTGTTCCGGGTATGGATAACCGGCCTGTGCAGGTACATGCTACAGATTCAGTAGCTGTAGGTGAAAATTTCGAATTTTTTGCTGAACCTGATTTAATTGCTGAGGGTGAATGGGTATGTTTCAGGGGGAAAGACCGGGATAATATCAGCAAGGAAAACATACAGGTTGCTGAAAATTGGGACACCTCCGGTCCGCCTGTTGTATGGAGGGCTGAAATGGGTGAAGGTTACGCCGGTGCTGCAATACTTAATGGAAGAGTTTATGTTCTTGATTACAATGAGCGTCTCAAATCAGATATGCTCAGATGTTTTTCACTCTCATCAGGAACTGAGTTATGGAGACGCTGGTACAGAGTGGAGTTTAAGCGTAATCACGGTTATTCAAGGACAGTACCTTACGTAACAGATAAATATGTTTTAACCATGGGACCCAGATCCCATGTTATGTGTGTTGATGCCGTCACAGGAAATCTTGTCTGGACGAAAGATTTAGAGAAAGAGTTTGGTATTCCTGATTCACCAAAAGGTAAGGTAACGCCAGAATTTTATAATGGGCAATGCCCGCTTATTGACAACGGGAAGGCAATATTTGCTCCAGGAGGTAAAGCATTGATGGTAGCATATGAGCTTTCCACAGGAAATACGCTATGGCAGGTTCCCAATACTGATTCAATGAGGATGTCACATACATCAATCATGCCTATGACCATATCTGGCAAAAGAATGTATGTTTATCATGCACTGGGAGGAGTATATGGAGTGTCGGCTGAAGAAAGCGACCAGGGAAAACTTCTCTGGAAAACAAACGACTGGAATCCTTCCATCGTTGTGGCATCACCTATTTATATGGGTAATGGAGAGATACTTGCTTTCGGGACTTATGGTGCTGGCACAGCTAAAATAAAGGTATCCCGTAACGGCGATACTTTTACGGCGACTGTTGTACAAAAGCATAAACCAAATGAAGGTATAGCTGCGGAACAGCACACACCTATTAAGACAGGTGAATATATATGGACGGTAATGCCCGATAATTCAGGCGAACTTAAACGTCAACTTGTATGTTATCACATCTCTGATATTCAAAAACCTGTCTGGACAAGTGGGCGGGATTTGCGTTTCGGAAAAGGGATGGGGCCGTTTATAATGAACGGAAATAACATGTTTCTTTTTGATGACGATGGCGGTCTGTATCTCTTCCGAATAGAGCAGGGCAAAGCTACACTTATGGCACAGCATAAGGTCTTAAATGCCATTGAGGCATGGGCACCAATGGCACTTGCAGGAAATTACCTCATTTTGAGGGATGCACATAATATGATCTGTTTAAATATCGGAAAAACAAATTAAAATAAATGACAACAAAGCGGGCAATATTATTGACAGGATTGCTTCTGACTATATTTATAGTTTTTCTGTTAACTGATTCAGAACATAAAAAAAACATTATTATTCCTTCAGAAAACACTCCGGATAATGATTCAATTTTCCCGGAAAACTGGTTTGTAAGTAAAATCATAGATGTAACACCAGGCAAACTGTTGTGTATAACATCATGCAACAATGGCAACATCGCTGCAGGTGGTGATTCATTCATTATGATGTATGATTCTGAATTCAATATCCTTTGGGTTAAAATTACAGAATTACCTGTCACTGCACTGTGTGCAGGAGATGATTTAATATTCGCTGCTGTCAGAGAAAGTGTTCTTCTTTTTGACTATCAGGGGAACATATCAGGAGAGTGGGATCTCTATATGCCTGGCAGTTACTTTACATGTATTTCATCAAACAATAAATATGTTGTTCTTGCCGATGCAGCAAACAAATCAGTTATTATTACTGACAAAAATGGTGCTGCACGGTATGTAATAAACGGAGAAACTGGCAGTTTTATAATTCCCAGTTTATATTTCGATGCACATATTGACAGCAGTGATCTTCTTTATATAGCCAATACCGGGCGCAAAAGAATTGAAAAACGCAGGCTTGACGGAACGATTATTAAGTGGTTCGGAGATTCGGGCAGCGATGCTGACAGTTTCAGCGGTTGTTGTAATCCTTCTCATTTTGTCCTTTATGATAATGGTTATATAACATCCGAGAAAGGTATTAACCGTATTAAAATTCTGGATGAGAATGGAAAATTTGTTGAATTTGTTTCAAATAAAAACAGTTTTGCACCTGGTGTGCCTCTTGACATTTATGTTGCAAGAAAGGATTTAGTATACGGCGCAAATCCTTATGATTCAAAAATATATGTTTTTAACAGAAAACAGATAAATACGTTTAACCAGGCTGGAATTTGAATTAAAAACGAACAATTTATGAAAAGAGACCAGTTTATTAAAGTACTTATCCGTTCAGCGCTTGTTATAATTCTTGGGATAATAGCCTGGATAACTGGCAGAAAAACTGTATCTGGAAGCGAATGTTCGCAGTGTCCGCTGAAAAACAGCTGTGACGAAAATTATTATGTTTTCTGTGAGAAGAAGTAAACCCGGAACTCATGGAAAAGAGGGAAAACAATATTAAATCAAGAAGAGAATTTTTCAGAAAAGCTGGAAGGATAACACTTGCTGTACCGCTGTTGTCTATTCCGGCGCTGCTTGCAAAAAAGGCATATTCCGAAGTATATGTATGGCAGATTGATCCTTATAAATGCACAGCATGCGGTCTGTGCAAAACAAGCTGTGTTTTGACTCCGTCGGCAGTAAAATGCACCAATGCTTATGAAATGTGCGGTTATTGTGACTTCTGCCCGGGATTCCTGAGACAGGGGGCAAGAGCCTACGACACAGGAGCTGAGAACCAGCTCTGTCCGGTCGGAGCTATTAAGAGAAAATTTGTTGAGGAGCCCTATTTTGAATATACCATTGATGAAGAGTTATGCGATGCCTGTGGAAAATGTGTTCAGGCTTGCAGTGATTTTGGAAATGGTTCACTGCATTTGCAGATAATGCATGGGTTGTGTGTTAACTGTAACCAGTGCCGAATTGCAAGGGTTTGCCCTTCAGATGCGATTAAAAGAGTACCTGCTGACGTACCCTATATGAGTAAAGATCTTAATAAAAGTATAACTCGCAAGGGTGCTGCACAAACAAAAAAGACTGAAAGTTAAATACCTGAACTCGAAAGGAAAAATGATCAAAAAGTATAGTAGATATCTACCTTATTTTTTAATAGCAGTTATGCTCATCTGGCATTCTGTTCTGTATGCACAGCAGATGAGATATCCGAGGCCTGAATTTGAGACGCAGTATACATACCCTGAATATCAGTACAATTACCAGAGGGCACCATACTGGGAATATCTTGATGTGGCTGTTCTTATTGCTGCCCTATCAATAACATCATGGCTGGTAATCAAGAAACGGTCGAGGCAGGGCATTATGTGGGTATCTGTTTTCTCACTTGCTTATTTTGGCTTTTACAGGCAGGGGTGTATATGCGCTGTAGGTTCAATACAGAATGTGTCGCTTGCCCTGTTCAACAGTGATTATTCGATACCTCTTTCGGCTCTCCTCTTTTTCCTGATACCTCTCATCTTTGCATTGTTTTCAGGACGTGTTTTTTGTGCAGGTGTCTGCCCCCTTGGAGCCATTCAGGAGCTGACGGGGTTTAAAAAAGTAAAGGTCAATCCAAAGCTGGAAGCTGTTCTGGGAGCAATCCCATATGTTTATCTCGGATTGGCAGTACTTTATTCAGCTGTTGGAAGTCAGTTCATTATTTGCCGTTATGACCCTTTTGTAGGAATATTCAGGCTGGGAGGTCCTTACACCATAATAATTTTTGGTGCTCTTCTTCTGATTACAGGAATATATATTAACCGTCCATACTGCAGATATCTCTGTCCTTATGGTGTTTTACAGGGCTTCTTCTCAAGATTTTCATGGAAGCATCTGACAATTACACCTGCAGAATGCAGAAACTGCAGGCTGTGCGAGCCTTCATGCCCATATGGAGTAATTCTTCCATCAGACAATCTTAAAAACACTGAAGTTACTGAGATAGGAAGAAAAATGAAATTAATTTATGGAGCTCTAATTCTGATGATGGGTCTGTCACTTGCTTATTTCTTTTACAATACTGCTCCGTTACTTGCACGTATGGATAAAAGAGTAAGTCTGGCAAGAGAGATCAGACTTGAAAAAGAGAAAGGAATCAAAGCTGTCTCGGAGGCTGCTCAGGCCTTTAATGAATCGGCAAGAACAGAAGAAGAGCTTTTTGAAGAAGAGGTGGCGGTTATAAACCGTTTCAGAGCAGGAGCACCATGGGTTGGGCTTTTTCTTGGACTTTCGCTTGGGATAAGATTTTACCGCAGGATAATCAGACACCCTCGCACTGAATATGAACCAGACAGAGGAAGATGCGTTAGTTGTGGAAAATGTTTTGAATATTGTCCGGTGAAAATTAAAACTGAATAGAAAGATGAAATTTTCGGAAAATCAGATCAGACTTTTCAGAAATTTAAGTGTTGTATCAGGCATTTTTACAATGGTAATTGCTTTTACCATGATTATGAGTCTGATACAGTTAAAAACATCTGATCCTCTTGAGGATCCAGCCCTGAAGAGTATTATTGAACAGTTTGACAAGGATCCTGAAAACGCAGATATAGCAGAGAATGTAAGATCTCTTGACCTTATTGCGCGCAAAGCATATTTTGCAGCAAGATGGCAACTGGAAACAGGGTCATATCTTTTACTTGCAGGGGCTATTCTGTTCGTTGTTTTCCAGTGGTTATCAACGGGTCAGGAAAAATCTGCAAGGGGAAAATTGCCCCCAAAGCCTCAGATAACGGAAGAAAAGGAACGAAGCAAGAAATATTTGATAGTATTTTCTTCAGTGTTTTTCATCCTGGCTGTTATATCATCATTTGCTTTACGGCCTCTTTTGCCTGCTCCGGGGGAAGCAAAAAAGGGAATTAGGTCTGAAGAAACAGGTAAAGCCAGTGCGGTTTTACCTGTACCCGATGGAATAAATTACCCGAATTTCAGAGGTGAAGGTAGCAGAGGAATAGCCGGTGGAGAAGGGTATCCGACCGACTGGGATGGAAATACCGGGAAGAACATAAAGTGGAAAGTTCCGGTTCCAAAATTTGGAAAAAGTTCACCTGTCATCTGGGGTGATAAATTATTCCTAACCGGGGCTGAAGGCAGCGTATTCGAAGTATATTGTTATGATAAAAACACAGGTGATTTACTCTGGACAGGCACAGGCTCTGATTTTCCCGGAGCATCAAAAGATGTACCTGAAACTGATGAGGAATCAGGAATGGCGATACAAACGCCTGCAGTTAATAAAGATGCTGTTTGCGCCATTTTTGCCAACGGAAACCTCGTAGCCTACGATCATAATGGCAATCTTTTATGGGCCAAAAACCTGGGTATGCCTGAACATACATATGGTTACACATCTTCGTTATTAATTTATAATGACATACTTCTGGTACAATATGACAGTGAATTACGTTTGTCTGTAATTGGTTTTGATGTAAAATCAGGAAAACAGCTATGGGAAACAAGCCGCAGAGGCAAACCGGTTAATTCTTCACCTGCGCTGGGTATGTTTAATGGAATACCACAGGTAATTATTAATGGCAGTCCCGAAGTGACGGCATTTGATGTAATGACAGGAAAAGAATTATGGACAATCAACGGAGTTGTAAATGATGTCGCTGTATCACCAGCGGTTAACAACAATTTTGTTTATGTATCGGCCAATTACGAAGCACTTCTTGCGATAAAACCAGATAAATCAGGGGCAACAGTCGGGTGGTCCGACAACACATATACCCCCGATGTATCAAGTCCGGCTGCAACTGATGAATTTCTATTTATCTCTGATGGAACAGGTGCTATTGCCTGTTATAAAGCCGACAGCAAAGAGAAATTATGGGAAAACTATTTTAACAGTTCTTTCTACGCTTCACCGATAGTAGCAGGAGGAATGGTTTATTTCCTCGACAGGGATGGGGTAATGCATGTTGTGAAAGCATCAGCAACATACGAGCTGGTGTCAGAATCCTCAATTGGAGAAGACACTGACAGCACCCCTGCTTTTTCGGAAAAGAGAATATATATAAGAGGTGAGAAAAATCTTTATTGTATTTCTGCAGACTGAACTATTTATTTTATTTTATTTTATTATGACAGGTTAAAGTTAAAGTTACATCCTGAGAAGAAATTCAGGGCAGTGAGGAAAATGAAAAAGTTAAAAACATATCTGATTTCACTTATTACAGTTTGGGTATCAACAACGATTACCGCGCAAAACCCCGACTGGCCATTATTTAGAGGCAATCCCGGCCTTACCGGGAAAACAGAATGGACTTTACCCGCCAATCCTGAAGTATTGTGGAGTTTCAATTCAGGAGATAGAACAAAATCTTCTCCGGTAATCAGTAATGGCGTTATTTATTTCGGAACCGATAAAGGTTCTCTTGTAGCAGTTGAAAGCAATGGCAAGCTTAAATGGAAACTTGGAGCCGGTAGCCCTATCGAAGCTCCGCCTCTTATTTCAGATAACAAAGTTATTTACAGTACTGTTGACGGAACATTGAGAGCTGCTGACAAAGAAACCGGGAAAATTTTATGGTCGTATAAAACCGGAAATCAAATCGCAGGTTCTGCAAATGTATGGAAATCAGGAAACAAATCATATATTCTGGTTGGTAGTTACGATTATTACCTTCACTGCCTCGATTCAGAGTCAGGAAAACTTGTATGGAAAGTTGAGACAGAAAATTATGTGAACGGTGCACCGGCAGTTGCCGCCAATAAAATAATTTTTGGCGGATGTGACGGAATTTTAAGGATTCTCGATCCTCTGACAGGTAAACAGTTGCATGCTGTTGAAATTGGTATTTATATGGCATCTTCTCCGGCTATTATGCCTCCTTATGCGTATATTGGTGATTATGATGGCTATCTGAATAAGGTGGATATTGAGAGAGGAAAGTTGTTATGGAGTAAACCTGTTGGAGATGATAGGGGGTCCATTATGTCAGTTCCTGCTACTTTAGAAAATTATATAATAATTGGTAGTGGCGACAACTCAGTATATTGTATCGGTATGGCCGATGGAAATATCAGGTGGAAATATATGACAAACGGACAGGTTAACGGATCTGCTGTAGTTTCTGGCAATGATATACTTATAGGAAGTTCAGATGGTTATATTTATATTTTTGATCTGATAAAAGGAACCAAAAATTGGAGTTTTAACTGCGGGGCACCGATATCATCAACTCCAGCAGTTACGAAAGACAGGTTTTATATATTGACCGAAGATGGAAGACTTATTGCTTTTGGAAAAAAAACCAATAAACAATGAAAATCGCTTTTCTGGTTACAGGCTCTGGTGGCTCGTTTTATTGCAGTAATTGCTACCGCGACATGCTGTATTACAATGCAATAAAAAAGTACAGTAATTCAGAAGCTGTGTTAATTCCCCTCTACCTCCCTCCCGAAAAGGAATATGCCAGAGCTGGATTTGAAGAAGAGGTCTATTTTGGAGCAGTTTCATTATATATGAGAGAGAAGCTGCCTTCACTGCCTTCATTCCTTGAGAAAATACTGGATTCAAAGCCACTGCTGAAGATTGCAGCAAAAAGTTCAGGTTCAGTAAGAACAGCAGGTCATGAAGAACTGACACTGCATATGATTGACGGCACCTACGAAAGGCATAAAAAGGAACTTGAACGATTGGTAAATCACCTGCGGGAAGATATAAGACCTGATATCGTACATCTTTCAAATGCGCTGGTAATCGGATTAGCCAGACAGATTAAAAAATATCTTGATATCAAAATAGTATGCTCCCTGCAGAATGAAGATGACTGGATAAATGAAATGGCAGAACCTTACCAGTCGCAGGCGTGGAAAATGATAGCAGAAGAATCATCTTTCGTTGATGCTTTCATTACTCCGAGCCTCTATTTCAAGGATTTTTTCATTTCCAAAACAGGTATTAACTCTGAAAAAATAAAAGTTATAAGAACTGGTATTGAAAGCAGTGATTATCTTGTTCCGGAAGTTAAAAAAGAATCTCCAGCAATAGGCTATCTGTCAAGAGTGAATTATAACAATGGGTTTGATAAACTAGTAGATGCCTTTATTAAAATTAAATCTGAAACTGAGTTAAAACCATTAAAGATGTTTGTATGTGGTGGCTTTACTGGCGACGACAGGCCTTTCCTTAAAGAACAGCTCAATAAGCTGCATAAATACGGATTTCATGATTCAGTTAAAATTTGCAGTGATTTCCATGGGGAAGCAAAAGCAGAATTCCTCAAATCAGTAGATCTGATAAGTGTCCCTGTTCGCAAACCTGATGCATTCGGTCTTTATGTGATAGAAGCAAATGCAGCAGGTGTACCGGTAGTTCTTCCATGGTCGGGAGCTTTTCCGGAGATAATTGAAATTACAGGTGGCGGAGTACTCTACAAACCCGATACAGTTGATGAACTTACCGAAAATATCATTTATATGCTCAGGAATAAAAATATCATGGAGGAATACGGCAAAACTGGCATGTATAATGTGGGTAACAAACTGACTATGGAAAAGATGACAGAAGACATGGTTAATGTGTACAGTTCCCTTATTAACAAGTCAACCAAATAATATAGTGATGTTAAGAGTACTGGAACTCAGGAAATCTTATCCTCAAAGAGGTATTGTACTCAATGGTCTCAGCCTTGAATTGAAAGAAAGTGAAACAATAGCCGTCACAGGTCCATCCGGTTCTGGCAAGACAACGTTACTTAATCTTGTCGGTCTGCTAGATAGACCTGATTCAGGAGAAATTTTATTCAGAGAAAAGCTCGTTAACAATTATACAGTTGATGAGGCTGCAGATTACCGTAACAGGCAGATTGGATTCATTTTTCAGGACCACCTGCTTCTTCCCTATCTCACCGTAATGGAAAACATACTTCTTCCTCTGTCAGCAAGACAATTAGAGGATGATGAATATCGTGTAAAAGTCGGATATGCCAGGGAACTTATGGAGCGTACCGGAATAATGAACCTATCCTCCAAATATCCCTGGCAGGTTTCAGGAGGTGAAGCACAGCGTGCGGCTCTTGTCAGGGCTCTGATTAATAAACCTTCTCTTCTGCTGGCAGATGAACCCACCGGTTCCCTTGATGCTGCAAATGCAGAAATTCTGGGCAATCTGCTGAAGGAAATTAGTTCGCAATACGGAACTGCTGTAATACTGGCGACTCATTCAATGACACTGGCAAAGAAAATGTCGATTATTTACAAAATAGAGAATGGAAAACTTGTAAAAATCTGAATTTGTTTAACATAAGATGAAACTAAGCAGCAGAAAACTTGTTCTGAAATCTTTAATTCATTACAGAAAATCTGCATTTAACCAGGCAGTGATAATAATGGTTCTGACTGCTGTTTTTACAGGTTCACTGCTTACAGGTTATTCCGTTCGTCAAAGCCTGAGAGATTCAGCTGGAAAACGCCTTGGAAATACCGGTTTGCTTATCAGTTCGGGTTTAAGATATTTCAGACCGGAACTCGACAGTAAGCTCACTGCCGTCACCGGAATTAAAACAGCTTCAGTGCTCGAAACTGAAGGATCTGTAGAAAAATTCGGAAATGGAAACAGAATTGAAAACATTAAAATATATGGCATCAGGCATACTTTTTTCACATTAAATAATGTGCAGGGTAAGTTCATTGACAATGTTGATGCAGCAATAAATGAACATCTCGCAAGGAGATTGAATCTTTCTATTGGGGATGAAATAATTGTTACCCACCGTCAGATTTCAGACCTGCCTTCTTCATCGCCCTTCGCTCCATCGGCAGGTAATATTGCCTCACATGTTTTTAAAATCAAATATATTTTTACCGAAGAAGAAGCAGGGAATTTTTCACTCGAGATAAAACAGACATCTCCTGATAACATTTTTGTCAATATTTCAGAACTAAGCAGGAACGGGAAAGCTAACCGGATTCTTATAGAAAAAGACAATTCATTTTCAACTGACGAGATCTTTGAAAAGCTGAAAAGTATTCTTGTGCCGGCCGATCTGGGTTTGAAAGTGAGACATAGTGAAAGAACAGGATTTAATGAAATATTGACAGGCAGAATCTTTTTCGACAGCACACTTGTTAAAGAAATAAAAAGTATAATTCCTGGTGCGTCACCTGTGATAACCTATCTGGTTAACAGCACCGAAAAAGAAGGCAGACTCAATCCTTATTCCTTTGCCTCTGCCGTTGAACATTCGTTATATCCAGAAGTCCCGGAAGGCAATAAAATTCTTATTAATGAATGGCTCGCCAGTGATATTGGTGCGAAAAAAGGTGATACCCTGTCATTAACATGGTATGATCCTGACAGGATTTCAGATTTTGAAGAAAACCAGGGCAAGTTTATTGTGCATGATATTGTGAAAATAGCGGGAAAATGGAATGACCCGGAGTTAATGCCTGAATTTCCCGGTATCTCAGGACGGCAATCATGCAGCAGATGGGATGCTGGTATGCCGTTAAAAACAGAGCTTATCAGAAAGAAAGATGAGGAATACTGGAATATTTATAAAGGCACTCCCAAAATATTTTTAAATTATGAAACCGGGAAAAAGATATGGGCAAGTAATTTTGGTTCTGCAACTGCCATCAGGGTGCCACCGGATATAAGCAGGGATGAAATCTTAAATGCACTCACAGGTTCAATTGAACCTGTTAAATGTGGTTTCGCTATACGGAATATCCGGAATGATATGATAAATGCTGCCAACCAGAGCGTTGATTTCAGCGGATTGTTTATCGGACTTGGATTTTTTATAATTGCTTCCTGCTTTATTCTTCTGATAATGGCAGTCAACTCTTTCCTTGACTCACGCCGAAGCCAGATATTTTCATTCTTTGCACTGGGTTTCAGCAACAGGAAAATCAAAAAGCTGCTTTTAGCTGAAAACCTGATTATTTCTGTTGCAGGATGTCTGGCAGGAGTCTTTGCCGGAATATTTTTTAACGAAATTGTAGTAAGAGCTCTTAACGGAGTATGGAGAGGAGCTGTGCAAACCGACACAATTAAAGCAGTAACAGGATTAGTTCCTTCATTTGCAGGCTTTTTAGCAGCTTTCCTCACGTCAATCACACTTCAGTTTATCAGGGTTAGAAAATTTCTTAAGGAGATGCAGATGGGAGAAAGCAGGGAATTCAAAGTAATTAACGTCAAACCAGAATTAATCAGGATAATCTCCACTCTTTTTATTACAGCAGGAATTATCCTTCTGCTGGCTGATTATGCAATTCTTAAGGAACCTTTATTGTCAGTATCGTACAGCGCAGGCGGATTATTATTTGCAGGTCTGATTTTATTGTGGTTTTTTCTCATCATCAGGAAAGAAGCTCCTTTGCATAAAACGGTGAATTCAGAACTTGCTGTTTCCAGGAGTTATTACTCCTTTTACCCTGCAAGGGCTGTAATGCCTGTCCTCCTGATATCAGCAGGTCTTTTTGCTGTTATAATAACTGGAGTCAACAGGTTGAAGGTAAATGAAAGCAGCCTTTCGCAGCGTGGAGGAACCGGTGGTTTTCTTTTATGGGCAGAAACAACTGTACCGGTGAAAGAAAACCTTAATACAAAAGAAGGCAAAAAGGCCCATGGGCTCAGCTATTTTCCTGCAGAAACAATTTTTTTCCTTCAAGCAAAAAGACTGCAGGGTGATGACGCCAGCTGTCTTAATCTTCATCACGTTACCAGTCCCCCGCTTCTTGGAATAGACCCATCAACACTTCGCGAACGAAAAGCATTTAGTTTTTCAACCCTGCTGAAGGAAGCTAACCCTTCCGACCCATGGGAAATGCTTAATAGAACCCCCGGAGAAAATATAATATATGGTTATGCCGACCAGACAGTACTCCAGTGGGGCTTAAAAATGCGTGTAGGTGATACACTTATTTATAATGCTGAAAATGGTGAAAAACTTTATATAATTATTGCCGGAGGTTTAAAATCGTCTGTATTTCAAGGTTATGTAATCACAGGTGAAGAATTTTTCAGCAGATTCTTTCCTTCTGTGTCAGGATATTCAGTTTTTCTTGCAGGCGGAAACCCGGAACTTACTGGAGATTACAGAAAAATTTTAAGTGCCAGGTTTAACAGTTATGGAATCAATATCATGAGCACCAGAGAACGTCTCGAAAAATTTTTCGAGGTAACCAATACATATCTTTCAGTATTTATGGTACTTGGAGGATTGGGAATGATTCTCGGTGTTATCGGGCTTGCATTTGTACTCAGGCAGAACTACAACTTCCGGAGGAGGGAATTTGCACTTATGCTGGCTACTGGTTTTATGGTTAAAAAGATTAGAAAAATTCTTCTTAAAGAACAAATTATAATACTGGTAGCTGGTGTAATAACAGGAACTCTTTCAGCACTTACAGCTACATTGCCTTCGGTAGAAAAAAGTACCGACATCCCTCTGGTGTCGATCCTTACTATTATAATGGCAATAATTATTACCGGGATGACTGCCCTGCTTTTTGCAATCCGTAGTATTGACAAAGATTATCTGATATCTGCTTTAAGAAAAGAATAAATTAATTCTTTCTGTAATCATTTTTTGCCGACACAATACAGGTATTTTTGTGTCCTGAAAAAAATCATCCCGTCGGTTATTGCTGGTGCTGACATACAAACTTCACCTGAAGGTATTTCTGCAATTAGTTCGTATTTGTTGCCATCACGGAGAATATAAATTGTACCTTCTTCATCAACTGCATATATTTTTCCGTCTGATGCCACTGGCGAAGCTGAAAAGCTTTTTGCATCCCCGAGTTTACCTGAGAAGATTTCTTCTCCGGTTAAAGGATCATAACAATTAATGGTACCATTCCAGTTAAGATTATAAAGGTGGTTTCTGTATAAAAGAAGTGTCTGCAGGTAAGATCCACCACGAGGTCGGCTCCATAAAACGTAATCATTTGATGTTTCTCCTTCCTTAAGTGTGATATCACCTCTGGCACTTGCATTTACTGCCAGAATAGGTGAACTTTTACCATGCGCACTGTTAAAATAAATAATATCTTTTCCAATCACCGGTGATGGTATCGGAATATCACCTCCACCTGACATGCGCCATACTTCTTTGCCTGTTTCAAGTTCGTAGGCACCACGGTGTTTATAACCGTTTACAACAACATATTTCCTGCCCTGGAAAGTATATATGTTAGGTGTGCACCATCCTGGGTATTCATCACGGTTTACCCTCCATAATTCTTTACCTGAAGCAGCATCCAGTACAGCCACGAATGAGTTTTCCAGAACATCACATTGGATAATTATCTTGCCCTCATATATAATTGGTGAACTTGCAAATTCCCATTGTGCTTCAGGCATGCTAAAGAAAACTGATTTCAGCACTCCGAAATCTTTTTTCCACAAAAGATTCCCATTAAAATCGTAGCAATATAGACCTTCTGAGCCAAAAAAAGCAACAACATGTTTTCCGTCAGTAGCAACTGAAGCGTTGGCATGAGTTGATTTAGGATGTCTTTTCATTGCCGGTACACCTCTGTGAGCCACTCTTTCCCAGATACGGTTACCATTGTTCTTATCGAAACATATAACAAGCCACTCATGTTCTGATACATCATCAACAGATGTTACATCTCCAAAAATTCCAGTCCGGAATCCTTTATTATCAGACTTGCTTAATGCGGTAGTAACAAAAAGCCTGTTTCCCCATATTACAGGACTAGAAAGTCCAAGCCCCGGTATTTCTGTTTTCCATCTGATATTATTCATGGTTTTAAAATCAAACGTTTCGGGCAGGTTTGCATTATCAAGAACACCCGAAATATGGTAACCTCTGTACCATGGCCACTGACGTGCAGGATTTTCCTGAGATAATGTTGTAATATTCAGAATCAGTAATGTAAACAGGAGCAGGATATTTATTTTCATTTTAGCAATAATTTAATATAGCACATGTATCGAAACAAACACAATTCTCCAGGATTGTGTTATTGGTATTAAATAGTTCGTTTCACAAAGTAATCTCTGTGAGTCCCAGATCCGGTTTAAACTCCTTATCTGGCATCAGGGCTCTGAGTGTAACCATTGCTGTTCCCAGAGATGTGGCATTGCTTATTTCAGACGTGTATACCCTTTTATCGGGAAATGAACTTGCAACAAGTTTCAGAAAGAGCGGGTTTTTCGAAAATCCACCTGTAATGAAAATGTTTTCAGTTTTATCATCCTCCCCTGCTGCCCTGTTTATAGCTTCTACAGTAAGGTCAGAAAGCTCAATCATCAACTGGTGATAAGCCTCAATAAAATTGTCGAACAAGAAAAGTTCCGGTTCATCCCGCAGTGCGCCAGGTTTGCTTCCAGGAATTGTAAAAATCTTCTCATCCATGAATTTCCCCATCATCCTGTTAAGCAGTTTGACATCAGGTTTTACCAGACGAAAAGAATTCTCGTTTATCTTAAAATACTGGCTGATTTTCCCCACTGCTTCATCATGCATATGTCCGAGGAAAAGTCTGGAAGATTTTACCGGTTCCCTGTTGATACTCATGTAGCAGAGACAATCCTGGTTAAGCTCTTCCGTTGTAAGTGGTTCATGATTGAACGGATTCATGCTGATACACCAGGTGCCTGTTGAAACCAGTATAAAGTTGCCTGTGTCAGGGCTGAAATATGGTGCAAGTGATGCCGAACTATCATGTAAACCCGTCCCAACCATTACCCTCTTACCCGAAATATTTGCTTCCTTAAGCTTAAAAACCGAAACAGGTTCGGGAAGTCGCAGGTTCTCATCATGCACCCACGGATGATATTTCATATTGTCAAAATCCCACAGTGCAGTATGGCAACCCAGTGATGTATGTTCAGAAACTACCTGCCCCGACAGCATAAATGAGAAGTACTGCGGAAAATGCAGGATGTACCTTACTTTTGAGAATGTTTCAGGTTTTGTCTTTTTCAGCCATAGAATCTGAATTCCTGAATTGAGCATACCTAGTGCTGGAGAGGCGGTTCTGCGGCAAAATTCTTCTTTTCCTCCATACTTTCTGTATAGTTCTTCTGGTATTGATTCATCAACAGGTTTCAAATAGTTATAAATAGGTGTCAGACGCCTGCCATGGCTATCGATATAAGCAAGTGTTGCACCGTAAGTAGCAAAATTTACAGCCAGTAAATCATATTTTTCAGATTGAATAACTTCGCCGAGTGAATTTTTAACCCATTTTTCAATAAGTTCAATATCATCACACTCAAATCCGTCATCATCAGTTGTGGCAACTAATTTTTCTTCAGTTTCCTTTAAAACATTAAGTTGTGTGTCAAAAAGAAGCAGTTTCTTATTGGTCTTACCTATATCAAAAACGGCAATAACTTTTTCTTTCATTCCCTGATTTTTTTAATCCTATTTCCTCTTCAGCAGAACATCTTTTTCGTATTTCTGAATTTCCTGAATGTAATCTTCTCCGGCTGGTTTTCCGCTTTTCATACAATAATAATCATATACTGCACCAAAAGGTTTAGTTTTCATAAGCTCAAGATAAGCAAGCCTTTCGAAGTTTTTACCTTTTATTTCGAACTCAGTTAACATTTTCAGCGGTTCAAGCAATGCATACATAAATGCGATCTGAGCAGATCGTGTACCAACCACATATGCTCCAATGCGATTCAGGCTTGCATCGAAGAAATCGAGTCCGATATTTACCCTGTTCAGAGCTCCGGCACGTACAATCTCCTGTGCAATAAGCAAAAGTTCATCATTAAGTGTGAGAACATGGTCACTATCCCATCTTACACCCCTGGTAAGGTGAAGCAGTATCTCGTCTACATAAAGCAATATTGAAGAAATTTTGTCGCCCACCTGTTCTGTCGGATGGAAATGTCCATTATCGAGCGTTATCATTATGTTGTTCTTAACAGCATAGCCCAGATAGAAATCGTGTGATCCGACAACCATTGATTCAGAGCCGATTCCGAAGAGTTTGCTTTCAACAGAATCCTTCAGATATTTTTTCGGATATTTTACTGAAAATATTTCATCGAGTGATTTCTTAAGAATTTTACGAAGTGTGCTCCGGTCTACCGGAGTATCTTTCGAACCATCAGGTATCCAGATGTTATGAACTGCCGGTATTCCAAGCTGTTTACCCATGTCGGCAGCAATTTTCCGGCATCTTTTAACATGTTCTACCCAGAATTTTCTTATTTTCTCATTTCTGCTCGAAAGTGTATAACCATCGTCAGCGTAAGGGTGCGAAAAACATGTACAGTTAAAATCGAGTCCTATCCCTTTCTTTTTGGCCCAGTCTATCCAGCCTTGAAAATGTTTTGTTTCAATCTGGTCCCTGTCAACCAGTTTTCCGCCGAATTCTCCATAAATTGCATGCAGGCTAAGCCTTAATTTGCCAGGAAGCAATGAAAACACTTTTTCGAGGTCCTGACGCATCTCCTGAATAGTTCTGGCTTTACCCGGAAAATTACCGGTTACCTGGATACCTCCTCCACCAAGCTCTGCACCCGGTTTTTCAAAACCACCCACATCGTCTGTTTGCCAGCAGTGTAGACTTATGGGAATATTTCTCATTTGTTCAATAACCTTATCGGTATCAACTCCCAGTGCAGCATACTGCTCTTTTGCTGCTTTATAGGCTCTTTCGATATCAACTTTTTTCATCTTTTATAATATTATTTATTTGTTATATTATCGGTGTTCTGTTAAAAATTTGTTCTTTGTTTCTTTACTCATTCCATATAAAAGACCTGCTCGAGAGGAACAGAAACAGGTGAGTAATCGGGATTTGTTTCCATAATGTCTGCCATATACTTCCACCATTTCTGCACTATTTCGGTATTACCCAGATCCTGTGAAGAACTTTCGCCCGTCTGCTCCTGATATGCAAAAAGGGTATTTGTTTCTTCGTCAAAGAATATAGAATAATTACATATACCATTGTCTTTCAATAGCTTTACTAGCTCAGGCCATATAGCATCGTGGCGGCGTTTGTATTCCTCCCTGCAACCGGGGAGTAGTTTCATTTTAAAGCCGAACCTTTTCATATTTTTTTCATTTATCCTAGTTTAACTATAAATGTTGAAAGTATCAGAATTACAATTCCAGTAACAAGAACAACAATTGTTTTTCTTCGTACGCCTTTCCATTCCTTCAGCAGGATACCCCAGATATTGCTTATAGCAATATTAAGGGCCATCAGTATACTCCATCCGAAGACAGCCATTCCTTCAGGTAGTTTGCTTGAACCCATACCAAAGAAATGGAACTGCAGGAACCAGAGAAGTCCGGCAAGAAAAGTGAAAAACAGGTTATTAAGAAATACTGACGGGGCAACGTTAATGTAATCTTTCCAGGTTTTATTTTTTATATTGAGGAAGCCGCAATAAAAAAGATTGGTGATGAAGCCACCGAGTAATATAAATATAAGTGTCGGGTTTTTCTGAAAGAGAGGATTGGTGCCATGTTCAAGAGCTATTTTTTCAATAGGTTTTCCGGCTTCGAACCCGAAATTGAAACATGCACTCATCAATCCAGAAAAAATTGCTATCAGAATTCCTTTCTTAAGAGCAAATTCTTTTACAGCTGCTTTTTTTTCTTCCTCCGACATTTCAGCACTTTTTAGCGAGCCGGCATAACCGATTATTGCAATACCTGCAACTGTAATTGCAACTCCAATAACAGTTAGTATACCACTGGTTGTGGCAAACAGATTCTGACCTGCAACTATAGGGGGAATCAGTGTCCCGAATGCAGCACAGAGGCCAAGTGCAATGCTCTGTCCAAGAGCAATACCAAGATACCTTATACTGAGTCCGAATGTTAGACCCCCAAAACCCCATAAGAGACCAAAGAAAGCAGCCATCAATTTGGCAGATGATGGAGCTTCTCTGATTATAGGCATCAGTTCACCACGGGGTATAAAAATAACAGCAAATATCCATGGTATTATTATCCATGCGAAGAGACCCTGGGAAATCCAGTACGATTCCCACGCCCATGATTTAACCTTTTTGAAAGGCACATAGAAGCTGGCTGCACCTATGCTACCAAGCATTATCAGAAAAATACCTGCTATTGGATTCATTTATAATCTTTTATTTTAACAATGGTTTATTTTTACGAAACTAAAAATAACTAATTTATTTTTTATCTCAAGCATTAAGTTTTTTTTACATTTGCTTATAGTAAAGCCTGAAAAAAAATTGAACTCTGAAAAACTTATCAGCTATGAAAAAAATAATTCTTTCATTAGTTTTTTCTGCATTCATTATTAATTCGTTATCAGCTCAGGAGTTATCAGTTTATGGACTGACATGTGAACACAAAGTTAATCCACTTGGAGTTGATACACAAAAACCAAGATTTTCATGGAAAATTTCTTCCACAGGTAAGAATGTGATGCAGACGGCATATTTCATTCAGGTATCAACCGATCCAAAATTTTCCCCGGGAAAAATTGTATGGCAAACTGGACTGGTTCAATCAGATGAATCCGTATTGGTACCTTATGGAGGGTCCAGACTTGAACCGTGCAGAAGGTATTTCTGGAGAGTCAGGATTAAGGACAATTCAGGGAAGGAGTCAAAATGGAGTGAGACTGCATTTTTTGAAACAGGTTTAATGTCGCCTTCCGGGTGGAAAGCAAAATGGATTGAAAAGGAAGGAGATACGCTTCGCTATTCACCTTCACCTCATTTCAGGAAAGAATTTACAATCACAAAGCCTGTTGCAAAAGCGACAGTTTATGTTACATCCCACGGTTTTTATGAATTGCATCTCAATGGCAGTAAAGTCGGTGACCAGGTGCTCACCCCCGGCTGGACGTCGTATGGAAAACGTCTTCAGTATCAGGTTTATGATGTAACCAACCAGATAATAAAGGGCAAAAATGCTGTTGGAGCAGTTTTAGGCGATGGTTGGTACCGCGGTACGCTGGCATGGAGCAATAACTGGGCTATTTATGGGAAAACACTCGGTTTACTGATGCAACTCAGAATAGTCCATACCGACGGCACTGAAACCATGATTATTACTGATGAATCATGGAAAGCAAACCAGGATGGCGCAATAAGAATGAATGATATATATAATGGTGAGATTTATGATGCTAGGAAAAGACTAAAAGGATGGAATCTTCCTGGCTATGATGAAAGCAACTGGGTAGCGGTGAAGGTGGCAAATTACGGTTATGATAACATTATAGCAACCGAAGGTGTTCCGGTAAGAAAGATTCAGGAGATAAAACCAGTAAAAATACTACGCACACCAAAAGGTAGTCTGGTTGTTGATATGGGTCAGAATATGGTAGGATGGGTCAGGTTGAAGGTTAAAGGAGAACGGGGCACGGTAGTTGTATTAAGGCATGCAGAAGTGCTCGATAAATATGGAGAATTCTATACCGCAAACCTTAGAAGTGCAAAATGCCAGCTCACATATACTCTTTCAGGAGAAGGCGAAGAGGTTTATGAGCCGAGATTCACTTTTATGGGATTCAGGTATGTTGAAGTAAACGGTTTTCCGGGTGAACTAACCACAGATAACATAACCGGGATAGTCGTGCATTCCGACATGCCTGTCACGGGAAGTTTCGAATGTTCAAATCCACTGGTCAATCAGTTACAGCACAATATTCAGTGGGGACAAAAAGGCAATTTTGTAGATGTCCCGACCGATTGTCCGCAAAGGGATGAGCGTCTGGGCTGGACGGGTGATGCACAGGTCTTCTGCCGTACAGCTGCATTTAATATGGACGTAGCTGCATTCTTCACCAAGTGGCTGAAGGATGTGGCAGCCGACCAGAAACCGGGCGGAGAGGTGCCGGATGTCATACCTGATGTACTTAATCCACAGGGAGCTAAAACAGCAGCACCTTCGGCCGCATGGGGCGACGTGGCAGTAATCACACCCTGGACAATGTATCTGGTTTATGGTGATAAACAACTGCTCGAAACGCAATATCCAAGTATGAAAGCATGGGTGGAATATATACGCAAAAAAGCTGGTGAAAGCTATATCTGGAAAGGAGGCAGCAAGTACGGCGACTGGCTTTTTTATCATCCACCTGTAAACAGGCATACTGAATTTGATGGACATACCGAACACGACTTTATCGCCACGGCAATGTATGCATATTCAACAAAACTGCTCTCTCTTGCAGCAAAAGAACTGGGCAAAGAAAATGATTTTAAATTCTACAACGAATTGTTTAATAAGATTAAAGAGGTTTTCATTCATGAATATGTTACACCTGCCGGCCGTGTCGGGACATGTTCCCAAACCTCTCATGTCCTGGCATTGATGTTCGACCTTTTACCTGACAACCTGAGGCAAAATGCTGTGAAATTTCTGGTTGATGATATAAAAAGCCGGCGAAACAGACTTTCGACCGGATTTGTTGGAACATCCTACCTGTGCCATGTTCTGTCAAACATGGGATATACCGATGTAGCCTATGATCTTTTGTTGCAGGAGGCATATCCTTCGTGGCTCTATCCTGTAAAGATGGGCGCAACTACAATTTGGGAAAGATGGGATGGCATTAAGCCGGATACAACTTTCCAGGATCCCGGAATGAATTCATTCAATCATTATGCTTATGGTGCAATAGGTGATTGGATGTACAGGGTGTGTGCTGGCATTGAAGCTGGAAAACCCGGGTATAAACATATTATAATTCAACCCTCCCCCACTGAAAAGCTAACATATGCTAAAGCAACTTTAGAAAGCAGATACGGAACAATTGCTTCTGGCTGGGAAAGGAGTGATAATAATATCACTGTAAGGGTAAAGGTTCCTGCAAATACCAGAGCTACCGTAATTCTGCCTGTTGATATGAAATCAAAGGTTACAGAAGGTAACAGGCCTCTGGATTCTGTTAAAGAATTCACAAATATCAGGGTGGTTAATAATAAAGTGACGTTTGAAGCTGGTTCAGGGGAATATATGTTTGTAATAAAAATCTGAAGTATGGTATCAGGAGTTAATTAATGAGAAATACTGATTTAGCTGCTTTTTCAGCAGTTATTATTGTTTACCTGGTATTATTTTTAGCTACATCACATTACCCTTTCTTCTGGGATACTGTGCAACTGGCATCAAAACATGCAAGCTGGTTCTATCAAAACAGATTCAGAGATCTTTTGCTTCCAGTTGATTTTGACAGCGGGCATTTTCCTGTGCTGGGACTCTATAAAAATTTGACAGGTCATCGTTATTTACTTCCGGTTTACATATTGCTCGCTCTCACAGGTTGTTACTGCTTGTTTGAAATTACAGAAAAGCATATGATTAAAACTGTTTTTGCCACCCTGATGATTGCCGGACTTCTTTCCGGTAATTTTTGGGTATATCCCGACAAAATTTCCCAGGGGTGGGATGCTTCACTGGCTTACCTGCCATATCCACCCCTACGCAAGGAAATGATAAACTATATGAAAGAAAATTCTATTCCGTTTTCTGAAACAGGGAGTGGTTTCCCAAATCTCGCAGCATTGGATTACATTGACCTTAACGGTAGCAAAGAGTCGTTTGCAACGAAAAATTTAAAGACAAACAAATATATATTCTGGTCAAATATTTTTAATGATTTTTCAGATGACGAAATAGACAGGCTTAAAAAAGAATGGATAATAATAATAGAAAATAAGTGTATGAATGTAAAAGTTGTACTTTATAAAAATCCGGAGTTGTCCCATAATTAAAAGTGTTATTTTTGCATCCTTATCTGAAAAAATAAATTATGTCATTTTTCCGCAGCCATCTTGGCGAATTTGCAGCGCTTCTGACAGCTTTCTCATGGACAATAACTGCTCTGGCAAATGAAAAAGCAAGCAAAAAAATAGGTTCTCTTTCGCTTAACATTATCAGAATGTTTCTTGCCATATTTCTGCTTTCATTTTATAATCTTATTGCCAGAGGCCATTTTTTGCCCGTTGATGCAAACCTGCACAACTGGCTCTGGTTGTCACTTTCAGGTCTGGTGGGTTTTACTTTCGGGGATTATTTTCTATTCAGGGCGTATGCTGAGATAGGTTCAAGGTTTTCAATGCTTATCATGACTACTGTTCCTCTTTTTACAGCCTTTTTAGGATGGGTTTTTATCGGGGAGAAACTGAGGTTGCTGCACTTTGCTGGTATGATGCTCACATTCATCGGAATTTCGCTGGCAATTTTCAGTCGTAACGGAAAGGGAGAAAAACTTACACTCAAGTTTGCCCCTATAGGTATATTGCTTGCTCTTGGGGGTGCACTGGGGCAGGCAACGGGTCTGATTCTAAGTAAAATAGGAATGGGAGGCACCTATGATCCTTTTGCTGCCACTCAAATAAGAGTAATTGCCGGAGGGTTTGGTTTTGCCCTGCTTGCGACATTTATTTCACACTGGCCAGAAGTTATTGAAGGAGCCAGAAACCGTAAAGCAGTTACTGCGGTCGCAATTGGTGCAGTTTTCGGACCATTTATTGGGGTATCATTTTCACTTATGGCTGTTAAATATACTCAGGCAGGGATTGCATCAACCATAATGGCTATTGTTCCTGTTCTGATTATACCGCCGTCAGTTTATCTGAACAAAGAAAAAGTTACACTGGCTGAAGTTGCAGGAGCAGTAATTTCAGTTGCAGGAGTGGCATTATTTTTTACCGGGTGATCTTATATCTGAACTATATTCTTACGGCTTTAAAACATTGCCAGCTCTAACAATTAAACAAACAGAAGGATTAGTAACTGGGCAATAAAAATTCTGAGAAACATTACCAGTGGATAAACTGTTGCATAAGCTACTGCAGGTATCTCCGACTGTGCCAGGTTGCTTGCATATGCCAGGGCTGGAGGGTCAGTCATGCTACCTGCCAGCAAGCCGCAAACTTCAAAATAATTATATTTCATCCATCTGATTGCCAAAATACCAGTAATAAATACCGGAAGCACTGTTATTATTGCTCCGTATCCCATCCAGATAAAGCCATCACCTGAAGTAAGAGAAGGGATAAATTTTTCTCCAGCCTTTAATCCTACACTTGCAAGAAAAAGAACTATACCTGTTTCCCGCAGCATAAGGTTAGCACTGGTTGTGGTATAGGGAACGAGGGAAAATCTGTATCCGAATTTGCTCAGCACCATAGCTACAATGAGGGAACCACCTGCAAGTCCCAGTTTCACAGGATTTGATACACCAGGAATTTTAAGCGGGATACTTCCAAGCAGAATCCCAAGAATAATACCTACAAAGATCGGTATAAGATTTGGCTCGTAGAGTCTCCTTAGTGAATTACCCACCTCACGGGCAACATTTTCAATCGAACCTTCATCTCCCACTACAGTCATTCTATCACCCATCTGTAAAATCAAACCTGAACTTGCTACAAACTCAATTCCTGAGCGCTCTATTCTGGTGATATTTATATTGTAACGTGAACGTAGTTTAAGGGAACCAAGACTCTTACCAGCCACCGCAGGATTTGTTACAACTATCCTTCGTGAAACCATCTTACCCATACGTGTTGAAAGGTCAAGGTCGCTTTCAGTTCCAATGTAATCAATAATAGCAGGGATACTTTTCTTTTCAGCTACAACAAGTATTATATCATTTTCTTCAATTACAGTGTCAGGCCCGGGAAGTAAAAGTTCCCCTTTGTGCAGCAGTCTGGATATTACCATTTTACCTGGAGAGTTCTTTACAATTTCATTTACGGACTTTCCGGCAATCTTTTTTGATTTCACCTGTATTGATACTTTTTCCGGTATCTCATCAGGATGGTGCAGTTTTTCTGAAATGACTTTTAATTCCTTATCAAGATTTATCCTGAACATTTTACGGATAAAAATCATTGAAAGGATAACACCAACTACACCAAATGGGTATGCTACGGCATATCCAATCGAGGGATCAGGGAATTTTTCGGGATCCATTCCTGCAGTTATCTCACTCAGAGTCTGCTGAGCAGCGCCCAGTCCAGGTGTATTTGTAACAGCACCCGACATTATTCCGGTCATCAGAGACATTGGAACATTCGCAAGAAAATGGATAATAATAGTTATCAGGGCTCCTGTGAAAACGATTAACATTGCAAGTATATTCATTTTAAGCCCTGATTTGCGTAATGACGAAAAGAAGGCCGGGCCAACCTGCAACCCAATTGAAAACACAAAAAGTATGAGGCCAAAATCCCTTACAAATTCTATTACTTCATGTTTTGTAACAAAACCGAAATGGCCTGCAGCTATTCCTGCGAAAAGAACAAAAGTAATTCCCAGGCTAACATTGAAAATTTTTACTTTTCCCAGTGCTACTCCTGTTGCAATTATAACGCAATAAACAAGAATTGCATGGGCTACTGAATCGTTAATAATAAGATCAGTAAGCCAGTTCATCCGGATTTCTATATCAGGCTGGTTATAGGTTAAGTAAATAGTCAGCTGTTTCTTTAAAAGTGTCAAAACCCATTTCAACGAAAACATTTTTTACTCCTCCCGTATCGAGGGATGAGATCAGTTCTTTCCAGTCGACAACACCTTTTCCTGCAGGTGCCTCTCTTTTTGTTTCAGACGACCAATCGGCAAAATGTGCTGAAATAAACCTGCCCGGATATTTTCTGAAATAATCAACGGCCTTGTATCCTATGCTGATAACTGCAACCTGGAACTGCATTTTAATCAATGAAGGATCGAACCAGTTCATTAATTCTTCATAAATAAGCTTTCCTTCAAGCATTGCAAATTCAGTATGATGGTTATGGAATCCCAGCTGAAGTCCGGCGTTTTTAACCTTCTCCCCTATTTTATTCAGTTCTTCGGCTGACTTCTGCCAGTCGGATAGTTTTGCATCGCGTGGTAAACCAAAACTTGAAAGTATCATCTGTGTCTGGCCAGAATCAATTGCAAATTTTATTCTTTCATCAAGATTGTTCCTGAGTTCATTCATGACATAATGTGAACTCGGGCAAGTGAGTCCTGCATCATTGATTATTTTTTTTATCTCCTGAGCGCTGTATTTTGTAAGTGGACCGAATCCTGCCGTTGCATATCCCGGAGGTGAGCACATTTCAATACAGCGGTATCCCATATCATACATAATTTTTAATGTACCTGGGAAATCTTTTGCAAGCATTTCCCTGATTGTCCATGCCTGAAAACCAAGAGGCAATTTAAGCATACCTTGAGCGTCAACAGGTGATAAATTATTTATCACCTTTGTGGCAAAAAGTGCACCGGTTGCAATGATGCCTGTTCTGCCTAAAAATTCTCTTCTGTCAATTTTCTTCATAATCATAAAATTTCAGATATTAAAATTAAATATTATCGTAATAAATTAATTACTTTTCTTTTCAAGAATTAAATCTTTTTAAAAGTTATTGTCAACTTCAAAAAGTAAAATTCAATCCTTCATGATAAATAAATTCTATCTACTTATGAAAAGAATCAATCATTAAAATCTCAAACTAAAAATTTAGATGAAAAAATTGGAAATTTTTATAGACGATATATTATTTTGTATATCAATTACATACGATTTTCAATTTTTAATAATGTTAATAAAATAATTTTAATGTTGAAATTTTTTTTTCTGTTTATAGTACAATGAATTTACATTATGCATACTTTCGGCAAAATTTTAAACAAGAAACAGACAACTAAAAAAGGAGTGAAATTTTCACAACATCATGAATGCTAACAATAATGAGGCTTCAGCCTTCCATGGAGAAGGTCGCCTCAAAGGTTGCTCTTCTGATGAAGAGCCTGGCGCGAAAGCAGTAATACTTTCGCAGGTCGAAACGCCAGTACAAATAGTTAGCAACCGGAATGCGGACTTCATCCACCGCTACTTCCCTCTCGCAACTAATGAACAATGGAACGACTGGAAATGGCAACTGAGGAATGCTATTACTACGCTGGAAGACCTCAGAAAAATAATGCCATTAACAGAGAAAGAGATTATGGCAATCAAACATCTCAAAGGCAGATTGCCATTAAGAATTACGCCTTATTTCGCATCTCTTATCCACAACACCAAACCTGGCAATCCACTCAGGAGAATTGTAATACCTGTAGTTGAAGAACTTATTCAACTGCCTGTTGAAAAGCCCGATCCACTGCACGAAGAAGCATATTCACCTGTAAAAGGAATTGTCCACAGATATCCCGACAGAGTCCTGTTTACTGTGACTCAGGTTTGCTCTGCCTATTGCAGGTACTGCACTCGCTCACATTCGGTAGGCAAACTCGACAAGCTGGGAAAGAATGATTTTGAAAAAGCCTTTGATTATATCCGAAATCATACCGAGATTAGAGATGTTCTCGTAAGTGGAGGAGATCCACTTACTATGTCAGATGAAATGCTCGATTATATTCTGAAGAATATTCGAAATATCCCCCATGTAGAGATTATCAGGATAGGTACAAGGGTGCCTGTGGTTCTGCCACAGAGAATAACGGATAAACTTATAGCCACCATGAGAAAATACCACCCACTCTATATCAGCCTGCATTTTTCACATCCGGATGAAATAACAGATGAGTGTGCACAGGCATGCAACAAACTGGCTGATGGTGGTTTTCCACTCGGCAGTCAGACTGTACTGCTTAAAGGCATAAATGATAATGTGGAAATTATGAAAAAACTCTTCCATAAATTGCTTATGATAAGAGTGAGGCCTTATTATCTGTACCAGTGCGACCTTATTCCGGGTTCAGGACATTTCCGGACATCAATAAGGAAAGGACTGGAAATAATCAAAGGACTGAGAGGATATACAAGCGGTTATGCCATTCCACAATTTGTTGTGGATGCACCGGGTGGAGGAGGTAAAATACCACTCCTGCCCGATTATGTCGTAGCACACACAAAGGAAAAAATAGTTCTCCGCAACTATAAGGGTATGATTTGCGAATACCCTGAAATTTAATTATTTATGAAGGCCGGGATTACTTTTGACCTGCGTTCGTGGTATCTCGAACGCGGGTTTTCTATGGAAGATACTGCAGAATTTGATAAAGAAGCCACAATAAGCGCTATAAGAAATGTGCTTGAATCAATGGGTTTTGATACCGAAGAAGTTGGTAACGTCTTTCAACTTATTGAAGCCCTTGCATCAGGTAAAAGATGGGATATCGTCTTTAATATTGCCGAAGGATTGTATGGTGACGGACGGGAGTCAGTTGTTCCCGCCATACTCGATCAATACCGTATACCATATGTTTTCAGCGGACCGGTAGTACTTGGAGTTGCTCTAAATAAATATCTGGCAAAACTGGTAGCTTCATCAGCCGGTGTGCCGGTTAGTCCTGGCTTTCTGATTACCTCCCTTGACGATATTAAAAAGTGCGACCTTGAATACCCACTTTTTATCAAACCTGCCTCTGAAGGTACCGGTAAAGGCATAACAAATAAGAGTATCCTTAAAAAACCTGCAGAACTGAAAGAAGTGGCAGAATACCTGCTTAAACGGTACAATCAGCCGGCACTTGTTGAAGAATATCTTCCAGGCCGGGAATTCACAATTGGAATTCTTGGCACCGGGGACGAGGCGGTGGCAATAGGGGGAATGGAAGTAATCTGTAAAGATGAACTTCCATATTCAGTTGAATACAAGGAAAACTATCATTTATACTGTAATTACAAACCCCTTGACGATAGTGATATTTCAAAGGAATCAAAAGATGTAGCCCTGAAAGCATGGAAAGCAATTGGCTGCGCCGATGGCGGACGGGTTGATGTAAAAGCTGACAGAAACGGCAGAATATGTTTTATGGAAGTAAACCCCCTCGCAGGTCTTCATCCGGTTGATTCAGACCTGCCAATACTTGCACGGTTCTCAGGTATCGAATACAACGAACTGGTTGAAAGAATCATCAGGTCTGCATTAAAAAGACATAATCTGAAGTTATGAGATGCTGCATACTTTACAATCAGCCTCGCGAAAATGCTCTTGCCGACGAACTCGATATTCTCGACCAGGTTGAATGGGTCGAAACCAATCTTAAAAAAGCCGGAATTGAAACTTACAGAAAAGGTATCACGAATAATTTCATGAATGAAATATCACTTCTGGCTGATGAGAAACCAGATTTTGTTTTTAATCTGGTTGAATCAATAAATAACAAAGGTGAGCTGCTCTATTTCATACCCGCCCTGCTTAACATGCATTCAATACCCTATACAGGCAACCCGCTGGAGGCTCTGTTTATTACAACAAGTAAATTTCTTACAGTTAAACTACTTAAAAACGAAGGTATAAGAACACCAGAATCTTTTCATATCTCGGAATATAGAAAATTTGAGCCTGGCAAAAGCTATATAATCAAACCTGTATGGGAGGACGGTTCTCTCGATATTACGCAGGATTCAGTTTTTGTTTATCATCAAGGTTATGAGGAAAAGTTCATGAATCTGAGAGATTCCCACTGGATAATACAGGAATACATTGACGGAAGGGAATTTAATATTAGCCTCCTCACATCGAATGGCAGACCTGAAGTTCTTCCACCTGCTGAAATAGTATTTGTGGATTATGAAGACAGGCCCAAAATTGTTGACTTCAAAGCAAAATGGGAAGAAAATAGTTTTGAATATAAAAACACTGTGAGAAGGTTTCCCGGAAAAGAACTCGAAGAATCACTCAGGAAGGAGATCGAAGTTACAGCAATTAAATGCTGGGATATTTTCTCCCTAAGGGGCTATGCCCGTATTGACATGAGAGTTGACAGTGAAAATAGAGTATATGTAATTGAAGTAAATGCAAATCCCTGTATATCAAAGAACGGCGGTTTCGTTGCAGCAACTGAAAATGCAGGTTATGCGTTTACAGATGTAATTAAACGAATAATAAATGACTTAAACCGGTAAACCTATGAGAGGATTATATACAGTTCTGCTTTTGATTCTTTCAAATACATTCATGACTTTTGCATGGTACGGGCATTTAAAACTTAAAACAATGAGCAGGTTTGAAAATATGACTCTTCTTGCCGTGATATTAATGAGCTGGGGAATTGCATTGTTCGAATATTTCTTTCAGGTACCTGCCAATAGAATAGGTTTCAGAGGAAACGGAGGTCCATTCTCACTTGTTGAATTAAAAGTAATTCAGGAAGTTATCTCGATATCCGTTTTTACAATTTTTACACTTGTGGTTTTTAAAACTGAACAGTTCAGAATAAACCATCTTATTGCATTCTTCTTCATCGTCCTGGCAATTTATTTCGTTTTCAAGAAATAGCAGGTTACTATCAATAATTTTCCAAATTTCACCGTGTTAAAAGTGTTACTCACCTTAATGCAGAGTAACCTTTGCCAATAAATGTTCGTCACCCGCAAGGTGAAAAATATATTCAAAACAGGTGCATTCATCAAAATTTTTAATCCATTCGTGGAAATCTTAAAAAAAATAATACCTCAATCCATGCTATTTAGTAATTTTATATAAAGAATTAACCCAGGTAACTTGAGCATTTGATTATGTAAAATATTAATAATCAATTATAAACTTAATCTGATCAGACTATGAAGAAAAATCTGTTGACTTTTTTGTTTTTTGCGGTAAGTAGCTTCTCTTTTGCACAGGTGCCACAGGGGATTAATTACCAGGCAATTGCAAGAGACAACAGTGGAAACCCTTTGCAAAATACCGCATTGCAGGTAAAACTTGCCGTTAAGGCAGACTCTTCGTGGATAGGAACCGTAATATGGGAAGAAATTCATAATCCAGTTACTACCAATGATTTTGGTCTCTTCACTGTAGTATTGGGAAAAGGTGCCCGACAGGCCTCCTCAACCGTAGCATCTTTTAATCTGATAGACTGGAATGTTACTCCAAAATTTCTCAGGACTGAAATCTATTATGGCGGAAGCTGGAAACAGATGGGGATTTCACGCCTTCAATCCGTGCCATATTCAATGTTTTCCGCAAAAGCTGAGTCTCTTACTCCAGGTGCCAAGGTTGTAAGTACAAATGATGCAACATCCGATGCACTTTTTGAAGTAAAAAGAAAAGATGGCCAGACGGTGTTTGCTGTCTATCCCGATGCTGTCAACATTTATGTTCCCTCAGGCAGCAAAGGTACCAAAGGCGGATTTGCAATAGGCGGGTTCGGGGATAAAGCGCCTTCGCAGGATTATTTCAGAGTAACCCCCGACAGTGTAAGGATATATATTGACAACTCTCCGAGCACCAAAGGGACAAAAGGAGGCTTTGCAATTGGAGGATTTGACGGAACGAAGGGTCTTCTGAAGAATTATTACATGAATGTTTCGGGTACCAGCACTCTGGATACTGTGAAGGGCTCACCCCAGGTACTGTGGTTTCCTAACAGAAACGCTTTCCTGGCTGGCAATGTATGGATTGGTTCACCTGACAGCGTAGGTCTTTATTCGACAGCTCTTGGCTACAGGTCGGTTGCAATGGGCGATTATTCACAGGCATTTGGTTATAGGGCAAAAGCTTTAGGCAATTACTCTACAAGCATCGGGAAAAACTCAATTGCGGGAGCAGGAAAAACAACGGCTATGAATGCTTTTGCCTTCGGTAATGGAGCAAAAGCCACCGGACCTGACTCGTATGCACTTGGTTCAGGGGCCACCGCTACCGGTGAAAGAGCCTTTGCTTTCGGTTCAGTAGGATTGAATGATTCGGGTGACCCCACTTCAACACCAACAACAGCAAGTGCATCATACACAGTTGCTATAGGAATGGGTGCCCAGGCAACAAACAAAGGTGCAATGGCTCTTGGTATCGGTTCAACTGCCTCAGGTTCAAGTTCATCTACTTTCGGATATTACAGCACTGCATCGAGTTCTTATGCAATGGCTCTTGGATATAAGTCGCAGGCAACACAAAGTTATACTACAGCTGTTGGAGCATATGCAAGTGCAACCAGTAGCTACTCAAGCGCATTTGGGAGAAGTGCTACAGCTCAAGGAAATAGTTCTGTGGCAGTTGGTTATGCAGCAACAACAGGCGCATTGGCGACAAATGCAAGTGCTTTCGGACGTGGAGCAAACGCAACAGGACCTTCGGCAATGGCACTTGGAGTGAGTGCAACCGCCTCCGGCGATACTTCTGTTGCAATAGGTTATCTCGCAAATGCTTCAAATAAATATGCTGTGGCTATCGGATATGCTTCAAAAGCCAGTGCAAAAAATTCGTTCTCGTTCGGTTACAATAGTGAGGCTGCCGCCGACAATTCATTTGCAATAGGCACATACGGGCTTAATGCCGACGGCTCCGTAAATACAAGCCGTCCAACCAAAACTTCTGATACATATTCAGTTGCCATTGGTATGGGTGCTCAAACAAGCCTCAAAGGCGATATGGCAATGGGTGTAAATGCAACCGCTTCAGGAGGATACAGTACTGCAATAGGTTACCAGCCGCAATCTCTTGGAACCTATGCGACCGCATTAGGATATATGGTGCAGGCTAATGGCCCAAAATCAATATCAATAGGAGCCTATTATAACTATACTGGCTTCAGACTTATTTATGATCCAATAACCAGAAGATTCAGATTAATTCCATATAATGTGACAAAATTTAACATAGCTAATGATGAGTTTTCAATAGCAATTGGTAACGGTAATACAGCCAGTAAAGGTGGAATGGCTTTTGGAACCAACAACTCTTCCCTTGCTTTCGGCTCCACAACTCTTGGAATAAACAACAGAGCCGACAGTGCTTATTCTGTTGCCATTGGTTCGAATGCACAAGCTGTCGGAATAAATGCCATTGCATTAGGTGAAAGCGTAACCGCTGAAGCAAGCAATAGTATAGTAGTAGGTTATAATAACATTACCAATTCAGCATATAAAAGAGATGAATGGGAACCAACAGATCCATTGTTTGTAGTTGGAAACGGAGGCACCGGTACACCATCCAATGCCATGGTTGTGCAGAAAAACGGAAATACAACAATTTATGGCAACCTGACAGTTACAGGTAGTATTTCTTCATGGGTTGGTACAGGCGACAACCTTGGCAATCATACTGCCTCACAAAATATAAAACTCAATAACTACTGGCTTTCAAACGACGGAGGCAGCGAAGGTGTCTGGGTGAGTACTACCGGCCTTGTGGGTATTAACAGAAACAATCCGGCCTACAATCTTGATGTAAATGGCAATTTCAGGGCAACAAGCCATATGTATGGAAACGGAAATCTCTACATGACTGGAAGCATTTATGGATCAACAATAAACCCTGACGGTGATGCCAATCTAACGGTTGATGCTGGAACATTGCATGTCGATGGTACCAACAACAGAGTGGGGGTTAACAACACAGCTCCTGCCTATACGCTTGATATAAGCGGTTCATTAAATGCGACAAGCTCAGGACGTTTTGGAGGAGATGTAACAATTAGTAATACAAGTCCTGCACTTAACCTTACTGATTCAGATCTTAATGCGGATGATTTCAAAATAGAAGTAAATAATGATTTGCTTCAATTTTCATCACTGGGTAAGACACCTGTTGTTGCACTTGCCATTAATGCAACCGGTAAAGTTGGAATGCCTAGTTTGAGCTCTGGTTCTGGTACAACACTAGTTATTAGTGCAGTGACTGGTGAAATTCTTAAACAATCAAGTTCAGCACGGTATAAAATGAATATTTCATTGCTTAATGATATTTCATGGCTGTACAAACTCAATCCTGTCACTTTCCTATACAAAGAAGATAAATCAAAAACTCTGCAATATGGATTGATAGCTGAAGAAGTTGAAAACATAAATCCCAGTCTTGTTGTGTACGATGCAGAAGGCAAACCTGACGCTGTGATTTACAACAACCTCATTTCAGTACTGATTAAGGCTGCCCAGGAGCAAAAAGAAGAAATTGAAATACTTAAGTCAGAAAATCAAACATTAAAAGAAAGATTGGAACGTCTTGAAAACATTGTTTTAACTCTGAAAGCAGTGCAGAAATAGTATATTCTTTAAAAACAAAAAGCCGGTCTTGATGGACCGGCTTTTCTGTTTTATGCAACAAGATCATTTGGTTATTAAAAGATTAAATTTTTTCTATTCTTTATTTTGTTTCCTTCTACTGACCTTAAAGCATTGTTCCTTTGCTCAAAAACTTCAAAGGTTAATTACAACACAATTGCATGGGATTTTAGTATAATCCTGCGAAAAAACTTGAAGACTAAATAAACGAACTAAAAAAGAGATCTTAAATATTTGAAAAATAATTGCAAACTAGTAAACGAATTTAACCAGATCTTATATTATTTTATTCAAAATGTTGTGCTGTTATTGCCCATTGTTGTTATTTTTCATGAAAATATTTTTCAATATAATTAGACTATCTTTGAAAAATAGTGTGTTTTTATGGATGTAAGAATAGAAGAAAGCTGGAAACAAAGACTTAAAGCAGAATTTGAAAAGGAATATTTTCTGAGGCTTGTTGATTTTGTTAAGGAAGAATACCGTACAAGAACTATTTATCCTCCCGGAAGTCTCATCTTTAACGCTTTCAATTTATGTCCTTTCGATAAGGTGAAAGCAGTTATTATCGGTCAGGATCCCTACCACGGTCCAGGCCAGGCACATGGTTTATGCTTTTCCGTTAGGGATGGGGTCACTTTTCCCCCAAGCCTCGTAAATATTTTCAAAGAAATCCATGACGATCTTGGAATACCTGTGCCGAAATCAGGCAACCTTGAACGCTGGGCACGCCAGGGTGTGCTTCTCCTCAATGCTATCCTCACAGTAAGGGCAAACCAGGCTGGCTCACATCAGGGTAAAGGCTGGGAACAGTTTACCGATGCAGTGATCAAAATTCTTAACGAGGAAAAAAATAACCTGGTCTTCTTCCTCTGGGGTGCCTATGCACAAAATAAAGGGGCTGTAATTGACAAAACCAGACATCTGGTTCTTGAATCGGTTCACCCCTCCCCCCTATCAGCAGCTAAAGGTTTCTTCGGAAACAGACACTTCAGCAAATGCAACGAATATCTTGCCATGCACGGTATTGAACCGGTAAAATGGTAATACTACATATCAAAGGCCAATTAAATAACTGAAATACTAAAAAACTTTCAGACAGTAAGTTATTTGATATCATCCAGGGCTGATTCCATTATCACATTTGAAATTTTCAGTTTTTTCAGAGTATGACTCTCAATAAAAATTTCATAAGTGGCTTTCACCTGCCCAAGATATTGCATATAATAATAGGTAGTGGTATCTGTTTTGTATTTTTCTCCGTTAATTATTGCTGAAATATTGGCTTTGGGATATGCTCTTTCAAAACGATGATAATCTGATGTCTCCTGGGCACCAAGGGTGCCATAGTTATATGTTCCCCCGCCTGTTTCCACAGTCAGCTCATTCATCGCCACATCCGAAAGATTTCTTATTCTTATGTCTGTCGGCCCGTAAGGTTCCTTTTCGAGCTTTTTGCAACCGCTCAAAGCAAGCAGTAAAATCGCTGCAAAAATGAGATGCCTTTTCATTATTCTGTCAGCTTTTGTAATTAATTGACATGAAAGTTACAAAATAAGTTGCATGCATCATTAAATTTTCTCCAGACTATTTACAGGAACCCATCCTTTATTCCCGTCAGGTAGTTTAATTTCATACCATTCTCCGAGAGCATCAGTAACTGTAACTTTTGTCCCTTCATGAATAAGAAAAAGATCTGTCCCACTGTTATCAGGTGCACTTTTCCCATTAACCTGAGGGCTGACAATTATTGCTTTGTCACTATTAAAAACAAGGTTCTTGTTTCTTATAGAAAAGCTGAGCGATGCAAGGCTTATTATCAACATAAAAATTGCCAGCCAGAAACCTGCAACCTTGTACCTGTATACTGAAGTTAACAAATAGACCAACATAAAAATCAGACACATAACAAAGCTGATGATGCTAATATAAGCCCATTTATCAGATGAGAGTATCAATGAAATGAAATTATACCATGTAACGAAAAACAATTCAGGTATCTCGGTAAATCTGTCAACTACATAAGTTCTGGCTACCTGCAAGTTATATCTTATATCTTCATCGGTCGGCTTAAGAAGGTATGCCCTTTCATAAAAGAGTATTGCATGTGGCACATCATTTATCTTGAAATATGCATTACCGATATTATAGCAGAGATTGGGTGTTCTGAATCCTGATTTATATATCGGCAGCCATACATCCAGAGCTTCCTGGTATTTGCCGGAAGTATATAATTCTATGCCCTTCCTGAAGTCATCTTCAGGAAAAACAGCCGCTCTGATTTCAGAATTGAAGTTAAATAGTGCCAGGATTATCAGTAGAATAATCTTTTTCATCTTCACTTAATCAAGTTTATTTTCAATATATCTGATAAACTGTGCAGCTCCCTCATACAATTCTTCTGCTTCTGAAGGAGCAGAAACCGGTGCAAACCTTGCATATTCACACCTTTCAATAATTGAAGAAATCTTTTCAATTATCTGATCATCAACATTTCTTTCTTTAAGTTTCTCAACAGCTTTTGTTCGTGTAAGTTCTGAAAGAGGTATTCCCAGTTTGTCACTCATGTAGCCCCATAATGCCTTTAGAAGTTCCTCATAGAACTTTTCCTTCATGCCCGATTTAAGGCATTTATAGGCTACCGACAAACGTTTCTTTGCAACTTTCCCGGCTCTTCTGTTTCTTACTCTTGCAATATCAGCATTACGCCTTACATGCTCACGTCTGAGTATAAGGACAGTTGCAAAAATCAGAAGTGCAAGGACATAATACCACATGAACATGCGGTTTGACAAAAGAAGTTTTTCTGGAATAATGATAATGCCCGGCAGTGATTTTATAAACCTTATATCTTTACCGAGATATTTTACATCCTCCCTGGTTACTCCTCCGAAAACAGTAACCTCTCCGGACTGTTCATCGGTTTTCAAAGCATGAAATCTGAATTCTTTTGTTGACGCCGTTTCAAATTGCTTTGTTGCCGGGTTGAAATATGAGTATGTCACGGATGGTATTACAAAGTCACCATGGTGCCGTGGGATGAGAACGTATTCATACGTCCTCTGTCCAGTAATTCCGGAGGTACTGTTCCTAAGGTTATCGGTGATTTTAGGATCATAAATTTCAATATCTGGAGATAGTTTAATAACCGGTTTTGCAGCAAGCCTTAGATTACCGGTTCCTGATACAGTTATTTTAAAATTGAGAGCATCATTAACCTTGACTGTATCTTTATTAAGTGATGCCGATATGTTTATTTTTCCGACAATTCCTGAAAAATCGGCAGGTTTATTTTCAGGCAGGGGTTTCACAGTTATTTTCAATGGTAATGTTGCCAGCACTCTGGGTACATTTGCAAACCGGGAAAAGAAGTCTCCAAAAAACGGGTCTGGTTCACCTATTCTTTGCTGAACCAGTGCAGTTACCTGAACCGGGTCAATAGTTATTTCTCCTGTTATCTGGGGGAATAAAAGAAACTGCTGAATAATTCCTGTTCCGTAAATTACTCCATTAACGTTTTCCCGCTGCAGTGAAGTAAGCTGTGGCGTTTCGAGTTCTTCTTTCACGAACCCGCTGAAATCAGGATATTTAACTTCTTCCAGACCTGCAAGGTCTACCCTTGTAAAAAGTTTCAACGACAATGTCAAAGGCTCCCCAACATATAATTCGGTGCGGTTCGGGATCAATCTTACAAACAATTCGCCTGATGGTTCAACAGCAGCGGGCTCTGTTGCTTGTTTTCGGGATGCAGAAGGTTGCATCTGACGCGCCCCCGGTGTACCTACTACTTCAATATATATTGAATCCGACCTGTATTCTTTTCCTTTAACCCTTATAAGAGCTGGAGGAATAACGAACTTACCTTCTTCAATAGCCTGTAAATAATATGTATAGGTGTATGAAGTCTCCTGTGATATTCTTCCGTTTATTATCTGCATACTCGAAGAATATGAAGTCTGGGGTCCCATCAGTTTGTAAAAACCTGTAAATGGTGGTGCACTGAACTCTCCACCTCCAGCGTTTATTGTCCAGCTAATTGAAAATTGTTCACCAACACTAACCACCCTCGGGTATTCGGTTTTGATAACTATCTCCTGTGCCACAGCTACTGATGGCACTATTAGAATAAACAAATATTTGATTATTAACCGCCTCATAAACTACCAGTTTTTCAATGTCCTCACTCTTTCCCTCAATGCATTGGCCTGTTTAACTTTTTCCTGCACCTTTTTCTCACCATTCTCAAGAGCACTCAAAATTCGTTCTGCATCTTCCTTTGAAATTCCCTGTTTCTGCTGCTGCATCTGCTGTTGTTGCTGCTCCTGCTGATTCTGTTTGTTTTCGTCCTGATTCTGCTGCTGTTGTTGTTGCTGATCGCTTTTACCTTCTTTCTGATCCTGTTCCTTGTTCTGATTTTGCTCCTTTTGTTGTTGCTGCTGTTGTTGCTGCATTTTTTTCAGCAAATCCTGCGCATATGCCAGATTATATTTCGCTTCAAGACTTGATGGATTAAGACGCAGTGAATTTTTATATGCTTCAATACTCTCTTCGATTTTATTGCTTTTCAGTAAAGAATTCCCCAGATTATAAAAGCTTTCGGCCTTCTTAATCCTGTCTGCGCTCATATCAGCTGACAAAATGAACTGTTTCGATGCATCATCGAATTTATTCTGCCGGTAAAGTGCGTCACCAAGATTAAAATTTCCTGCAGCAGAAGAGCGGTTCTCTTCAAGCGCCTTCCTGTATAATATTTCAGATTCAGAATAATTTCCATCAAAATACTTCGAATTTCCCTGACGCAGGTACCTCTTTTCACTCTGTCCTGAAACTGAAGAAAAGACAAACAACTGTAGAAATAGCGCTGCTAAAAATACCCGTAAATAATATTTATTTTTTTCAGTCATAACCTTTTCATATTTTCAGTTTGAAAAGTTTAAGACCTGATAGTTTCCTGTTTTTCCTTTCCATGATAAGGAAGTCAATTAAAAGCAGAATCAGTGAAGCTCCAGCAAAAAACTGGAACTGGTCGTTGTACTCTGTAAATATTTTGCCTTCAAGTTCCTGTTTTTTCATTTTTCTTATCTCGGAAAATATCTGGTCGATACCCAGATTAGTTGCTGTTGCCCTTACATATTTGCCGTTTGCAGTAATAGCTATCTCTTTAAGAATGTTTTCATTGAGTTTGGTTATAACGGTGTTGCCTTCATGGTCTTTCAGGTACTCCCTTCTGCCGTTTACATTCAGCATTATCGGAACTCCTTCGGGAGAACCGATTCCTATTGTATGGATAACTATTCCTGCATCAGCTGCTTCCTTAGCTGCTTCAACAGGATCGTCCTCGTGATTTTCACCGTCAGTAATAATAATCATTGCACGGCTTTTGTCCTGCCCAGGAGAAAATGATCTCATTCCGAGACGAATGGCTGCACCGATTGCAGTTCCCTGTTTAGGAACCATGTAAGGATTTATAGTTGAAAGAAACATTTTTGCTGATACATAATCGGTTGTTATAGGTAATTGTATATAGGCATCGCCGGCAAAAACAATAAGGCCAATCCTGTCATTTTCAAGAGTTTCAATAAGCCGTGAAAGAGCCTGCTTAGCCCTCTCCAGCCGGTTGGGTTGTATATCTTCAGCAAGCATTGAATTACTGACATCGAGTGCTATTATCACTTCAACGCCCTCTCTTTTTACCTCTTCAATTTTTGATCCAAATTGTGGTCGTGCCAGCATCAGAGCAATCATTACAATAGCTAAAATCTGCAGTATAAGTTTAATTACTGGTCTGATGACAGACATATCAGGAATAAGTTGCCTGACAAGATTCGACTCACCGTATCTGACAATAGCCTTCTTTCTCCGGTAATTATTTACAGCCCATAAAATCAGTAATACTGGTATTGCCAGCAGAAGATATAGATATTCCGGATTTGCAAACCTGAACATACTCATATTCAATCGTTTATGTCAGACTTCTCATAACAGTGTTCCTTATCAATATTTCTGCAAGAAATAAAACCGAAGCCAGTAAAGCCGGCAGAAAATATTTTTCTTCCCGTATTCTGTACTGCCTTACGTCAATCTTCGACTTCTCCATTTTGTCGATCTCAGCATAAATCTGCACCAGTTTTTCATTATCAGTAGCTCTGAAATACTTACCCCCTGTCATATCTGCAATGGTTTTCAAAACATCTTCGTCAATTTCGACAGGCATATTCTGGAACTGCACGCCGAATGGTGTCTGTACCGGATAAGGTGCAACACCTCTGGTTCCAACACCTATTGTATATACTCTTACACCAAAAGTTTTAGCAATTTCTGCGGCAGTAAGGGGAGCTATCATGCCTCTGTTGTTTACTCCATCAGTCAGCAGAATTATCACTTTACTTTTACCACCGGCGTCTTTTATTCTGTTTACGGCTGTTGCAAGTCCCTCGCCTATTGCTGTACCATCCTCAATCATCCCGCTTTTTATTTCTTTCATAAGATTTATTAACACTGCATGGTCGGTAGTGAGAGGGCATTGAGTAAAACTTTCACCGCTGAAAACCACAAGTCCGATTCTGTCGTATGGTCTGCCCGAAATGAATTCCGTTGCCACATTCTTTGATGCTTCAAGCCGGTCAGGTTTAAAATCTCTTGCCAGCATGCTTCCCGATATGTCTAAAGTCAATATAATATCTATACCTTCAGTCGATACATCCTGATAGCTGTTCGTTGCCTGAGGTCTGGCAAGTACTATAATAAGCAACCCAGTTGCAGCAACTCTCATTCCGAAGAGGACATGCCTTAAAATATGCCTGAAGGTCTTGCCTGAATTATTAAAAGCTTCAGCTGATGAAACACGCAATGCAGCTGATGATTTATTGTACCTTATGACGTACAGGAAAATCATCAGTGGTAATAGTGCCAGCAAATAAAGGAACCCTGGCGAATAAAATACAATACCTCTAATCATATACCCTCCTTCACATTTTCAGCTTTCACCTCCTCTTCCGGTGGAGGGGAAACTATCATTGTCGATTTCACAAAATCCCATGCGTAGTCAAAATGTAACTCATTTTCAGTTGGCTCAGGCTGGTATCTGGCAAATTTTACAAGGTCCCCACCTGTTAGTATTGTTCGTAATTTCCTGAAAGTTTCGTCTTCTTCAATTCCTTTATTCCGTAAAGCATCCAGTGTTTCAACTGTAGTCATTTCAAGTGCAGGGATAGTAAACCTGTTCAAAAGGTATTGTCTTATTATTTCTGTAAGTCTCGAATAATAGAGTTTTATCTCACCTTTCTGCCACAGTTTCTCCTCTTTCAATTTTTCGAGTTCTCTGAATGCAATTACATGTGCAGGTTCTTTTGGTTTATTATCAACAATAGTTGTTTCAGGTTTTTTGAGGCGTTTCCATAAATATAACAGAAGCCATATCAGAGCTCCGGCTGCCAGAATAGCCACTATCCATGGTATAATCTCATCAGCAGTTAATGGAACTTTTCCGGGGTCAACTATGTCAAATATTGCCGATGCAGTATCGGGTGGAGTAATGTTAACCCTCATAACCTTAAGCCATGAATAGTCTGAATAATAACGTTTTATACCCGACTCTGTTCTCATTTCTGCATATACCGGCGGAATCTGATAGAAGCCTGAATCGAAAGATGTAACGAGATATTCGTGCCTGATTCTTACAAATCTGTTATCAACGGATGTTGAATCAATAACCGGTCCTTTCAGTATTTCGATATTCTTAACCAGTGTATCTTTAAAAACAGGTATTGTCAATAAATAATCAAGAGGCTTATTGATAGTAACCGTGTATTTTATCTGATCTCCTATAAAAATTGCTGATGTATCAAAACCAGCACTGATCTGGACTTCCTGGCCTTCGGAAACCTGGATAAAATTAAAAATCAAAAAAGCCAGTATGTAATAGATTCTTTTCATCTCTATCTCCTTCTGAACAATCTGACAAGCGGAATGACGTAATCTTCTGATGTTGATATCCATGCTGAGTCCACTCCGCATCTACGGAATACATTTTCCAGGTTTTCGGAATGGTTTTTCCACCATCTGCTGTACTCATTCCGCATCCTGCCCGATGAAGTGTCAATCCACATATCGTAACCTGTCTCAGGATCCTGTATCCTTACAAGCCCAATATCTGGTATTGAAGTTTCTGCCGGATCATAAATTTTCAGTGCCACAACATCGTGTTTATTTGCCGCAATCCTCAGAGACTCTTCAAAATCAGGTGCAATAAAGTCTGACAAAATGAATGCTGTACAACGTTTTCTTATTGCGTTTGTCAGATATCTTAGTGGCTCATTAAGATTTGTCAGATTACTTTCAGGTTTAAAATCGAGCAATTCCCTTATTATCCTGAGTATATGTTTTCTGCCTTTCTGGGGTCTGATAAATTTCTCAACTTTTCCCGAAAAGAATATTACTCCAATTTTATCGTTATTAAAAATTGCTGAGAAAGAAAGAACAGCTGCAATTTCAGTCATTACATCCTTCTTAAATGCTTTAATTGTTCCGAAATTTCCCGAACTGCTAACATCAATAAGAAGCATTACGGTTAGTTCTCTTTCTTCCTCATATACTTTAACATAGGGATGGTTAAATCTGGCCGTAACATTCCAGTCGATATTTCTTATATCATCTCCATACTGGTATTCACGCACCTCGCTAAAGGCAATACCCCTGCCCTTAAATGCACTATGATACTGACCGGCAAAAATATGCCGGCTCAGTCCTCTCGTTTTAATTTCAATCCTTCTTACTTTCTTTAATAGTTCAGCAGCTTCCACCTTTGCAAGTACTATCTTACCGGTTTAATATTGATACTTATGTTAAAAGTCCATTCATCATCCTTGAGGTCAATAATATATTTCTGACCATCTTTTTCTTCTTCCCATTTATTTTCACCGACAGGTTTATACTTTGAATTAAGCTCAGCTATTTTCTGGCTCCTGAGCTCTTTGTCACAAACAAGCCGTACACTCCTGCAAACAGAGTCAGCCGACAAAAAGAAAAAAAGCGTCTGAGTCTGTGCCCTGTCGACATATTTAAGATATCTGAATGTATTATTAAATGTTAAGTTTTGAAAAACCATTGATTTCTGGTTTTCTTTCATGTATTTCTGTATATCCCTGATTTTATATCCGATCAGGTTCTGACTTCTGCTCTCATATGAATTTAACAGCAAGAGAAGCAACAATAAATAAATGGCTTTCATCGACTTCATGTAAAAATTTTTTATGGAACTTCAATTGTATTAAGTATTTCAGTTATTATATAATCCTGATTTATATTCTCTGCTTCGGCTTCATAGGTAAGGCCGATGCGATGTCTCATAACGTCAGCACATATTGCTCTGACATCCTCGGGTATAACATAACCCCTTCTCCTGATAAAAGCATAGGCTTTTGATGCAAGTGCCAGATATATTGACGCACGAGGGGAAGCTCCGTATGATATCATGTTTGAGAATTTCTGTAGATTAAACCTGGCTGGTTCACGTGTGGCAAAGACAATGTTAAGAATATAGTTTTCAATTTTTTCATCCATATAGACTTCGCGCACAACGTCGCGGGCTCTTATAATATCTGAAGTTTTCAGAACTGTATTGGGTTTGGGGAACTCTTTTGCAATGTTCTCCCGGATAATGTTTCTTTCCTCTTCCATTGAAGGATAGCCTATTAATACCTTAAGCATGAATCTGTCTACCTGAGCTTCAGGAAGAGGATAAGTTCCTTCCTGTTCTATAGGGTTTTGTGTGGCAAGAACCAGAAATGGTTCCTCAAGCTTATATGTTGTTTCTCCGATTGTAACCTGTCTTTCCTGCATTGCTTCCAGAAGTGCACTCTGAACCTTGGCTGGCGACCTGTTTATCTCATCAGCCAGAATGAAATTGGCAAATATAGGTCCTTTCTTAACTAAAAATTCTTCTTTTTTCTGACTATAAATCATGGTTCCGATCAAATCGGCAGGAAGAAGATCTGGGGTAAACTGAATGCGGCTGAATTTTGCATCTATAATTGATGCCAGAGATCTTATGGCGAGAGTTTTTGCCAGACCGGGAACACCCTCCAGCAGAATATGTCCGTTGGCAAGGAGCCCTATAAGCAAACTGTCGATAAGATGTCGCTGACCAATGATTACTTTACCGATTTCCATCCTGATTATGTCAACAAATGCGCTTTCCTTCTCAATTTTTTCATTAAGCAGTTTTATATCAACTGATTGTTCCATATAATTTTGGTTTAGTCAATAATCATATATGTTTTGTGTCTGTTAATTAGATTTTGCAAAAAAACCCTCTATTTCTGAAAGTTGATGTTAAGGTATGTTAAAATATTGTTAAATGGCTTTATCTCTTTATTTCTGAATTTTTTAATCCGAACGGATTCCATTTAAAATCTGAATAAACAGAACTTCTTAAGGCTAAAATAAGTGCTGCCGGAATAAAAGTACCATAAATCTTTGATGCAAAGATAATTACACCTATAATGTATAAAACAGCAAGCCAGAATACCAGCCTGAACCAAATTGTACATTGTTTATTGAGCGACAGGCATATAAGACAAACGATAATAAAAGGATTAATCCATATGAAATTTATATTCATTTTTGTTTCGGCATGTTCAGTAATAAAATTAAAGAACAGAAGGAACAAGGATAAAATTGAAAAAATTGTAAATATCAGAATATCAAAATATTTAATGTAAATCAAACTCCGAAATCTGACTGAAATTAATAGTATCAGAAAAAAAATCAGCCCCAGTACAAACATGGGATCTGAATAAAATGAAGCCTTTATTTCAGGAGGTTCAAATTCGATGATTGTCTCCGTTTCTTGTAGCAAAGGGATAGTCTTGTCGCTTCTTTTAACGACTGAAGCCGATAGATTTCGCTGCAGGTATTCAGGTAAAAACATCTGGTCGCGGAATGAAGCTTTCCTGTCAGCAGGCAATCCCAGAAGCAGATCCACACCAGCCTTTAACCATGGATAATGACGTTGATACTCATTTATCTTATCTCTGAAGGTGGGCATATCTTTCTTTTCTTCAACAGGATAGACAAGTCTGTCAGAAAATATTTTTTCAAATATGTCGCGAATCCTCGTAGAGCAGTTATCATAAAAAAAGTCGTACCTGTAATAAATATTTTCAGGTCTTAGATTTTCCTCAAGAAGATACATCAAGTGACTGATTTCTGAGCTTTCAAGATTTACCCTCTGAGAATAAACAGATCTTCTTTCCATGAAATAGTCTCTCAAAAAAAGGTCGTAAGGATAAACTCCCAGCATATAGTTAAGTCTTCCTCCGGCAAATTTCCAGACAAAATGGGGGGTATTGAAATCAAACACGCCCCAGTTATAAACCATGTCATACCCTGAAGAAGGAATTACAACTCTGAGTGCACTATGCCCATAAATCGAATAAGTAGCTGTTCCTGGAGAACATGTGATTAGATATACAAGAGTATCATCAGGCTCCTGCGACTTTATTCCGGTTGCAACAAATGACAGAATCGTAAACGTAAAAATCAGTTTTTTTACCATACTACATTTTAAATTAACCTGCGTATCATTTTGTTTATATCCTGTTTTTGCACAGTTACCTTATAAGTATTATATTCGGCCTATTGAACATTAATCAACATTTTCAGTTAACTGTAACAAAACAAATATATTTAATGATTGGAGACTTTGAAATCATTTGTGAAATATATTCTCGACCTTTGTGTAATTTCAATTATGAAAATACTGTAATATAAGCATTTAAGAATTAAAAAATTGAAAAAAGTTTTATTGTAATCAGCAAGTTATTCATGAGCATTGATATTATTCACAGTCTGAAACTTTTACCAGGTATTGTTGTTGGTCTGACAATTCACGAGTTCAGTCATGCTTATATTGCCCATAGATGTGGTGATAATACATCGCGTGACCAGGGAAGGGTAACGTTAAATCCGCTTAAACATATTGATTTGCTGGGATTTTTAATGTTGTTTTTCGCCGGATTTGGCTGGGCGAAACCTGTGCAGTTCAACGAAATGAATCTAAGGAATCCTAAAACTGACGTGCTTAAAATAGCTGTTGCAGGTCCTGTTTCCAATGCACTCACTGCCATACTTTTATCGGTAGTTTTAGTATTGATATTAAATAGCGTTTATATTGCAGATTTATTATGGGAGCTATTCATTTATGCCATTTTCATAAATTGGGGTCTGTTTGTGTTTAATATGATACCTCTTCCACCGTTAGATGGTTCTCATCTGTTGTTTCACTTTTTCAAAAAGTACCCTGCAGTATATCAGGCTGCATACAAATACGGAGCAATGATTTTGTTCACACTCATTCTGATGACCTTTGTTTTTAAGGTAAATTTACTGCCAATCTGGCCGCTTATTGAATTCATAGGCAAGGGATTCTTAAGAATAATTGGATATAATTTTTAACTTTGAATAGCGTTAAAATTCTGAAACTTTTATTGAAATATGAGTCTGGGTTGAGATGAGATTCTTACTTGTAACCGGTGTTTTTTTCATTTTTTTCGTTTCCTGCACTTTTTCGCAGGATGAAAGCAAATTTGCTGAGCTCCGTAAGGAAATGGTTAACAAGCAGATTATTGCCAATGGTATAAGAAATCCCCAGACAATTAAAGCCATGCTGAAAGTACCAAGGCATCTGTTTGTACCAAAAGAATACATTCACAGGGCTTATGAGGATACGCCACTCCCGATAGGATATAACCAGACCATTTCCCAGCCCTTTATTGTGGCATACATGACAGAGCTGGCGCGGCCTTCGAAAAATAAAAAGGTGCTTGAAATAGGGACAGGTTCCGGCTATCAGGCGGCTGTTCTTGCTGAGATTGTAGATACTGTTTACACAATAGAGATTATTCCTGAGCTTGCAAGGGAAGCAGAAGACAGACTTAAACGGCTGGGATACAAAAACATTATTGTAAAAACCGGCGACGGTTACAATGGCTGGAAAGAGCATGCTCCCTATGATATAATAATGGTTACTGCAGCTACCGACCATATTCCACAACCATTGCTTGACCAGCTTGCAGAAAATGGAAGACTTATTATGCCTGTCGGACCGCAATGGTCAGCCCAGCGCCTGGTACTAGCAGTTAAAAAGAATGGCAAAATAGAACGGACACAGCTTGCTATGGTAAGGTTCGTCCCTCTCCTCAGGAGTCAGTGAAAATCAAGATTAATCATTTCTAAAAATAACAAGAGCAGCACATAGGCTGCTCTTTTGTGATTCCGGAGCGATTCGAACGCTCGACCCACAGCTTAGAAGGCTGTTGCTCTATCCAGCTGAGCTACGGAACCATCATATTAATTTTATTAACTCTTTACTGACCCAACACTCATACCCAACCCTCATACCCAACCCTCCAGATCCATAACTGTCAGATTGTTTCCTCGTATTTACGGAACAATCTTTTAATTAAAACCGAATGCAAAATTAATTCTTTTTTCAGTTTCTGCAAATAAGAATAGTTTGATAAATAAAGCTTCAGTTATATAAAAAAGAAAATTTCAACAATTATTTCAGGCAATTATATTGCTTAAGAAATTTATTGTTTTCATCGATTGTCTTTTCAATAACTTCTTTTGTAAAATCATTAATCAATGCTGCTGCTTTCTGTGGTTGTTTCTTATAAATCGGCAGATACTCTTTTTCAACCCTTGCTGCCATTTTTGCAAAAGTCTTTTGCAGATCTTCCTTTGTTCTTTTACGCTCAGGATATCGCTTTATGAAATCCTGGTCGGTACATTCAGCCACAGCCACAAAATTCCACCATGCCATTGGGCGTGTTCTGTCGTATATTGATTGATCCCTTTTAAAATGAAGCTCATAAGCAATTTCAGGGTTATCCATAGCCATATTTGAGGGAAATTCAGTAACACCGAAAAATATTGGCATATATGCGTTTACGCAACCCCGTCTGGGAGCGAACCATATTCGTATTCCAATATCAAAAGGAAGGTTTTGTCGAAGTTCAGCAACAAATGAAAGTTGCTGATGTGAAGCACATATGTTTTGTGTCTTGTTTTCATGAGGGGATCCTTTAGTATAGTTTTTTGAATCGTCAAGATCTGTTCCCTCATAATGATTGGAAAGCAAATTAAAAATATCTTCCAATTCTATTTTTTTTCTGGGTTGAAACGAGAATGGGAAAGCATCATCCTTTTTGTAACTCATACCCGAGAGAAGATTCACTGCCATCCACATTCTGCCTATATTTGACATGCTTGTAAGATTTCTTTCGGACGAGTAAACTTTTGCAAAATTGAATTTACCGTCTGTTTCCGGGTTATACCATCCTCTTCTTATAGCATATTTTATTAAATCTTTTGAGGCCAGACAGTTATCACTGTCGGTGGTATCCACATCAGTTATAGTGTAATAATTCGGAATAAATGCCACATGGTTATCTGGCACTCTTCGTGCCACCCAGTTTTTGCCTCTTACAACAGCAAAAAGCCAGGCCTCATTCTTATCGGCAATTATGTAAGTTCTTCCAGAGCCATTATATCCCCATTTTTCCACAAGATAAGCAGCTAATTCAATTCCAGTTCTTGCCGATAATGCTCTCAGAGCGATCAATCTTCTTAGTTCATAGCCAATTCCCCCATCCTTTATCTCTCCGTATAATTCTCTGGATGTACATGCATTTGAAGTAATCAATACACCATGTTCGTTGACATACGTATCTGCAAAATCCTGGCCTGGCATTTCAAACCATAAGCATGTCCAGGAATGTGATCCCAATGGTTCTACTCCTCCTTCTTTGAATTTTATCACCTCTCCTTTTCTATTATCTTTCCCCGGTATTTTATAGAAATTAACAATCTGATTACCTCCATCATCTTCATTATGAGCTACAATAACAGATCCGGTAGCACTGGCTTCCCTACCTATTATTACAGTTGAACAATTGAAACCACTTTCATCCTGAAAAGCAAATAACAGGAAGGAATAAACTATTAAAAATGAAAATATTAACAGTCTCTTCATTTAATTAATTTTAAATAAACCAACAATATTAGAAATAACAAAAACAGGTGACAAAAATATAATAATCCCATTAAATATTCCTAAACTGAGCCCTGTATGACCTGGGTGATATCCCCATGATTTTTTTAAACTGCTTATTGAAATTCGAAACACTGAAAAAACCACAATCTTTTGCTATATCATGAATTGCAGTATCTGTTTCCCTTAAAAGGTAACAGGCTCTGTTAGCCCTTACCTGATTTAAATATTCAATAAATCCTGTCCCTGTATATTTTTTAAAATACTTGCTGAATGAAAAGGGTTTCATGTCAGCGACATTGCTCACATCTTTAAGCGTCAGATGTTTATTATAGTTTTCTCTTATAAAGCTCAGTACTTTTGCAATAATTTTATTTGCCGGCCTTTCGAAGCCTATTTTATAGTTCTCGGTGCTTAGTTGCCTGCGATGTGTGGAATTACACATTAATTTAAGCAGATGAAAAAAGTCCAGGATTTTATCAATTCCGCTGTGAGACACCATTGAAGTAAGTATTTTTTCAGCTGTTTTTGCATCCTGAACAGAAAATGCCACTCCTTTTTCAGCTTCAGCGAACAACTCCCGCACCTTTACCATCTCATGCTGATTCAGGAATTCATTACCGAAAAAATTCAAAGGAAAATGAACTACAATACTATGATTCTCGGGTAAGCTCTCCCCCGTTTTGTAATAGTTCCAGCAATGCGGCACATTGCCTGCAATCAAAACCATATCATATTCATCGAACAGCTCAACGTTATTACCAATTATTCTGGTGCCGTTGTTTTTCAGATTCAGCAGTATTTCATATTCGGGATGAAAATGCCATACGCCACCCTTATCATTCAGATATTCAGCCACAAGCCCACTACTATCTTTTTTATAAACCTGCTCTAATTCAGCAATAAATGTTTTCATAATATATCTATAACAGAACTGTTAATCAAATTTATACATTTTTAATAAAATGCGTATTCGCGAAAAGAAGATTAAAATTTCGAGGTTAATCAGATTGTAGAAGTTAAAAAGGTAAAATCTTTCTTATGACCTTAATTGTTAACATAAGAATATTATAAAATCAGAAAGCAATAAAATAGTTTAAAAATTGAATTCCAATAAAAGAAAAAATTTTGATAATAATTTAATTATTTTTATATTTGATTCGATAGCATTATGCTATTAAGTTGGAGGAGTTAAAAGAGTTTGGTTGTGAAAATCAACAGGATTGTATTGCAGACATTGACTTTCACATTTCAGGACCAGAGGCAAAGCGCCAGCTTGCCCTCGTACCTTCCTTTTATCAGACAGTAGACACGGGGACTATCTCAAAAAAGCCCGCTCCCAAACCACAACCATCCCTTTTACTCCTCTTTTTTTATTATAATCCTTTGTTTGTAAAAACAGGTTTTTTTTTGTTAATCTTTTATTTTAAACTTTTCCGTCATTACTTCTGATTCATCCAGAACAATTTCATTTAAAAAAATTATATTTACTATATTTTTGCCGAAATAGTTCCGGAAATTTAAAAACAGGGGAAAAGTAAGTTTTTGTACAATTTATTTTGAATGAAAACATACATCAGGAGAAGGGAAAAAAATCAGGAGCTTGTAGTGTTGTACAGTGAATGGGGAATGGATGAAAATATTTTTATACCACTGTGCAATGATGAATTTGATTTAATTCTGTTCTACGATTATTCATCTGCAGAACCACTTGTCCTTCCTGAGATGAAAACCTATACACGGATAGTTCTTATAGGTTGGTCACTTGGCGTATGGGCAGCAGGTATTTTATCAGAAAAAATGGGCATTAAACCTGATGTGAAAATTGCAGTTAATGGCACACCTTTACCGGCTGATAAAAAATATGGGATAAGCAAAAAGGTCATTGAAGGAACATTGAAAAATCTCACTGAAAAAAATGTTAAAAAATTCTATCTGAGAGTTTTCGGTGATAAAAAAACACTTCTCAACTACCAGGATAGATTGCCCAGAAGAACTATTAAATCCCTCGAGGATGAACTGAGGTGGATGTACAATAAAATGCTTGAAGAAACTAAAACTGACTTTAAATGGAATTATGCTGTCATTTCAGAAGATGACAGAGTCTATCCTGCAAAAGCACAGCAAACATTCTGGAAAACTCAACCCGAAACAAAAACTGTTATACTTCCGGAGTCTCACTTTCCCTTCAATAAATGGAAAAATTTTCCGGATTTTATCAGCTATATTCTTTCATATAAAGAAGAAGAAAAAGGAAAGAAAAAAAGAAAATAAAATTACTCTGATTTATTTCAAAGTTCCCTTAACAGGATATTTGCACCCGATTTTGAGATCTGTTTATTAAATTTTTCAAGTATTGCAACTACTTTATCAAAATCTTTGTTCTTCTCCAGAATTTTCTGTTCAATTCCTTTTTTCTCAAGGCGGGAAAGAACGAAACTGATAGTGTAATTTTCGATATTCATTGCCGGCTGGTAGAGTCTCTCTTTGCTATCATCCTTCACAACACTTGATACAAGTCCTATTGTATTCAGATCCTGAACAATATCCCTTACCAGCCTTACCGGTATCTTAAGTTCAGTTGAAATTGTATCAGCACTAACAGGTGGCTCACCATTCTCGAAATTTTTAATTATCAAACTCATAATCATTATCGCAAGAGCCTTTTTATGATAGTAACTTATATTTTGAGCCTCGAATTCATATTCATATCTCGACACATTCTGATTGGCAAATGAGAGCTCAGCTCCAAGCAGAACCACAATCCAGCTCATCTGAAGCCAGATAATAAAGAGTGGAATTGCAGCAAAACTGCCATAAATTGAATTGAGACGGGTAATTCCAAATTGTAAATCGATATAGAGCCACTGTAGTATCTGAAGTAAAGTACCTGCAATAATTCCTGCAATAAAAGCGGAAGAAAATCTGACTTTTGTGTTAGGTATTACAATATATAAGATGGCAAGAATTAACCATGTAAGCAAAAAGGGTAAAAATTTGATAATGAACGAAACTACAGGTTTTAAAATCTCAAGCATACCCGATTGACCAATAAATTCACTCAACCGGGTGTTTATAAACACTGTAATACTGCCTGAAAGAATGATGAATATTGGTGCTATTATCATAATTGTCAGGTAATCAGTAAATTTTCGGTACCACGGACGTGAACCCCTGATTTCCCATATGTGATTAAAAGCACTTTCGATACTGTCGAGGAGTGACATAACAGACCATAAGAGAACCAGAACGCCTACACCTGCCATATATCCCCCCTTTGTTGCATCAAGTGCATTTCTGGCATTTGTAAGAAGCCAGTCAAGTACCTCTTTCTGTGACTGGAAATTTTTCACTATCTCCTGTTCAAGATTCTGATCCAGTCCAAAACCTTTAGCAATTGCAAAAGCAATTGCAGCAAGAGGAACAACAGATAGAAGTGAATAAAAAGTAAGCGCTGAAGCCTGCACCTGAACCTTATTGTTAATAAATCCCCTGGCTGCAATTATAATTATTCTTAATTGCTTGACAAGAAATATTTTACGTCTTGTAAGTTCGGAAAGAGGTGTATGCCAGATAAGTTCATTTAAATCTTTTAGTTTATTGTAAAACCATGTAACAGGACTTCCCATTTCTGAACATTTAACTATCAGATTCAAATATATGAAATTACAATCATAAAATATTGTAACTTTCCAAGCTCTTTTTTTAAAACATGAAAATAAAAATTCTGGAATTTGTGGAAGGTGCCCAGAAGGCTGATGGTGTGACAGTTGTAATTGACGTATTCAGAGCATTTTCTGTTTCTTGTTATGCATTTTATGCAGGTGTCAGGGAAATCATTGTCACTGACAGCATTGATGAGGCATTCAGACTCAAGGAAAAATACAAAGAATCAGTACTGGCAGGTGAACGGGATGAGAAAAAAATTGCAGGCTTTGACCTAGGGAATAGCCCTACAGAAATTCTTCTTAGTAATCTCAGTGGTAAAATTCTTATACAGACAACCACTGCAGGAACAAGGGGTCTGTTGAGTGCATCTTCATCAACTGAACTTTTAACAGGCAGCCTTGTAAATGCCAGTGCTGTAGCACGATATATCAAAAAAATCAATCCCGAAACTGTTTCACTTGTAGCAATGGGATACCGTGGTAAAACAACAGCCGAAGAAGATATTCTGTGTGCTGAGTTCATTGCCGACAGAATCTCTGGAGGAACCAAAGATTTCTCGGAAAAGATATGCAACCTCTGCAACACTTCAGGAAAAAGGTTTTTTATACCTGAAAATTCTGATTTTTCCCCTCCAACCGATTTTTTCCTTTGTACAATGACTGACAGGTTTGATTTTGTTCTCAAAGCAATAAGAAGGCTCGACGGAAATATTAGCCTGGTAAAAACCGAAATAGAGTAAAAGAAATGCATATTGATAATATACACAAGCCCTCACTTGTGCTTGATGAAAATAAATGCAGGCGCAACATCAGATTTATGGCCCAAAAAGCCATGAATTCAAATGTATTGTTCAGACCCCATTTTAAAACTCACCAGTCGGCAACGATCGGTACCTGGTTTAAGGATGAAGGCATTCAGGCAATCACTGTGTCGTCAGTAACTATGGCATCTTTCTTTTCAATTCACGGCTGGCATGACATCACCATAGCCTTCCCCCTGAATTTCCGGGAAATTGATGAAGTGAAAAAACTTGCAGAAAAATCTCAAATCAACCTTCTTACAGCAAGTTATGAACATCTTGAGATTTTAACAAAAAAAGTAAAATTCGATGCAGGTTGTTTCATTGAAATAGATACCGGTTACAAACGCTCAGGAGTTGAATGGAATGATTATGAACAATTAATGCGAATGATAGATATTATAAATAAAAATAATAACCTTCGCATTAAAGGATTCCTCTTTCATGCAGGCCATACATATTCTGCACAATCACCGGAAGAAATAATAAGTATCTACGTAGATTCTCTCTTAAAAATAAAAGAGATTAAAAAAAGAATAACATCTCCAGGGTTGATATTTTCAGCAGGTGATACTCCATCGTGCAGTGTTGTGGAAGATCTGTCGGGTATTGATGAAATCAGACCTGGCAATTTTGTCTTTTACGATTTGATGCAGCATCAACTCGGCTCATGTAGAAAAGAAGATATATCTCTGGCTGTGTATTGCCCTGTAGTCGACATCAATTACAAACGAAATGAAGTTTTAGTATATGGCGGAGCGGTACACCTGTCAAAGGAAAGCATAACTATCGGCGATAATGGGAAAAAGATATTCGGAGAAGTGGCATTTCTGGCAGAAAACGGTTGGGTTTTCCCTGAAGAAAGGATTTTTGTAAAGTCCATTACGCAGGAACACGGTATTTTATCAGTTCCCGGAAAGCTTATCCGTAAACTCAAGAGAGGCGAACTTGTGGCTGTAATACCTGTACATTCATGCCTTACAGTGGATTTGCTCAGGGAGTATCATACTTTAGAAGGAAGAATAATAAATGACTTATCGCCAAAATAAATCATAAAGCTGTGACACTTTCAGAAATAAAAAAACTAGGGGATCCTGTTTTACTGATGAAATCTGAAACAGTAAACCGTGATGAATTACCCGGACTATTACCGTATTTTGAAAAAATGTGGTCTCTTATAATTGAATTCCGTCAGGTCTACGGACGCGGAAGAGCTATAGCTGCACCCCAGATTGGGTTACTTAAAAGGATTATATGTCTCAATATAGATACTCCATTAGCTCTAATAAACCCAACTATTGAAATGAAAAGTGAGGAACTTATAGAAGTGTGGGATGATTGTATGAGTTTCCCAAATCTGCTTGTCCTTGTTAAGCGGCACAGGATGATAGACATATCATTTTATGACCTGCAGTGGAAGCGTCATGTGTGGAGCTTGAAAGATGATATGTCTGAACTGCTACAGCATGAATACGACCATCTTGATGGCATTCTTGCAATTTCCAGAAATCCTGATGTAAGATACATGAAATGGGTAGACAAATAATCAGAGAACCGGCAATATTTGTTTTCTGACGTGTATAGCCCTGTATGTACAAAACATACTCAACTTGTAAAAAGTGAACAACCAGAGTGATACCTTGGCGGAATCGAGTTTTATTTCCATTCTTTCCCGGTAACGGATGAATATACCTGAAAGTATTCCTGTTAATTTCAAAGCCTCAAGCCGGTTATATGTTCTCAAAATTTTTACCAGTTTTGAAAATGTTTTCTTATCGGTTACTTTGTCATAAAGCAGACTCAGATTTTCAATTCCAAGTTTTGTTTTATTAAGGAATTCCCTGTTTGATTCCAGTCCTTCATGCATTAAGCCATTATCAATATGGAAAATACTTATTCCGGCTTTTTTAAGCTGATAACCCAGAAGCGTATCTTCATGTCCATATTGTTTAAGTTCCTCGTTAAACCTGATTTTAATTATAACTGATTTTTTAATCATGAAGTTAAATGTAGAAAATGACGCATGAGGATGTCTATTCCTTTCTGATGCTTTCTTCTGTTCCCTGTACCGTCCAAATTTCCATCTCAACATCAGATCGGGATTATCGGGCGGTATGCTGTGATACAATACTCCTCCACAAATTACTTCATGTTTTTCTATATATGGAAGCCATTTTCTGAGGTAAGCCTCAGCAGTCCCTGGAAGCATTGCATCTGCATCTATAAACAACAGGTAATCACCTACCGCTTCAAGTGCAAGCTTATTGCGAATAGCTGCTCTTCCAATGTTCTTTTCAGAAACTACAAGTTTGACTCCTTCCCCTTCGAGCTGCTTATACTTTTCCCGGTAATCAGCAGATGATCCATCATCACCAATTAGAATTTCACAGAATTCTGGAACTTTTGACATCCCATCCTTCATGCTGTGCACAAGCGCAACGATGTCGTAATTATTTACCGGAATTAGTATCGATATTTTCACCCTGTAACCCCTGAATTAACAATTCAAAAGTATAATATATTTCTAAATTCCCCAAAAATTAAGATTTGGCAAAAAAATTGCTATTATTAATTTTGCTGTTCCAAGAATTATAAAATATGAGAATACCTCTGATAATTTTCTTGTTGGCCATAAATGTTTTCCTATTTTCTCAGTCAAAAAACGGCTATGAAATAAGTGTAAGGTTGACAGGGCTGGGTGATTCTACCCTTTATCTGGCTTATCACTACGGCGACAAGCAATATTTGAAAGATACACTTAAGCTTGATAAAACCGGATACGGAGTCTTTAAAGGGAAAGAATCCCTGCCGCAGGGTATATATCTTATTGTCCTGCCCGGCAAGAAATATTTTGAAATTCTTGTTCCTGATGACCAGGTTTTTGAAGTAAAATGTTCATACCCCGACTTCTTCAATACTCTTTCTTTTTCAGGCTCAGCTGAAAATTCAGCTTTTATTGAATACCAGAGAAACTGGATTAAGCTTCAGAGCAAATCCGCCGAACTAGCTGAAAGATACCAGAAAAACAAAAACAATAATGATTCTCTAAGGATTCTGCAGGAAGCACGGATTAAGCATGAAGAGAAAATGAAGGAATACCTGCTTGAAGTCGAGAACAAAAACAAAGGTTCTCTTCTGTCAATGCTTGTGAGAGCCATGATGCCTGTTGAAATACCAGAATTTAATATCCCACAGGGCACAAAAAATCCCGATTCACTCCGGTACATGCTTGCCTATTATTACAATAAGGAGCATTTTTTCGACAATATAGATTTTTCCGATGAGAGAATACTACGCACTCCTATTTTCCATTCAAAACTTGATACATTTTTCAGGAATGTGGTGATTCAGCTTCCAGATTCGATTAACAAGGAAATAGACAAGCTCTTTGCCAGAATTGGCAATAACTACAAAATGTTCCAGTATGCAGCAGTATACCTCTTTAATCATTTCCGGGAAAGCGAAATAATGGGACATGATGCGGTAATTGTAAAACTTGCAGATGATATATATTTATCGGGCAAAGCAGACTGGACTACCCAGGAGTGGCGCGACAACCTGAGTAAAGAAGTGGACAGGATAAGACCGAATCTTATAGGGGTTAAAGCCCACGACCTGATCATGAATACTTTCAATAATGTCTTTGTTTCCCTGAATGAAATAAAGAAAGATTTTGTAATTCTTCTCTTCTGGGAACCCGACTGCGGTCACTGTAAAGAAGCTGTTCCAAAACTTAGAGATTACTACGAGAAGAATAAAGATAAGAGTATTGAAGTATTTGCGGTTTGTACACAACCCGACAGGGAGAAATGGGAAAAATTCATTCAGGAAAATAAGCTTTACTGGATCAACGGATGGGATCCAATGAGAACTACAAGATACGACTATTATTATAATGTAACCTCAACACCTTTGATTTATATTCTCGACAAGGATAAAAAGATAATAGCAAAAAAGCTTCCGGTTGAATCGGTTGAATCTTTCATTAATGATTACAGGAAATATAACATGAAGTAGACCTTCAGTCATTCTCTGGAACTCTTCTTATCCATTGTAATAGCGCATGAATTGTTCGTAATTTTGGACTTTCTGCAATTTTAGATTTATAAATCCAGTAAAAACCATCAGCATCTTTGTCAACAGTTACTGAATCCGTTGTTTCATGGCTTACAGCTCTGAAACCACCCCTGTTAAGAGCTTTTATGGTCCAGAACTTGTAAATACCTTCACCGTTTATCTTTATATCAGCCAGGTATTCCCTCCGGGTACTGAAAGTGGCATCACGCTCACTGAATTTAAAACTACTATCATCAAAAAGCTTGTTCATCAAACCGTTAAGTACCAGATCTTCAGGTGCGCCATCATATATTGTCCTATCAGCAATTAGCCAGATTCTGTCGCATTGTTCCATTATCAGCGTCAGGTCGTGCCCGGAAAAGATGATGGTTTTGTTTTGCTCATCTGAAAGTGACCTGAGAAGATGCATTATTTCATATTTGTTCTTAATATCAAGGAATGCTACAGGTTCGTCCATAATGAGGATATCAGTATCCTGAGCTATAACTCTGGCAATCATTGCTTTCTGCCTTTCACCGTCAGACAATTCATTTATAAACCGGTCACGAAGGTCAAGAATACCGGTTTTTTCCATGGCAAAGAATATTTTTTCCTGGTCGGTTTCTGACAACCTGCCTGTCCATGAAGTGTAGGGATATCTCCCCAGTTCTACAAGCTCTCCAACTTTCATACTATCGGCTCTAATCTGTTCAGTTGAAACATACGCTGTTTTTACTGCAAGTTCGTTGCGCCTGTATTCGGTGATTTTTTTCCTTTTAATAATTACATCTCCCTCAAGAGGTTTAAGTAAACCGGCTATTGTTTTAAGCAAAGTACTTTTGCCAATTCCGTTTCGGCCAATTATCGCAATAAATTCTCCACTTTGAGCAGATATATTTACTGGCCCAACAAGTGGGTATAGAGCACCTCTTTTTCTGTAGCCTGTTGTTAAAGATTTCAGTTCGATAACTGTATCTTTTTTATTGAAAATCATCTGTCAGGCGTATTTTCTGGTTTTAAGAATCACCCATATAACAACAGGTATTCCTATAAGTGAAGTGACAGCATTTACAGGAAGCACCCTTTCGGAACCTGGAAGCTGGGAAATTATATCACTTATAAGCATCAAAGAGGCACCTGCAAATATTACTGAAGGCAATAGAACCCGGTGGTCGGATGTTTTGAAAATCATCCTTGCAATATGAGGTACAGCTATACCGATAAATCCAACAGGACCGCAAAAGGCGGTAACAGTTCCGGCTAACAGACTGGTGGAAACAAAAACCAATATTCTTGCCTTTTTGATATTTACACCGAGTGTTTCTGCATAGGTCTCACCTAATAATATGGCATTCAGCATTTTTAATGAAAATATACTGATAATAAGTCCAGCTGCAATACATAATGCCATCACCTCTAATTGCTCCGACGAAACATTTCCAAGGCTTCCCATAGTCCAGATTACATACGATTTCAACATTGTTTCACTGCTGAAATACTGCATAATACTGACAATGGATGAGATGCCTCCCGACAACATTATGCCAAGTATTAATATGGCAAGAATGTCTTTAATTTTTATGGAAATAAGCATAATAATTACCATAACTATTCCAGCTCCTGCCCATGAAGCTGCAGCAAGCGACCAGTTTCCAAGCAACTCAAGTGATTTAGCGGTAAAATAATCCGAAAAACCAAGTATCAGAACTGCAACTCCCAGACTCGCACCGGAACTAATACCAAGTACATAAGGGCCTGCCATTGGATTACGAAATATTGTTTGCATCTGTAAACCACTAACCGACAAAGAGACGCCTACAAGAAGAGCCGTAATAGCCTTGGGAATTCTGAATTTTACAATAACTGAATATATTTCAGAATCAGATTTATTCAGCAGAACATCAAAAATATCTTTCAGTTTTATTGTCACTGAGCCAAGAATTATATCAAGCGAAAATAAGAGTGCTGTCAAAAGAAATATCGTTAAAAGAAGAATTTTTGTTCTATTTCTGCCAGATAATCTATATTTCGCGTTTGTATTGACCATAAGTATTTTTTCTGAAGCTCACTCAATCTTTCTGTAATAATACCATTCATAACCGGGAAACAATTCCGGATGGAGTATCGATGCAATATCTTTAAGTATGCGCTGGGGATAAAGTGTGCCGCTTTCCCAGTAATCATTGCCGCCACCTTCTGAAACTCTCTTATTATTGTTGTACACATTGCCTTTTCTGACCGGATTAATAAACCCAAGTCTTTTGTCAATAGAAACAATGGCTTTAATGCTGGTTGCATCTCCGGTATTAATCCAGAAATCAGCTTTCGACGCTTTTACAAATACATTTTCAATGCCAAGAGGAATAGAATAATCAGCCTTTGAATCTTTCCAAAGGTAATTGCCTCCGGCATCATCGATGATAACGGATATATATGAATTACCTGGTGATATGAACCAGCTGTCCTTCCAGGGAAGGCCGAGCATTACATTAGGCCTGATTTTTACCCTTTCACTTATGAATGATTTAATTTCGTTGTATTCTTTTTCAACAGCCCGGAAAACTGAGTCGGCTTCTTTTTCCCTGCAAAAAAGAGCTCCGAAAACTTTTATCCATTCGGCTCTGCCAAGGGGATTTTCTTCAAGATAATCAGCATTAAAAAGTATTTTTATTCCTGACTCTTCCAGTTTTCTCATGTTTCCTGCAGCTTCGCTTCCCACCCCATAGGCAATAATCAGGTCGGGTGACAGTTTGAAAATGAGCTCTTTATTCAGATTTTCTTCATAACCAATATCAACAATCTTACCTTCTAAAATTTTCCCTCTTACTATTGTGTCGAATACAAAATTTACTCCGGAAATGCCTTTAACGGCCTCCCCTGCCCCTATCGCCATTACCATGGGAATATAGGTTGTTGACATAAGAACAACCTTTTCTACCGGAACTTTGATAATTTTTGAAGTATCAAAACCTGCAGGAGGTTCAATTCCTTTTTGCAACAAATAATATTCAAACTTCAATCCTGATGATTTCTGCCAGGGGTTAATTATTGATAGTCTGGTATATCCGTTTTCAGGTATAAGATCAAAATGCCGGGCATATTTTACAGAAACAGGCTGATATTCGGATGTTTTATCGGGTAATGCATTTTTGCACGAATTAAAAACGAAAATAATTATAACAGCATAAAATATTCCCTCAATCAGTTTATGGTATGTTGATGATTTATTTTCAGGCATTATTTCATCCTTATTGTTTAAAACAAATATAACCCGGGATTATACCAACCTTAACTGAATCTGCTACTGTTCCGTCTCTGTTAAAAATCAACAGAAAACCCTTCTGCTGGTAATCAATAGCATTTGTTGCATAGAGCCTACCACTTTCCGGTTCAACTCCTATTTTATAAAAATTACGACCTGAAGCCCTGATAAACGGCTCGGCAGGTAATTGGCAGGATGTGACAGCCATCCTCCAGATAGATCTTTCGATAAAATAGACAGTATCTCCTGTACCATTTATTCTTAGACAGCAGGGATACATAAGTTTTGAACCGAATTGAAATTTCTTTTCAACACTATCTGTAACAGTATTAATCACAACAAGTTCCGGATAATATTCGCCGGTATAACTTCCTGAACAAAGGACCCATAATTTCCCATTTTGGTCAATGACCATGCTTTCAGGTTCATGGCCAACTTTTACTGAATCGATCACAGTATCACTGGATGTATCAACAACCACCAGCTCATCCCCTCCCGACCAGCATGAAATGTAAGCCTTTCCTTCATAAAGGATCATTGATTCTGATGTTCTTCTTATATCAATATATCTTTTAATTGTATAATTTTCAGGATTTATAACTATTATTTTAGTTGAATAAAGACTGGAAACATAGGCTTTGTTATTATTAATAAAAAGAATCTGTCTTGGTGAGGTTAAACCCGGAATAACTGCAATTGATTTCATGGTTTGACAGGAAGTCACTTCAATTTTTCCTGAATTATTTACAACAATGAATGCTCTGTCACCTATAATGCCCATATGATTGGGCACATCACCAATGGGTCTCGAATTAGCATTACTGAAAATATCATTGTAAATCTTCATGGAGTCTGTTGAATAGAATGACACAGAGCCATTACCCGCCATGAAATTTCCTTCGTTAAGAACAAATAACCCTTTTGAACTGAGAAAATTATCGTAAAATGGTTCAGGTGGATCATCCTGCAGGGAACACGAAGTGAGCCAGATTAAGCTAAAAATCAGTATTTCTATTACTCTTTTACTCATTTGCCATACCTGTAATTAACTGAAAACATAAACCATCTTCCGGGCATTGGATAATAGGCAATCATTTCATATTCTGTGTTTAAAATATTTTCAACTCTGATTTTGAAACCGAAATTACTTTTAAGGAATTGTAAGTTTGTCCCAATTTCCGAGTTAACTATAAAATATCCCCTCAAAAATTTGCTGTTATCAACTGTTGTAAACCTTTTACCGGTGTATTCACCGTTCAGAGATGCATATGTTTTATTGTATTGAACCTTTATGTTTCCTCCTCCCTGACTAAATGGCACATATAGAAGCTGTTTACCCTTCATTTGCTCAGAGCTGGTCCCGTAAACTGATTTATTTAGTGTGTAGTGAATATGAATAAAATATTTCAAATTCTCTGTGCTGTAATTCATCTTAAAGTTTGTTTCACAGCCTGTTACATTTACAGAAAGAATATTTTCAGGTCTCCAGTAATTATTATCTCCTGGCAGCCATTGTATCATGTCCCGTATTCTATGTGAATAGAGAGATGCTTCACCTGATACAACGAAGTTTTTGTCAATTTGATGGTTAATGCCTCCGTTGATTTCGCCTGAAAAGCAATATTCATTCCTTATGTCCGGATTGCCTCCTGGATTCCAGTACAAATCATTCATTGTAGGGATCCTGGAATTTCTTGAAAGATTTGCTTTTATAAATTTCCCGGTTTTTCCTTCAATATAATAGTCAAATCCTGCCGAGAAATCAGGTAACAGTAATTTTTTACCGGAAATTATCTCCCCTACCAGTAAGGTTATGCCGCCGTTCTGAATTCTTTTTCTCGCAATACCAGTTACAGACAAGATATTTCTTTGCTTCAGTCCATTATAATTTACTGATTTAACAATATTAAATTCCTCATTTAGAGCTAGTTTTACATTTAATCCTGATTGAAAACGTGTTTCCCATGCCCCTTTATTAATAAACGAAACTGATTGATTTAAAGAATTTATCATTGCCTGTTTATTGGTATAGTTCAGTTTATCATAAATCACAGCAGAAGTTAAATCAATGCTTGATTTGCTGTAATATTTTGAATGACTGAAAATTGTACGAATTGAAGCATCTTTCTGGCTTTCACCTGGAGCAGTTGCAGTCATAAGTATATTGGGTGGCAGATTTCTGGTTGCAGCCTGGGCCCATACAGATAGGGACGAAACAGAATTTATTCCCCTGAAAAATATTTCATTCATAACTGCATGCTGGCTGAAGTCGGCATTTATTCTTCTCTCATATACAGGCTCTGGATAGCTTACAATATTAACATATCTGAAGTCGTTATCAGCCCTCCGGTAGAAAAGTCTTGTTACTGACTGAAACCTGTTATTTCCTGCCTCGGCTTTTAACGATCCGGACCATAAACCAAAACTACCCGTTCCAAAGTCGAAACCAGCTCTCAGTCCATTACTCCATTCTGGTTTGGTTTTGAGATTTATCAATCCTCCGAAGGCCCCGTTTGTTCTGAACATTGAACTGCTTCCGCAATCAATAGTAATCTCATCAGCGAAAGCTGACGGGATTATAGACAAATCTATCTGGCCAAGCATGGGTGAATTTATCACAACCCCATTCCACGCCACCTGTGTATGAACCGCCCCGGTTCCTCGGAAAGAGACTGTGGAGAGGTTCCCCGGGCCATAAGTTTTGATATATAAGGGTACTGATTCCGTCATTATATCTGATAGACTCAGAAGTTTTTTACCTGAAAGTAACCCGGAATCAATTTCGATTTGTTTCCATGAGCCAGTTATACCATCAGTTATTTTTGCCTCTATTACTATTTCTTTTATATGAATAGTGTCACCGATAGAATTTTTCTGAGCATCAGCCATAAGTGGTGATACGGCAGAAATAACCAGCAATATATTCCTTAACAGCTTCATCCTAGTTTATTACAATTCGTGTAACATATCTGGTATTATTACCGATTATCTGAATAAAGTAAATGCCAGGTTTAAAGTTTTCAATATTGACAGCATTGACGTAATCACCTATGCGCTTTTTGCTAAGAATCTTACCTGTATTATCTGATATAAATACATCATGCATAGCTCTCCCCGGTAAATCAATATATATTTTTCCTGTTGAAGGATTAGGATAAATTTTAAAAGGCACTGAAGCTTCGGGAATGTTAATTTCTGTTACCTGTTTAAGTACAGCAACAGCATCAAGGTCAAATCCTGATTGCGGAAATGGGGTTGGCCAGGGGTCATTAATTTTGTTGCCAAGGGCATCATATGAAGCATATCTGTCATCAATACAACCTATAGCATCAATAATTCTAATATACTTAATGCTTGATAAATCTATGCCTGCTGAATCTCTAAGTTCCTCAAGGTCAAAGGGAGTCCCATAAAATAACCTGTATTTTCCTGCAAGATTATAAATATTCTTCGCATCAGTCAAACCAAAAGTTCCTGTTTGAATATTGGTAGGTGTAAGTGATATGGATGGGAATCTGACCCATCTCATACTGTCGGAACTAACTTCCACAAAAGCGAGTTCAAGGAACTGACCATCAAAGGAATTTTCGAATACTGCAAAGTCATACCCGTCAATATTTCTAATCGGTTCACTGAAAGTAACAACCGCGATACCAGAATCGCCCAGGCTCACAGTTACATTATCTGCTTTACCGAGACAGGCAGTTTCTTCGCCTGCTGATGCCCTGCCCAGTTCCTTTTTATCAATCTGTATATACCCTCTTATAATCTTGCAAGCAGAAGCCCATTCTTTTATAGAAGGATCCTCGTAAAATATTGGGTGTTCCTTTAATAAAGAGATATTAATTATTTGAGAAAATCCATTCCTGCTAAGAACAGAAATAATAAACAGAGCCAATATTTTAAAGGTTGGCGACTTCATTATTTATCCTTTGCAAGAATACCTTTAATGTTATCAATGCAGACATATGCCGGGGTGTTCATTCCCCATTCTCCCGAGTCGCTTGATGACATTTCAAATTTCAGCCGCTTGATAAATCCGAACTGACTGAGGTCTATAGATGTCCATACATTCGATATATAATCGTATTTATTATCGGTGTATCTGAAATCAGCAAGATAAACATCAACATAACCCAGGGCAATACCTTCTTCACTGATTGGAGTAAGTGTAACTTTCAGCCAATCAGGGTCGTTGCCCGAATCACCTCCGAACTTTTTGCTGAAAACCGTTCCATTTTTTACAGATTTGTAAGTAAAAGTTGTGTTACAGAGAGCTATATCTGTAACTTTTTCAGGTATTTCAAATACTATTGTGTCGGGCATGCCAGAAAAGTAAAAAACACCGTACTTCAATGAGTTATCAAAGCCTGACCCTGTTATTGAACTGTACTGATTGGTATAATCACCTGTTACAGTATCGCTATGATTAGTATACGCAAATCCGCTCCACGCCTGGTACAGACTGTTGTAATGATTTATGAAAAAAACATTTCCCGATCTGAATCCTCCCGAACCGTCTGAACCGTTCCATACCCCTGAATCATCCAGAGGCAGTTCCTCAAAGTCCACTATGTCAGTTTCAACTTTCTCTTTCTGACATGATATAATTACAACTGCTGAAATAAGAAGTGTGGCGAATAAAAAAAACCTTGCATTCATAAGAATATATTTAAGATTAACATCAAAATCTCATCAATATTCTTAACTGCCAGGAAATTAAGTTGGAATCATTCTTGATGATTCTTCGCTTTTCTTCCCGAAAGCTTAGAACTATTGAACTTGTATGGCAGGTCTTCTGACTTGTCCCGGTTTTTGAAGCCTTCCCATCCCGGTTTATCAGGACAGTGGCAGGTTATCAAAAACCATGATCGCTTTGCGACCAGGCATCACAGCAGCGGGCACTGTTACGGATTCTAACCGTATTCCCTTTTATTGCATATTAAAATGCAATACCATACAAATGCAAATATAGGATTTTTGAAATATGAGTCCTGCTTTAAAATTCAGAATTTTTATAAACAATTGTTAATTAATTGAAAATAAAAGTTTTATTTTCTGACAACAACTTCTAATCTGGTCGTTTCAACAGGATTAATTCTGAAAAATTTCATAGATACAAGAATTTTGTCATTCAAGGTTCTGTTGCCTGTTACAACCATATAGTATCCGGAAGGTAATGGAATTTTATCTTCAAAATCACTGATCTTCATATCATAATCGAATTGAAGAGTATTATATCTTCCATTTTCAAACCTTGCTATTGTAAAGTTTTTGAAATATTCAGGAACCAAATCAGACTGCTCACAAACAAGCTTCAGAAGACCTTTTGTCCCGGGAGGGTTCTCTCCTGCAAAATATACATCGTTCCACTTTCCGTTAAAATAATATTGCGGACGCATTGTCCCTTTGTCAAGCCTTGCGGGAATACCACTGAGACGGCAAAGTGCAACGAGGTAAATATTTCGTGAATGATTGTCGGCAACTCTTAAATTGTGTGTTCCCGATGGAGATAATGGTGTTCTGTAATAATTTTCTTCCTCTTTAATAATTATATTATCATTCACATACTGTATAATTAATTCAGGATTCCGCAAAGCTTCACGGCGGAGTTTATCTGGAATTTTATCCTTAAGATAGCTTCTCCAGCTTCGGAGCATTTCATCTGCTATCCTCGGATTAAGTACATACGCATCGTAAGTATCTCTGTCATACCACATTAAAGAGCTGTCATATGGAATTGCATTTTGGAGATGATCAGCAAGAACTACAGCCCTTGTATCTCTGAGATCTTTTTCTGAAACAAGGTTCAGAATTTTAAGTTTTTTCTTCGTCGGAATATCTTTAAATTCTAATAGAAATCTGATAATCTCTCTATAGTTGCCCTCAGATTTTCTTATAATGTCTACTACTTCTTCAGCAGGAATGTTAAGTGAAGCAGCAAGTGAAACGGCTTCGTTTTCCCCTATCCACGATTTAATATAGTTGTTCCTTATGCTATCCTCGTATGCCAGTCTCTTTTCGTTTTCATGTACAAGTTGCTCAGGTAGTGGTGGAAACGGTTTTTTTAAAGGAGGAGGATTGATGTCAATATGAATAATGCCTGAGTCTGATGGATTCTTTATGGGACAAAGAAACACTGTATCTTTATCAAAGGCTTTTACAAACCTGAAATCGAAAGTTTCTCCTTTATAGGCCCATACAAGAATATCTCCATATCCTGTTTCAAAACTGGCAGTGCCATTTTTGTCTGTTGAGAGTACGATCAGAGGGTAGAATTCAGAAAAATTATAAATACAAAATTCAACGGTAGCATCCTCAACAGGTTTTCCAAATGAATCAGTCAATTTAACGTTCACTATTCTTGTATCAGCATACATTGAAAGGTTATTAATAATGGAATAGTTTCTGAATTCAAGAACAGATTTTTCTTCATTTGAAGGAGCTCCGAATGATTTTGTATGTACGAGCATTGCCCGCCTTGCTGGTTCGGTAAACCAGCCTCTGTCGAGCACGGGTTCCGGTTCACATGCTCCCATATAATGCCAATTGCCATTTATCCATACTTCCACCCATGCATGATTATCATCGGTATGAGCCCATCTCGGAACGTAAACCTGACGTGCAGGCAGGCATGCAGCTCTGAGGGCAGAGACTGTAAAGGTCGATTCTTCACCACACCGTCCTCTTGCTGAAAGTATGGTACTTAATGGACCGGAAGTCCGGATATCCGAGGGCTGGTATGCTACTTTTTCATGGCACCAGTGATTAATCTCGAGAGCTGCTGATTCAGCATCCAGCCCTTTAATCCTGCTCATTATCTCATTATAATAAACTATTCTGAATGAATCGAGGTTTTCATTGTTTACCCGGACAGGAAGCACATAATGCAGAAACAAGTTTTCTGGTATGGATTTTCCCCATGGAGTTTCGTTTCTTGCTTTCAGGACAATCTTCACGTTGTCATAGAAAAATTCACCATCGTAATCGGCCAGATCTGAAAGAGGCATATAGGCATAAAGAAATTTTAGTGCTTCGGCGGCAGGTAAATCAAGACCTGATTTGAAAACAGCAAAAAGCTCTTCTTTTCTGCCAGCAGCAAGTTTCCTACGTTCTTTAAAATCGTTTTCTACTTTTTTTCTGTAGTCACGTGATGAAATAAGATGTTCTTCCCTGCATCCACCCGCAATTATTGACAACAGACAGAGCAGGGATAAGAATTTAACTCGCATAATATAATGATTCGATTAAAAATTTCCGCAGGACCTCCTTATTACAAGTTCCGGAGAGAGCTGTAACTGTCTTCTGTACTTACTCTTTCCGGCATTTTTAATCTCCGACCAGATCATATTAGAAGCTTTATGCGCAAGTGCGGAGACAGGTTTTCTCAAAGAAGTAATCGGAGGATGGAGGAAGGCAAATCCGGGTCCTTCCTCAAAAGATATGAGTGCCACATCATACGGTACCCTTATTTTTTTGTTTTCAAGTGCTGACAGCAGAGGATAGACAAGGGATGCGTTTATTGTTATAATAAGCTGAATACTGAGAGGTGGTTGCAAGTATTTCCAAATCTGTTTAAAATCAAAATCCTCTTCTGCAACAGGCTCATTTACAAATTCAATGAGCGGCCGGCTAATGCCTCCAGGAATTCTATTCAGGGAATTAACTAATTCTTTAATTATCTTTTCCTTCTCCCTGTGTCTTTTTTCACTGCAAAGTATTAGTATATTCCTGTAACCTTTCCTGCCTATATACTCAGTCAGCAAATTTATTCCCGCCATGACATCTGTCATAACTGTATTCAGCCTGTACTTTTCAGTTGTTTTTTCAAGCAGGACGAATGGATAATCATTGTCTCTTAAAGTGCTGATCGTTTTTTCATCGGCTGCTTCACCAACCAAAATCAACCCGCTGAAAAATTTTCTGAAAGCCGAAACAAATCTATTGAATCGGCCATCGTCAGGATCTTTTAGAATAACAGTAAATCCTAAACCAATGTTCGAAAATTCCTTCTGCAGATAAGGCGTGATGTCATACACAAACTGATCGGCCAGTGAAGGAACAATTATTCCGACTATCCCGGGAGCAGTCTCCACCGGATACGGAGCTCTCTTTTCTTCCTTAACATCAAAGAAACCCATCTGCCTGGCAAGTGCCAGAACTTTTTCCTGGGTCTCCTTTTTTATACCGTAAAGGTCAGCTTTATTGTTAAGTACTAATGATACCAGAGTAGGAGATACACCTAATCTGATAGCCAGATCTTTGTTTTTAACTTTTTTCCCCATTCCCCTTTTATTAGAAATTTAGGTTTAAAAATAAGAATTATTTAAATTCTCATACAAAATTTTTTAAAGAATATTAATAATTGAACAGAATTATATTTGTCGGCTAAAGAGTTTTCGACAAAATGAATTATCCGGTCTAATTTTAAAAACCAATAATTGTTTAGCGATAGTTCATTTTTTAGGTGGATTTATTCCTCTGGCTTTTGCAGCTTCTTCAAGTCGCTGTTGCCATTTTGATTTTTTAAGAGGTTTTTTCTTGCTTTCTTCAATCTTTGCCAGTATCTCTTCCTGGTTAATGAAACGTTTTGAGACAAGATTCTGGATATAGGAAAGAACATTAGCCAGGAAATAATAATATGTAAGTCCTGCTGAAAAATTGTTTAGTATCAGCATGAACATTACCGGCATCATGTACATCATTACTTTCATTCCAGGCTGGTCCTGACCTGACGTAGAGCCTGACATTTTCATCGTAATAATGGTTGACGCCGTCATGAGCAAAGTAAAGAGGCTCACATGATCGCCGTAGAGAGGAATAGTAAAAGGCAGGTTGAGAATAGAATCGTATGTTGATAGATCTTTTGCCCACAGGAATGGTTCCTGACGAAGTTCGATTGATGTGGGAAAGAAACGGAACATTGCATACAATATAGGGAACTGCAGGAGTGTAGGAAGGCAACCTCCAAGCGGATTAATCCCTGCCCTTTTGTAAAGCTCCATTGTGGCCTGCTGCCGTTTCATGGCATCCTCCTGTTTCGGATATTTCTTTGCTATCTCATCGACAAGAGGCTTCAATACCATCATTTTCGCCTGTGCCTGGTACGATTTGAAAGTAAGCGGGAAAAGAATTATCTTGATAATAATAGTTAATATTAAAATGATGATTCCGTAGTTCGAAATGTACCTGTTCAGCCAGTTAAAAATCGGGATAATGAGGTATTGATTTATCCACCGTGTAATGTTTTTGCCCAGTGTAACTATCTGCTCAAGTTCGTAACCCTCTTTTTTAAGAGTAGAAAAGTGATTCGGCCCCAGATAGAATTTAAATTGAAGAGGTTCAGGGTTCGAAGGAACAAACGGTACTCCAATTTCAGCAGTGAAATATTTTATGTATTTCTCTGATGCAGGAAGACGGGTTGATGAAAATGTGCCATTCTGAAAAAAACGATCTGTGATAATAACAGAGGAAAAAAACTGATCCTTAAATGCCACCCAGCTTAACCTTGTAGGTATATCAACTTTTTCAATTTCATTTCTCGACCTTTCTTTTATACCATCTACTTCATCCTGATAATATTTGTATTTGATGGTAGTATATGATTCTTCACTTTGCCTGCTTTTCTCTTTCTGTGAAATATACATTCTCCAATCGAGAGTTATTGTATTCTGGTTTTGTGCAACAACCCCGGACATTGACACGAAGTTGGCATTAAAGTCGACGGTATATTTTCCCGGGGAAAGAGTATATGTATACTCTATGTATTTATTACTATCGGCGTACAGGTAAAGCGAGACAGACTGAGGCTTGTCTGTAACAATAAAATGCCTTTCTTCCGAAGGGAATTTAAAGAAAAGGTCGTTAGTCTGAACAGGTTTATTATCGGCTGTAAAGAAATTAAAACCAAATACTGTAGAGTCGCCATCAAATAGTATTAAAGGCAATGAATCATAAGTTCTGTATTCTTTCAATCTTGCTGAATAAATTCTTCCGCCTTTAAGTGAAATTTTCAATTCAAGGAGGTTGTTTTCTAGAGTTATAAAATCGTTAGATCCAGAAGCTGAAGCAGAAAAAATTCCGTACGAAGCCGTTCCTCCTTCAGCCGGCTCAGATAAATCTGCTGCAGGCACTTTCTCAGGTTCCTGTTGTTCGACAATTTTATTCAGACTATCTGGCTGAACAAGACCAAGTTGCAGGTTAATATCATTAAGTTTAAGGATTATATCAGGCTGATTTGGTTTAATATTGAGTGCATTAATATATTCAGTGCGTGCTTTTTCATAATTACCTGTTTTATATAATGAATCAGCCAGAGTAATTTTTTCATTATAAATTTTATTAAGCCTTGCGTTATTATAAATACTGAATCCGATAAAGATTAAGAAGATGAGTATCAGACCTGTTATGGTATTCTTATCCATTTTTTTATCCTCTTTTAAAATCAGCAAACTCGATACATGCCCTTATGAAGCTTACAAATAAAGGATGGGGATTCATGACAGTACTACTATATTCTGGGTGAAATTGAACCCCCACAAACCATCTGTGAGATGGTAATTCAATTATTTCCACAAGATCAGATTCAGGGTTTATTCCGGCCATAAGCATTCCATGTTGTTTAAACTCCTCAAGATACGTGTTGTTAAACTCATATCGGTGCCGGTGACGCTCAATTATCTCTTTTTTGCCATATGCTTTATATGACAGGGAATCAGGTGAAAGTATACATCTATAACCACCCAATCTCATTGTACCACCTTTTTCTGTTATGCTTTTCTGCTCTTCCATCAGATCTATTACAGGGTGTTTGGTATCGGAATCCATTTCGGTAGAATGTGCATCCTCATAACCAATAACATTTCTGGCAAATTCAATTACTGCACACTGCATACCGAGGCAAATGCCGAAAAATGGCACATTATTAATCCTCGCATATTTTACAGTACTAATTTTACCTTCCACTCCTCTGGAGCCAAATCCTGGGGCAATTAATATTCCATCTATATCTTTCATGAGTTCATCTACGTTCTTGTCAGAGATATTCTCCGAATTAAAATAACCAATATTGACGGAACAATCGTTGGCTGCACCTCCATGTATAAATGATTCATGTATCGATTTGTATGAGTCGTGAAGCTCAACGTATTTCCCTACTAGCGCAATATTTACTTTTCTTTTCGGAAAATTAAGTTTATGAACAAAATTTTCCCATTCTGACATGTCGGGTTTATTTTTCACCGGCAAATTAAGCTTCTGAAGTACAACCTGATCCAGTCCTTCTTCAAGCATTTTCAGTGGTACTTCATAAATTGTGCTTACATTGACTGACTCAATAACTGCTTTTTCTTCAACATTACAGAAAAGTGCCACTTTTTTTCTGATATCGCTGGAAATGGATTTTTCAGTCCTCAAAACAAGAACATCAGGCTGAATTCCAGCCTCAAGTAAAGCTTTCACCGAATGCTGGGTAGGTTTTGTCTTCTGTTCTCCAGTAGCAGAAAGGTATGGCACAAGAGTAAGATGGATAACAACACAGTTTCCCTGACCCATTTCCCATCGTAATTGCCTCACGGATTCAATATAGGGTAGCGACTCAATATCACCTACGGTACCTCCAATTTCAGTAATTACAATATCAAATTTTTTACTTGAAGCCAATAGCTTAATACGTCTTTTTATCTCATCAGTAATATGTGGTATTACCTGTACAGTCTTACCCAGATAGTCACCCCTACGCTCTTTTTCAATAACTGTCTGGTAAACTTTTCCGGTTGTCACGTTATTTGCCTGACTGGTAGTAACATTGAGAAACCTTTCATAATGACCAAGGTCTAGATCAGTTTCAGCACCATCAATGGTAACATAGCATTCTCCGTGCTCGTATGGATTGAGAGTTCCTGGATCTACATTGATATATGGATCCAGCTTCTGAATAGTTACAGAATATCCTCTCGACTGGAGCAGCTTTGCCAGAGAAGCAGATATTATACCTTTCCCCAGTGACGATGTAACTCCACCTGTAACAAATACATACTTTGTGTCAGCCAAAACAAACTAAATTTTATTCCTTATAATTCCTCAACATTAATACGGTCAATAAGCTTAACTTTTTCCTCAAGCGTTTTTATTGTTTTCTTTGCATTCTTGATTTTTTCCTCGACTTCTTTGATCATTGTTTCTGCGTTGGGCGATTTTGCAAAGAAGCCAATGTTGTTCTCCCATAGAACAATATCATTTTCAAGTTGTTTGATTTTGGATATAAATTTTTCCCTTTCATTGCTGAGTTTACGCAGTGCCTTCGGATTTGACTTAAGGGTTTCAAGTTTTGTCTTGTATTTCAGGATGCTCTTGTCAACTTCGTCAATCTTCAATTTGTCAAATTGTTTGTTAAGAGCATTTCTATACCTGTTATTGATTTCCTCCTTACGATTGAAAGGCACAAAACCTATATCGGTCCATCTTTTCTGGATTTCCTTAAGTTTATTGAAGGCTTCCTGCACATCATCACCCGGCTCAAAATTTTCAAGCTCGGCAATAATAGCCTCTTTAGCTTTCAGGTTTTCTTCATATGTTGAATCGAGGCTGGCGAAATATTCAGCCTTTCTGTTGAAGAAATGATCACAGGCTTTCCTGAATCTTTTCCATATTTTATCTGAATATTTTCTTGGAACAGGACCAATTTCTTTCCACTCTTTCTGAAGCCTAATAAGTGCTTCGGTCGTGGCTTTCCAGTCGGTACTTTCCTGTAATGCCTCAGCCTGAATGCAGAGATCCGTCTTACGCTGGAGGTTATTCATCTGCATCTCTTTACTGTCGGCATAAAAGTTCCTTTTCTTTTCAAAAAAAGCATCACATGCTTCCCTGAAACGCTGGTATATTTTATTGTTTTGCTTTTTCGGAGCAAAGCCTATGGTTCGCCACATCTTCTGAAGATTTATAACAATCTTCGCTTTTTCTTCAAAATCTTTAAAAGTTTTCAACTCTTCCCTGTTGATCTCCTCAACTTTTTCACAGAGGGCGATTTTGGCTTCAAGGTTTTTCTTCTGCTCCTCCTTCTGTTTTTCAAAAAACTCATGATGCCTTTTATTTATTTTGGCAGTAGCCTCCTTAAACCTTTCCCAAATCTCATTTTTCGACTCATGCGGCACAGGACCAATCTCCCTCCAAGCATTGTGAAGATCCTGTAACAATTTAAATGCTGTAACCGGGTTAGGTTCAAGCATTAATTCTTCAGCTTTTTCGCATAATCTTACTTTTGCCTCAAGATTTTTCTTAAGGTCAAGATCCCGGAGTTCCTTGTTGATTTTTATATAATCATAAAATATCTCAACTGCATGATGATAATTCTCCCACAGGTCTTTCAATGCACTTTGAGGAACAATCCCTACTGCATGCCATTCGTTCTGAAGAGCTCTGAATTCCTGAAATGTTTTATTTATTGATTCTTCCCTGTTAACCAGATCTTTAATTTTCTCAATTATCTCATATTTCTTTCTGAGATTCTCAAGTTTTTCAGCCTCCTGAATTTTCCCGTAATCACTCTTTTTCGATTTGTATTTTTCAAGAAGCTCTTTCACTTTAACCTCAAGAGGGTCAACAAGAACTCTGTAATCTTCAGCCTTACCTCCCTCTTCGAGAAACTTTTTTTTCCTTTCCTCGTTCTCTTTTCTTATCTTCTTGTAAAACAGACTCTTTATCCTTTCAACATCATTTTTTATCTCATTTGGAGGTCTGTTGTCAATAATCAATTCAAGTGTTTCAACCAGTTTTTCTTTTGAATAACCCGAATAATCAACAGGAGGTAGTTCAATATCCTTATAATCTTCAGGTATATCCCCCTGCCTCTCAGCTGCCAGGCTTGTTTCAGGAATAACGACTGGCGAAACAGATTTCTTTTCTCCGCTTTTCTTTCTTGGCCTTTTAGCTTTATCCTCGCCTGATATATGTTCACCCGAGTCAGGCAAGTCCTCACTGGCCTCAGCTGTTTCGGTTGACTGAACAACTGGCACACTTTCAGTTCCGGTGTTGATTTTTTCCTCGTTCTTTTTTTCCGAAACAGAAAATTCTGTCATGTCCACTTCCCCATCCCGGGTTTTTTTCTCATCAGACGTCAGGCTTTCCGGTTTTTCCGTTTCATTAACAGAAAAATCAACAGGAGGTTCAATATTACCTCCGGGCACATTCCCTGTACTTTCGCCAGCACCTTCAGTAGCTGCGAATTGTTCATTCAGAACAGGATTGTTTGGATCTTTCTCAATCATTTTCAACCCCTTTCAAGTATTTTATTCACTAGCAAATTACATGGAAACCCATGAAATTTTTGAGACACGAAAATATTGAATATTTTAATAAAACTCAAAGTTTTAATTCAAATAATGAAATTTAAATTTGAAGCTACTTGTTTATAGAATATAAAGCCGTTTAAAAAATCCTGTCGTAAATTCGCAACTTATTGATATTTTTGAACTCTGAAAATTAAAATATCTCAATGAAAGATCCGGTCTCAATTTTCATTACTGTTACAGTTTTTATTATAGTTGCAATAAGGCTTTATCTTCGTTACAAGGAGAAGTGTACATCAGGTGCAAATAAGGCAAAAAGCAAACAGGATTTAAGTTCTTCCCCGCAGGAAGAAGAATATGAACCTTATAAAAATAAATAAGGTTTTCTTATCTCTTGTTACGGGATATAAGATACCTGAATGGATAAATCATTTTCTCCAGAAGGCTTCTGTCGTCAGTAATTATCTCTGCCACACCTGTCATATTCTGGGTAAACTCAAGAGTCCGGTTATATAATGTTGTAAGTCCGTTTTTAAGTTCCACCTCAATCAGATATGAATCACCGGCTGGAACAAGTGCTTTTGAGCGTATAACACCCTGTAGCATACCATATTCCATATAAGGATATCCGTTTAGTTTTATGTTCACTATTTGCCCTTCCCGTACCTTACCAGATTTATACATTTTAAGATAGATTTTACCAATATAGTTCCCGGGATTATCAGGCACAACTGACATAACTGTTTCATCTTTCTTCACAAGCTGATTTACTGACCAGTACCTTGAAAAAGTAACCTGTCCTTCCACTGGAGACACGAGCAAATATGTATTTTCCCAGATGCTAAGCTCCGCCCTCAAGTTCTTCAATGCTTCACGAGCATTAGAATAAAGCTTATCAAGCTCTTCTGAACGTTTTATTGAATATTCTTCTATAAGTTGCCTTTTATTAATCATTTCGATATTCTTTGCTGAAATATCCAGCCGTACTTTCTGTAATTCAATTTGTTGTCTGATTAATGCCTGTTTTGAGTTTTCATAATCTGCCGGAGCAATTGATTTACCTGCATTTAATGCTGAATCGCGCCTGAATTTATTAAGTTCAATAAGATAATTTTCATTATAGAATTTTTCATTTTCCTGTAAACGAGCAGTATATGTTTTCAGCTCCCTCAGTTCTTCATTCACAGCATTTATTCTGGCATTATAGTAGTCGTTCTTAATAAAATTATCAATATCTGATATACTCTTTCTGAATGTTTCATAGGGTGTTTGCAGTTCTCCAAGGTTGTAAAAATCTGGAATAGTCTCGATTTTTACATCACTTCTGAGGTTAAATGTATCAATAAAGTTTTTTAGTTTTCGAACCTCTTCAAATGATGCCGGGTTTTCCATTACGGCAAGCACTTCACCAGCCTTCACCTGCTGTTTATCCGAAACCATCAGGTGCATTATGCGGCCTGTTGTTTTAGACATTATGGAAGCAGGAGGGTTTTCGGTTGTTATTTCAACCTGAGCAGGAACAATATCAGGATATTTAATCAGCCATGCAAAAGAAATGAATAATACAAATATTGCGAATATAATCATGGTGCCCCATCTGAGGATTTTACCCGGAGGATTTCCCATTATCTCCCTCACAGGCTCAGAATATTGAATTTCGTGCTTTTTCACCCTTATGCGCTTTATCAGAGTATTATTCAGTTACCGAGTTCAAGCTGATTTTTTATAAGATTAAAGTAAGCCCCCTGCCTTTCAATAAGTTCATTGTGTGTACCTGACTCAACAATTCGTCCGTTATCGAGTACTACAATCTTATCTGCATCCCTTACCGTGCTTAGCCTGTGAGCAACAATTATTACAGTCTTGTTTTTGAAAAAGCTTTTAAGATTTTCAACTATTACCTTTTCACTTCCTGCATCGAGTGAATTTGTTGCTTCATCAAATATAATTATCTCAGGATCTTTATACACTACCCGTGCTATAAGAAGTCTTTGTTTCTGACCTTCACTTAAACCATGCCCATTCATCCCAACTTTTGTATTATAGCTTAATGGCAGCGACTCAATGAAACCTCTTATGTTGGCAATCTCGGCTGCTCTGTAAAGCCTCTCCTCATCTATTGTTTCAACCCCCGGAGCAATGTTAGATGCAATTGTATCGGCAAAGATGTAACCGTCCTGCATAACCGCACCTACCTTTTTCCTCCATGTTTTGAGACTAATATTTTCCAGTTTTGTATCTCCTACAACTATTTCTCCTGTAACTGGTTTATAAAAACCAAGTATCATCTTAAGCAGGGTTGTTTTGCCGCTTCCACTGGCACCAACAATTGCCGTTACATTATTTTCTTTAATCACAAGATCAATATCTTTAAGTACAAAGGGAGATCTTGGTCCCTCGTATTGATATGAAAGATTATTGATATAAATATCTTTCCTCTCGGGCATTTTCTTCACTTTGGCTTCGGGCTCAGGTTCCTCGTCATCCATTGAATGAACTTCAGATAATCTATCAAGACTAAGTTTTGCATCCTGCGACACTCTGAAGAAATAAATTATCTGATTAACAGGTAAGTTTAACTGACCGATAATAAATTGAATCGCAAGCATCATACCGAGTGTCATTTCGCCCTTAATAACCGTTGTTGCCGAAACAAGTGTAATCAAAATATTAGTGACCTCATGAATCAATGTAGCTCCGGCCGACTGATGCTGCAGGAGGTTCAACCCTTTAACCCTCAAATGAAAAAGACCTGCCTGAAGGTTTTCCCATTCCCACCTTCGCGCAAGTTCACTCTGAGTGAGTTTAATTTCCTGCATGCCATTGACCATCTGAATGAGTTTGCTGTTTGTTGTTGACATCTGTCTGAACCTCTGGGCATCAAGAATAGCGCGGGATTTCATGAAAAGAGATACCCAGCCAATATATGCCAGAGTACCGGCAAGAAAAATCAAAAGAATCTTTAAATTGAAAATAGCCAGAACTATTCCAAAAACAATCAGGTTGAAAAATGAAAACATTATGCTCAGAGATGCTGAGGTGAGAAATTCTTCTATCCTGTTGTTGTCATCTATTCTCTGCAGTATGTCGCCTGTTAATTTTGTATCAAAGAATGAGACAGGCAGAGCCATCAGTTTGTGCAGAAAACCTGATACCACTGCAACATTTATTCTTGCACCTATATGAAGCAATAGCCAGTTACGTATATACTCAACAGAAAACCTTCCTGCCACAAGTGCAAGTTGAGCAAAAAGAATAAGATAGATAAAGCCTATATCGCTATTATTGATACCTATATCTATAACTGACTGGGTAATAAAAGGAATAACCAGCTGAATAAGACTGCCGAGGAAAAGTCCGAGGAATAACTGATAAAAATACTTTTTGTATAATCTAAAATACTTCCAGAGAAACAGGAAACCTTTTTTTTGTTCCTTCTCCTCTTCAGTTTCATAAAATGCCGGAGTAGGTTCCATTATCAGAACCAGTCCCACTGGCTCTCCGTTAATAACTGTTCCTGACCAATTATTAATGAATTCCTGATGGCTGTATTTAAGCAGACCCAGTGCCGGATCGGCAACCCATATATACTTCGGTGAAACTCTGTATACAACAATGAAGTGTCTTTGTTTCCAGTGAACTATACAGGGCAATGGGACATTTTTGATAAATGTACTGAAAGGTATTTTCACTCCTATGGTCCTAAAACCCAGAGTATCTGCTGCTTCCGACAGACCAAGAAATGACACACCCTCCCTGGTAATGTAGCATCTTTTACGGAGAGATTCAAGTGAAAAATTCTTTCCATAAAAACCTGCTATCATCTTAAGGCAGGCAGGTCCACAATCCATTGCATCTGGTTGCCTGACAAACGGAAATGACATTACTCAAATACAGATAGTTTTTTAGTTAGGGTAAAGATATTTATTTTTGACAATGTAAAATTTCAATATTTTATAAAAACTATAATCAGTGTAACAAATTTACTGTGGATTACCTTTGGAAATAGTATATTTGTCAATCAATTAAGGTATCAACAGGGGATTGTTGGGGAAATTATCAGATAAGGATATAATAGAAGGTGTTCGCCATCAGGACGAAAAGGTTCTCAATTATTTGTACGACAACTATTTTAAGCTGGTTAAAAATCATGTAATTAAGAATAACGGTACTGAAGACGATGCTTCAGATGTTTTTCAGGAAACTATCATTCTTCTCTATCAGAAAATATGTGAAAACAATCTGGAACTGACCAGTGACCTGAGGGGGTTTTTCTTTGGTATCGCACGAAATGTATGGAATAATCTTTTCCGACAGAAGTCCAAAACCGAAGAGCTTCATAATATTGATATTGTTGAAGAAAATGATGAAGAAGTATCAGATCAGCTTTTTATGAAGATCATGACAAGAGCATTTAATAAACTTAAACCTGAGTGCCAGGAAGTATTAAAAATGTTTTATGATGGACTCTCATTTGAAGAAATAGCTCAGAAAATGAATTATAAAAATGAAACATATGCTCGCAGAAAAAAATATCTGTGCAAGGAAGCTTTGATTGAAATCATAAAATCTGATCCAGAATACATTGAATATCAACGCTTTTTAAAATAGCGAATAGTGATAATCAGGACCAGGGACAGAACAACAAGGAGTACTGTTTTAATATACCATGAGATATAAAGTGGGGAATCGTCGCCATATATAACAAGTGTTGACCAATAATATGGATGGGATAATCGCATATCTGCTCTTTCCAGATAATCCATTCTGGCCTTTTTAAGTGCCCGACTCTTTCTCATTCCCGATTTAAGGTTTTTGTAATACGATTTTATTATCGAGGCACCAGCCATATCGTCTATCTCCCATAGAGACATCACTACTGATTTACTTCCAGATACTATAAAGCCTCTTGCCAGACTGAGCACTCCTTCGCCTGCATAGAGAGTTCCTGTTCCGGTAAAACAGGAACTTAAAACAACCATTTTTGCATTCAAAGGTATTCCGTAAACTTCGTAGGGCTTAAGATAAACATCTTCAGCCGAATCCACAGTAGCATTATAAAATATCATTCCTGAATTTGCAGGTGATGCCCCGTCGACTATGGTATGCATGGCAAGGTGCACAACATCAAACTTTCCGGCCTCTGCTTTATAATTCTCCAAAGTAGCTTTCTCATTCATAAAAAGCTTACCAGGTATTAATTTAGACACGTAAGATGCTTCTTGCTGGGCATATACAAGAGGTGGTAAATCATTGTAATTTTCAGACCGAAAAACTGAATCAACAATTAAATTGTCGTATGAAGGTGCAAAAGTGACTGCATTATTAAAAAAAGAAGGCATTCTTCTTCTGGTTTCCGATAGAAGCGTTGCAGAATAAGTATAGGATATATCGTATTTTTTTGTGACATAGTCAAGAATATTATAATAAAGGCTTGTATCTCTTTTTTCTGACATTATCATTATGTCGAACGGGAAAAAGGACAGCTTACCATCGGGTGAAATCACCAGATATTCAGAAATAAGATATTCTTCAACCGGCTTAAGCAGAAACGAATATAGTCTGAATCCATTTTCCTGAAATTGCAGAAATGCATCTTTTGCATTTCTCTCTTTAACAGGATCGGAAAGCAATTGCCTGAAAGTGTTAACAGTATTGAAAAAACTATCATCAATTTTAAGAGTTTTAATTTTCAAATATTTATTATTTACAACTATGATATGAAGCAATGTATCATTAACAATATAGCTCAGATAATTTGCTTTCTTTCCGGTAAGCTCTGGAATAATTTCAGGTGAAACAACCCTGGTATCGTACTTCATTTTATAATAATCAGGGAAATCTTTTTCAAATACTTTAAGCAGAGAATCTTTCCTGTTTTGTGCATTAATCAAATTTTCAGTCCAGAGTTCTATTTTACTTCTATCAGGATTGCTGCTGTTTCTTTCTGCTTCAATTTTCGACTCATAAAATCCAATTTCCAGAGATAAATTATGCTCCAGTGTTACCAGCGAAGGTGGAATATGATACCTCATGGCTTTGGCCTCACGTGTATATGTGAGCAGGCTTGCCGCTTTGCTTTTTTCTGAATATTCAAAAACCTTTAAAAGGTATTGTGCTTCATTAGTTAATTCGTAGCACTGATTGTAACTCTCAATGGCAAACATGTAGGAATCTCTGAACCTTTCTCCAAGAAGAAGACGACTTTCCTCATCACCCAGATTCAGTCTAAGGTCTTCCAGAATTTTAACCATAAAGTCTGAAATCTCTGCACAGCTTTTCAGTATGTTAAAATCACCTGTTAAACTATAAAGTCGTTGCTGAATCAGATACTTAGCCCTTAGTAAATCCCATGTCGTTATGTCTTTTTTTAAAGATTGTATATCCGGATTAATGAGAGGATTATCTTGCGGTTTCAAATCAGCACTCCTGTAAAGAACCATTGTTATCGAATCCAGAGCCTCTGTTACTTTTCCGTTATTCATCAAAGCAAGAGCATATCCCCTGGCAATCTGAGTATTAAGATTAACATCCCACGGATGAGTATAGACATATTCGTAACATGTCCGAAAAATTTCCAATGATTGAGGGAAATCTATTTTAAATCTCAAGAGATATGATGCATAATTATTTAATATTTCACAATATTCCCTCGAAGTTTTCGGATGCCGGCTTTTTATCCTTTCAATTGTTCTTAATAAAATTTCTTTTCCCTTTTCTTTCTGATTAATATTTCCAAGAAACATAGCATAATTGCTCATGAAAGAAACAAAGTTATAAGATGAAAGATCATTCATTGTGTATGCCATTTCATAACCCTTTTCAAAATATTGTATACATCTTGCAGTATCCTTTAAATAAAAGTATGAAGTGGCAATATTATTTATCAAATTCAGCATATTAGCATTAACTGGAAGTCCTAATGATTCATAAATATCCTTTGCCTTAAGAAGGTTAATAATTGCTTTCTTATATTCTGCTATCATTGAAAGTGCAACGCCTTTGTTCTGATACAATAAGGCAATATCTTCAGTTTCTAAATTAAATCCCATATTGTTTGTAATGAACAATCCTTCATTAACAATATCAACCGCATTTTTATAATCACGAAGATTTATTTTTGAAATAGAAAGTGATACATAATCAGGCAATAATTCAGGAGAGTTTTCGCCAAAGACCTTTTTTTTAAGCTCGAGAGATTTGCTGAAATATTCTGAAGATTTTAAATGATCGCCTATTTTATTATATGTATATCCCAAAAAATAAAAAATTCTTCCTTTAATATTATCCTCAGGTTTTTTATCAAGGAGCTGCAATGCTTTTTGAAAATAACCGAATGACTGCGATTCATTCCCAAGATCAACCATCGAGGCTCCCAGAAGATAATAAGACTTTATCAGCAATAGAGTATCAGATACAGAAAAAAAATTAATTGCCTCTTGCAATGAATCAGCATATATTTTAATATTTGTCAGATCATTTTCAATATAAAATGTTTCAAGTTTTTTGAAAAAGTAATTTATATCCATATACTGGTAATATATTTCATCAATTTTATGATTTTCGAATAATGATACAGGCAAAGAGATTTTAGCACTTGAATTTTCAATGATATTCGGGTAGCATGGATATGAAAAAACACAAATAAGGAAAGCTGTAAAAAAAATAATCCGTGAATTAAAAATTCCCCTGACAGAAAAATATTTATTCATATTTCATTATAGACCTGTAAATATAATAGATAAATATTCTTTTGCGTCAATTTTATCATTTTATTAACTCACTGATTTAATGAAATATAGATTTTTTTCAAAAAAAATTTATTTTTTTGTGTCACAAATTGAACTGCTGCGACATGTATTATTGGAAAAAGAAATTACCCGAAAAAGTATCAATTAACCAAAAAACAGACAGCTATGGAAACAAAGGAATTAAAAAAGAATCTTGATTTCTTCGCAGCATTTGAGTTGACCAATGAAGAGATGTTGACAATTAAGGGCGGCGATATAGGTGATCCTACGCCTGTTCCACCACAGCCACCAAAGAAATATTAATAAGCATTTACTTCACACATAGAAAAAATTGGCTTATTTATAGTTAAGCCAGTGTTTTTTGAAAAAGATGCATGCGTTTGCATGCAATGAATTGTCAGTTTTGTTTGCTACACAAAACTCTGATTTGAACAGCAAGTCTCATTCTTTTTATTGGATAAGGGGACTCTTGGGAATATGCTGCAATTAAAAAGAGAAGCATAAATCACTGTTCAGAAAAGGAGTATGTGTAACATATAAGGAGCAAATGATTTAACTATTATTTCCAGGTTTTTCCCGGAAAATAAAAGTTAAGAGAGTAAAAATGGTTTGCGGTGCACAAAGCGCATAGCATTCTATAGAAGAAACAGTTTAATGTTAGGTAAAGTGCCATTTAATTTACTGAAACACTTAAAAAATTAAGCATATGAAGGCAATTGATTATTCTTACTTTGTTGAAAAGTACATTTCGGGAGAAATGACCCCAAAAGAGAAGCTCTGGTTTGAGAAAGAACTGGAAGGCAATGATACTTTGCAAAGGGAAATTGAACTGAGAAGAAAAACAGACCAGTTCCTTTCCCGGCATGATGTTATTAACCTGCGCAATAAACTTGTAGATATTGAAAAAGCAAGAAAAGAGCGGGAAGCTATCAAAATTGCTCAGAGAAAAGTTATACTTCGGTCAGCTGCAGTTTTAGCTTGCTTTTTATTTGTCGGCAGTCTCTATTTTACTTTAAACAAAACCTACTCGCCGGAAAAAATATTCAATAAAAATTTCACGGTATATAATCTTGGAGGAAACGTTCGTAATTCCATCAGTTTATCAACCATATCTAATAACGTTTCATACAAAAAAGCTCTTGAATTATACAATCAGGGAGACTACTATTATGCAGCGAGTTTATTAAAAGAGCACATTATTAAGCAGCCCAATCATATGGAGGCACATCTTATTTATGGTGTGGCATCAATGAAAAACAATGATTTCGAAGAAGCAATCCGCTCATTCTCGAAAATTATCAATGATGGTAATAACCTTTATATTGACAATGCTCGCTGGTACATGGCATTATGTTACATTAACCTTAATAATTTCGAAGCTGCAAAAAATCAGTTACAGGTTATTAAAAATTCAGGAAGCGTTTACAGTGCCAGAGCTGAAAAAATACTTAAACGGATAAAATAATTATTTAGCTTCCATCTGAGAGTGTTCTTCGGCAATCAGAATAAATAATTGTAATGAATGCATATAAAACATGGGATTTTTGTTGTCAAGGTGAGTTGAATGAGAGAGGTAAAAACCTGAATATGAATATTTCAAAAAATATAATCAATTGCCCAACGCTGTTATCAGGAATGTCACATGAAGTGAGGACTTACATGAATTCAATAGTTGCATTTTCATTCCTGATGAACAGTAATAATTATACTGATGAAGAAAAAAAAGAATTCAGCAACCAGATATTAAACTCCTGCGAACAATTAATATTTCTTTTTGATAATTTCTTTGATTCAGCAATAATTGATACGGGTAATTTCAAATCTGAATTAAAGCAATGCAATCTCAACGTCCTTATTGAAGACTTAATGTCGGAGATAAGGGAAATAATGAAACGGAATGACTCAAAAAATCTGGTTCTTATCCTTGAAAACCCGGTTCATGTAAAAGAAGAAATTCTAATTGATACAATAAGGGTAATACGGGTATTACGTAATCTTTTCCAAAATGCTGTCTGTAATACAAAATCCGGGTATATAAAGATAGGATACAGATTAAATGAAAGCGAGCTGGTATTTTATGTTAAAGATACAGGGAATGGATTTCAAAAGAGTGCCGACTTTCTTCTGGCTGATGATTTCCAGGAAGCTCTTCAAAAATACAATGATGCAGCTTCAGCAATCAATCTCACAGTAGCAAAAAAAATGGTTGAATTAATGGGAGGAAACATCTGGATTGAAACCAATGGAAATTCAGGTTCGGCACTCTACTTCAGCATCCCTGTGAAAATAGCAGCAGCTTCACAGATACAGTTTAATCAATATACCGATACACGCATAGCCATATAAAGAAATATTAATTCAATTCGTCTGCAATACATCTGACTAAAAGAGACCTTCACAAAAGGGGTCTCTTTTTATTTATTGTCACGAGTTATTCTTACCTCAGTTCTCCTGTTAAGTCTTCTTCCTTCAGAAGTTAAATTATCTGCAACCGGGAAAGATGCTCCATATCCTTTGTATGAAAGCCTGTCTGCACTGATTCCCATCTGAGTAAGAAAATTTACAACAGATTTTGCACGTTTTTCAGATAAAATCTGGTTATAGGCATCTGTTCCTATAGAATCGGTATAACCTCCTATTTCTATGCATATAGATGGATTATCAATCAATAATTTATACAGCTTTTTAAGTTCAATAATTGACTCTGTCTTCAATTCCCATGAGTCAAATTCATAGAATACATTTGCAAGCAAGATTGATTCGCCTGTTTTAATCGGCGTAAGAAACACCTGTTTAATATAAGGTTCAGTGGCCGTATGAATTCCTTCAAGCATAAAATTATCTGAATAAAAAAGATATCCGGTTTTATTAACATTCAAACCATAATTAGCACCAGCAGGAAGGCAGACAAGAAAATTACCGTCAGTTCCGGATTGTCCGCTCGCAACTATATTTCCTGTCTTCAAGTTAACAAGTTCATAATCAGCTGATAGGAGACGACCTGTTTCTTTATCCATCACCTTGCCTTTGAAATATGATACTGGATTGGGTCTTGCATCCTGATGTAAATCAAAATAATAAATGTCTTTCCCTCGCTTTTCATCTCTGATCGTTGAAAAATAAGCTTTAGTTCCTGTGGCGTCAATTATGAGGCCCATTTCATCATTGAAAGTATTTATCGGATAACCCAGATTAACTGGTGTTGTCCAGGTTGTATCATCATTCATTCTTGAATAAAAAAGGTCATAACCGCCCATTCCCCTGTGTCCGTTCGATGAAAAATACAATGTTTTTCCGTCAAAATGGATGAAAGGTGACATTTCATCGCCAGGTGTATTTATAACTTCTCCAAGGTTTCTGGGATTGCTCCACTTACCTTCAGCATTCTTCAATGAAAACCACAAATCCATTCCTCCACTTCCACCCGGCCGGTTACTGGAAAAGAACAACATCATTCCGTTTGAACTTATTGAAGGTTGGGCTTCCCAGTATCTTGAATTTACTGGAGCACCTAAATTGATTCCTTTCGACCACCTTTTGCCGTCGAAAGAAGAATAATAAATATCGCATCTTCCGAGACCGTCAGGGCGGTTGCATGCTGTAAAATACATCCCCGTACCATCCGATGTAACACTCTGCGCGCCTTCATTCTGAGGCGTATTCAAAGGAGCTCCCGCATTAATTGCCCTTAACCATCCTTTATCTGTTAATCGGCTTATAAAAAAGTCTTCCTGATTATTGATATTGGGCCTGCCACCTGATCTTTCCTGCCGGGTAAACAGAAGCAAATGGCCATCAACGGTAATCGACGGCCAGTATTCATCATGGATAGAATTTATGGAGTCACCTAAATTTACAGGATTAAACGGAACAGGATTCTTCATAGATTCTAATGCAAAAATACAATCATCGATCCCTTTCAAAGCCGTGTTCCGGTTTTTTTCATTTTCAGGGTTAAGATCAATGTATGCCCGGTAATGAATCAGTGCTTTTTCATACTGACCGGTATTTTGCTCTGCCATAGCCAGTTCAAAGAAAATATATTTGTTGTACAGAGAATCAATTTTTATGGCATTCTGGTAATATATTGCCGCATCATTGAATCTTCTAAGCTTGTAAAACATTTCACCCAGGAGAGCATGGGCCTCATAAAAATTTTTGTCAATCTTTATTGCTTCCTTAAGATAACTTTCCGCGCTTTCGAAGTAAAGAAATTCATAATCTCTCTTACCCTGACTATACGCATTAATTGCCCGGGATGAACTGGTATGAAATTTCTGAGCCAGGATGAACGGATAATAAATCAGAAATATAAATAAAATTAATATCAACTTTCTGATTTTCATCTTTTTATGGTATATTCATAAACTTGTGTGTCTGAAGTGATATTCTCCACCATGGATGCCTCTTTACATAATCAACAATTGCCGGAATAATCTCTTTATAACTTCTCCATTCGGGCTGAAGGTATAGAATGCAATCTTTCCCCACTTTTTTCCTGCATTCTTCTGCCCACAGGAAATCTTCTTGCTCACCAATAATAACCTTAAGCTCATTTGCTTTGGGCCATATCTCATCAAGAGGTCTTTTGTTTTTTTTGGGGCTCAGGCATATCCAATCCCATTCCCCGCTTAAACTGTATGATCCGGAAGTTTCCAGATAAGTTGTTATTTTATTTCTCTTCAGCTCTTTACACAATAAATCCAGATCCCACATCAAAGGTTCACCACCGGTAACAACAACAGAATCTGTGCCAGATTTCAATACATTTTCAATAATTTCTGAAACTGATACCATCGGATAAAGATCCGGATTCCATGTGAACGGTGAGTCACACCATTTGCATCCTATATCACATCCTCCCAGCCTGATAAAATATGCAGGTTTTCCTGTATGAAAGCCTTCTCCTTGAATAGAAAAAAATTCTTCTACCAGAGGAAGTACTTTGCCATCCTGCTCTATCCCTCCCTTAATTAAATTCTTCATTAATCATTTGATCCTCAATAATTCTTTAAATTTCGAAAAAAAATCTGTATTATCAATTATTCCGGTAAACTTTTCTGCACCAGGTCCATGTGAAAATACCGGTACCATTACAGCTGTATGTCCTGTAGAAGCATAAACGCCACTTACAGATTTCTGTTTTAAATCGCCTCCGGTAAGGGCCAGCCCACCGGTTTCATGATCGGCAGTGACAATAACAAGGGTATTTCCACTTTTTTCAGCAAATTCATAGGCCTTTGCAACAGCTCTATCCATATCAAGCACTTCCGAGATATTCCAGTTCAGATTATTATCATGCCCGGCAAAATCAATCTGCGAACCCTCTACCATCAGGATGAAACCTTTCTTGTTCTTACTAAGTGTTTCAATTGCTTTCATTGTCATTGCTTCTAACATACCAAAACGACCTTCGGTTGATTTTGCCATGTGCTCATTATCGAGAAGCCCTGCAATTTTCATTGAATTTGATTTCATCAGGTCTTCAAGTGTAAAGACAACATCATAACCCATTTTCTTCAAATCGGCTGAAAGATCTTTTCCGTCCTTTCTCTTAACAAAATGATTTGAACCACCTCCAATGAATACATCAGCCGTACCTTTTAAGAAATCAAGGGCTATATCCTCATAATTTCCCCTTCCTGAATTATGAGAAACAAAGCCAGCCGGAGTAGCGTGAGTAACTGCACTTGTACTAACCACACCAGTAGCCAGTCCGTTTTTCTTGGCGATTTCAAGAATAGACATTACAGCAGTTGAATCAGGACCCATTCCTATCATTCCATTTCTCGTTTTAACCCCGCATGCAATGGCTGTTGCAGCAGCTGCTGAATCTGTTACATACCGATCGTATGAAGAAGTTTTGCAATAACCGGCATATTTAAACTTTTCAACAACGAGTGTGTTATCATTTACAGCAATCGCAGCAGAAACTTGCGCAGGACCCATACCATCGCCAATAAACAAAATTATGTTTACGGGTCTTTTATTTGAACTTACTTCACCGGCGTAAACATATACTCCATTGATAAATACAATTATCATCAGAAAAACCGATAGCATCAAAATTTTCTTTCTCATATCTTCATAATTTTAATGAAACAAAACTATTTATATTACTAAACTATTTTGTATACGTCATTGTTCGCCAAATAATAATTTGTAATCTTTTTTCCTTGCCCTTTCGACCCATTGCTCTGGTATGATTTTCCATGAATCAAATGATTCAGGATGTATCATTTTCTTATCCCTGATATATTCCATAATATAATATCTCAAATCCCTTACCGTTGAATATTTGAGTCTTTCCGCAATTTCAACACTATTCAGGGAAACACCTTCGGTAAGATGTCCTCCTCCTCCACTTCCCCGGTAAGAATTAACTGCCACAAGGTATGTATTATTATCATAAAACGATTTCCCATTTTGCATAGAAATTATTTTAATTCTTTTGCCTGCAGGTTTGCTTACATCCACAACATATTCAATACCAGCAGCAGAATCAAAGTTATATGACGGATACTTGAGATAGGCTTTCCCTCCACTCATATATATTTTTCCATCCTTATCAGTTCTGAAGTTCAACAAATGATCATCAGGGCTTTTCATTGTATTAAGCCATTCTGCATATGAGTATTCAAGGTACTTTACTATCTCATAACCTTTTAACTCCATTGTATAAAGCATGTTCTCATACCTGTATAGTTTAAACATATCTCCTACAGTAAGAGGTCCTTTGTCTATCTTTACATCAAAAGAAAGGGGAGCTGCAAAAGAGACATCAGCCCCGGTGATTTCAAGCTGGATTTTATGTATCAGATCCACAAAAGCTGACGGACCAAAAAAGGCTTCTCTCGATGAAAAAGAAGCAGACGATTCACCGATAACTTCTTTTACAAATTCTTTTATTTTTTTCTCTTTTTCTGAAAATTCATCTATAAAGTTCTTATCAGGATTGTAATTGCTTACATCAATTAATGAACCAGATATTTTGATTCTTTTTTTCCCGGTAATTCCTTTAATTTCAATATCTGCTCTCGCAACCTTTTCCCCCCTGCTGCCAGCATCAAGAATAAGTACTGTATCTCCGTTTACATTTATAATTTCGCTACATAATTCATTGTGATCATGACCTGCTATAACTATATTGAAGCCGGGAACATAATAAGCAACTGCACCTGAACTGTTCTCATAATCTTTTCCAAACTCACCTGGTCTGTTTTCACTCATACCCGTACCTGAATGAAAAAGACCTACAACAATATCAGGCTTCCGCTCAAGAATTTGTGGCATCCATTTTTTTGCCGTCTCTATCATATCTCTAAACTCCATTCCTGAATACAAAACAGGAGGTAACCATTCTGGTACTGAAGGAGTTATTAACCCGAAAACAGCAATCTTCAATCCATATTTTTCCAGAATAATATAAGGTTTAAAATATGGCTCTCCGTCTTTAATATTTACGGCATTTGCAGCAAGCAGCGGGAAATTATACTCATTTCTGAGCCGGTCATAAACAGAGTGTCCTGCCTCAATATCATGATTACCCACAGTACCTGCGTCATAGCCCATATAATTCATAACCATGCTATTGATGTGACGGGAAAGAGTATCGATGTAGTTATAGTAATATACTGCAGGCTGCCCCTGTAGATTGTCTCCATTATCGAGCAATATTGTATTGTATTTTTTCCTGACATCTGAAACAAGGGTTGAAATATTTGATAACGAGGCTTTTAAGGGTTTATCTTCTATATAATCATAGGGAAAGATAGTTCCGTGAAGATCTGTTGTAGCAAGAATAACTATTCTTTTACCTGCCTCCTGCCCGCATGAAACAGCACATATAATCAGCAGGTAACAGCAGATTACTTTTATGATTTTATTTCCTGACATTATATAATAATTTATCAATCTTGCTATAAATTTGAAGCTTTTAAATTTTTAGTTATAAATAAGCTCATAACCGTCTTTTTTACCCTTTTCAAGCTGGGATATTCCATTTTTCATCCAGTAAGGCATTGGAGCGCCCTTCAGATAATGATCAAAAAACTGCATCTTTCTAATTGACAAGTCTTTTCGGTTTGGTCGCTTTTCGAGGTTATGTTCCTCGTCGTTATATGACAGCATCCATGCAGGTTTACCCAGTCGTCTAAGTGCAGTAATAAATTCTATGCCCTGATACCATGGCACGGCACCGTCATTATCGTTATGCATAATTAATAATGGAGTATTAATTTCAGGAATCCTGAAAACAGGTGAATTTTCTATAAAATGGAGTGGTTTTTCCCAGAGTGTTCCGCCTATCCTGCTCTGAGTCATTTCGTACTGGAACATTCTTGACATTCCTGTAGCCCATCTAATGCCTCCGTATGCGCTTATCATGTTAACCACTGGCGCTCCGGCAAAAGCACAGGCAAACATATTTGTACGTGTTACCAGGTAGGCGACCTGGTAACCTCCCCAACTCTGTCCATCGAGACCAATATGTTCCCTGTCGATAAAACTGTATCTTTCAACCAGCGACTGTACACCACTTACAACAGCATCATAGCAGCTCTGCCCGGGATAACCGATATTGTAAACAATGTCAGGCACAAAAACCAGGTAACCGTTGCTTACTGCGAAAGTACGGTTTATGGTTGAGGCACTCGGAGCTGGTGCTATATAGCTGTACATCCCATCAGAGCTTCTTTCATAGAAATAAACAATCATCGGATATTTGCCGGCAGGGTTAAAATTTTCAGGTTTATATAACAGACCCTGAAGCTCCTTGCCATCAAACGACTTCCACGACACAAGCTCAACACTCCCCCATATATATTTTGATTGCTGAGGATTGGTTATTGAAATTTTTACAGGTTCTGAAAATTTCATATCACTGAAATATAGTTCAGGATATTCTTCAAAAGAACCTTTCTGCCATAGAAGAATATCAGCTTTTTTTGCTTTTGTCAATCCACCCTGAAAAGAGCACTTCCCCATTACAAGCTTTACCGGTTCTCCTGGTCCGGGATACTTAGCGGTAAAAAATCCTGATTCTTTTGTTGTATTGTCAAATGCTGAAAGATAAAGAAGCTCCTTCCTGTTTATAAACTCTGCATCCCTGTCGAGTCGCACATAACGAAAAGTCAGGTTTTTTGATCTGCCGAAGCTGTTTGTTAAACAGACAGGCTTTTCTGTACCGGTAAGATCTGCTTTCCAGATGTCGTAACGGTCATACACAAGAACATATCTTTCATCATCCATCCAGCCAGCTATGCCATACGGTGATGGTGGTGAAGGAATATCTGATATTTCATCATATAATGGATAGGGTATGTCGGTTGTTATTGCTTTTTTTGTTCCCGATGCAACTGAATACGAAATCCATTGTTTTTCATCAATATTCCAGTAAAGCACATATTTTCCCGACGGAGAAATTATTACTCTCGAGGGGGCCTTTTCAAGAATGAGCGATTTCTGTCCAGTTTCAACATTTACAATAAAATAATCAGCATAATTATTGGCATCCCAGGAAATCAGTTTACGGTATTTGATATTTGAAGAGCCAAGTGCAATATCGTTATTTCCTTTTTGAAGCAATACAATGTCGGGCATATCCTTCGTTGCAAGTTGTATCATTCTGTTTCTGTCAATGTGATATACTGCAAGCCACACTCTTTTTTTCTCCCGGTTAAGTTGCTTTTTCTGCATAGGCTGGAGAACATCATCGTTCCATGACCATATATCCAGTTTATATTTTTCTTCGTCAAGCAGAGTATCTTCCGGCTCTTTTACCGGGGCTGGTGCAGTACCAAAAAATAATCTTGTGCGGTCTTCAGAGAAAGAAACAGTTGTGTCTCTGCTTAACACCCAGCCATCTGGTAAACCTTGCACCGGTATCTTTACAGCACTGTTCCCCGATTTTGAAAGAAATAAGTCAAAAACCTTAATCTTTGAAGTATCTGATGTGTACATGAATGCAAGCAGCTCCCCGGATTTGTCACATGAAAGTTTTTCCAGAGAGCCTTTACCTTCGAATAGAAGGGCTAAAGTCTCCTTTTCAGTGTTAAACTGAAAAACCTTATAAGTATCTATTTTTGTTGTATCCTGGATATCCTGCAAAAAGCTGATTGAACGTCCATCGCGTGCAACGACATATTCTGTCACATCATTGTACCTGAACTCCTTGCCAGTCACTGGATTTAGAATTACAAGCTCTGTTCCTTTCGCTTCAGCCTGTTTACCGGAAGATGCCTGTTTTTGTTTCTCTCCCTGATTTTCATTATTTGATTTTTCAGGTGATTTGTTTTCATTTTTCTTCTCAAACAAAAATGCCATCCATAGAGATCCTGACTCAGGAAGAGAATATGATTTAACTTTTTCGAAATTATACCTTTTGCCGGTATCCAGAACTCTGATTACCATATTGCTCTTCGGCATCTGATCCTGTTTTAGCTTTTTAACCTTTGCCTGCCGTGTTTCGGAATAAGTGGGTTTAATCATGTAGACCAGATACTTGCATCCGGGCGAAAAAGAAGCCCTGTAACCGCAAAATACCGAATCAGTTTCTCTTTTATCCGTATTATAGACATAAAGCCAGCTATCACCCTGCTGAGGATTTTTTTCCCATGTAATCCATTTACCGTCTTCTGACACGGTGCGATTGGAAATTGAATACCAGGTGTCATAAACATCGTGACTCAATGGAATTTTCTGGGCATTCAGGGTGATTACCACCGTAATAAACAAAAAAATCATTAAATTTTTGAGTAGCATTCTATTCTTATTTTTAATTGACCTAAACATATAAAAGAATTTTCAACCTGCATAGTTAAAAAATTCAAATATGAATTATTTTGCAGTCTAAAATAAAATATATGGTCAAAACTGGTTTGCAGGTTTTTCTTGAGAAATTTCCGGCAGAATTTCGCTGGAAGAGAGCCGGAGTCTTATGTCATGCTCCAAGTATAGATAAAGATTTTGTGCACATAACAGACCTTCTTTACAATAGTGGCCAGTGCAAACTTACAGCAATTTTTGGTCCACAGCATGGTTTATTCGGTCAGACGCAGGATAATATGATAGAATGGGAAGGATATACTCACCCAGTTTATAAAATTCCTGTTTTCAGTTTGTACGGGAAGCTTCGCAAGCCAGACAAAAAAATGCTGGAAAGAATTGATTTTCTTATTGTCGACCTGCAGGATGTCGGTGCCAGGTTATATACTTATGCTTGGACAATGAAGCTTTGTATGGAAGCCTGCTCTGAAATGGGCATACCGGTTGTTGTGCTTGACAGACCCAATCCTGTTGCTGCTCTGGATTTTGATGGTCCTGTTCTAAAAGAAGAGTATTTCACCTTCGTTGGAGGTGCCTCAATACCTCTTTGCCACAGAATGACAATTGGAGAAATAGCATTATGGATAAAGGAGAAACATATTAAAAACTGTAAATTGCAGGTTATAAAAATGGTAAACTGGAGAAGGTCGATGATGTACAATCAAACCGGGTTGCCATGGGTATTGCCATCTCCAAATATGCCAACCCTGAACACTGCCGTTGTTTACCCGGGTATGGTACTCTTCGAAGCTATGAATATATCTGAAGGAAGAGGCACAACAATACCTTTCGAACTGTTCGGTGCGCCATTTATTGATCCCTACAGGTTAATCAACCATCTTAGGGAGAAAAACATTCAGGGTTGCAAATTCCGAATTCACTGTTTCATACCAACTTTTAACAAATACTCAGGCATCTTTTGCAACGGACTTCAAATACATGTGACAGATATTAAAAAATTCAAACCTGTGGTCGCAGCGATGGAAATAATTGATTCCATTATCAGAACCAGTGAAGATGGTACAGTAAAATTCAATGATCCTCCTTATGAATATGAAGAAAAGCTAATACCCTTTGATATTCTGGCTGGTGATTCACTTATGAGGGAGACACTTGAAAAAGGTAAACCAACTTCCATGGAAACAGAACGGTGGCAGGCGGAAATAGAAGAATTTAAAAAAGACTTCAGAAATATAGCGCTGTACAGTGAATAAAAGCTCTGGTAAAACAATATTTATTCAAAAAGTCCCTCATCCCTTACCAGAAGCAATATAGCTGACTGAGGCACGACAATATATTTCTCCTTATTGAATTCAATCTCAATAGCCTGGCTTTGCATGTATACTGCCTGGTCTCCTACCCTGGCCTGAAGCGGGACATATTTTGGTTCGTTCGATTTGTTTTTCCATGGCTCATCGTTGTCAACAATAGTTGGAATAGGATAACCCGGCCCAACTTTCAAAACGTACCCCACCTGAACCTTCTCGTTTTCATTGACTCCTGGAGGAAGGTAAAGTCCGGTCTGCGTCTTGGATTGCGGTACCTTTGGCTTGATAAGAATTCTGTCGCCTACCACAATCAGTTTGTCTAGGTCTTTTTCGTCAAGATTAACACCCATAGCTATAAAAATAATGTGCAAAATTATCAAATTAAATTATCTGATAAAACAAATATGAGGTTTTGAGATTAAAAATTAATTTAGGGGGCTCGATAAATCAGAAATTCCAGCATTACAAAAGAAAACAAATAATAATTTTGGATACTGAATCCCGGAATTAATTCCGTCATTTTATTTAATCAGGTTTTACTTAAATAAAAATGATGAAAATAAATTTTGTCCTTGTAGAGCCAAAGGTACCTGAAAACATCGGGGCAAGTGCAAGAGCAATAAAGACCATGGGCTTTGATTCCCTGGTACTGGTAAATCCATGCGAATTTAAAGAAGGAAAATCGAGGTGGGTAGCGCACGGCTCAGCTGAAATACTTGAGAATGCCAAGGTTTACAATTCCCTCGCAGAAGCTTTGTCTGACTCTGATTTTGCCATAGCAACAAGTATCAGACGCCGTATGGTAAAAGTTGATATTGTGAATTCGCGAAACTTGTCTGAATTTCTGATTTCGAAATCAGGCTACATAAAAAATGTTTCGTTAGTATTCGGAAGGGAGGAATCTGGACTTACAAACGATGAAATTAAACTTTGTGATATAATTTCAGCCGTTCCAATGCAAATAAAATACCCTTCATTAAATCTGGCACAGGCTGTTATGATTTACGCATATGAACTTTCAAAACATATACAGGATTTCAAAACCATTGAAGATGAAACAGATAATGACTCATATAATGCCATGAAAAATAAAGTGAGGCAGTTACTTTACAAAATAGGACTTACCGAGGCCGACAATAGATTTGGAAGAATAATGGAAAGGGTTGCATTTCTGAAAGATGGAGATATAAATCTGGCACATACAATCTGTAATCTTATCGAGGAAAGACTTCAGGCTGTTTGTTAATGAATTCAAGTAACGATACATATTACACAATTGAATCTGTTTCTACCGGAATATTTAAAGACCGTGGCAGCAAGTTTCTTGCATTTGCCCATCCTGTATGCTCTGTTGATGATGCAAAGAAAATAATTGAGAATTATAAAAAAGAGTATCACGATGCGAGGCATCATTGCTATGCTTATATAATCGGACATGAAAATGCTGTTTGGCGATTCAATGATGACGGTGAACCTTCAGGAACTGCCGGCAAACCAATACTGTCGCAGATAAATTCAAGGAATCTTACAAATGTTCTGGTGGTAGTAGTCAGGTATTTCGGCGGAACATTACTGGGTACCGGGGGACTTATCAATGCATATAAAACAGCCTCAGCAGAAGCACTTAATAATGCAATTATTATTGAAAAGTATATAGAAAACCTTATAAGTGTTCGTTTTCCTTATTCAAGACTGAACACAGTGATGAAATTATTGAATGATGCAAAAGCAACCATCAAAAAACAGGAATTCGGGGAACAATGTGAAATAATAGCAAGTATAAGAAAATCAAAACATGGAATTGTCATCAAAAAACTGAGTGAATGTAGAGATATTGAGATTTTATTACCGAGTCAGAATGGTAATGAAATTTTTGAATAAATTATTAACAGTGCAATTATTAATGCCAAAACTTTGGTTAATTTTATAATAGCGTATTATTAATGCGTTATAAATTTTAACCTGATGAAAAACAAAAGCTTAGTTTCAATAGATGATCTATCTACAGATGAAATTCTAAGTATTCTTGATCTGGCAGAGGATTTTGAAAAAAAACCTGACAGAAGTCTTTTAACGGGGAAAGTTATTGCTACACTTTTCTTCGAACCATCTACCCGGACCCGTTTAAGTTTTGAGAGTGCTGTAAACAGGCTCGGAGGAAGGATAGTGGGTTTTGCTGATGCTGCAACTTCTTCTGTATCAAAAGGTGAAACACTTAAGGATACAATAAAAACTATCAGCAATTATTGTGATCTTATTGTAATGCGCCATCCTCTTGAAGGGAGTGCAAGATATGCAAGTGAAATATCTAAAGTTCCGGTAATTAATGCAGGCGATGGGGCAAACCAGCATCCTACTCAGACTCTTCTGGATCTTTATTCGATTAGAAAAACTCAGGGAACACTAGATAATCTGAATGTTTTCTTTGTCGGAGATCTAAAGTATGGTAGAACAGTTCATTCGCTGATGATGGCAATGGCGAGGTGGAAAACTACATTCAATTTTATTTCTCCGGAAGAACTGAAGATGCCTGAAGAATATAAGTTGTACCTCGAGAACATAGGATTAAAGTATTACGAGCATACTGATTTTACTGACATTATTTCAAAAGCCGATATTATATATATGACCAGGGTACAGCGGGAGCGTTTTTCAGATCCAATTGAATATGAAAAGGTTAAAAACGTTTACGTATTACATAATTCTATGCTGCAGAATACCAAGCCAAACCTCAAGATTCTCCATCCCCTGCCTCGTGTGAATGAAATACATCTTGATGTGGATGAAAATCCAAAGGCATACTACTTTGAACAGACACTGAATGGAGTATATGTAAGGCAGGCAATACTATGTTCAATTTTAGGTGTAATATAAATTATTCTTGTTATGAAAGAACCTAAACAACTCAGCGTAAGCGCAATACAGAATGGCACAGTGATTGACCATATTCCAGCAAAAAGCCTTTTTAAAGTAATCCAGATTCTTGGCCTCGATCACATTGATAATCAGATAACATTTGGTACTAACCTTGAAAGCAAAAAACTTGGTAAAAAAGCGATAATAAAGATTTCAGATAAATTTTTTGAAGATGAAGATATTAACCGTATTGCACTGGTTGCTCCACAGGCAAAACTGAATATTATTAAGGATTATGAGGTAGTTGAAAAGAAAGTCGTGGAAGTGCCCGACACAATAACAGGAATAGCTAAATGCATGAATCCCAAATG